>JBNAVT010000008.1:0-70541 GCA_049700215.1 Thermoproteota archaeon
CGATGGAATCGAGGTCTGGGTTGAGAAGGGCCTTGCAGCCAAGCTATACCCAAATATTCAGAGGGGCACCGTCGTTGGGTTCCAGTTCGAAAGGGGTAGCATGGTCTTCAAAGGATTATTGGCGTACGTTGAGGACATTGTTCTGGAGGGAGGGGAGAAACGATTAGTCTTCGCGTTCAAGGCCGAGGAGCGCATACCAGCGGTCTTTGAGCTCCTTAAAGAAGACCTTCAGAACGTTAAGGTTGTCCCAGGGCAGCGGGCTGAGAAGAGCCTCGGTTTCAACGCTTTCAGCCTCTCAGACGGAAAGCTCAGCGTGGATAGGGGAAGCCTGAGCATTGATGGCTCGTTAAGGTTTGATAACGGGATGGTCCTGAGGCTCGAAGACCCCTCAGTGATGCTCGTGCCCAACGAAAACGCTTTGGAGACTGGGGAGCTGAACAAAATGATTTTCGGAGGAAGAATAGGGGGTACGAGCGTAATAGTCAGCGAGGATGGCATGGTTAAAGCGTTCTATGGAGGAAGCTATTTGCCTGCTGTAGTAACAACAAGCTCACTAGGGCTCCAGCTTGGGCTTTTAGCGAAGCCGAGCGGGGAAGCGTTAACCATATCCCAGATGGAGCTGGCTAAGAGGGGCTTAACCGACTCAGGTCTCTTAAACATCGTTTATCCGAGCGGAGAAGCATCGACGATCATCTACACAGGCAAGGACCTCCAAACACCATTATTCACATACTCCTCAGGTGCATTCGTAGGAGTCCAAGCTATTGAAACTAGGATAGTGTGGACTGGCATCGATAAGAAGGCTTTCTACGAGCAGGTGGCTAGCGTAAGCGAGCTCTTAGAAGGCATCCTTGGAAGGAGCTTCGAGGAGGAGCTTGTTAGGACGGTTCTGCTAAGCGGCCTAACCGACGCTCAGGCCTTAGACGTGGTCAACACCCTTGCTAGGAACGTTGAGTGGCTCAAGACGTTGAGTAGCAGGAGCATGGTTGAAGCAATCAGAAAAATAACTGATTACGTTGAGAAGGGGGAAATTGCTGAAGAGGCAGTTGAGAGGGTTAAGAGGGAGAGCGAGGAGTACGTTAAGAACGTTAAGCTTGAGATAACCGGGTTCTGCAACTCCATCTCCGACGCCATGCTTGCGAACGAGGTTAATGACCTTCTCAAGCACATCCTAAACGCACTTGGGCCCGATGATGCGAAATGGCTCCTTGACCTCTTGAGGAACGTTTACTACGAGGCACTAACCCAATCCCATGGTAATAGAGAGTTTGCGAATGCTAAGCTTAGAAGCGTTGTTGAAAGGGTGTTCAAGTATCCCGAGAGCAAGCTGCACGGCTGCAGGCTGGCCTCCGTTAAGACGTTGCAGCTGAAGAGCCTTGAGGAAGCGATCCTGGGAAAGACGCTGGAAGAAGCCCTTAGCTCGGAGGGCGAAGAGATAGTCGTCGACGGGTTTGAGAAAACAATACCTGAGTCCGGTTATGTAAGAGGCAGGAGGAAGCTTGAAAAAGGCCTCTACCTGGTTAGGGCGACTAGGAAGGAGGATGGAAAGGTTTTCGAGTGGTCGAGCAGGAAGGAGGAAGATGGCGAAACCTTCGACACTTCGGTTCCAAAGAGATTTTTAAAGGAGCTAGCCGGAAAAGAAGTGGAAATAGCCATCGTCAAATACGATTACTCACTACACTTTAAATTCAAGGGCTCAAACCTCTACTTCAGTCCAAGGGACGGGTTAATGGTGGAAGGAAGGGAGATAGAGTTAGAGAGAGTTGAGCCGCTGAGCTGGAGTGAGAGGCACGGAGCATCAATAAAGGCAAAGCTTAAGCAGAGGAGCATACGTGGAGCCGAAATATACTTCGTGTTCTTCGAGGACGGAGACTTCGGCATTCTTTTCACCGGAGAATCTACGGATAGAGGAGTATGCAAGGCTACGTTGAGTATTGAAGGAAATTTGCTGATAATAGAGTACGAAGGTCATAAGTCAATCGTCCCGATCATCGTTCAGGAGTGGAAGGAAGGAGAGAAGTATTACCTTAACATTCTATTGGAGGGGAGGGGAAGGATTGAACTGGTTGAGAAGCTGAGGGAATTATTCGGATACTACAATACTGAAGCTTTGAGGAAGAAGATTGAGGAAGGCGAGCTAAAGCTGATAGCTTACTTTGACAACGGAAAACATGCTACCTGCAGTATTAGAACTCTTGAGATCAACGTGCCTGAGGGGGCTGAGGTGCTGGAGTATATTGTGATTAGATCCTGCTTCACATTCTCAGAAACGCTAAGTGACGAACAGATTGAAGAAATAAAGAAAGCTTCTGATGTAAGACTGGGAGGCTATGGAAGAGATTGGGCTAGGGAAGCGATAGAGGCTGGTAAGCTCAGTGAAATGGATAAAGTGAAATTCATAAAGAAGGAAGCCTCAATCAAAAACAGAAAGGAGAAAGTAGACCTGGTTTTCATGAGGGAAGATGGTCGCCTCATAATTGTGGAAGTTAAGACAACCAAGATTTCTGATTACCTTAAGAATTATCTTGAGGATGGCCTGAAAGATTTAGAGGATTACAAGGCGTTGATTAATGAATATGGTCTCGACCTAGAAGATGTTAATTTGGGCATAAAGAGAGGAGAGGATATCGAAGCCTATGTAAGCATCTCAGTTTATTTCGATATAGAAAACAAGAAAGTGGACATTATATATAGTGTATTACCTTAGAGTGGGATGTAAATCCAGCCTCTTTCTTTCTCTAGTTTCTTAGCTTCTTCCTCTGTCAGTACAACAATTATCATAGGATTGCTAGAGACTTCGTAATATTGATATCCAGTATCCTTAATGATTTCATTCAACTCCTCCAAACCTATATCCATGATGTAGTCATATCGTAAGACCATTCGGATGCTACGCCTCTTACCCTTAAAATCAAAGCTTACCTCCTCTACCGCCCACTTATATTCTAAAGGGATTATCCATTTACCACTTATATTCGTTGGTTGGAAAATGCCCCTCGATATCCTAGCAAGCCTCTTCAGGATAGCCACTCCAATCTCATCATTCAGCCACGTCTCTATAGCTTCTTCCACAACTCTCTTAGCATCGAAGACTATTAATGCCCTGTCTATCCTAGCATCGCTACTTTTTATCCAATCCTTTTCGTGTTCCATGAGGCTCTCTCTTAGGATAACTCCATGAGGTCTCCCGATTTTTGACTTCCTCTTCTCATCCCACCAACTAGAGGAGTGATCTATTTCCCCGTTGAAAATCTTCTTTAATATCTCCTCTGAAGAAAGGTCGGAGTAGTCTTTGAAGAAATCCATCCTTCTAAGGTATTCTACCGAATTTACAAATCGCTTCCTAAGTTCAGACCTCACCGTCCTATTAATAATCATGAAGCTCGCTTTTAAGCGTAACCATTATTTCTAGCGCGTCTTTATTAAGCTCTAACTATTTTATTCGATTGGAATCTAAGTTCTAAATCTCATTCATCAATAACTTAACAAAACATAATTAATGGATTGTTTGATTGGAAAAGTGGCGAGGGCCGGATCTGCTCGCGCGCGCACGCGCTTTGAACCAGCGACACCCCGGTCTTCAGCCGGGCGCTCTCCCAGGCTGAGCTACTTGGCGCTTTCTAGCCTCGCCTCCTCGCCACGAGTTATCTTTTCGAGTATCCGTATTTTAAACCTTTCTTCAGGGATTGAGGGTATGTTTTCTTAATATATATGTTGAATCTAAGCTTTGGTTTGACACCTGCTAATCTCTAAGTTTAGGTTATATAATACAGTTCTGTAAGCTGGTAACCTGTTGCTTCATAGTTCCCAAGCTTTCTCTTTCTAGGGTTAGAGATGTTTTTTATTGTTCTTCTGGTTTTTAGGCTGATTAAACGGGCTTTCCATCATTTTAGAGCCTCAGTGTTCCCAGCTTATGAAGAGAGGAGTAAAACTTTTTTAATATTGGTTGTATTGTTGTGACGATGTTCCTTAACTTAAATGGTTTGTAAATTCGATTGACTAACTTCGTAAGTGAAACTTCTTTATGCGTGCCTTTTAAACTCGTTCTATCTTAACGTAAGTTGATGCTGATGATCCTTGGTTGTATTGCTCAGGCTGGTTTGAGTTTCTTATTCCCTGAGAGAAGCGAACCTGATGCCTTCTATAAACATGCTTTCTGCGCGCGCGAATGTTGTACGAATTGAGGTTGTACACCATGTCAACCTGAGGGTTGTTGGACTGTACCCAAATGTTATGGTTGTCCCGTGTGTCCCTGAGATGGAGCAAAATATTCCATGGAGGTGTAGAAATAATGATAAAGCGTAGATATATGTCTTCTCTCAGTTTAGTCAGGTTGCTTATGGCGCCTCTGCTCATAGTCCTGTTTTCTATATGTATCTACGTTTATCTGCCGACACCAGTCAGTATTTTGGAAATTGGAGCACTTGTACTGTTTGCTTTCTTCGACTTGTCTTTAAGCATGACTCAACAACTGAAAAGACGTACAATCATGTTTTTCGGTCTCTTATCCCTATCACTATCATACTTGCTAAATGTTTTCTGGTAGTTACTTTTACCTCAACATTCAGAAGTCATTCTCTTTCGCATCGTTTATTGTGACTTCAATTGTCTCGGCTGCTTTCTACATATTGTTAGCTTATAGATTGCTTGGAGCATATAAAGGGTGATGCATCGATGATCAAGTTTTCTTCTGAAGGTTCCTACGTGCAAGAAGATGGCTAAAAATATAGGGGGGTGGTCATGAATGTTGGAAGAAATAGAGGGTGTAAAAGAATGGATACAGAAACCGTTTTCTTTTCAGCCACTCTGGCCTCTGGCGTTTGCTGCAATCATACTGGTCGTCATGATTGAAGCACCCAGCTATCTGTATGGGATAAGCCTTGGAGACTGGAGGTTCAGCGCATCCATCTTATCGTTTGCAATCGCTCTTTTCGTCGGTGCTCTCATTGAGCGATTTGGCGTCAAGAGCAGGGGTCTAACACTCCTCTCGTTCTCTCTTATTCGCCTCAAACATATTCTACGTACTCGGATTAACATCCCTTCTACCGATGAAATCGCAAGTGGAACTTGTAATATTCTCGCCGTTCATAGTCGCATCGATAGCTCTATTGCTTACGTATTCTCTCAAGATAGGCTACAACATGCTGAGGATAGAGAAGAAAGCTTGGACTTAGGTGAATGAGCCGAAAAAGTGGTTCCTATTGTTTTTACTCGGGTTCTGGCTATCCAGTTCCCTATTAATGGGGTTCTATTAGTGTTGATGAACAATAAAGCATACATGCTATTTTAATTAGGCGGTTCTGATAGGAAGACATAAATCATGCCCATATTCCCCTTTTTGGAGATTCAGGTATGAAACATGATTTCGGCGAGGACGAGTATCGCCTTGAGTTCCTGAGTGGAGGCGGGTTCGCTAGAAAGAGGTGTGTTAAATGCGGCAGGTTCTTCTGGACTCTCGACCCTTCTAGGGAAGACTGTGGAGAGTCTCCCTGCTCGCCCTATACTTTCATAGGCAGGAGGGTGGGCAGGAGCATGGATGATCTGAGCCAAGTTAGGAACGCGTTCCTGGGCTTCTTCAGGAAGAGGGGGCATGAGGTTGTTTCACCCTATCCTGTCGTATGCAGGTGGAGGGATGATCTTTACCTTACTGACGCGAGCATAGTTGATTTCCAGCCTTATGTTACGGATGGCATTATTCCTCCCCCGGCTAATCCCCTAGTGATTTCCCAGCCATGTATACGTCTGGTTGACATTGACCTGGTTGGAAAGACTCTCGGGAGGCATCTCACTATTTTCGAAATGGGTGGGCACCATGCTTTCAACAGCGAGGAAAAAGAGGTCTACTGGAAGGAGGATACTGTGAGATACGGTTTTGAATTCTTCACGGGGGAGATGGGGGTTAAGGGTGAGGATCTTACTTTTGTGGAAAGCTCTTGGAGCGGGGGTGGAAACGCTGGGCCGTGCTTCGAAGTTATTTCACACGGTCTTGAGGTTGCGACCCTAGTCTTCATGAGGTATAAGGTTTATCCTGATGGTTCTCTGAGGGAGCTACCTATTCGAACGGTTGACACTGGATACGGGATGGAGAGGATAAACTGGCTTTTAACCGGCGCTCCCACAGGCTTCCATGCTTTCTACAGTAGGCTTCTCCAAGAAGCTTCTAAACTGGTGGATATCGAAGTTCCCCCTGAGCTCCTCAGGGAGTATGGGGTTAGGGTTTCCCTTTCTGAGAGTAAGTTCCTCAGCCCGGTGGAGAGGATTAGGCTTGTCAGGGATCTGGGGCTCCCTGATTACTTCTCAGCTAAGCTTGAAGCGATGGAGAATGTTTTCAAGGCTCTGGATCATGTTAAGAGCCTAGTGTTCATTCTCTCAGAGGGCGTTGTGCCTTCTAACACTGGCGTGGGCTATCTGGCTAGGCTGCTCGTAAGGAAGACGGCCAGGGTCTTAGATAGGCTTGGCGCTACCTCTCTCTTACTCGACATGGTTTCATGGGAGGTTGACTACTGGGGCAGGGATTTTCCGAGTCTCAAAGGGCTTAAAGACAGTATTCTGAGGCTCGTCGAAATAGAGCTTAAAAAATACAGGAGGAGTGTTGAAGAGGGTGTTAGACACGTGGAGTCTCTTGTTAAAGAATCCAAGTCTCTAAGTGTTGAAAAGCTTGTTGAACTCTATGATTCTCACGGTGTTACGCCTGAGCAGGTTGCAGACTTTTTCTCGAAGAAAGGCGTTGAAGTAAGGATTCCGGAGGACTTTTACAGCATGATAGCCTCCAGGCATAAACAGCCTAAGGGTCTTGAAGAGGAGGCTGTTACACTAGGTTTCGACGAGAAGGCTTTCCCCGAAACTGTAAAACACTACTATGAGGATCCTGATTTGCTGGAGCTCGAGGCCAGGGTGCTGGGAGTCTTCGACGACAAGGTTGTTCTCGACCGGACGATCTTCTATCCTGAGGGCGGCGGCCAGCCTGCAGACGCCGGTAGGCTAGTATTCAACGGGAAGGAGGCCCTGGTAAGAGATGTTAAGAACTTGAATAATCGGATAATCCACTTCATAGAGGGGCCTGCCCCCAGAGTAGGCAGCGTTGTCAAAACGGTTGTTGACGCTGAAAGGCGTCTCCAGCTTAGAAGGGCTCACACGGCGACACACATTATAAACGCTGCCGCCAGAATAGTTCTAGGGAACCATGTTTGGCAAGCAGGCGCTCAGAAAGACACTGTTGAGTCCAGGCTTGACATAACCCATCCTCTTCCGCTTACTGATGAAGAGATTGAGAAGATAGAGCGTAAGGCTAATGAAATAGCCCTGTTAAACATCGATGTTAAAGTACAGGTTTTACCTAGGGTCATCGCTGAGAAGGAATATGGGTTCAGAATATACCAGGGTGGCGCTGTGCCAGGTAGGGAGCTCCGGATCATTAAGATAGACGGGTTTGACGCGGAGGCCTGCGGCGGGCTCCATGTTAACAAGACGGGTGACGTAGGTCTGGTGAAGATAGTTAGGGTTGAGAGGATTCAGGACGGGGTTGAAAGAATAGTGTTCCGGGCAGGAGTGTCCTCTCTGGATTACGTGAGATCGCTGGAAAACAAGATGTCTAGCCTGGAGAGCATACTCGGCGTCCCTAAGGATAAGATAGTTCAGGAGGCTGAGAGAGTCAAGAGCGAGTTGAAAAACCTGAGTAAGAAGATTGAGAGAATATTAGAGAGCCAGTTTGACGTTTTAGCGGATCAGCTGCTTTCAAAGGCTGTTGAGGAGTCCGGCATTAGAATAGTGCTCTACAGTTCTGAAGATCTTGAAATAAACCATCTTATAAGTCTCGGCGAGAAAATCTCTAAGAAGGAGCCGAGCTCCGTAACAGTAGTAATGTCACCTATCCCAACTATGCAGTTCGCCGTGTTCGCAGGTGAAAAGGCTCTGGAGAAAGGTGTTGACTGCTCTCTGCTTGCACGCCGCATTCTTAGCGAAATCGGGGTCGGCGGGGGAGCCGGGGGCAGGAGAAACTTCGCGAAAGGAGGCTTAGCGGCCAAGGTTGACCCCGAATCCTTCCAATCAAAGGCTTTAAAAGCCGTAGGCAGTGTATTAAGTGGCTAAAAATAGTTTCCCACTCTAAATCTTTAAGTATCTTCAAAATGCTTGTCAAGCAAAACCTTGGAAGAGTCCGAGTACTCTTTCTTAGAAATCGAGAAAAAGTGGCAGAAGATGTATGAGGAGGAGAAGGTTTTCGAGGCTGAGCCAGACCCCTCTAGGCCAAAGTTCTTCGTAACCTTTCCCTTCCCATACATGTCAGGGCCAGTCCACCTTGGAACCGCATACACTTTAACCCGTCTAGACGTTGTGGCAAGGTATAAGCGTAAGAGAGGGTTCAATGTCCTTTTCCCGTTCGCGTTCCACTGGACTGGGACAACCATAACCGGGATCTCTGACAGGATAAGGCGGGGGGATGAGAAGACTATTGAAATACTTGAGAAGATGGATGGTGTTCCGAGAGAGGAGATAGAGCGTTTCAAAGACCCGGTCTACCTGGCTAAGTATTATACTGAGAAGAATCGGGCGGCCCTCAAGGATTACGGTCTGGCTGTAGACTGGCGTAGAGAGTTCCATACTTCCAGCCTAAACCCTGGCTTCAGCACTTTCGTCCAATGGCAATACTTGAAGCTTAAGGAGAAGGGCTACATTACAAAGGGAGTGCACCCAGTCGTATGGTGTCCGAGAGACAAGAGTTCTACTGGAGACCATGACAGGCTTAGCGGAGAGGGAGTTTTTCCGGAGAAATTCTATCTTGTCAAATTCAGACTCGGAGACTCTCATTTTGTCGCAGCGACCTTCAGGCCGGAGACGATTTTCGGAGTCACGAATGTTTGGGTAAATCCTGACGCTCTTTACGCGGAGGCGATGGTAGACGGTGAAAAATGGATTGTTAGTGTTGAGACTCTAGATAAGCTCGCCGACCAGATGAGAACGGTTCGCAAGATACGTGGGTTCAAGGGTAGGGAGCTCGTAGGCAAGATTGTTGAGGCTGTTTTCACAGGCGTTAGAGTCCCGGTCTTACCGGCTTCATTCGTGGATCCCTCTCTTGGAACAGGCGTGGTCTACAGTGTTCCAGCGCACGCTCCATATGACTACATGGCTCTCGAAGACTTGAAGAGAAACGAGGCTGTTCTCAGGGAGTATAGTCTCAATCCGGGTGAAATCCGCTCGATAAAACCAGTGTCAATGATAACAACCGAGAAGTATGGTTCAAACCCTTCTGAGAAGCTGGTGGAGGAGCTTAAGATAAAGAGCCAGACTGATCCTAAGCTGGAAGAAGCTACAAGCCTAGTTTACAGAGAGGAGTTTCACAAGGGTGTGACGCTCAGCAACTGCGGCGTGTTTTCAGGCCTCCCCGTCCAGAAGGCTAAAGAACTCGTAATAGAAGAGATGAAGAAAACAGGTGCGGGAGACGAGTTTCTAGAGCTGCCGTCGCCAGTGGTTTGCAGATGCGGCACCAGGTGCCACGTTAAAATCCTGGAGGACCAGTATCTCTTGAGATACTCTTGGCCTGAATGGAAGGCTAAAGCCTTGAAAGCGTTAGAAAGAATGGACATATACCCGAAGGAGGTTAGGGAGAACTTCACGTATTTCATAAACTGGTATGACGACTGGGCTTTCACAAGAACCTCTGGGCTGGGGACACCTGTTCCATGGCTTCCCGGCCATATCGTTGAAACACTGAGCGACTCCACCGTGTACATGGCTTACTACGTTATTTCAAAATACGTTAACAACGGGGTGTTGAAGCCTGAAAACCTTACTGAAGAGTTCTACGACTACGTTTTGCTCGGCGTAGGCGCGCCGGAGGAGGTTGAGAAGAAAACAGGCGTATCAACAGATTTTCTGAGGAGGCTTAGATACGAGTTTGACTACTGGTACCCGGTTGACCTTAGGAATTCAGGTAAGGATCTTGTCGCAAACCATTTAACATTCTACATCTTCCACCATGTCGCCATCTTCCCAGAGGGGAAGTGGCCCAGGCAAATATCGGTGAACGGCTTCCTAAGGATAGAGGGGCAGCCCATGCATAAGTCGAAAGGGGTCTTCATCTCTCTCAGGGACGCTGTTGAAAAATACGGTTCGGATGCGACGAGAATAACCCTACTTCTCTCCGCAGAAGGCTTGGAAGACCCTAACTGGGAGGGTGAGAAGGCTAGTAAAAACATCGAGCTATTGAGAAGCATCTACGGGTTCATCCTCTCGCTCGCAGGAGAACAAGGATTGGTTCAAAACGGCCACATGGAGGATTGGCTGAGAAACTCGGTCAGGAAACGCGTTAAAAAAGTTACGGATGCTCTTGAAAACATGCAGATAAGAGAAGCCACTAGCGAAGCCCTCTACGGTTTAAGGAACGACCTAAGATGGTACCTGAGAAGGGTTAAGGAGCCTGACGCAGAAGCCTTGAGAGAAGCAGTTGAAACATGGCTAAACCTGCTATACCCGTTCACGCCGCATCTCGCTGAAGAGTTGTGGAGCAAGCTGGGCGAGAAGAGCCTACTCGCTAACCACCCGTGGCCCAGAGTTGTTGAAGCAGACGAGAAGCCCCTGCTCGCAGAGAAATACTTAGAGCAGCTCGTAGAGGACACGTATCAAATACTGAAGGCTGTGAAAAAGACTTCGCTGGCGAGGCTGAGGCTCATAACCGCTGCACAGTGGAAGAACAATGCTTTCAAAGAAATAATTGAAACAGCCGAGACGAATCCCGAGAAAATAAGAGGAATACTCACCCGGCACGCAACCGGCGTCAGCAAGGAGGAGCTTGGAAAACTCATAGGCCAAGTGGTGAAGAATCTACCGGCGATGACGGAAGAATACAGGGCCATTATGAAACAAGTATTAGAGAAAGGCGAGCGGAACATACTGAAGGAGGCGCAACCATTCTTCGAGAAAGAGTTCAAGTGCAAAGTTGAAATACTCAGCGAAAACGAGGCTCCAAAAGAGGAGCTGGAGAAACTAGTCAGGAAAAAGCCTCCAGCACAGCCAGGCAGACCAATACTATTAATAGAATAACGCCAGGCCCTCGCAATCAGCATCCAACAAATAGTAAACCAATAACCCTCAAGCTTAAGCTCATTAAAGCAACCGGCAACTGAAAAAACTTAATAACCTTCACGAAAAAACACAACCGGGCCCGTCGCCTAACCAGGAAATGGCGGCAGTTTAAAAAAAGAAAAGCCGAGCCCTCTATCACAATGGGAAGAATGTGGGAAAGCTGTAATGATCTGGGTTCAAATCCCAGCGGGCCCGTTTTCACTTTAGCCTAATTTTCCAGCTTGCTTCGAAAACCTATCGACGCCCTCTGCGACGCTTGGGTTTTTCAACTCCTATTCCTCTGCTTGCCAGGAATTCGTTCATCATATCTTCGCTTTCAAGCATCATCCCTACTTCAATCATAGCATCCATCCTCCTTAAGACTTACTGATTAACTGCTCGTCACTCAGCAGCATGCTCAGCCTCACCCCTAGCTAGGAATTCGTTCGAACGGTTCTCGAAGGCCTCTGTCAGGGTAAGCATCTCCTCCCTAGCCTTGTCGGCTTCCGCAACGTCCAAGGCTACTTCGACAAGGTTCGACAGCACACCGAGGCCTAGGAGAAGGTAGTACGCCGGCCTAATATAGGCGTGGGGAATCAGGAAGCTGATGGCGATCATTACTCCAGCGGTAATCATTATCCCCGGAAGCTTTGTTGCTAAACCGTCCCAGAAGCCCTTCCAAAACATCGTTGCTTTAAGCGCTAGAGAGACCTTCACCCCAGCGACAACCCTGCCATCCTTAACGAGCTCGAGAACAGCATCTCCGACGGCAGGTTCCTGCTGGACGAGCAGCAGGGAGCTTGCAGAAGTTTTGTTTAGAGCGACGCTTCCATTCCCCTCTTCAACCTTCGAGAAGAGAAAGAAGAGGCTCATGGTTGTCCTAAGCCTCAGCGAGTAGCTTACATTAGTGTTAGCATAGTTTCTCAGTGTTAAGCCGTGAACGAGTTCTCCCTTACTCACCTTCAGCGGATTGTAGAACAGCCTGATGGATTTACACTGATCTACAGTTCTATTTGTTACAGCATACTCCCACTCGGTTTCACCGGAGTCGACGAAGATGTTTTTCCCCTTTCTCCATCCGAGTTTCGCAAGCTGCTCATGCTCCTCAGCTGTGACCCATACTGTTTCATTAGTAACCTTCTCGCCAACAAGCTTTATACTCAAGCTTCTCGGAGCCTTGGTTAGATTCAGCTTCTCGTAGCGCGCGCCCATCCGCCGCCGTGCCCGATGCGGAATAACGCTTGAAAAACATCCCTCTCAACCCTCAGAGTCGCATTGGCACGGATCCAGTGGCAGTCGACCCTCATCCCACCTGAGCCTATGTCGTAGACCTTGCGCTCAAGGGTTCTAAGGCTCAGCGAAACACCGTAGGATGAAAGGTTGAAACGTATCTCTGAGAAAACCGGCCCATCAAGACCTGGAAGGTAAACGTTGATAACGTTGTTCTTAAGGTCGCCGTTCAAGTCAAGTATTGCTTTATAAAACCCGCCTGGTTCCCTACTGCTATAGGCTACGTCGTAAAGGTCTGAGGTTCTGATCGAGACATTGTAGTACTTTGTAGAAGTCACATTATAGAGTTTAACATGTTTCTTAACTCCTTTCAGCTCGTAGTAGACCGAGGAGAGGGATGAGTTGCATACCACGGGGATTTCGACATAAACCCCGCCGTCCTCAAGGCCGCGGGTAACACGAAGACTAGCATAGTCTATTAAAATGGAAACGCCGTCAGCCTCAATCCTCCTTGGAAGACCTAATCCACCTATTGCTCTAACTATCTCCTTTTCGCCGTAGCCGAGGCTTATTAATGGGGCTATCGCCATCCAGATCTCGTTGGCGAGGCTAATGTTCACTCCTTCCGGGATAACGTAGCTCCGCTCTAGAAGCGGGCCTTCGGGAGGAACACCGTTTTCAAGCTGTCTCCTGAGAACCTCAATATCGCCAGTATTCCAGCCATCAAACAGGTACTGGCCTGACTATTGGCTGAAGCAAGAGCCAAGACGGCTGTATGAAACTCGTGGTTAGTATGAGAAGAGTAAGAAACACCCCCGTAATCTTCCTCTTAACACCCATGGCTAGGAAACACAGTGGAAAAATGCCTATTTATAGCATGAAGTAAGCGAAAATTTCCGCTTGCCTTTGGTAAAAAATTTACCGACAGGCGTAAAGCTTCTTTACACAGGATTCCGGCAGAATAGAACTATTGTCAACGCCTTGCCTAACCGTTTTAACTCGGCTTAGAAGCAGGTTAAGAACTTGAATGCAGGCTTCCCGCCGGTTTTTAGCGTTCTCAGGGGTTTTTCTAAGGCTGATAGTTAAGTTTTTTACATGAAAATGCTAAATACTGAGGCTTAGGGCATACCTCGGTCATGAGCAGGTCGCGGATGGAGCAGGTCAAGAAGAAGATAAACGTGATTTACCTGCTTAAAGTGGTTAAAAGCAGGTATACTTATAATGAGCTGTCCCAGCTCACCGGACTGCCTATCACTGTTCTAGCTAGGTATGCTAACGGGAGTGTTCTGCCCTCTGACGAGAGGGCTGACGATCTCTACCGGATTCTTACGGAGAAAATTCCGCTTGAAGAGCTTATTTCAAGCAGGCTTGCTTTCGACGAGTCTGGATACTTCGATTCTTCACGTGTAATATGGGACGTGAACCTTCTGAGGCTCATCAGCCATAAGGCTGTGATTCCCTTCATGGGGAGAAAGATAGACAAGGTTATGACGGCTGCTGTAGACGGTATTCCTCTCGCATCGTTTGTTGCTGAGGAGCTTGACGCTGACCTTGTAATAGCTAAAAGGTATAAGGAGGTTGGGGTTAAGGATTTTCTTGAAGCCACGTATGTCATAGGCAGCTCCGCTGTTGTAAGCTCTCTGTATATTCCAAAGAATGCTTTGAAGAAGGATGACAACGTCCTGATTGTTGATGATGCTATCAGGACTGGGGAGACGGATATTGCTTTAATAAGGCTCGTCGAGAAGGCTAAGGCTAATATAGTGGGCATCTTCATACTTATTGCAACCGGTAGAGATTGGAGGGAAAAGCTTCAAAAGAGGACAAACGTGCCCATATACGTTTTCTCAGAGATAAATCCGAAGCCTTTGGAAGTGGAGCAAAGGAAGTAGGAGGTTGATTCAGTCGAGCTCTCAGTCAACCCTTGAGGCTAAGCTTCTAACGCTTAAGAATAGGAGTATTGAGGAAGCCCTATCTGTTTTCGAAGCGCTCTCCAGCAAGACGCCTGAATCTCCTATCGTCATGCTGCATAGCAATAAGAGTAAGGTTATCAGTCTAGGGTGTTTTCAGGTTGCTGACGAGGATTTTCTAACAGGCTTCCTGCGTAAAAAGGGTTTGAAATACTTCTTCAGGCTTCACGGCGGAGACGTGATGCTTCACGATGAAAACCAGGTTGGAATAGCGTTGATACTGCCTAGGGATGAGAAGTATGGAGAGACCTATGTTTCCCTAGTGAGCCTCCTGATGAAGAGAAACGGCGTTTCAAATATTCATGTTACAAACGATTCTATCCTGTGTTTCAACAAGGTTCTCGGGGAAGTGATACACGTGGAGAAGAACGGGTTAGCAAGCTGGTTTACATTCATCTATTTGAAGAGGAATTTTGAGGAAATGGCTGGCTTAAAATTCCCTAAAGAACAGTTAATTAAAGAAAGGGTTAGCAAGCTTAAGGAGAACTACATAGGGTTAGATCAGGTTTTAGAGAAACCGCTTTCTGCAGACGCGTTTTTAGAATCGGTTAAGACGGTTTTGACGGATGACTTGGGCTTCAGAGTAAAGGATTTTAGGCTGGGGCTTGGAGACAAGAAGCTTTTCTGGAAGAACAGGGACATGCTCAAGAAGAACAGTATTTCTGAGGCTGTTCAACTGAGGCATTCCGCGTTGCTGAAGGAGGAGGGTGTCCTTCTTCTTTCTAAAAGATTGATGAACGGTTTCCTGCGGATGCGGCTTAAAATCAAGGATAAGACGCTTGAGAAGATCAGCATCTCAGGGAGCTTTATGTTCGAGCCTCCTGGGAAACTTATAGATTTCGAGAAAATGCTGGAGGGCAAGGAGCTTGACGAGACAGTTTTAACCGAGAAGGTTACGGAATTCTTTATTAACGAGAAGATTAAAGCCTCCTTCACCGCGTTCGAAATAGTTGAACTACTGTGTAGCGCAGCCGGTGGCTCTAATGAGCATGGAGAACAGTAGGGAACCCGGGTTTCCAATCGTGGCTGAGAAGAGCCGTGACGAAGTGCATGTTACTGACAGGGATGCTGTTGAGTGGCTTGATTCTAAAGGCTACGGCTTCAGGTTTAGGGAAGACCTATTAATACTCCGCCCTTTTGAAGCCCTCTACCTTATGAGCCAGAATAAGCTCGTATTATACCACAGGTCTAAACAATTAGTGTTCAACCAGTATCTTAAGATTCTTGAAAAGACTGATAGCAAGATATGGCTGAGATACTTAATCTATAAGGATCTGAGGGATAAAGGGTATGTTGTTAAAGACGGCTATGGCTTCGACATAGATTTCAAAGTTTACGAGGCTGGCGACTATGGTTCAAAGCCCGCGAAATACCTTGTATACGGGATTGCTGAGGGAACACCCCTCCCTGTCACGAAGCTCTACAATATTCTGCGACACTCCTACTCCCTCCGGAAGACGCTGATAATCGCTACGGTCGACAGGAGGAGTGAAATAGTTTATTACATGCTTTCATCCCTGCTTCTCGGGAAAGAGACTAGAGGAGAACAATGAGGGGAGATAGTCTTACGTTGAGAGGGATGCGGAACCTGCTGCCGGATGAGAAGGCAAAGCTGAACAGGATTGAAAGCGAGATAAGAAGGCTTTTCAAAATATATGGTTTCCAGGAGGTTGAAACACCTACAATAGAACCCCTTGAACTCTTTGAGCTGAAATCCGGAGAGGAGATTAGACACAGGATGTACAGGTTCACGGATCTAGGCGGCAGGGAGGTTGTGTTAAGGCCTGAGGCAACAGCCTCAATAGTGAAGCTTGTAGTGCAGGAGATGCGTAGCGCACCGCTTCCGATAAAAATAGGCTACGTGTTGAACGCTTTCAGGTATGATGAGCCGCAGTACGGTAGATACAGAGAGTTTAAACAAGGTGGCTTCGAAATATTCGGAACCAAGAGCCCGCTGGCGGATGCGGAGATCCTTGAAATCTCTTCGAGGCTGATGGAGGGTCTTGGGATAAAAGACTACTACATAAAGATAGGGCATGAAGGCGTTTTAAGAGCAGCGTTAACCCATCTGAATGTTGAGGAGAGTGTTCAGGACAGGGTTTTAGGCTTGATAGACAAGGAGAGGCTCACTGAGGCCTTTGAAATACTCGGCCCTCTCCCAATGGGCGGGGAAGCCGTCAGCATCATTAGGAGCCTCTGGGAGATTAAAAGCAGGGACCCGGATGAGGCTGTTAGAAAAGCCGGCGAAGTCTTGAAGGATATTCCTGAGGCAGGCGACCAGTTGGAGAACTTGAGGGAGATAATAGAGCTTGCTAAAGCAAGTGGGGTCGGCGGGTTTCTCGTCGACATGGGTTTCGCAAGAGGCCTCGACTACTACACTGGAATGATCTTCGAGGTTTATGTTAAAAACCTCAAGATCGCGGTCAACGGTGGCGGGAGGTATGATAAGCTGGCGGGCCTTTTGGGCTGGGATATTCCAGCTGTCGGATGCGCACCCGGGATAGATCGATTAAGCCTTGCAATGGATGAGGAGACTGTTCCACGGGACAACTTGGTATGCATGATTGTAAGCATGGTTAAGGAGGGCGATATTCTCGCGGCGAGTCTTGCAGGCATGCTGAGAATGAAGGGGGTTCCCACGCTGGTTGACTACACTAGGAGGGATGTTAGCAAAGCCCTCTCGTATGCTTCGAAGAGAAGCGTGAAGTATGTTGCGTTAATCGGCGGCAGAGAGGTTGAAGCTAACACTGTAGCGTTGAAAAACATGGAGACGGGGGGTCAGGAGGAGCTTAAAATCGAGCAGGTTATTGAAAAACTCTCGTCTCACAGCCTTCAGAAGCTTTAATTTTCACTCTCCAGAGAGGAGGTGGAGGTTCCCTATTCTAACTTTCTCCAAATGTTTTCTAGCTGCCTCGTAGCACTCGCGCGCCTGCCTCCGGCTGGTCGTAGGAAGGTCATTCATGATGTACTGAGGGTAAAAAGCTAGAAGCGTGTAGGGTATCTTTGTGTTAACCCCCGCTATGAATCTCGCGATATTCTCAACCTCAGCCGCGTCCACATATCCTGGAATAAGGAGTGTGCTGGCTGTTAAAACAGGCACCTCAGGACGCTGCTTGAAAAACCTCTCACCTATTTCTCTAAAATTATCTAATGCGGCTTTATTAGAAACTCCGCATAGTACTTTACTCAGATTCTCATCCCAAACCTTAAGGTCGAACTTAACAACGCCCCCGCTCTTAAGAGAAAGCTCCGCCGCCTTCAGTGCGGAAGCCTTCGACATGTTTCCATTAGTCTCCCAGCATATTCTAAGTATACGTTTCTCCTCCTCAGCTCTTTGAAGGGCAATCCGGCTGGTTTCAAGAGCATGCATCATCTGCGTGGAGGGATCTCCCCCGAAAAAGCAGATGCATGAAACATTCCGGTTAACCTTAGAAGCGAGCTCCTGGGAGCTTACGAGGGGCTTCAGGCTTTGAGACATCCGTCTGAAATGCCAGTTCTGGCAGAAAAGACAGTCAAAACTACAGCTGCCATAGAATACGGCGAGATTCGAATATCCTTCCTCGGCACTAGGCTTGTAGGCATACGTAGGGTAGCCTGCACCCGTGCAGCCTGGGCAGAACCACCATGCGACGCAGTTAGTTGGAAGAGGATCATAATACCATTCTAGCAGCCCCGTCTCCGGGGTTCCGCCGAGCCTGGTTAAACGGCCGTTGGAATTCAAAACTAGGCCACAGAACCCTTTCTCCCCCGGCTTGATTCTACAATCGTTGGCGCAGACGCCGCAGGGTGAACCGTCAGGATCCCTAGGGGGAGCCGGCGGAAGCCCGAAGGCCCTCCTCGTGTCATCGTGGACACGTTTAGCTATTTCAACAGCCTCCTCCGGATTTCTCCTAACGCATTTTAAACAAACGCCCAGCTGACCAGCTATTAGAGGAGACTCGACTCCGCAAATCAAACACCTTCCCAACACCTTTCCCCTTAATATTTTCTGCAAGAGTATTTATTTTAAATTTAGGGAACAACCTGAGTTGCTAAGGAGTATTCACGCTTCCGCTTCAGCTTCGCCAACCATTCTTGTTATTACTGCAAACCCCTTAACCCCTTGGAAACTAGTTCCTAGGACAATGCTCACGGGGACAAACCCCATATTCGGAATCATGGCTGAAACCTCATCCTCCCTATCCCTAACTTTCTCCAGAAGCTCGCCGAACATGGGCAGGTTATCTTCAAAAGATCCTATGGGATAAGCTTCAGTAAGTTTTTCTCTTGCCTAAAGTAAATAAATACCGGTGGGCAATCTAGGATCATAATAGGGAGATTAAGCATTCCTCCATGCGGTGCTTACTGCGAAGCCTGTAAGAGCCATGGGAGAGAATGCGCCGGCTGCGTAGAGACAAATGGTAAACCCTTCTTCCTGAGGGGAACGGGGCTGAACGTCTGTCCGGTTTGGCAGTGTGCGGAGAAGCGTGGAGTAGAGCACTGTGACAACTGCGGAGGGTTTCCTTGTAGCGAATTTTTAAACTGGTATGACCCGGCTAGTGGTATAGTCACATCCCTAAGGAGGGCGGGCTTCTAGCCTTAAGGAGAAGAATAGGAGACGAAGCATGGGTTAAATGGGTTATGGAAAAGAAGATAGGGTTTGGAGACTGATATCAAAATAATATTTTTCGAAATCAACTATCCTGCCATTCTTAACTTTAACCCCTTCCTTAGCCAGCATCCTGGCTTTCCTTCCTACTCCCTTCATGCCTCCGTAGCCGCCAAGCCTCCCATCGCTGTACACGACCCTGTGGCACGGTACGGTCGGCGCATAGGGGTTGCTCCTCATTAATGCTCCAATAGCCCTTGCAGAATCAGGATGCCCAACAGCCTTAGCCAACGCCCCGTATGTAGTAACCCTCCCCTTTGGAACATGCTTAAGCAGCTCGTAAACAAGTCTCCGGTCAATAACCTTCTTTTTCACAAGCATGTTAAGGCATGCGGGAATTTAACCCTTTAGGCAAGTCACTAGTGTTCTCGAATTATTCGAAAACTTTAACTGTTTTCCATGGATTATCGATACATGTTAACGGTTAGCAGGAAGATGGATCTCCTGAGGTTCGAGCTTATTCAGGCGGCTGAAGAAGGAAAGGACGTGGAAAAATACAGGGAGAAGCTAGCTTTGCTCGACGAGTTGAAAGCTGGACACAGGGAACTGGATGAACTTTACGGAGGGATATTGTCCTCACCCACTGTAGCTGGTTGGCCGTATGCTGAACCAGACAGCCTAGAGGAAATAAGGAGGAGTGCGAACCCGCCTAAGGACGAGGAAGCGTGGATAAGCAGGCATGAGCTCCGAGACAGGATGCTGGGAGCCTGGTTTGGAAGAATAGCGGGAAACATGCTTGGGAAGCCTGTGGAAGGCTGGCCTAAGAATAGGATAGAAGAGTATCTTAAGAAGGCTGGGTGTTACCCGCTTGACTACTATATTCCAGAGCTTATTCCTCGTGTTAAGAGCCTTCAAGAATACTATAGGGTGGGCGGGCTCCGTGGAAGCTTGAACAAGGCTCTGAGGGATGATGATTTAGATTATACTATACTGGGTCTGCTCCTGTTAGAGAGAAAGGGCTTCAGCTTTACTACGGATGATGTTGCTGAAGAATGGTTGAACCGGCTGCCCTTCCACCTCACCTACACTGCTGAGAGGGAGGCTTACAGGAACCTTACGCTCGGCCTTAAGCCTCCCGAGACAGCAACCTTCTGGAATCCTTTCAGAGAGTGGATAGGAGCCCAGATAAGGGCCGACCCATGGGGGTACGCAAACCCTATGAGGCCTTGGAGCGCTGCGGAGATGGCTTACAGGGATGCTAAGCTCTCTCACGTTAAGAATGGGGTTTACGGCGAGATGCTGATGGCAGCCATGGTCGCGTCAGCCTTCTCCGAGCCGGAGCCGCTGAAAATCGTGGAGAAAGGGCTCTCATGCATACCTTTTGAAAGCAGGCTGGCTGAGGCAGTCAGGCACTGCGTAGACCTTTGGAGGAAGCACCGGGGCTTTGACGCAGCCTACGGGGAGGCGATGTTGAAATACGGGCATTATCACCCGGTTCACGCGATAAACAATGCTGCAATAGTTGTTCTCGCCCTGCTTTATGGCGAGGGTGATTTCGGGAAATCCGTGTGCCTAAGCGTGTCCGGCGGGCTTGACACGGATTGCAACGGCGCGACGGTAGGGTCCATAGTTGGCGCTATGGTTGGCTTCAGACGCATACCGGAAAAATGGTACTCGCCTTTGAACAATACGTTGGATTCAGCGTTATCAGGATTGGGGGAGCTTAAGATATCTGAGTTGGCCGAGAGGATGGTGAAAGTTGTAGCTGAGAACTGGAGCTAATTCTATACTGGAGACTTTTTCTTCATCTCAATAATGCTGTTTCATCCCTGCTTTCCATTTTTTTTGAGAAACAGTTGCCTATGCTGCTTTACCCGTATCCTTTTCAACCTGCTTCTTCCATTCTACGTATCGCAACAGGTCTTCCCTAAGCGTCGTCAGCATTCCTCTGACGCAGAACTTGTGGTCGATCTCCCACTGGCCTGTGGCAGAGTAAGCTAGTGCTCTCAACGTTTTTCCAGGGTTCTCAGGTATGACTAAGCGTACCCTGAAAGCCGCCACCCTCTCCCCCCTATAGTTCAAAAGAATTTCAATGGCGTTAATCCTACCCTTCTCCATTAACGGTGTCGCCTCAGTATATACCGGTCCCAAAAGCAGTGGCGGCGGCCTCTTGGTTAGCGAGGAAACGTAATCGACGAAATAGTTCACGTCATCAACTATTCTCAAGGGTATTACTGATTCAGCATGATCCTTGAACAGCTTAGCCTCCTCAATCTTCTTGAACATGAACCGGCTGGGCACAACTTTCAGAATGACTTTCCTAGCCGGTATAAGGCCTCCCACCAAGGAGGATAATATTGCTACAAGGAAGCTGGCTAGCATTGAGCTGAACACATAGGGCTTCACCAGGCTCACGGGGGTTGAGATGTATGCTTGGAGAAACTGGCTTAAAACATATCCTAGGGCTCCTCCTAAAAGACCATAGCTTAGGCCCTCGACGAGTAGCAGGAGGGAAACATGGCCAGGGCTGGCGCCGAGCGCACTCATGGTTGAGTATTCTCCGTGACGCTCATAAAGTGAGCCTAGTAGCGTTATTACAATCATTAGGGAAGCGAGCCCCATTAGAATAAGCAGCTCCGGAACGCTGGCGAACTGCTGGAACTCTCCAACTATAAGTAGGCAAGCCGTCTCTCCGCCTGAGCCTAAACCTATTCTGAAAGACCTGTATGTTTGCGTTGTTATCTGAGCACCCATCATGATTGTGAAGTTCGAGTCTTTCTCGTAACTTGTTTCTACAAGCTTCTTTGAAACATCGCTTGGAAAATCACCCTCGAGCAACAGCCTGTAGACTGTTAATGACCCGGGAAAGAGCTCTAAACTAGTTACCACTAAGGGTCCTTCAACCTCATCCAGCGGGACTCCATCAGTAAGCTTTAAAGGCTCTTCAAGCACCGTGCTCACCCTGGTTTCTACAACATTCCTGCCCATGATGACTATTGAATCACCTTCTTCCACGCCCAGTGTCTCGGCCAAATCGGCTGAAACCGCTGTGCCTCTTAGCGTGGAAGCATTAGTGGCCACTAAGAAAGCCCTAGTCCTCCTACCCTCCTTAGAGACAAGGACCTGAGAGGCTGCAACAATATACGTTTTTTCAACCCCCTCCATGGTGGAGAGCCACCTTACCTGCCAGTCCGGTATGGGCTGGAAAAACTCGTTGATTAAAACCTCGTTCTGCTGATCCATGCCCCTGAAAATAGATGTGACTGTAGTCACGTGAGAACTGATGCTTAGCCCACGGAATTCCGAGGGATAGGCTGCCTCCCTTACTGTTGTAAGCGTGCCGATCGCCAGGAGGCTTCCAGAGGCTGCGGAGACAACCGCTATCGTAACTATGGTGAGAATCGTCCGAAATATTCTTCTACGCATACTTTTGACAGAATACCAGAAAAGGTCGCTGATAAGCGTCCCCTTGGCTTCCAGCACCATTATGCCCAATACCAGCAGCGTCATGATGGCGGTTAACAATGACACGATTATTGATACTGAAGATAGTCGAGAAATAGCTTCAGGGTTAAGAACCGCAACCGCCATCTTGGCCTGCGGAATAAGAATTATCTCCACAATAATGAGTATTGCGAACAATCCGATAATTATTAGCCTTCTTCTCTTCTCGATTAATACGCCCGCTATGGATGAAACGAAGAAGGTGAACGTAATTAGGAAGAGGAACATTGCAATACTGTCGCTCTTGGCTTGGCTTAAGGCGTCAAGCGCGTTCTCCGCCTTGATAATGCTTTTCTCGAGGAACCCGAAGCCTGTTTCAAAATCGCCTCTTGCTAAAGCAGCCTCACTCTCCCTCAGCAGCATCATGGCGTAGTCGATTTCTTTCAAATATTTTTCAGCGTCGAAACCTACTTTAGACAGGAAGTCCCGCTCCTCGGAAGCGAAGGACTCGAGAAAATTCTTCAGATGTTCGACTTCTAAAAACACTATGCTGGTGTTGCTTGTTCTGCAAGAAATGTTCATCGGTATACCCACTCCTCTTGCTGAAGAGGATACGGTGCCGTACTTGCCCAAGAGTCCGGCTAGCCTACTTTCCGGGTTTAAGAAGGCAAACAGCATCACGGAGCCTTCTTGAGGAATCGGCACATAGTAATTTTCATCATCCTCCCAACCACCCATTCCCCAAATCCCCCACAGTTCGAAGCCGGCTGCTTCCCCGCTCGGCGCCTCTTTCCTTATAACGGTGAGACAACCATTACGCAGGTCCTCTCTCTCCGCCTCGGGTATGACGGCATCTCCCTCGGCAAATATGGTTACACTACCACCAGATAACGTTAGCACACCGGTAGCGTTAATGAGGAGGCTGCGTCTCCCATAGCCGCGTGGTATTAGTATTGAGGTTGAACCCGGGTAAGCCTCTCCATATCCAAAGCTCATGTGAATCATGTTAGCGTCCACAGCGGTGTAGACTGCAGCCAGCCTCATTACATAGCTTTCCCCAAGGCTTATTGGCGTCGAGTAAAGCCTCCCCTGGCTTATCGTAACATAGTTTGAAGTTTCGTTGAACTCTTCCGGATTTTTTGAAACATGAAACACCGCGTTGCCGAGGATCACAGTGCCTGAAGTTATGAGGATCGAGCCGTTCGCAACGCTCCCGGCTTTAAGCTCTCCTTCAAAACGAATCTTTACAGGGACTATTATTGAACCGGAGACAGTAACTACGCCTTTGAAAAAGGTTTCAGAGCTCAGAACAAGCATCACTGTAACTATGCTTAAAATGGTCTTGCAGTGGTCTGGAAGAGTTTTCTTTTCCACTCTAAAGCCCCACTTCGTAAGAAAAGGATATAAGCTTTTTATGAAGCATTGATGTTCGTCGGTGCTGCACATTGTTGTGTCCGGCGCAGCAGGCATGATTGAAAAACTCTTCGCATTTCAAGCCAGCTCTCTAAGCAATAATTCTAGCATCGGCTAGCCGTGTTGCCGCTTAAGAGGAATGTTTAACATTTACGTGTAAAAAATGACGTTCTCAACCTCCTCCTTTTTGTAAAAATTTAAATGCTCCCCCTCCTAATCGGCTTTCGAGCCAAGATGAGCCTGTCCAAGTTTGGCGGGACGACGATTCTTCTGCTAGCAATCTTCCTCATAATAGGACTGGCTGCAGGATACTTCGTGGGTGGTGCAGGTAAAGTTCCCGAGTCGCAGTACAAAGAGCTTCAGACATCGTACAACCAGCTTCAGACGCTGTACAACCAGCTTCAGCAAAACGTCAGCTCGCTCGCCAGGAAGCTTAAAGCAGGATTCATATATGTGGGTCCAGTGGAAGACTTCGGCTGGACTGCTGCACACCATCAGGCTAAGCTGTATGTTGAAAAACTCTTCCCGTGGCTTGAGACTGTTTACGTAGAGTCTGTCCCTGAGGCTGAGGCTGCGAGGTATATCGAGAGGCTTGTTACTGAGGAGAATGTTGACGTGGTTTTCACAACAAGCTTCGGATTCATGGATCCGACTATAGAGGTTGCTCAGAAATATCCTAACAAAATGTTCTTCCACTGCAGTGGTTTCAAAAGAGCCCCTAACTCTGGAACATACTTTGCGGACTTCTATCAGGTTTATTATCTGAACGGGTTGATGGCTGGCGCCCTGACTAAGAGCAACAAGGTTGGCTACGTGGCAGCCTACCCGATACCGGAAGTCCTCAGACACATCAACGCGTTCGCACTGGGTGTTAAGGAGGCTAATCCTGAGGCAAAGGTCTACGTGAGATGGCTATTCGCATGGTATGATCCGACTCACGCTAGGGAGGCTGCTCAGGCACTTGTGAGCATTGGCGTCGATACAATCGCCTTCACAGAGGACTCCACAGCCATAGTTGAGTTCGCTCAGGAACAGTACCGGCAGGGGAAGACGCTTTATGTTTTCTCTCACTACAGCCCGATGCAGGATGTTGGTCCCGATGTCGTTGTAAGCGGTCAGATAGTCCACTGGGAGGTTATTTACGCCGACATACTTATGAAGATCAGGCTGGGTATATACAATAATACTAACCTAGCTAATGTCGACTACCTTTGGCTGCTCAAGGAGGGTGCGGTGGAACTCGGGGGCAAGCCTGGAGTACCGATAAACCCGAAGTTCGTCAGCGAGTTGAAGAGTAAGTATCTGCCTGGTCAATCAGTAAGCGTGTACGACGCTGTTATGACTAGGCTTACGTTGATGAAGGACGCTAACGTGCCTTTCGACCCGTTCACCGGTCCGATTAGAGACCAGGCTGGGAACGTTAAGATTCCAGCGGGCCAGAGGGCGACTATAGCTCAGCTCTTCACAGAAGAGATGAACTGGTTCCTGGACAACATAATAGGATCGCCGTCAGGATGATTCGAGAAACGTTTCTTCACCTGTTTTTTTTCTCCAAAGGATGTTGACAAGGCTTGGCGAATAATTCTAATTATCTTGTTGAAATGCGGGGGATTGTTAAACGGTTCCCCACGGTTGTCGCGCTGGATAATGTTGATTTCCGGGTTAGGCAGGGTGAAATACATGCTCTTCTAGGCGAGAACGGTGCTGGTAAAACAACCCTGATGAGAATACTCTACGGCATGTATAAGCCTGACGCTGGGGAGATAATTGTAGAGGGCCGTAGGGTAAGCATAGGTTCGCCAAGGGATGCGCTGAAAATGGGGATAGGAATGGTTCACCAGCATTTCATGCTTGTGGATAAGCTTACTGTTTTGGAGAACATTGCGCTGTTTGTCGAGGACAGCTTAAGAACGGGTTTTGACAGGATTAGGAGTGGAGTGGAGGAGCTTTCTAAGACGTATGGTTTAAAGATTGATCTAGATGCGAAAATCTGGCAGCTTTCAGCAGGGGAGCAGCAGAAGGTTGAAATAGTGAAAACGCTCTACAGGAATGTTAAACTCCTTATCCTGGACGAGCCTACTTCAGTCTTGACACCTGCCGAGTCAGAGGAGCTTTTCAAATCTTTAAGGAGGATGGTTGAGACAGGCAAGTCAATCATCCTGATAACACATAGGCTTAACGAGGCGCTTACGGCCAGCGATTCTATAACTGTTCTGAGGAAGGGAAGAGTTGTGGCGGCTGAAGTTAAGCCACGTGAGGCGAGCAGGCTTGACCTAGTTAACATGATAGTCGGCAGGCCTTTGGAGTTCAGGCCTAGGGTTGGCGATTTTAAGAAAGGCGGCAAGCCTGTTTTAGAAGTTGAGAATCTAAGGGTTTTGGATGACAGGGGGCTCGTAGCAGTTAAGGATATCTCCTTCGTTCTGAAAGAAGGCGAGATCCTGGGTGTAGCGGGGGTTGCGGGGAATGGTCAGAGGGAGCTTGTCGAAGCCCTCACGGGTCTGAGGAGAGTTGAAAAAGGAATTGTGAAAATAATGGGGGTGGATGTTACGAATGCTTCTCCTAAGAATATTATCCGACTGGGTGTTGCCCACATCCCTGAGGACAGGTTTAGGTATGGTGTTGCACCTGATCTTAGTGTTGCGGAGAACATGGTTATGAAGCTCTACGGGGAAAAGTTTTCAAGGAAATTATTTATGGATAGTGAGGCGATTCAAAGGGAGACGGAGAAGCTTGTTCAGGAGTTTGAGATAGTTGCGCCGGGCGTGAATGCTCCAGTAAGCCTCCTCTCAGGCGGGAACATTCAGAAGCTGATAGTGGCGAGAGAGCTTTCAATAAATCCCAAGATACTTGTCGCGAGCAACCCTACTTCAGGCCTGGATGTTGCTTCCACGAACTATGTGCACTGGGTTTTCCACAGGCTTAGGGAAGCTGGGGGCAGTGTCCTCCTTGTTTCCGAAGACCTGGATGAGGTTTTAGCTTTGAGCAACAGGATACTTGTGATGAAGGAGGGTAGAATAGTTAGAGAATTTGGGGAGGGGGCTTCGATCAGCGAAGTCGGGCTTGCGATGACGTTGGGAGCGGCGTAGCCATGAACAGTGGAAGTATTAAAATACGCACGTTGAAGCGGCGGTGTGAAGATTGGAGATAGGGCTGGAGAGAAGGCCAACCGTATCTAGGAGGATAAACATATTCGTCAGAATACTCGCCATCCTGCTTTCACTACCGTTTATAGGCCTCTTATTCGCTGCTTACGGTGTGAACCCGGTTGACGCCTATCTAAGGATCTTCACAGGAGGCTTTGGAAGCCCCTACGGTTTCTCAGAGACGATCGTGAAGACACTGCCAATAGGGTTATGCGCCGTCGGGCTCACCTTCGCCTATAGGGCGCGGGTGTCAAACATAGGCGCCGAGGGGCAGCTGATAATGGGCTCCATGGCTGCAACATGGGTCGCACTGTACTCCGGTCTTCCGCAGAGCGTAATCATTATTGCGATGCTGCTTACAGGCTTTACAGTCGGGGCTGCATGGGCATTGCTGCCGGCTGTGTTGAAATCATGGCTCAACATTAATGAAGTCATAGTAACCCTCATGATGAACTACATATCGTTAAAGCTGCTGGACTACGTGGTGACTGGCCCATGGAGAGGGTTAACTCAATGGGGTTTTCCCCAGACTGATCCTTTCCCCAGCTACGCTAGGTTCCCCACCATAGGGGGAACCAGGATACACTACTATACTCTTGCGTTGCTCTCTGCTTCAACACTTATCCTATACGTGTTGATGAAGAGGACGAAGATCGGATATGAGATCAGGGTCGTGGGGAGTAATCCGGAGGCAGCTAAGTATGCTGGGATAAGCGTGAGCAGGAATACTCTGCTAGTCATGCTGGTCAGCGGGGGGCTCGCTGGGATTGCTGGGGTCGGGGAAGTCGCCGGCATACATGGGCGCCTCATAAGGGGAATATCCCCTGGATACGGTTATACTGCTATAATCCCGGCTTGGCTCGGTGGGCTTGATCCTCTTGGAACCCTTGTAGCGTCATTCTTCATAAGCGGCTTGATGGTTGGGGGTGACGCGATACAGGTTTCCCTCAGGTTGCCGTCCAGCCTTGTATACGTGTTCAACGGTGTGATTCTCCTCTTCATCATCAGCAGCGAGATCCTGGCTAGGTACAGGATAGTGTTTAAAATAGGTGGTAGAAGAATATGGATATAGCTGCCTCAATACTGGCTGAAGCCGTTAGAGCCGGGACGCCGCTAATGCTCGCGACCCTGGGAGAAATATATTGTGAAAGATCCGGAGTTTTAAACCTTGGGCTTGACGGTGTGATGACGATGGGAGCCCTAGCGGGCTTCGCCGCAACATGGCTCACAGGGTCAGTCTGGATTGGCCTGGCTGTGGCAATGCTTGTCGGAGGCCTATTCTCTCTAATACACGCGTTCACAAGCATAAGTCTCGGAGTCAACCAGACTGTTTCAGGCTTGGCTCTCGCAATGCTCGGCACAGGGGTCAGCAGCCTCTTGGGGGCAAAATACGTGGGGCAGCCCCTTAGAGACAGTCTTCCAACCCTCCAAATACCAGTTTTGACGGAAATACCTTTGGCAGGCGGCCTCTTCTGCCATGACCCGGTTGTATACTTGGGAATAGTTCTTTCAATATTAATGTGGCTTATCCTTTTTAAAACAAGGCTTGGAATAACAGTGAGAGCCGTGGGGGAGAAGCCTGAGGCTGCAGATGCTGCAGGAGTCAACGTATACCTGGTAAGATACTTATGTGTTTTTCTAGGCGGGGTACTTGGGGGTCTCGGCGGCGCTTACGTAACCCTCTCCTATACTCCGGGCTGGAGAGAGGGCGTTATGATGGGCAGAGGATGGATAGCCCTAGCACTCACGATATTCTCCCTGTGGAACCCTCTTGGAAGCTTGATCGGAGCATACCTTTTCGGAGGTGTTGAAGTCCTCCAGTTTCACCTTCAGGAATACGGGGTTCCGGCAAGCCTGCTCGGAACGCTCCCGTATGTTTCTACAATCATAGTGCTGGTCGCCAGCTCACTAGGCTTGTTGAGAAAAAGACTCGGCGCACCCGCGGCTCTGGGCACACCGTATAGAAGGGAAGGCTAAAGTCTCCACACCCTTTCTGAAAGCAGCATGTGAAAGCAGGTTTACACTCAAAAGCTTTATTATGGTTCCGATACTGTTTTTTCTCCATGAGGAAGGTTAGAATAGGAATTGTTGGAGTCGGAATCCAGGGTGAGCAACAGTTAAAATCGTTAAAAACAATAGAGCACGCCGAGGTTCTCGCAGTCGCAGACCTGAATGGGAAAAGGGCTAGGGAAATTGGGGAAAAATACGGTGTTCCAAGAATATACGCTGATTTTCAAGACCTTGCTAGGGATCCCGATATTGAAGCGGTTTCCGTCTGCACGCCAGACCACCTGCACACGGAGCCTGCGCTCACAGCTCTCGAGAACAATAAGCATCTGCTCGTGGAGAAGCCTCTTGCGACAAACGTGGCTGACGCGCAGAAGATAGTTGAAGAAGCGGGTAGACGCAGCCTCAAGCTTATGGTTAACTTCAGCAACAGGTGGAGCCCTCCCTTCCGGCTGGCTAAGGACGCGATAGAGGCAGGTGAGATTGGTAGAATCGTCAATGCTTACACGCGTCTAAGCGACACAATATATGTTCCAACCGAAATGATAAAATGGTCGGATAGGACGAGTGTTCTCTGGTTTCTCGGAAGCCATGTTTTCGACCTGCTGAGATGGCTGTTCCAGAATGAGGCTAAAAGAGTCTTCGGAGTTTCAAGATCCGTCGTGCTGAACTCGAGGGGAATTCAGACCCCGGACTTCTACCAGGCTATAATCGAGTTTCAAAATGGAGTCACAGCCGTGATGGAGAACAGCTGGATTCTCCCCAGGGGCGAACCATTCATAGTGGATTTTAAAATGGAGATTTTCGGGGAAAAAGGGGCAATTAGAATAGATAGGACTCATCACGGCAGCGTAAGGATTGTGAACGAGCAGAGGATGAGTTTTCCCGACGTGTACGTCCTACCCACTGAAAACGTCAGCGTGTTCCTGAGAGCCGGGTTAGAATGCTTCGTAGACTGCTTGATTCACGACTCGAAGCCACCTGTGACTGGAGAAGACGGTCTTATCGTGACTAAAGTCATAAGCGCTATTATTAGGTCGAGCGAAACAGGCGTGCCTGTTGAAATCGGCTGAACAAGACTGAATGTTTTCCTCTTCCTTCTAAGTATGGGAAGATTAGAATCCCAGATGGCTCAAACTTGGAAAGGTTTGCATCCCAGATTTAAACCCGTCTTAAAGATTAAATTCCAAGATGCTTATAAAAACTAAGGATGAACCCGAGGGAAAGGTGTATTAAATCCATCGAGTTCGAGGAAATAGATCGGGTGCCCACCGTCTTTAGGGCGAGGCCGGAGGTAATTTCACTGCTTGAGAAACACCTTAACGTAGAGGGGTTCGACAGCATCTGCTCTAAACTCGACGTGGATGTTAGGTTTGCTCCAGCAATCGGCTTAACCGGTGGCTACGTTCCCGAGGGAGTAGAAGTCAAGGAGGGGCCGTATGAGGCTGCTTACACGATTGGGTGGAGTGGCGAGTATGAGCTTAGGAAAGACAGGTGGGGGATAATAAGCAAGTGGTCGAGTAAAACCTATACTTATCAGTATGTTGATCATCCTCTTAGAACCATAGATGCTGAAGACTATGTCTTGCCTGAAGTTAATGAAGAATGCTTCGGGCTTGTGAAAAAATACAGGGCGGGAAATGAAAATTTCTGCGTCTACGGCGGCGTGATACACCTTTTTGAAATCGCGTGGCAGCTGACAGGCTTCAACGAGCTCATGGTGATGATGAGGAGGAACGATCCTAGGGTGGGGAAAATTCTCGACATGCTTAACGATATACGTTTGAAACAGGCTAAAATGCTGCTGGAGGCTGATGTCGACGTTATTTACGATGGTGACGATGTGGGTGCGCAGAACACCATGATAATATCTCCAGCCCTGTGGCGAATATTTCTCAAGCCTAGGTACAAGCTCCTCTCAGACTTGATTCATTCTAAGGGTAAGTATTTCTTCTTTCACAGCGACGGCTGGATTGAGCCCATAATTCGCGACTTGATTGAAATAGGTGTTGACGTGCTCAACCCGGTTCAACCGGAAGCCATGGATCCTGTTAGGGTAAGAGAGCTATGCGGGAGCAGGATGGCTTTTGAAGGCACGCTTTCTATTCAAAGAACGCTTCCGTTTGGGAGCGTTGAGGACGTGAGAAAAGAGGTTGGGAGAAGAATTAGGGAACTCGGGTCAACCGGGCTGATCATCGGCCCCTCGCACTCCCTGCAGCCGGACACTCCGTTAGAGAACATTCTTGCAATCTATGACGCTGTGAAACAAGAATCATTAAAGCGGCTCAACTGCTAAGGCTTTTGGCTAAACGTGTTCAACCACCCCCTTGTTTGAAGCAGCACCGGGTTTCAAAGTGATTACCGGTAAGCTTTAAATGAATGGCTGGAAAAATACTTTCATGCTGGCGGTGAAAGGGGGGAAGCCTATTCGAACCAAGCCTTGGCCAGCGTGGCCGGTCTATGATGAAAGAGAGATGAAGGCTCTTGAAGAAACTTTGAAAAGCAGGTTTTGGGGAGGAGGCGTTGAGGAAAGCGGTCCCAAGGAAAAAGAGTTTGAAGAAAAATTCTCTAGGTTCCACGGCTGCAGCTACGGGGTTTGTGTTTCAAGCGGTACAGAAGCCTTACACTTAGCCCTCCTTTCAATAGGAATAGGCCCGGGGGATGAGGTTATTGTGCCCGCGCTCACGTTCTGGGCGACGGGTAGTGCCGTCTTAATGACTGGAGGAAGCCTAGTCATAGTGGATGTTGACCCCGAGTCGTATTGCATGAGCTTTGAAGAGGCTGAAAAAAGCGTTACGAGTAGAACCAAGGCCATAATCCCTGTCTACAACTACGGTAACTCTCCGGATATGGATAAACTGTCAGAAATCGCGGAGAAGCATGGTCTCGCGTTAATAGAGGATTGCGCGAGAGCCCACGGCTTCATGTGGAGGAACAAGCCGGCGGGGTCGATTGGAGACATTGGCTGCTTCAGCTTTCAGCAGGGGAAGCTCATGACCGCTGGAGAAGGGGGAATAATAATAACTAACAATAGGCTTTACGCTGAAAGATGCAGGGCATTAAGAACATGCGGAAGAGTAAGAGGGGACGACGTGTACAGCGTGGGGATTGACTACTGGTGGAACTGGTGGAATTTCAGGATGACGCAGTTTCAAGCGGCAATACTGCTAGTCCAGTTGGAAAGGCTTGAGGAGCAGACGAAAACCAGGCAGGCTAACAGCGAGTACTTAAGCAGGAGGCTGATTGAAATCGAGGGAATCACCCCACTTAAGACCGATGAAAGGCTGACTAGGCATCAGCCTTGGCCATACTTGTTTAAATACGACTCGAAATGCTTCGGAAATATTCCGGTTGAAAGATTCGTGGAGGCTCTTAAAGCTGAAGGTGTTCCCTGCGGCAGAATAGATCATCCGCCTCTCAGCATGACGCTGACAGCCCACGGCTCTCCGTCGCGAATAGTAAGAAAGCCGAAATACCCTGTGGCGGAGGGTGCTATCCGGGAAGCCGTTACACTGCCCCAGTCAATATTCCTAGGGGCTAGGGAAGACATGGATGATATAGTGGAGGCTATAGTTAAGATTAAAACTCATTCCGGCGAGCTTTAGTTTCTCAGTCAACATCCTTACGGTTAAAGGTTGCCGCGATAATACTCGGTAGCTGGGCATCCTACGCATTCTTCATACTTGTATCTGTTGCAGTAGTTGCAATTCACGCCGCAAGGCGCCTCTTCCAAACCTCTATGCGTCAAGCGTATTCTTACTGGCATAAGCGGAGAGTAACCAGTGTCTTTTATCTGGTAGAACTCTGACCTACGTATTCCCCTCCCGCTTCTCAAAGAGCATTTCCCCATGGAGATGCTTTCCAGGGTCTTCTGGTTTTCAGCAGCTATTAGAGCCATCATGTTGTATCCACCAATCAGCGTGAAAATATAGATTATCCGAGGGCATTCCTCGAAGCGTTTAAGAAGCCTCTCCATGGTCTCAGCCCCGTCTGTTTCAATTAGGACCATGGCTAAACGCATGTTGAAATACTTCAGGTTCATTTGAGCCGACACCCTGATCGCCTCGTCTTCAAGGAGTTTTTCAAGCCGCTTCTTAATCCCCATACTCGTGTAACCAGTTATCCTCCCCAGTTTCTCTAGGGTTGTACGGCCGTCGGCCTGCAGCTGAGATATTATTTTCCTATCTACCTTATCCATTATTGTTTGAATTATAAACAGAAGATATAAATATTGTTTACGATTTAAACCACCAGTCATGAATGGAGCGTCGCAGGCGCAGCACGCCGGGTTTAGAAGAGAAGAGCTAGGGGAGCAGGAGAAAAGGCTCAGGGAGAAAATGAGCAGGGTTAAGCATAAGGTTGCGGTGATCAGCGGCAAGGGTGGAGTAGGAAAAACGGTGGTGACGGTAAACCTAGCAGTAGCCTTCGCCAAGAAGTGTAGTCTTGGTAAAGTGGGTATTCTGGATGCAGATATTCATGGCCCATGCGTACCCCGGATGCTTGGCATGAAGGGAGATATTCTAAGAGTGAGCCCGCTCGGAGCCTTCCCTGCAACAGGTCCCTTAGGAATTAAAGTTGTTTCAATCGATTTCCTTCTGCCTAGTCAGGAGACGCCGGTTATATGGCGCGGCCCCCTTAAGATGTCGGCGATCAGACAATTCTTATCCGACATTACTTGGGGCGAGCTCGACCTTCTTCTCATCGACCTCCCTCCGGGCACTGGTGATGAGGCGCTCAGCGTCATGCAGCTACTGCCGGAGATGGATGGCGTGGTCATCGTCACAATACCTTCAGAGGTTTCTCAAGACGTGGTTAGGAAGGCAGTAATGTTTGCGAAGGAGCTTAACATACCAGTCATAGGAGTGGTTGAGAACATGAGTGGCTTAATATGTCCAAACTGTGGGACGAGGATAGACGTTTTTAAAGCAGGAGGGGGAGAGGAGATGGCGAGGGAGATGGGCGTTGATTTCCTAGGAAGTATCCCTTTGGACCCGCGTATATGCGAGGCGTCCGACGAGGGCGTACCGTTCATAATGAGCCAGGAGGATTCGCCTACAGCCAAATCCTTTGCTGAAATAGCTGAGAAAATATGGAGTTTCCTTGCTGAAAAAGGTAGTGTTGAAACGAAGACTCGTCCCGAGCATGTTCGGGATAAGGATAAAAACGCGTTAAGACAGGAGGATGATAAGGAGGTGGATTGTTAATGCCTAATGAGAAGGAGAGTGTTCAACCCAGGATTCTACACCCCTGCCACCAGATTGCTGAACAGGAGAACATGGCTTGGGTCTGCGACGGGGCTGCGAACGTTGGGCAAATAGGGCATGAGATAGGTGTTCTGCTTACAAACCTAGGTAAAGCCAGAATGTGCTGCACGACTGCAGTCGCAGCAGGCTCAAAGCCGCACCTAGACATAGCTGGAAGAGCTAAGAGAAACATAGTTATAAACGGGTGTGGCAACAGGTGCGCCTCCAAAGTCTTGGAGAACGCTGGGAAAAAGATCGACTACGAGATCGATATATCTAAGTACCTGCGAAAAATACCGACTCTAGACATATATGAGGCGGATGTTCAGAAAATAGCGCAGATAATCATCGATGAAGCGAAGCTCTAAAGCTCAAATACAGCGAATTAAAAATCTTAAAATCAACATTCAGTGTAATAGTAGTGTTTTCAACACTTATTTTAAGCGTATGGCCTACTGTCACTAGTTTAGAAAATAAACCCCTGGGGAAAGATTTAAAAACCTCACTGGAAAATGGCGACTCTCAAGATGAAGAGCGCTAAAAACCGTCCCAGATTCATAATGTGCTTCTGCACCGGAGAATGCCCAGGATTCGCGAAACTAGAGCTCTGGAAACTTGTGAACTTCGTTAGAAACGAGCTTGATGTTGAGTACGCTGTTATCCACCCGCAGCTCTGCGTCACGGATGGAGACAACTTCCTGAGAGACCTTTTGAAAGACGGGGATAAGGATAGGATCTATGTGATCGGCGGATGCGACCCGAGAATGCAGAGGAAAATGTTTAAGGATGTTTTCACTGAGAAAGGCCTCGACTTCGATAAGCAAGTTGTTTCACTCGACCTTAGAAACATGGAGACTCCGGAAGCCATGAAGAAAGTTGCTGAAACCATTGAAAAACTAACGGCTAGTTGAAACAATGGAGGTTTACGGGAATGAGTAAGGCAAACCTATGGCCGCCGAGAGAAGAAATAGAATGGTACCCAAGAATAAACCAGGATCTGTGCATTAAATGCGGGTCCTGCGTCGAGTTCTGCATGCATGGAGTATACTCAAGGCAGGGAGACAAGGTCGTGGTTTCCAAACCATACGAGTGCGTCGTGGGCTGTGAAGCATGTAAACACAGGTGTCCAGCCGGAGCCATAAGCTTCCCCTCCAGGGAAGAATTAAGACAGATGCTGAAGGCCTTGAGAGAGAAGTATAGTGATAATAAGTAGCAGTAAGAAACCGGGATTAGAAGGGGAGTTAGCCAGGCTTCCCTACAAGTTTTAGAAATCCTTTCAACCCTTCCGTCTTGTCTGCAGTGCTCATGTGTTGAACAGCCCTTACCGCATAAACCACGGCTGTGACCGATGAATGCGTCAACATCGCGTACATAGCGTATAAGGGTCTGTCTAACCATGAGAACAGTATCATATACAGAACGTACATGTTTCTCCTTCCATCCACCCTAGCAAACAGCCTGTCGAAATTTGTGTATGCTGTTAAAGCCCTTCCCAGGGTTTCCTTAAACTGCATGTAGCAATGCCTTACAAAGCTGTCTGCAAGAAGCATGCATAATCCTAAGACCAGTGGCAGATAACTGTTTTCTAGGAAATGTAAGCTTAGTGCAAAACACACATACCATGCCTGCTCGTAAAGCATGTCAAACGTATGCTCAATATATCCAAGCTTTGTCAAAATCCCCCTTGCCCTAGCTAATTTCCCGTCAAGACCATCTAATATTCCAACCATGTAAGCTAGAATTGCTGCTATCTTCAAATGACCTAAGAGAAATAGTGCTGCAATGGTAAAAGCAAACAGGTTCATAAGTACTGTTATTCTGTTCGGAGTTATCCAAGGTATATCTGCTATATAGTAGATGATGTGATCTTCTATAGGCTTGTTTATGTAAGATGTGAAGTGGAGGCCTTTCTGAGTTCTGAAAATAAGCCTTCTTTTAGCATCCTCGATTGAACGCCTATCTTCTATTTTCACGCATATTGGATAAACGACACGTTTCAACCCTAAATGTTCAACTCGCATATTAGATACATCGAGTCTGGAGATTTGCAGCTCCTCTATTTTCTCAAACATTTCCCTGATTCTTTTTGAAAGAAGATACTCATATAATAACATAGAGTTCTCCTTACTCAACTTATATATTCCTACAGGTCTTCTGTTTAAATAGCATGATACGTCTTTCTCTATTTTGATAAGTTCTTCTATAAACTCTTTATCTATTACAGTATCTACGCTTATTACAATAATATCGTCGTTTAGAAAATCTTTAAGAAATCCATGTTCCCCTTTTGTTCCTAGATAGTACAGTTTTAAACCGATCTCCTCACCGTTTTTAAGCATGCTTCGTATTTCTTCTTCTCCAAAACCTAGGACTATTAGTACTTCACTTATTCTCGAGGCTCTTAAAGAACTCAAGATTCTTGTTATCAAAGATACGCCACATACTTTGATTAGTGCGACGGGCTTTTTCCCGTCAAATATGAAATCCTTCTCAGTTGCCAGTATTACTGCCTTCATCTACAGCACCAAGATTATATTCCAAATTTCTTTAAGCATTTTCAGAACCGCCTCCATGAAGCTTCTTAGTGAGCTTTTCAACAATCTTCTTGTAAAGGTCTTCAAATGTCTTGTAAAGCAGCTTTACCGTATCGTAAAGTATTAATATGAAAAAGACGAATATTGCTAGAGCCCCTATTCTTGAAACCGGCTCCCCGATGTAAGGAATGTTTCTAAGCTGGGGAGGGACATAAATCCAGAGTATTATAGCTATTACAATATATAGTAAGTCGGCCAGCACGTGTCTGAGAGTGAATTCTGAAACCTTTATGACGAATACTAAGCGTTTGGTAGCAACATCTATGAGAAATTTTAAAGCCATCAGTATACGATAACCAAAATAGATAAACACTATTAGGGATAAGGCGGATAGCAAATGATCCGACTTTAAAACTAGGTCTTCAAAGGTTATTAAAGTAATGTCTTCGAAAACCGGCGTAATCATGTGAAGGAAAACAAGCGAGATAATAAGTTTCAGCGTATTGGAGAAAAGACTCTCAATTTTACTACTTATTTCTCTCTTTTCTACTACGACTTCAGGCTTAGGTAGTTTAGCTTTCTTAGGCCTACTTCCCCCACCTTTACCCCTTACAGCTAATATGATAGAGCAGAATAGGAGAAAAATGGGGGCGAAAGATAAATAGTATAATCCGTAGAGAGGTAATGAAAATATAGTGGAAATGAAAACCACGAAAAGCAATACGTCTCTTGTTGCAGGTATGCTTTTCAAAATTCCAGTTTTAACGTTGCCGTTGAGAAACCGAGTTATGTAGCTTACCAGTGCAATATTAGCAGTTGCGAGAACGGTTAGGGGGAAAATAATATTGTTCCCAACTGATAATAACGGCATGAGGAATCCTAGCAATATGATAACATCTGAAAACCGGTCTAGTAGAAAGCCTACGTGAAGCCTCCACGTCTTCTCGCCACTCAGATTTATAAGCTCATTGCCTACTTCGCTTGTCAGTAATACCACTAAGGCTAGAAGTCCCCCTAACGAATATCCTCTTGCGAGAAGGAAACTGGTCAATATAGCAAATACTAACGAGACCAGGTGCAGCATTAGAGGCTCAATATTAGAGTTTCGATAAATAGAGACTGAGATGCAAGTCGACACGGGTTTAATAAGGAATCTGGAGAGTAATCCACCTTCATGTTCGTTCTCCCTCTTTAATATTTGCCAGTAGATCCTCCTACCTTTAACCAAATCTTCCGGAGTATCTATATCCTTCCAGAGCTTTCCAGTAACATCTGCATAATCCACTTCATTATCAGCTGCCGCGAGCTTCAAAGCATCAGCTACCGTTGCCTTAGGTCCCTGCTTTTCTATCGCTTCCTCAATATACTTCTTCGCTTTTCCTCCGCAAAGTATTACGCCTGTATCTATTCCATGCCTAGGCAGGGTATTCTTATCCGCATAGGCTACGCCCTTACCATTCAGCACAATCTTCAAGCCTTCTTCAGCATCAGTCAAAGAGGGCTTCCTATCTAGACAAATCGTGAAAGCAACTTCTCTGTTTGAAGATAAAACTTCCTCTATTATTGTCTTCTCGTAAATATGGTCTGACATTAAGAGTAGAAATCCTCCGGTGTTCAACCGTTTTAAAGCTAGGCTAACGCTGTAAAGATTGCCGAAATCTTCAACATCGGTCTCCACAATCTCCACCCTACTCCCTAACCTTTCTTCAAATACTCTTCTAAACCGAGGTCTTGTAACGATGAGAATTCGGCCGGGATTGAATTTTTCCATCCTACTCAGTATAAAATCCAATATTGTCTTACCTGGTTCCAGCTCCATTAAGCACTTGGGGATTTCTTCTGAATAAGGCCTTAGTCTAGAAGCAACTCCTGCAGCAATGATTACGACAGGGAGAGACACTGATTTTGATTCTAAATTTAGATATTAAAGTCTTTACTGAAGTTCCCCAATTTCGACAACTGTATGACCATAAAATTGGATATAGGAGACGCTATAAAATCTGCTCTGAGCAGGCATTACAATAAGTTTATCCATTATATTTTCAGAAGGCGCGTAGTGTCCTCATTGCTTTAATAAAGCTTTCGAAACATGAGCTGTCAAACGGGCCGTCGACCGCGCCGTCGGGCTCCATAGTCAACAATCCTCCATATCCCCAGTCGTCCTTTATCCTTTTCAAAGCCTCATAGAAACCGATGTTTGGATGATCTAAGAACCATTCTCCCTGAAAAAGCTTTCCTCGTAAATGGACATTCACCACTTTATCGATAAGCGTCTCGAAACGATTCAGCTCATCGTAGAGGACTGCCCACCGGAGGTCAAGCGTCACGTAGTCGAAAAGCCTAACTAGAGAAAAAGGCGTGTAACCCTCCAAGTGTGTTGGAATGTTTTCTACCGAAGCCTTTACATTAGGAAATTGGCGTGAAATCTCGTTGAAAGTTTTTATTACGCGGCCTAAGTCGATGCTCGTTGCCCAAGTATCCCACAGGTGGAACACGCAGACACCTGCTCCCAGCCCGCTGGCAATAAGTAAAGCATCATACGCAACCCGTTTCCCTTTCTCCCAATCGCGCTCCCGGCTTGAACAAAGATAACTGCCAACGTCCCTGCTCGCATGTACAGATAATATGGGCAGCGCCTCCCTTTTCAAAACATCCAGTATTTCCCTAGCCGTATACTTAGGAGTCTTGGTCCAATCTGCAAGATCCCCGTCAGTCAAAGGAGGATTCTCACTATCCCATTCCGGCTCAAGCTGCAGCTCAAAACCATCCACAACCGACTCGGATAGAATCTTCTTCATCACGCCTATAGTGCCGATTAAATCGTAATACTTCTTATCTCCAAGCCTAGCGGCCGGAGCGCTGGAAACAGAGATCAAACACTTCATGCGTTACGTCTATGCGAGGAAAATACGGTAAGACGTTAAAAACCTTACTAAAAACCACTTAGACGACGCGTTTTAAACCAAGCTTCTTGCAAGACCAGTTTATAGTAGAGATAGGCCAAGCCTCTAAAAAATGAGAAAAAACCAGCCTACTCATCTAGTTGACAGTAGCCCGCATCCACTTTCTCCTGTATTTCCTCCGCCCAGTTGTCGACTCACAGCTTTGATTCGTTTCAAGCCCTCTAACGAGGTCCCTACGTTTTGCAGCTCTTTGCAACTGTTCGTTTCAGCGCATTCTGCACAGGTCACGTAGCCTTTTTGTCTATAACATTGACGAAGAACGCAATAGCGCGCAATCCGGGTTCCCGCCTCCAGCGACACACCCCGGGCATTCTCCGAAAAGCCTAACGAAACCGTCTAGAACCTTTTAAAACTCCGCGTAATTATTGAAGACAGGGTCCCATTTTACCAGCTCCGACGCAATCTTGTCGAAACCATAGGCACCTATGACTTTTCTCAGGTTCTCGATGCAGGCTTTGTCTGCCCCTAGTATATTCCACAGGCTCCACAGTAAGGGTCACAATAACCCACCAGTTCCCTAGGGCTTTTACGCAACACTAAACACACTCAACTTGCCGTTTGACACCTAATAAGCTTTTTCAGAAAATCCGGAATTAGCGCGTGTTGATAGGGGGCTACCGCCATATTAAAACATTATTGCGAATATACGTTACTGAAAACTTTTTCAATGCGCTTAACAGACCATTTCTTACCCGATAAGTTTATATTTAAGTTTGAACTTAATATTTCGGTGATGATTAATTGGTTAAAACCATAACCATTAGAGAAGAAGTCTACAGAAGGTTGCTGGCTGTTAAGCGGGAGGGTGAAAGCTTCAGCGAGCTGCTTGAAAGGCTCATCGAGGAAGCGAACCCTGTTGATGTCCTAGTAAGGCTTAGAGGCTGTGTCGAGATTAAGGACAAGGAGAAGCTTCTCTCAGAAATGTACTCATTAAGGGCTGAACGTAGAACATGATTATTTTAGACACTGATATTTTAATCGAGATTTTCGACAAGAAGTCTGCAAAAGGTGAAGAGGCATTGAAGAAAATTATCGAAAAAGATGAGCCAATATGCATAACTGTCGTCAATCTTCACGAAATCCTCTATGGGTTAAGCAAATACGCTAAGCCGGTGAAGGATGTTTTAAGGCTTCCGGTTTTAAACTATAGGAAGGAAGACGCGATCCTAGCGTCTGAATTAGAACTGAAAACAGAGCGGAAGGGAAAACCTGTTCGAAGGACAGATGCTATGATAGCTGCCATGACGATCAACAATAACGCGAAACTTTACACGTTCAATATGAAGCACTTTAGACCATTAGAAGAACACGGGTTAAAACTTCTACAGTAGTTCTTTGATTGAGGGTTTATGACTAACCTTCTTTCTCAATTAAATCTAGAAGCGTTGAGGCCCACTTACTCATATCCTCCTGAATTCCACGCTTCGAAAACGAGTCTCACAGAATTACGCTGGAGAAGCTCTGAGCCTCCTGCACATAGGGAAGGGTAATAAGCTGTGACCGGGGATTTGTGTAGGGCATTTGTCACATGAATCATTAAACTCGGATTTTGAAGTGTCTTTTCGTTTTTTTGTCGCGCATTTTTACTCACGCCGCATCTTTCTCATGTAATACTTTCTTCCTTAGCGCGCGCTGGGATTAACAGTCCATGAACCGCGTTTATGAATAAACTTCTCAGCATGTTTCACCTTTGAAAAAGAAAGGTGTTGGAAACACGCACTCCCTATGGACTAATATATTCGAACAGAATAGGAGAATAACGCGAGAGACTTGTCCGGTTACCGTTGGGGCTGGCGGCGGAGAAAGGGCCCGGGAAGACCCATTAAGCCGAGAGTGATCAACGGTTTTCCGAGGGCTAACAGGTTTATCCCAGCGTCTTTGGAGGGGACTTCCATTTCTAGCGAAGAGCGGGTTAAGATGACTATTGATGAGTATGAAGCACTGCGGCTAGTTGATTACGAGGGCTTACTGCAGGAGGAGGCGGCTCAGAGGATGGGTGTTTCATGGAGCACTGTGGCGGTGTTTAAGTAGTGCGCGGAAAAAGGTGGCAACTATGCTTGCCGAGGGGCGGAGCTAGTTATCGCATCGAATGACACGTAGCCTCCTTGGGTGAGCTTTTTAGGGAATTTTGTGCAAAGGCAAAATTTATATATGTGCAATTGCACGAAATAATTGGTGATGGAAGATGGGACGGAGGGGCCCATGGCCTGGAGGGGGGCCGTTCAGTTTCCTGCCACCGTGGCAGAGGCCTGGCTGGTGGTGGTTCGGCAGGGGTGCGTGCTGGTGGCTATTTAACCCGTATACCGCGGTCACACCGTACTATTATCCACCGTATAGCCCGTACTATGGAAGAGGATACTATTACCCGTATGCTTGGAGGTGATTAAAAATGGGGTATAGATGGAGGAGAATGTACTATCTGACGGGGCTGCCTGGCTGGATGAGGTTCGGCTATTCACCAGGATGGGTAGGCAGATCGCCTACAGGTCTTCCGCCGACAGCGGAATGGATTATTTCAAGCGGCCTAATGCCGCAATACAGGCAGTATCTCTCAGGCAAGCGTGCGTCGCAAATTCCGTTGTACACGCCTGGGGCTCCTGTAAGCAAGGAGGATGAGATCCGGATGCTGGAGGAGCAGGCTAAATCCATTGAAATACAACTTGAAGCAACGAGAAAGAGGCTGGAAGATTTGAAGAAGAGTCCTTCGGTTGAAGAGTCTCAAACTTATTACCCGCTGCCTTTCATGGGGCCGTCACCCCGGGAAGAACTGGCTCAGCTCGAGGACTATAGAAGGCACTTGGATGAGGAGGTTAAAGGCGTTGAAACGAGGATCGAGGAGCTGAGGAAGCTCCTAGAAAAAGAACAATCTAAGTAGGAGGTGAACATGTTTGCCATACGGCATGGGACCGTGGGGTTGGTTCACATACCCGTATTGGGCTTGGTGGAGGTGCAGATGGTTCCCCTGGCTCCCGAGATGGTGGTGGATGGGAATATATGGTCCAATAACACCCTACTGGATGCCTCCGATGTCGAGGGAAGATGAAATAGCGATGCTACAGGAAGAGGCGAGGATACTCGAGCAGGAGCTGGACGCGATTAGGAAGAGGCTTGAAGAACTCGGGAAACAGTGACATGAGATGAAGGTAGCAGTGTCCGCGGCCGGTGGAAGCCTGGATTCTCCGGTTGACCCCAGGTTTGGCCGATGCCAGTATTTTGTCATCGTTGACATGGAAACAATGTCGTTTGAAGCTATTCCAAATACGAGTACGGGGTTGATGGGTGGTGCGGGGATTCAAGCAGCACAAGAGATAGCAGGCAGAGGTGTTGAGGCAGTGATAACTGGGAACGTTGGTCCGAACGCATATCAAGTACTTTCTTCCGCAGGGATCAGGATCTTGATAGGAGCATCCGGAACAGTAAGAGAGGCTGTTGAAATGTTCAAAAGAGGGCAACTCCAAGATGCTGCTGCATTAGGCCCTCCTGAGTTCGGAGCAGGCCCAGGTAGGGGCAGAGGGTTTGGAACCGGAATGGGTAGAGGCATGGGGCGCTTCTTCCCCCCACCTTATCAACAAGCACCTGTGAGCCGACAGACGCAAGCTGCATCCATGTCTAGAGAAGAAGAGATACTGATGTTAGAGAGGCAAATGGATTCCTTGCAACAGCAACTGAATCAAGTAAGGAAGAGGCTTAAAGAGCTGAAGGGTGCAGACCAAGAATCTTCAAAATCCGAGTGAGGGATGAGGATATGAGTAGGCTTAGAATCGCGATCTCAACGAAAGGGGAGAAGGGTTTAGAGGACGAGGTTTCAGAAGTGTTTGGTAGAACAAATACTGTCACAATCGTGGACATGGTAAACGGAGAAGTGAAGAACGTGCAGGTGCTTAAGAATCCGGCTGCATCCTTCAAGTTCGGCGCCGGCCCTATTCTGGTCAAGACCCTAATAGATATGGATGTAAATGTCGTGGTATCAGGTGAACTTGGTCCAAGTGCTTCAGAGTTGATTGAAGACCATAAGATATCCAAAGTCATCGTAAAGCCAGGCACGCCAGTGAAAGAAGCCATTAAAACTATTGAGTTACAGTTAAGCTGAGATACATTAAATAATTCGCAAACTACACAAGGCTTGGCGTCAAAAACAGGATCTTCTTCGGTGCTCGAAACATTAACTTTTGGTCCTGTTCCATCTCCTGTTCCATCAAGACGATTAGGTAGGAGTTTGGGAGTGAATAACATTCCACTGAAAAAATGCACGTATTCATGCGTCTACTGCCAATTGGGGAAAACTAGGAATACAACCACCGAAAGGAGGATCTTTCATGAAACAGAGGAGATTTTCCAAGCTGTGAAAAGAAAAGTCGATGAAGCAATGCTAAGGAACGAAAAGATCGATTATTTGTCTTTCGTCCCGGATGGGGAGCCAACGCTGGAGCTTGAATTGGGCGAGCAGATTTCAGTCCTTAGGGTGCTTAACATTCCGATAGCTATCTTGACCAATGCTTCACTGGTATGGAAGGAACCTGTTAGGAAAGATTTAAGCGCGCTCTCTAAAGAAGGTGAATGCAGATTGGCAAATCATCGAGAAACTCTTACAAAGAGGTAAGCTTAGAGAGCTTGAATATGAAAATAATACATACTATATGAGAAGATTATCATTAGAATAAAAAGCAAGACGCTGAATATGCACAAAAGGGATTGTTCTATTGAGGTTTATGAGAAGATAAGTGATTAAGGTAAATGAATTTTTAAGCCTCATATTGGGCTTAGTCTTTCATTTGATTGTTCTTCAATGAATTCACAGTGTTTAGAGGTACGTGCTGTGGAGGCAGGAAAACTAAACTCTTTTTAGCTCATTTGCTCGAGCCTTTACACGTTCGATCATTATGCAGACGTCATATATTACATCAATACTGTTTTCTTCGCAAAATTTGATGCTTTTTTCGATCCCGAGCCTGGTTGCATCCAAACCTTCGTGATCCCGAGTTTTCTGCAGGTTTCAACTATCTTTTCTGTTACTTCTGGAGGAACTACAATATTAACAATGTCTGGTTTTACTGGTAGGCTCCCAAGATTTGGATAACATTTATTGCCTAAGTTCTCATCTGCATTCGGGTTTACGGCGTAAACTTCGTACCCAGCATTCTTCAAATCTTTATACACTTGATGACCATATTTCTTGGGATCACGGCTCACACCGACAACAGCGAAAACGTTTTTCTTACTCAGAAACACCCTTATTAATTCTTCACTCATATTCGTGCTCCTACTTACTATTCGTTTTATGTATTTCTCTTTACAGTCAATCTCATTAACCCTGAAGATAGCGTGTTATTCTTGGCTCCAACATTCGTCTAGGCATTGCGCCGACGATCCTATCTACAAGTTTTCCGTTTTTAAACACCAACAGTGTCGGGATACTCACTATTTCATACTGTGCGCTAGCTTCTGGATTCTCATCCACGTTCAGCTTTCCAAATAGGATTTTCCCGGAATAATCTCGTGCTAGCCCCTCTATAATAGGTGCAATCATATGGCACGGGCCACACCAAGGCGCCCAACAATCAACAACCACCAGCGAATGATTCTAAATCGTTTCCTTAAAGTTTGCATCAGTCATCTTAACAGGTTCTTTCAAGGATGTTTCTTGGTTTTCAAGAGCCTCTTGGTTATGCCTATTATAGGCTCTCTTCATAATTTCTCGCATTTTTGCTTGCTTGATTCTTTCAAGCTCTGCGTCTTCATTTTTCTCCATCTAGAATACTGCGGGTCACACATAAAATACTAGTATAAAAATCTTAAGGAAAAATAAAACCCATACCATCTTCAATGCGGGCTAAATCGTCTATCTGCCTAATTGCTATAGATTGTACCTTACGCAGCTCCCCATCATTTGACCAAAAGCCTCGTCTATCTCTTAATGGTCTTTACACACAGAAAACTTCCTTGATGCGGATCATTCTTCGGGTCTTCTACAACAGGGGTGGACGAAGGCGGATAGGTTAGAGTCGATTTATAATCTACAATTTTAAAACTATGCTTTTCGAGTAGTTCTTCAAGTTCCAGTAAACTATAGAAACGTGCATAACGGTAGAAGCGATGACCCTGTTTAGCCTTCTCAACATAAAGCTGACCCCAAGATGAATCCCTGACGATGATACACACCGCTAGAACGCCACTAGGTTTCAAAATCCTATAAATCTCTTTCAAGACTGTTTCCGGGTCATCGAGAAAACACAAAGTAACCGTCATCAAAACATAATCAAACATTTTGTCTGGAAACGGTAAAAACTCCGCTAAGGCTCTGATAACTTGTATGCCTCGTTTCACAGCGGTTCTTAGCATCTGATTGGAAACGTCTATTCCTATTTGCACTTTCGTTGAGGAAGCGAAAATACCGGTACCAACACCTATATCGAGCCCTAACCCTTTAAGATCAAGGGCCTTAATTGCCCGTATTTCTGACTCAAGAACTTCGGAGTGCTGAGAATACCAAGAATCATAATCTTCTGAAAATTGCTCAAACACTCTATATGACATTCAACACTCTAAAATAAAGTGTCCAATATAAAGGTTTTGAACTTCTCTACCTTTTAACCTATGCTAGAAGGGCCATTGCAACCCCTCCTTTCAAATCATGTGAGGAAATCTCTGTCCGTTGTTTCCACCATGCTTAAGCTTTTCACAAGTCTCCGCGAGTTCAAGGTGAAAAATTAAAAATCTTGAGATGCTCTTGGTAAGAAAAAAACTTAAATATTACAAGCCTGATACTGGCGCGCTATGAAAAATGAGAATAAGTATGACATAGTGATCATCGGTGGCAGCGCAAGTGGATTTACAGCGGCATATACAGCTAAAGTGATTTATAAAGACAAGTCCATTCTTCTTATAAAGAACGAAAGTAAAACGCTTATACCATGTGCGATACCATACTTAGCTGCTACATTAGAAAGTTGTGATAAGGATTTAATGCCATATGCGCTTCTATCCAATCAAGGAGTAAAGGTTGTGATTGACGATGTTGTTGATGTTGATAGAAATAATAAAAAAGTTGTTACTGCTTCTGGGAATTCTTATGAGTATGATAAACTAATTTTGGCTACTGGATCTTTGCCCTTCGTTCCATCTTCAATAGAAGGTACGAGCCTAAAGAATGTATTTAAAGTTTCAAAGAGATATGAAGAAGTTGAAGCTTTGCAAAAAGCATTACGAGGTGCAAATAAGATTGTTATAATTGGTGGTGGTTTCATAGGAGTAGAGCTTGCTGATGATCTATCAAACCTTAAGAAGGATGTTACCATAGTAGAGATGCTCCCGCATTGTTTACTCTTAAATTTTGATGAGGAATTTGCAATCAAAGCAGAAGACGAGTTGAAACGGAAAGGAATAAAAGTAATAACTGGTAGAACAGTTAAAAAGATTTATGGCAAAGAGGAAGCAGAATGGGTGGAGCTTGAGGGTGGAGAGAAGATAGATGCAGACTTGGTTGTATTTTCAGTTGGTTATCGTCCAAATATTGAATTGGCTAAAAAAATTGGCTTGAAAATTGGATACTATGGTATTCTTGTTGACGAGTTTATGAGAACGAGCGACCCTAATATATTCGCAATTGGGGACGTGACTGAAAAAAGACATTTCTTTTTGGGGAAAACTGTGTCGATCATGCTGGCTTCAATTGCCTGTCAAGAAGCGAGAGTTGCTGTTGTGAATTTATATGGTGTAAAAGTAAGTAAAAAGATGAGTGGCCAGGTTGGAGCTTTTTCAACGAAAGTTGGAGATTTAGCATTAGTGTGCATTGGCGTTACTGAAAGCCTAGCTAAAAAGGAGAATATCGAATACATTGTTGGAAGGTCGAAGGTTGTCAATAGACATCCTGCTTACTTACCCGGTGCAAGCGAAACAGAACTAAAGCTAATGTTCCTAAAGGATGGGACTCTTATTGGAGCACAGGCTTCTTGTGTATGCGATGAAGTTGCAGAGCTTGTTAATGCCATTGCGATAGCAATTCAGAATAAGATGAAAATCGACGAAATCATTACAATGCAGTATGGGAGCCATCCAAGGTTATCAGCATCTCCAGTAGTAAATCCAGTTATAATGGCAGCTCTAGATGCATATAGACAATTTCAACTTTAGTTTACTACCAATTATAGCGTGCACTAAGGAGGCTAGGGCAGATGAATACGTTTAACTATTTTCAAAATATGCTCTCCCAGCATTCGCGCTTCTTTTAAGGCTTCCTCGTTCTCTCAAAATATCGCCTTTTCGGAACGCGTAACCTGAGCATCCAGGAACCTTTATTACTCTCAATCTGTCCAGATACTCATCCATCTCGTTTATAGCACCTCCGATATTTCTTCTTCCGATAACAACCCAAGTCCCGATCTTATTTTCAAGCTGCCCTTTTCGTAAATACCATGTTCTTTCCATGAAAGCTCTCATGCGTGATGTTACGCCTCCCATATATGATGGGCTAGCCAAAATGATGACACTTGCTTCCTTAATCTTTGGGCACAGCTTTCGCATATCATCTTTAATTATGCATTCGTAACTCTCTTCGCAGAAACAGCATCCTTCGCACGGCCTGATATCATAGTTTTTTAAGAAAATTATTTCTGTTTTCAATTCCTTCCTTAAAACTCTTAAATTGCTTCCAATAAATAAGCCGTGTTTCCATCTTCATGTGGAGAACCAAGAATCCCAATTGCTTTCATTTCCTTATGTTGAACATCTATATTGTTTTTGCAACACGTGCTCCCGCTTATCCTATAACTTCCTCCATTATGTTCCAGATCTGCTTTATTGCCCTGCTAATGTCGCTATCCGTAGCATAGTCGATCACCGGCAATCCATTGACTATAGCATCTACTGCAGCCTTGTCAAACGGTATTAGCCCAGCAACATCAACAGCATTCCGTCTACAATAATTCAGGATTTCCTCAGTATTCTTCTCATTAACGTCATACATGTTTACGATAACAATCGGTTTAATTCTAAAATGATTAATAACTCGTATTAACCTCTCCAAGTCGTGAATCCCCGACATAGTCGGCTCAGCCACAGCGATCGCGATATCTATGCCTGTCATCGTTGCGAATAGCGGGCAGCCTAATCCAGGTGGGCCGTCGATTAGAATCAAGTCAGCATTTTCTTCTTCAGCAATTCGTTTTGCCTTATTCCTAACCATTGTCACGAGCTTTCCCGAGTTTGATTCAGTAGCATTCAGTTTTGCATGAACCATTGGGCCATACTTAGTCTTTGAAGTAAACATGTACCCAGATATCTTTTCATGCGTTTTTATCGCGTTTACGGGGCACACATGATAACATACAGCGCAGCCTTCACATAAGAACGGTTCAATTCGGAGATTCTTAATAGCATTAAACCTGCAATGAGACTCGCATAACCCACACCTTATACATTTGCTTTCATCGATCTCATATAGCTTGGAGCCGTGAAACTCTCTGCTCGACATGATTTCCGGTTTCAACAGTAAGTGTAGCATAGCTGAATCGACATCGCAATCCGCGATTACTTTATTCTTTGCCAAGCATGAAAAGCTTGCAGCTATAGTGGTTTTGCCGGTTCCGCCTTTCCCGCTGACAATCGCAACCTGCTTCATTTTTTAACTATCACCTTGATATTCTGAAATAGTTCCTGAAATTTAGGCTTCCACTCCTCCATCTTTAACGCAAAAGGTATTCCCATAGAGTAGAGCTCCGCAATCCTCCTATCGTATGGTATCTCAAGGAGAATAGGTATCTCTCGGGTCCTGCAGTATTCGTGAACACGCAGGTCTCCTATTCCCGCCTTGTTTACTACCACCCCGAAAGGTACTTTAATCTCTGTTAACATGTCAACCGTCAGCTTCAGACCGTGCAAACCAAATGGCGTGGGCTCCGTCACGAGGATGCAAAAATCACTTCCGTAGACTGATTCTATAACCGGGCATGACGTTCCAGGAGGACAGTCGATTATCACATCCCTATCTTCTTCAATCTCATCCTTGACCGCGCGGATTAACGGTCCCGCAACCGGTTCCTCCGTATTCAATACTCCATAAACAAGCCGGATACTACCTAAATTCGCTTTCCGCATGACTCCTACTTCCCTACTCTCTTCATCAATCGCTTTTCTTGGACAGACTATGCTGCATAATCCACAACTATGGCAAAGCTGGTCGAATATTATGATTCTGTTAGGCAATACCGCGATCGCGTTAAACTGGCAAGCCTCCGCGCATTTACCACACCCATCGCAAAGCTCCATATTCACCCTAGGCGCGGACGAATACACCCTCTTTTCCTCGTAATCCTCTATCTTGAAGAACAGGTAGTCATTCGGCTCCTGAACATCACAATCTAACAGTTGAACTCCATCCCTTAACGAGAGAGCCATGTTCACAGCCACAGTAGTCTTCCCCGTCCCACCCTTACCGCTTGCGACCGAGACTATCACAGCCGCCTCTATCCCCCTATCTAAAACATTAGTATAAAAATTTGCCTTCCCATTGAAAAATCAATTCGATACCTCTTCCATTAAACCGGACGCGCTAACAGTAACTTAGGAGAAGAAAACGGGCCCGCTGGGATTTGAACCCAGATCATTACAGCTCTGCTTCCAGCTTCACACTGATAGGAGGCTGCCGCCATTTCTGGGCTTGTGTTGTCCAGGTTAGGCGACGGGCCCGTTTGTCTTTTCCTCTTTAGGTCTTTTTATGTTTTCTGCTGTTGTGTGCGTGGTTTTGAACAGCTGGGCTAGTGTCGCGTATTGTTGCTTTCCTTGTTTCTTGGAGTAGCCTGGTGAAGCGTCTGTGCTTTATGGGTTGGGCTGCGTATTCGTTGCTACTTTTATGCTGATTCTTCGTCACCTTGTTTTTCTGAAAATTTTGTTGCTTCTGCTGTTTTCACTGTTAACCTTTCCTCTAAGGCTTCTATTCGAGTGTCGACCCCGCGGGCTTCTTTGTTTTAACTGGGCTGAAATAATAAGCGGGTAGAAATGCTTGTTGAATAGCCTCGTTAAGGGCTTTTTTAAGATCCATATAGGGGTTGTTTACAAGTCGTCCGGAAGGTTTAAGTATACATTCTTTATTTGTATACAATAGATAATGTCTACAGAGGTTCTCTCAGTCAGAATAAGCGGGGAGCTAAAGAGAGAAGCTGAAAAATTAGGCATAGATGTGAAAAGCGTTGTCGAGAGGGCATTGGCCGATGCGGTGGAGCAGGCTAAAAGAAGAAAGCTTGAGGAAGCAATCAATATGCTGTTGAAGGAAATGGGAGAAGTCTCTGACGACGAATGGGTAAGGGTAGTAAAGGAATGCCGCAGGGAAAGGTAGAGGCGGTTTTAGACACTTCAGCGCTATACCCCTTGCTTAAAAAACTAGGCGGGGGAGCTGCCTCATTATTGATGAGGCTTCTGATCCTTGATCTGACTAAGTATGAGTTGGGAAACATAGGTTGGAAAGAGTATAAACTGGGGCACGTGAAAAATTGGGAGAGTCTGATGGAGCGATGGTCGAAAATAATAAGAGAGCTACCAGAGTATTCAATAGGCGTGGAGCATCTTAAAGAGGTGGGTGAGATCGCGGTTGAAAGGGGATTGTCGTTTTACGATGCTTCATATGTCTACGTGGCGGAGAAGCTGAACCTGAAGCTGATAACTGAAGACGAGGAAATGCTTAATAAATGTAAAAACTCAGTAGCTTTAGACAAGTTTCTAAAAACCAAGTCTTAGAATCAAGCTTCTGTAATTCTATTAATAAGGATTCAAACAGCTTTACAAACATCGTTGCAGCAAGCTTTCCTCAGGAAAAACGAATCAAGATACAATCAAAAATCTTAATAAGCAACGTATTCGGTAAATTCATTGAAGCCAATGCGGAGGTAGCCAAGGCTGGTCAAACGGGACTAGACTAAAGGCGCTGGACTTAAGATCCAGTCCCGCAGACGCGGAATCACCGCGCGCGGAAGGGTTCGTGGGTTCAAATCCCACCCTCCGCACTTATATTCACATTTTTTTCAAACAAGCCATACTGTAACTTCATCTTTCCACACTTCCACTTCTTCCACTTTAAGTTCATCTATGCTTCTCCCTAGCTTGTAGCCTAGGATGCGTTTTGCTAAACCCTTCTCAATAAGCTCCTCGCTCAGGTTGTTTAGCAGGTTCATAATCTTATCAAAATCTCCGTGAATGAGTTCTACTACTATCTTATCGCAGCTATCCGACTCCATTTCGCATAATAGGTTGATCTGTGGAATAAATGTTACCTTTCTCCCCTCTGCCACCTGCTTCACTCTGGGGTCGTTAATAAACTTCTCTATGATGATCTTTTCACGTTCTTCGAGTTCTCTTTTTATCGCTTCGATGGGATTGCGGTAAACCTCGGTACTGGAGAAAGCATCTTCAAATAACTGGATTGAAATCGAATATACTTTAGCGTTTCCGGCGAAGACTATTGAATAGAATAAGCGTTCAGCTAAATCTCCAACTTTTTCTCTGCTACTACATCTAGACCAATGCCTTCGTCCCTCTCCCTGCCTGAGAAGTATATGAGGCATTCCTTCATTGTTTCCTTCCACTTTTTGCCGATGTATTTTTCACAATTTTCTCTGACATCTTCAAACCTGTCGCCCCACCACCACACAGTAGCAACCTTAGTCGTCATTTCTTCCTTCTCCTTTTTCCTCATCCATTCGTTTTATTAATTGAAACCTCCTTTTATGCTCCTCTTTTTCAGACCCTATTTCCTAGCGCGCGCATTCAAGACAACCATATTGATGTTCATCCTTATTGCAGCCAGTGCCATCTTCATCTATCCTTTTAAACGGCAAATAGCAAGCGTTTTTGCAAGCGACCCGGCCATACTTGACGAGACGGAACGATTCCTGCAGTTAATATTACCAACGCTTCCTTTCTTCGGGCTCTGCGTGAACTCGATGTCAATTGCAAGAGGCTCAGGCCACACGGCTTTCCCAACAGCCATAGATATTGGAAGAATCTGGATAGTAAGAGTAGCTTTAGGGTATTTCTTAGCATTTATGTTTAACATGGGCTCCATGGGCATCTGGCTCTCGTTCTCGTTGAGCAATGTTGTAGGCGGGACAATTCTAATCCTGTGGGTGAAATACGGGAAATGGGATAAAGCCGTAATAAGGAAAAACAGCCTGAGACCAGGAGATTAGCGCGTGCAAAGCTGTTACGGGACGGTTATCTGATATTTTGTGCAAACAATAAGATGAATCCAAAAGGGTCTTGAATCGCGAACTCGCGAACTGCGTACGGCTGGTCTACGGGCTCCATAAGGATCTTAGCCTTATCCTTAATCTTATTGTAAAGAATATTAACATCTGCGGCGTAGAAGTAGACAATAAAATTGGCAGGGTCTTCAGAAACCGAACCCTATACCAATGTTGAGCTGACTTTTCCCGTGAAAGCATGAGTTCAATATCGCCGAGAAGAGGCGAAGCCCATTCGAAAGGAGGAGTCTTCGGCATACTGTATTGTAGTTTCGCCCCAAATACGTCCTGATACCACGCTACAGCTTCATCAACCTCGTCTACAAGAAGCATCAAAGCCATAGTTTGATACATGCGCAGTCGTCCTCTGTTTTTACTCAACTATTTACAACTTAAACTTTAAAGCTGCAAGACCTAAGCAAGTTTCCTGGTTCTAAATCTGTGCCTAAACCTATCAGCCTAAAACCAGTTGAGTTGGAAAAAATTTAAAGCTATCAAACAGGTGGGGTTAAGGTGCTGAAAGATGAGTAAAATAACCATTTCTGAGACTCGAGACTATTTCTTAAAAGACGGTGAAAAATTCTTCTATCTCGCAGATACTTGTTGGAGTGCCTTCACCAACCCGACGTACGAAGAATGGGAGTATTATCTTGAATATAGAAGAATGCAGGGGTTTAACGCTCTGCAAATAAACATTCTTCCTCAACACGATAGAAGTCCGTCGGAGAACTATATCGACCCTTTCGAAACGCTTCCCGGTGGAGGATGGGACTTTAGCCGGAGGAATGAGAAATACTTCGATAGAGCGGAAAAGATGGTTGAGATAGCGGTTGAACATGGCTTCACGCCAGCGCTCGTAGTATTGTGGTGTAACTATGTTAAGGGAACATGGGGTTCAAGGATAAGCCCATCCAGGATCATTCCGAGGGATAGACTGGAGGAGTATGTGCGCTATGTGGCGGAAAGATACGGAAAGTATAATCCTGTTTTCGTAATAAGCGGGGACACGAATTTCGAAGCCGAAGACTCCGTGGATTACTATAATGCTGCGTTTGAAACAGTTAAGAAAATATCCCCCGGCTCTTTAACCACTATGCATCTGATGGGGGGACTATGGGAGATACCGGAGACACTTGTTAAATCGCCGTACTACGATTTCTACATGTACCAGTCGGGGCATGCGAGGGAGCACCAGCATCTTCCATACGAGCTTGCCCAAAGGTTTTACAATATGCCGGTTAAGAGACCCGTGGTGAATGGTGAACCCTGCTACGAGGGAATAGGTTCAATCGGATCCTATAGTAAGTATGGAAGGTTCAATAGTTTCGACGTTAGAAAAGCTGTATGGCAGAGTCTTCTTTCAGGAGCTAAGGCTGGGGTAGCTTATGGGGCACATGGCATATGGTCGTGGCAAAAAGAAGGTGGAAACCTAAAGTATCCGGAAGAATATGCTTCGATTTACGGTGCACCTTATCACTGGCGTGCTGCGCTTAGGTTTCCAGGAGCATTCGACGTATCTCTTGCGAAATGGGTCTTTGAAGAATACGATCTGTTTGATATTGAACCTGCTAATGAGAGGCTTGTAAACAAGACTTTAGAAATAAGGGTCTCTGAAGGAAGAGACAAGATTCTTGTTTACACACCCTTCAACACGGATATAAAGCTAAAGACCAGCGCGTCATATAATAAATGGGAAGGAATAGATCTTAGAGCGAGAAGAATCTTCAAGCCGGAAGTGGAGAGAGGGGAAAGCTACCTCACAATAAGAATGACCGAGTTCAACAGCGACCTCCTAATAGTTGGAAGCCAGAAACGGAAATGAGGCTCTACTCCAAGTGCTTACAAGGGCTTCAAGGAGTTTGAAGAGTAGTATTACCCGGGAAGGCTGTGCGGCTTTGACGGTTGCAGGGATTGCTGTAACTATACCTATGTCGACGATCTACTATTCTTCTCATAGCACGCACTAGACCGTTTTCTCGGCTTAGTAAATAGAGGACTGGTAGAGAGAAACCTGGCGAAATGACTGTGGGCTATGAGTTGATTTGGGGAGAAATTGACGATTATTATGAAGACATAAGCGTGCAGAAGGATGAAGCCTTAATATGGTTTAGACGGAAGCCTCTAGAAGTAAAAACTTGAAGCTTATTATTTGACTGTTATTCAACAAGCTTCTATTGATATGCATAGTGTTAATTTATTTGAGGAAAAAGTAGCGGGGGGTCGATTTGAACGACCGATCTCAGGGTTATGAGCCCTGCGGCATAGACCTGGCTAGCCCACCCCGCTATATTTTTCTATATTTATTTCTTTTTGCTTATTGGGCTGCTCCGAATAGGGTGTTTCGAGTTGCGGGTATATAAAGTTTTTGCTGCGGTTTAGGCTTTAAGTAGGTGGGCTTGTTGTTTCACCCTTGGGTTAAAGGACTGATCGATATCGACTTTAAACTGTCACATGTATTTGGCCATGGGCGTGTAATCTAAGGGCGGGGAGGTATAGGTTTTTCGACCATGGTCGCTAGCCTTTATAGTTGCATGGTTGGGAGTTTTGGTTTAATTCTCGGCTTTTTACGTGTGCAACTTATGGCTGTATTAGGGTTTTCCTGTCTATCGGCCCTTTTTCAGTTGTTTAAAGCGGTTTCAGAAAAGTTTATAAGCTACGTTTACGTTAACGTAGTAGTAAACGTTGAAAGGGATTAGGGTGGTCTATAGGAAGGGTTCAAGCGAGGTTGAGATAACTGGAGACAATGTTAACGATGTTAAGGAGATGATTAAGTATATTCCAGAGATATACCTGGAGCTTGAGAAGACTGAGAACAGGCTGGCTGAGTTAAAGTCGACACTGAGCCTTATACCTGGCTTCGTTAAGTACGATGAAGCCGGTAAGCCAATACTGTCCGTTAGAGAGGAGTTTCTAACGAGTAGGGAAGCAATAATTCTCATCCTGAAGTTTGCTGAGAACGGTCTTAAATCGAGCGAGATAGGGGAGCAGCTCAGTAAGAGTGGCATCGTCTCAGTGGGCTACCCGTCTAGGCTCTCAGAGATGCTTAGGGAGGGGATCGTGACTAGGAACGAGCTTGGCAACTATGTTCTTACGGAGAAGGGGAAGATAATTGCCGACGAGATAACAACCAGGCTTGAGGAGGTGTCTTTAAGATGAGTGGACCGTTAACAATCAGGCTTGAAATACCTGACAAGAATATTAGGGTGGAGTTCGCAGGCGACGAGAACACGGTAATGAGAGACCTTCTCAAGTTTCTTTCAAACGTTTATCCCCGTTTAACTATTGTCGACAAGATAGTTTACACACCTGACTTGGAGACTCTTCTTTCAGCGATATCTCCCCATATCAGGATAAGCAGCGGCGACATAATTCTTCTGGGGGAGGAGTCGAAGACGACCGAGAGTAAAATCCTCTACCTGCTTGCAGGCTGCTACGCTGCTTCAAGATTCGGTTTACGTGAGAAAAGCAGTATGAGCGTTGAGGAGATGGTCAGGATGGTTACGAATATTTCCAAGAAGACTATTCAAAACACCTTGGTAGACCTTGTTAAGAAGGGGCTTGTGCTTAGGCAGGCTAGGGGAATGTTCGAAATATCGGTTAAGGGCATAATGCTTCTTTCAGGGGGTTTTGAAGGTGAAAAACCAGTCGACAAGCCTAATCCCGCTGGCTGATCTAAAGCAGCGTCGAGAAGCTCATGTCTTAGAGGGGAAGGAGATAAGGATTAAAATAAGCCGGACTAGTGAGTTTAAACTCGGCAGGACTATAAGCATTGATTTCGAGGAGGCTTCTTCTCTGGAAAGCATTGTCGCAGTGGATGTCTCAACCGTTAAGATAGGGATAAGCAGGCTGGGCGAGGTTCATGCTATCAGGGGTTCAACCGTTTTGAAAAAGCGGGGAGCGGTGAAGATAAATAGAACTAGGCCGATGATAGTGCTAGGCGGCATTTCCGACAGCCAGGTTTCTTTTGAACTAGAGGAGCAGTTGAAGAGCATTAGTTCAATCAGGAATTCGTTGATGCTGCTCGACGGGGATTTGAATGAGATGGTGAACGTTAGCGGGCCGCTCGGGCTCTCGCGTTTTCTCACATCCGCCTGTAACACTTTAATATCGGTTTCAAAAGGCTTCGTAGACCCGTTTATACGTCTACCAGAGGATTTCGACGTTTCTCCGTTTGTAGGCGAGATTCTTAACGGGAGAAGCCCAAGGGAATACTTGGTTAGGCTTAAGCCTGGAAGCCCTCTGCTGAAGGTGGAAGCCTACCCGGAGGTCGAGCTAGAGGAGATTAGTAGCCTACTGGCCTCCCTCATTCTTATTGATGGTGTTGACTACGGTTATCCTGAAGCGTTGAGGATCGCCCACATATATTCTAAGATACTTCCAGTAGAGGTTTTAACGCTGAAATGCGTCTTGCAGAAGAAGTTTGGAATAGAGGTTTTGAGGGAGATAGACAATAGGAAGATGCTTCTAGGAGGCTTCTGGAGTTGATAACGATACTGCGGAAGAATAGGGTGACCTACGAGCTGCTGGAAACCCCTGGCAGGGACAGGATTGTCGGAAGCTACTTAATACTTCTCGACAGTATTACACGGAGAAAGCTTCTTCTCCAAATAATAGACGTCAACTATCTTAGCATTCCTGGCGAGGTAGAGGAGATAATACGGATAAGCAAGAGGGAGGAATCCTACCAGGTTTTCGAGGAGGATGAAAACCTTAAGGAGATACTTGACGAGCTGATGGATTCTAGAATATTAATATGCAAGGTTCGGGCAGCCTTCTCGTTAGATGATGAGACCATAGATTTTCAGTGGGCTCCCTCAAGGTTGAAGTCGAGAATCTATGAGCCGAGCGCGGAGGAGTTGAACGAGTTGATTACAAGCAAGTACGCGATACCGGTTAAGATCAGCGACGACACAGAGGTGGATCTGAACGCTTTAGACGGCGGTTTAACCCTGGTGATCGGTAAGAAGGGTTCGGGCAAGTCGAATCTCTCTAAAACATTGATAGCAAGGCTCTTGGAACACGGTGGGCGCTGTATAGTCTTTGACATAAACGGGGAATATGAGCCGGCTGCGATGAAAAGCAGGTTCCTAGTCTTAAAACCTGGTGAAAACATGTTTCTCAGTATACCTGGACTCGGGAAAGAGCTTTTCATAAATCTCATGGAAACCATTATGGGGTTGCCTCCCTCGTCAGTCTGGGAGCTGAGACGAATACTTGACAGTCTTGAGAACAGGAATATGTTGAGCCTTAAGAACCTTTGGAATGAGATAGTCTGCGGAAGGATTAATGACCTCGTTAAGGAAGCGCTTATCAGGAGGATAACGGTTCTGAGGGAAAGCGGCTTATTCAAGGACTCTGACGCGACAGACTTAGACAGGGTTTTTAAAGAGGCATCGAGTAAGGCTCTTATAGTAAACCTGAAGGGTTTACCGAAATCCTTTAGGCAGCTGATAGTTGAGACGGTTCTCAATAAGACTGTTAGGATGCTTGAGAACGGTGAGATAAAGCCACTCTTCCTTTTCGCGGAGGAGGCTCAATCATACTTGGATGAGAAAGCATGGGAGGACTATATAACGCGGATGAGGCACATAGGGTTGTCGGTTGTCTTCATAACTAACGAGCCGGATAGCCTCATGAGCTTCGTGTACAGGCAGGCTGACAACTGTTTCATATTCAACCTGTTGAACGAGAACGATTTAAACTATATTTCGAAGATGTCTAAAATAGATGCTGAATCACTTATTAGCCTTGTGCCCACTCTGCCCGTTGGCAAGTGTCTTGCATTTGGAAACGTCACTGGGAACATTCCTGTTATTTTGAATATACGTAGGGAAAACGTGTTTGGAACAGGAGAGACTAGGAAAGTGCTTTTAGCGGTTCCTAGAAGCTGAAAACCCCCGCTCCCCCATACTTTGCCATGGAGCCCAGTTTTTCACATATTCTTAGAATCCTATTGTACTTCGCAGTTCTCTCCCCCCTGCATGGGGCTCCTGTTTTTATCTGCCCAGCGTTGAAAGCGACAGCAACATCGGAAATATAGGTGTCCTCAGTTTCTCCAGACCTGTGGCTTACGATAACTCTATAGTTGTTTTCCACAGCAGTGTTGAAAGTCTCCAGCGACTCAGTTAAGGATCCGCATTGATTAAGCTTGAAGAGGAGAGCGTTTGCAGCGCCTCTCCTTATCCCTTGGAGAAGCCTCTCCCTGTTTGTAACGAAAACGTCGTCTCCAACTATCTGTACTCGGGAGCCTATTCTCCTAGTGATCTCGGCGAAGGATTCGAAATCGTTTTCCTCAAACGGGTCCTCTATCGATTTCAGCCTGAAGGTTGAGGCAAGCTCAACGTAGTATTCTAGAAGCTCGCTGCTCGCAAGCTCCCTACCATCTATCCTGTACTTGCTTGAAGAAGAATCGTAGAAAGAGGATGATGCTGCATCTATTCCAAGTAATACTTGTGAAGAAGTGTAGCCTGTTTCCTCGATCGCTGCCGAAAGCAGTTCCAACGCTTGGTCGCTCCGGCTGAGAGGAGGCGCGAAGCCTCCTTCGTCGCCAACGTTTATAGAGGGTCTTCCGTATTTATTGACTATCACGCTTCTAAGCGTGTGGTAAACTTCAACACCGGCTCTTAAAGCACTCGGGAAATCGTTGAACCCTGCAGGTATTATCATGAACTCCTGTATGGAAAGGTTGTTTCCCGCATGCTTACCCCCGTTTATAACGTTCATAAGGGGGACGGGGAGCGTGACGCCTTTCCCTCCCCCTAAGTACTCGTAGAGCTCCATTCCGCTAGCGTTTGAAGCGGCTATAGCGTTGCCCAGCGAGACGGCTAGGATCGCGTTCGCCCCAAGCCTAGACTTGTTCAAAGTACCGTCTAATTCAAGCATTATTCTGTCAACCTCGCTTTGACGCCTAGCGTCTAAACCGGTTAAAGCCTGGCTGATCGCCTCATTAATGTTCCTGACCGCCTTTAAAACACCTAAACCGTGGAATCTTTTTCCATCCCTATCTCTCAGCTCAACCGCCTCATACTTCCCCGTGGAGGCACCTGAGGGGACACCTGCTTGGCCTACGGCTCCCCCCTGCAGCTCGACGACTGCTTCAACCGTAGGATTCCCCCGAGAGTCCAGTATCTCTCTGCCTCGAACCCTTTTTATTTTAAACGCATCTTCCATTTTCCGTTTGGAATATTTAGAGCATGATTTAAGGTTTTGCTAAAGGAGCACTGGAAGTATGAATTCGCTGAAGAAGGCGAGTAGTAGTGCACCAAATATCAGGTCTCTTCCAAGATACTTGTTTACCTTGGTTACGTAGAGTATAACCCCGATTACAGCCATTGGAGCATAGATCATCGATAGGACGCGGAGAGATGCTTGCAGCACCATTTGCGAGAATGCTGCAACCGTTTTCTCCACGGAGTCCACGATGCTTTCAAGCAGTTTTGTAAACCACTCTGAGCCTGCCGACTGTTCCCCCTCCTCTCCTATAAGCGGGATTATCAGTCCCTCTGCAAGCCTTAATATTCTCATGCCCCGTCCCATTTATAGAGAGGCTGAAACCCTATTTAACCACCCCTGAGTATTCGTTTTTAAGACGCCTCCTCGTGAAGAACCTGATACTTGTCCATTTGGCTTAAAAGCGCCTTAACACTGGACTCCCTGACCTTCACTTTCCCACCTGCAGCCTCCTCCGCGAACCTGATTATCAGAGGCAAATACTTGCGGTAAACGTCGAGCCTCCTTCTCTCCCTCTCCATGCTTTTCTTCCTCGAGAGGTAGAACGAGATTTCCCTGCTGACATTCCTAAGCCCGTTTAAAATCTCCCTCTCTATTTCAGGCCTATCAGCCACATACTCTTTTCCAACAGTTTTGTAAGGTATTTTCGTCGAACATATGTGTACGATGATTCTAACAGGGTCTGTCCTAGGGTCTATCCTATACCGTTTCCAGTTCATCAGCTTGTTCACAACCTTGTAGGAAACATCGTTAGCCTCATCGTATAGAAGAGGTATTCTGTTAGCATACCTGTATATTATTGCATTGCCGTCTTCAGGAGGAGTTATCTTCCCACCGTAAGCTATTCCAACTTCAACTATGAAGGGGTGTCCTGAATATGCTTGGGGCTTTCTGCTCTCGACTGCAAGCACCTCAGGTTCAAGCTCCTTCTTAATCCCCTCTTTCAAAAGCGCCTCGCCTATCGGGGATAGGATGCTTGCATCCGGTGGAAGAAAGCCGTCATAATTCTTCAAAGTCTGAGTGAGCCTCACGATCTCATCCAAGCCGAGCTCTCCGACAAGCGTGTTCGGCGAAAGGTTCAGCTGCTCCAGTATCCTACTGGCCGTCTCCTTCCCAACCCTGTGGAAGCTTCGTGTGAGAAATGATACGAGTGTTCTCTTACGGTTCTCCTCCGCGAGCCTCTTAACCATTTCAACGTCAACGCCGTGAGGATGAGGTAGTGTTTCCTTAGGAGGATTGGGCATTTGTGCAGTACTCCTGGAAAACCTGATTAGCCTCCCGTAGGCGTCTACTAGGGTAATGTTCGCATAGGGCGCGACAAGCGCGCTAAGCTTAATATACTCAAGTATCTTCGGGAAGGCTCTGAAGTAATCTCCCTCGAGAGTGAAGCTTACAATAGTGCCACTCCACTTTTTAGGGTTATTCTTCTCCTCCCTCTCTAAAACTATGGGCGCGTTCTTCTTAATGTCTATCATTATCTTGAAGAGGTATATTCTTTTACGGTAGCCGACAGTGATTTCAAGCGGGTTGTTAGTTGTTATCTGACCGTAGAGATACGCCATTTTCCCACCTAGCCCGAACGTGCCTCTGGATTGTATTAGGGTATACTTTGAGCCGAAAAGTATCTTTCCAAAGGCGTTTGGAATGTGTTCAGGCGGGATCCCTCCACCGTTGTCAGCAATCCTTATCCTTACAATGTTTCTTTCGCTACTTGCCTGGCCTTCAATAGTTAGAAACAGAATTATGTCCGGCAGTATGCCTCTTGCTTCGCAGGCGTCTAGAGAGTTTTCAACCAGTTCCCTGACCGCCGTGTACAGTGCCCTGACGGGGTTTGAAAACCCTGCGATGTCTCTGTTCCTATAGAAGAAGTCCGCAGGACTGATCTCTTTGAATTTTTCCTCAGAACTCATCTCCCAGCTTCTCCTCTCTACTCATCCAAATCCCTTTCTCCAATGATTTTCTTTGACGCTCCAAATATTTAAACGCGGTGCTGAATTGAGCACCCTTCAGTATCTTTAGAATAGTCTTGAAAGCTATTTCGCAGCTTTCATCCTCCCCCATTATTCCGAGAGTATACTTGTGGAGTGCAAGCTTAGCGCCAGAGAGCTTCTCAATCTTCTTCCAGACCTTCCCGTCCTTCCCTATTATTCTACCCTTTATTATTTTTATTCGAGAGGAGGACTCGCCGGCGAAATCCCTTAAGTCAATTATCTTGAGAACAAGATTATCATCCAGAAGCCTTAGAGCATCCTCGCCCGAGAACCCGCATGATATTGCATCCGCAATCCTCCTCAGCTTGAAGTATGATTCAGGATCCTCAGCATTATACTCCACCTTAACCGTTCCATCCTGTTGAACTTGAATCTTAGCCTTGGTTTCCTCCTCTATTTTCTTCTTTATTTCACCGTTTTTCCCGATTAAAACTCCTACTCTTTCCTGCGGAATGTTTAGAAATATTACGTTAACCAATTTTGCTAACAACCTCCTCCACGGCTATTGTTTCGTCAACCCATCTCCTTTTCATGAAGAACCTGTTTATGTTTTCAACATCCCTCCTTAAAAATTCGCCTGCCAAGGGGTGGGTAATTGGGACTGCTTGAGACAAATCTATGATGAAAGGCTTCTCATTCCAAATCATAACGTTATACTCGCTCAGGTCTGCATGGATCAAGCCTGCCTTATCGCGGCTCTTAACTATGAAGTCAATTATCTCCATATAGGTTTCACTAGGCTTCTCAAGCTTGTGAACCTCCTTCAAAAGAGGAGCCCTCTGGCCATTCTCACCTATGAAACTCATCACTAAAATGTTTTTCTGGACGATTATGGGCTTCGGCACGGGAAGCCCAACCTCGTGCAGGGTGCTTAAATTAGCATACTCTTTTCTCGCCCAAGTGAACACTAGTGACCGGCTGTCGCTCTTGACTTTTTCAAAACGCTTGTCGCCAATGATATACTTCAACATCATGCGCCTTATCTCCGTGTTAATGGTCAAGTAGATTTTGACAGCGGCCTCAACATCGCCTTTCGCAATAGCGTGATACACTTTCGACTCTTTACCTGAAGATATTTCGCCGTTAAACTCTTTCAAAATCCCTTTCCTCAGTAAATCATAAAGCTGCATTAAAACCTCAACGTTGAAAACCTCGCTGAAAACCTCGAAATCCTCGCTTCTCTTAACCTTCATTCTCTGAAGCTTCTCTATAAGCCTCTCCCTGAGCTCCAAGCTGTCGAAGACTTTTTCACGCCTCATGTTGCTGCAACTACCTGAAGCACGTGGTGAGCCCGCATCTTTTTTAAAGATTAACTACTGGCCCCGCCTGCCTGCCCCTGTGTTTCCTTCACAAGCTCCTTGCTTAAAAGCCCGTTTTTAACCAGGTAGTCTATCTGACCAATAGTATACCTGTGTAAAATTTCACCTCGATCAGGCTGAAAGGACCATGGCTCAACCAGAACAATATCGTTCAGCTTAATCCATATTTTTCTCCTAAGCTTCCCCCTAAGCCTGCACTGCCTGACCCTGCCGTCAGAGCAGAGCACCAGAGCCCAGTTGGAACCTGAAAGCCCCTCTACCCTCCCGAATAGTTGCCCCTCTCCAGGCGTTACTAAGGTTTCGGAAATATCTCTCTCACTATACACTTTTCTCTTTCCCAAGCTCTACAGAGCCCGGGTTCCTCCTCCCTAATAAACTATATGCTTCAAAAGACGCTTAAAAGCTAGATGCGAATTATCATCATAAACAATACTCCGCCTATTTTCCTGGCGTTATCCATCCTTCCTAAACCGCTTTCCAAAACGGTTTTCACAACCCTGTTCCCGATGAGGTTCACTGAGGAAGCGTCCCTGATGCTTCTTAAAAGCTCCTCCCCGTCTACAAGCCTGCCGCCGTAGAACTTTTCAACTACGTTCACCTCTAAACCCGTCTCATCCTTAATGGTTTTTCCGAGAAGCTCCCTGTCGCATGCTCCTATTATCTTGGTCGGCCCAACCGAATGCTCCTTCATGTAAAAGTCTTTACTCATTTTCAAAGGCTTTTAACGGGCGAAACAGCGCCGCAGCTTAAGCATACGAGTTGAACTATGCCCCGCTTCTCCCTGCTCAGCTTCGTATCCGGCCTTTTGCAAACAGGGCATTCCACGTACGCTTTTATGTAGTCCGCTATCACGGTATCCAGCTGCTTAGGGAGAATTCTACCCTTGAAAACATAGCGTCCCTCACCGCTTTCCGAGTATGGCGCGGCGAGTCTTAAAGTCATGTATTTCAGCAGGTGCTTAACATCCCTGTTTAACAGGTCTGCTATCTGGTTAAGGTTTTGAACTATAGTCTTGTTCTTCTCACTTATGCATTCGACACTTGGAATGGTCAACCTGTCTCTGCTCTCCGTCTTAGGCACTTTACTGAGCCCTCTATCCAACCATTCTAAGTATTTTTCCTCACTACCTGTTTCCTTCACTTTTCTTTCCTAAGTAGGGGGGAATAGAAACTCTTTAATAATGCTTTCTATTGAGTTGTTTCGACCGTATATGAGCAGCATAATTGTTGTTGGAAGCTCTGGTAAGGATGAGCACTTTAAAATAGGCTCTTTCCACAGGCTGCCAAAGGTTTTTCATCCTTTTCTGAAGAAGACTATCCCGGTCTCCAGGATAGGCGAGCTCCTTGGCCCAGAGTGGGATAGGGAGAAGGTTTACAGCTTGCTGGAGGCTAACAGCCTGTCTCCCGTTAAATATAGTTACGGTGGCAGGGCTCCCCATGTTGCCTACGGTGTTGCACGTCTGGGCGGCAGAGTAAGCCTGATCACCACCTTTGGCAGAGACTATGATCATCCTTATCCGGGGTTTTTCGACGGAGGGTATTACAGTCACTTAGCGAATAACGGTGTCGGAATGAGGAAAGCCGTTATAGAGGACAGCAGTAAAACCAGCTTCGTGGGCAAGGATGCTCTGAACGCAGGCGTATGGATCGTAATGGATAAGACGACCTCAACCATCACCTGTGTGAAAGACGTTGAGAACAATGAGTTCTTCATAATAGATGATGTTGAGGGTGCGAGTGGTGTTGAAAAATACCGGCCGATACCTGAATCCGAATTCGAATCGGCAGACATGCTTTTCGTCACGTCCTCTGAAACCCCGTTCATGAAGAGCTCTATCCTAACAGCCAGGAGAAGAGGTATGGACGTGATCGTGGATGTTGCGTCCTACGGTGTTACTGAGGATTATGTTAAAATCCTGGTTCCAAACTCTAAAATAATTCTTGGAAACCATAACGAGATTAAGCAGGTCATTGATCTTCTTGAGCTCAATAACATAGGGGAGATTTTCACACTTGGATCCGAATATCCTGAGTCAATAGTCTTAGAGGATAAGATGACTGGGCTGATCGAGATTCACCATAGGGATGGCGGGGTCTCTAAAATAGGCCCGGTAAAGCCTGAGAAAACCGGCAACTCCATTGGCTGTTGCGACGGCATTGCCGCAGGAATCCTGGTTGGCCTGCAAAAAGGGCTGACGCTTGAAGAATCCTGCAGAATAGGTCTTTTGGAAGCTTTCTCCATATGGAGGGTTGAGGGCGTGCAGGAAGGAATGTTAAGCATCAGTGAGCTCAGGGTGCTTCACCAAAGGTTCTTCGGAAGAGAGCCGTTTGCGTAGGGAAGCTTTTTAAAAGGCTCAGGGGTGGTTTAAAGGGTTGGCTGGAAATATTGAGCTCGGAAATAAGAAGATAGAGTGGGCTAGGAGGTTAATGCCCGTTCTGAGCAAGGTTAGAGAAAGATTCGTGAGGGAACGCCCGTTTGAAAGCGTCGTCTTCTCCGTAACGCTGCACGTCACTAAGGAGACGGCAAACCTGGTTGAGGCTTTGAGAGACGGTGGTGCCAGAGTCTACCTGACTCCTGCAAACCCTCTTTCTACAGACGACGACGTGGCTGAAGCCCTAAAGTCTAGGGGTGTTGAAGTCAAGGCCCGGAGGGGTATGAGCGTGGATGAGTATTTCGGGGCGATAGACTGGGCTCACTCTCATTCTCCCTCAATACTCATAGACGACGGGGCCGACTCGATAATTAGAGCCCACGAGAAGAACATTATGTCTAAGAGTAGGGTTTATGGGGCTCTTGAGGAGACGACTACAGGAGTAATAAGGGTTAGAGCGCTTGAGAAAGCCGGCAGGCTGATGATTCCAGTCTTCTTCATTAACGAGGCTCAGTCTAAGAAGCTCTTCGACAACCGTTATGGAACAGGACAATCCAGTGTGGATGGAATTATAAGAGCAACATCCATACTTTTCGCAGGTAAGAGGGTCGTCGTATGCGGCTACGGGCTGGTTGGAAAAGGTGTGGCGAACAGGGCTAGGGGCTTGGGGGCCTCCGTGATAGTGACGGAAGTGTCTCCAGTAAGGGCTCTTGAGGCTGTTATGGACGGTTTTACCGTTATGCCCATCAGAGAGGCCGCTAGAGTCGGAGACGTTTTCATAACCGCCACCGGTAATGTGAAAGCAATACCCTATGAGGCTATAACCATGATGAAGGATGGAGTAATACTTGCGAACGTTGGGCATTTCGACGTTGAAATAGATGTTGCAACCCTCTACAGGGAGGCGGGAAGCGTCAACGAGGTGAAGCCGTTTGTAGAGGAAATCATCCTAGCCAACGGTAAAAGGGTCTACCTACTGGCTAAGGGTAGAGTCGTCAACCTGGTTTTGGCTGAAGGCCATCCTCCTGACGTGATGGATATGAGCTTCTCAAACCAAGCGCTTGTCTCAGAATACTTGGTGAAGCACAGGGAGCTTCCCTCAGGCATCTACCCTGTTCCAGAGGAGATAGACATGCTTGTCGCCTCGATGAAGCTTAGAACCATGGGCGTGGAGATAGACGAGCTGACGGATGAGCAGAAGAAGTACTTATCATCCTGGAAAACCTAGTTTAACCATGGTTTATCGAAGTCCAGTTCTCCTCTTCAAGAAGCCTAACGGCCTCCGCCTCATCCAGATCATTATCAACCACTTCCCCGATTAGGAAGTTCGGCTTACAGGAAGTCACGCGCACGCGTATGAAGCTTCCGAGTTCAACATTCTGCCTGAGGACAATCGGCTTGTAAAAAATGTTTCTAGCTATGAAGCTTCCAGGAACCATCCCCTTCTCGTCGACCAGAGCCAAACCCTCCCAACCAGCCCAAGAGGCGGAACGCTTCTCCTTAACCTCCAGCGCAAGCTTGGAGAGCAGCCTGCTCCTCTCAGCAACTATCCTTGTAGGCAGCTGCGGCAGCCTGGATGCCGGAGTCCCCGGCCTAACGTAAAACTTTGAAATATTGAGGAAATCGGGTTCCAGTGTTCTCACTGCTTCAAGGGTCCTCTCAAAATCTTCCCGGCTTTCAGTAGGATACCCGACTATCACGTCTGTCTCGACAGATATCCTTGGTATTTCCTCCCTGAGCCTCAGGATAATCCTGGTAAAGTCTTCAACATAGTAGCCACGGTTCATGTCTTCAAGAACCCTGTTGCTACCGCTCTGCAAAGGTATGTGTATAAACTTGAAGAACCTCTTATTCCTAAGGGCTTTAACAATGCCGTCAAGATGCTTCAAAACGCCTCCCGGATTCATCATCCCCACCCTGGCAAGGAATAACCCCTCCATGCCAGCTACTTTCTCAAGAAGCTCGACAATGCTGCTCCCATTATCAAGGCCGTAAACAGAATTATCCTGGGAAGAAAGCCATACCTCCCTAACCCCTTCTTCAACGCTTCTCCCGATTGCTGAAACAATTTCTTCAACACTATAGCTGCGAAGCCTTCCCCTGGCAAACCTTGTTGCACAATAGCTGCAGGCTCCCGCACACCCCTGCGCAACCACTATCTTTCTGACAGCCGGGTTCTCCCTCTTGCAAGGGAGGAGATTGCTGAAGCCTTCCCCCTCGAGCCTAATGTACCTGCCGCCGTTTAAAACCGTTTCAACAGCCTTAACAACCTCCTCTCCTGCAGCCGGGCCCAACACTCCTTTCACGTTTCCAGACTCAAGAATCCTGTCAACCCCGATAATCTTCGGCAAACACCCGGCAACCACGATCCTCTTATCTGGACCTATGGTTCTCAACCTGTGGAGAATCTTGTTCTCCGTAGGAGTCTTAACCCCACACGTGTTGACTAAAACCACGTCGGCCTCATCCTCGCCGTCCACCAGGGTGAAGCCCCTGCTGGCGAGCACTCCAGCCATAGCCTCGCCCTCCGCCCTGTTCACGGCGCAACCGTAGTTCAGCAAGAATATTCTACTGCCCATTCTCCGGATCCTTTCCCTTTATCCTCGCACTCAGATGGAAACCACTCTGATAAACGTTTTTCAGAGCTTAAAAGACAGGGTGGAGCATTAAAGTATAAAAAGACGAGCCGCTTAAAATAGCTGGGGCCGGTAGTTCAGAGGTAGAACGCTCGCTTCGCGAGCGAGAGGGCGAGGGTTCGAGTCCCTCCCGGTCCATCTTCAACGCTTAACGGCCGGATGTCCAAGCCACAGGTATACTTTTCCTTTTTCAACATATAGATCATCTATTTCCAACTTTTCTATGTCGTCCCCTAAACCATATCCAAGAATCCTTGTGGCAACCTTGCGTTCAATCAACTTATCAGTGAGGAGACGGAGTACCTTTAGAATATCTTCTAAATTATAATTACCGGCTTTAACGATCACTTTATCGGCTTGCTCTGATCCCAATTCGCAAAGCAAAGTTGTAACCGGAATCACCACGAGCGAATTATCTTTTTCAAGCAACGTCTTAACTCGGGGATGTTCCTTAAACCTTTGCGTAAGGGTTTGCATCCGATTTTCATATGCTTCCTTGACACTAGACAAACTATCGACATACTTCTCCTCGTCAGAGGCCATATAGTCATAGAGGCCAACCATGATGGAATATACTTTTCCCTTCACGGTTAAACTTGCATCAAACATATTGTCTACTAGATTCTTTACACCCTTGGGCTCACCACTTATATATGCAGTGATTCTGAAAAGCACATCTTCTTCAGTGATTCTACCGGTAATTGTAATCGAGCATTCTGTCATTGTAGCTTTCCATCTTTTTCTCACGTATCTTTCAGCGTTTTCTCCAGCTAGCTCAGGCTCGTCTCCCCATCCCCAGACCATGGCTTCTTTCATTCTTTCTCGCGATCCTCCAATCTCCTTTTGTATTCTTTAAATATAAGTATATGCTTCGGCTTATAACTTCCTATCTCATCTATGAACTTTACGTGCTCTTCAGCTGGAATTGTAAAGTTATATGTTATTCTCCCTCTGGATTCTTCCTCTTTCTTAATTTCATTAGGATGAAAACCTAGATCCTTAAAGATTTGGTGTAATTCTTCTATTCCACTCCTGCATGTCGAGTAAAACCGTATCATAATCCTACCTTCAGATACAGAAACATTTCCGTCTCCTGAGAAAAAGCCTTTTAGAAAAGCCTTCTTTCCCTCATTGTCTAGGTGTTCTATGGGAACGTGGAATTCATAGGGTGCTGGCTTTAAACCTAAGTCATTAAGATCGTAAAAGACCCCCTTGTTATATATTGTTGCAGTGATTAAGCCATTTCTCTTCCTTACATAATGATGCGAAGCCGTATCATATGTCTTTTCAGACACTTCATCAAAGGTCCTTACGAGCTCTTTGTCTTCAGAATAGAATCTGATGGAATATTCAGTACGGTACCCGCCTTCTGAACGCTGTTCACGACGGAAGGTGTTGCTCCCATCAGAGGCAATCATCCCCATAAGTATTGCCTTATCCGGAGTAGCTATTTCTCTAATTCCTCCTTCTGATACTTCAAGCAGCATCCCACGGCTTAAAAGGAACAGGATTCTTTCTTCTTCAACACGTGCTTCTGAGAACGTGCCGATAACGATGCCTCCTTTAACTAGTTCATATTCGCCACCCTCCGTTTCACGCACCTCGTATCCCCCGAATGATTTAACCATCCAGTAGGCTCCTTCACATTCCTCCTTCCTACCGGTTTCCTCGGGTTCTCCTTGGAGGAACCTTCTCTGGTGCTGTCTTACGGCTGAGCCTCCTCCCATCCTCTATCTTCTCCTTCGCCATCGACTCAGATCCAGAAGGTTGTGAACAGCCAGAATCTTCATCGCTTGCTCCTTGTCCTTAAGCCAGAGGTCGATAATTTCCTGGGGCATAATCCCCCTGCACGCTTCACAGTAACATTCTTCAAATCTTATCGACGGGTCTGTGAGGTCGTAGAACAATCCGTCCCAGTAGTATTCCCCGTGCTTCGCCCTAAGAAACCATGAGAGATTACTGAAGCTGACATTCTTATACCTCCAAAGCTTCTGACCGACACCGTAGAGGAGAAGCTCAAAATCGCTTCCCCTATGGCTCTTTTTTAGGGTTTGTAGGACCAGTGGAAGAAAGTAGTCCAGCATCTCCTCCTCGAAGAGCTCCCTCGCGGGCATAGTGAAGGAAACATAGCCCATTTCAACCTGCCTCCTGACAGCCCAATCCATCTGGCGA
>JBNAVT010000009.1:0-59703 GCA_049700215.1 Thermoproteota archaeon
CTGCGCGCGCCCTAAACACATATTTTCAAGCTTCAAGCTCAATACGTAGGATGAAAAGGCTTGTGGTTAACGATTATGGGGTTTTCGTAGGCGTCAAGGGCGACCGTGTCGTCGTTAGGAAGGGCGGGGAGAAGATTGTTGAAATCGCAGCCGGAAACATATCTCAGGTTCTAATAGCCTCTAAAGGAGTATCCCTCTCCTCAGCCTTCCTACGCTTAATGCTTAAACATAGGGTCGACTTCGTAATGCTCTCCGGCTTCGGAAGCCCCTTGGGCGCGCGCTACGTGGAGTTCCCTAAGAGGATGAAGAGGTTCGACATGCCTAAGGATCCTGTAAACGTTTTTCTGAACTATGGCTACGGGCTTTTAGCTTCAGACGTCTGGATGGCTGTTGAGCACTCCGCCTTGGAGCCCTACGCAGGGTTCCTGCATAAAGATAGCCCTAGGAGACCCGCCTTAATCATGGACCTGATGGAGGAGTTCAGGCAGCCGGTGGTGGACAGGGTTGTGCTCAGGCTAGTTTCAGGTTTGAAAGAGAAGACTAAGAGTCTCGTTGAAGATGGAAGGCTATCACAGGAAGGCCGGAAGACGAGCGCGCGCTAAAAATTTTTATGAATGAGAAGTTTGGAATGCGGTGGAAGATGCGTCTGCACGTGATGTTGAAAAAATGGGTCGAGGGGGTCTTTTTCGGTGGCAGAAGCACCAAGAACAGCGAATATTTGACGTTTGTGCTTGGCAACATCATCCTGATGCTTATTCTCTTCTACTTGATACTTAACACCTTAGGCTACGACTGGACAGGGCAACTTTACCCCAGCGGCGCGGGCTTCCGTCTGGATTTTCTAACAGGCGGGCTGGAGGATTCCATTCCTTTCTTGCCGCAATTCGTGGTCTTCTACACTTATCTCTTCTATCCATTCGCCATTCTGACTATGCTGTTCTTTTGTTTTATAGAATACAGAAGGGGCTACGCCCTGGGGTGGTCCTTGGTGATAATCAATGCCGTTGCCCTAGCGGTCTATATCTTCTTTCCAGTTTCGACCTATTGGTGGCGCCAGGAGTTCCTGGCTAACCCTGCCGTTGGCGACTTCTGGGCTAGCCAAGTCCATAATATCTGGGCCACGGACACATCCTTCAACTGCTTCCCGTCCCTCCACGCTGCCGTCTCCACCATTTGCTTTTATAGCTGGTATCGGTATAGCAAGGTCAAGCCAAGTCGCAAGACGGCAACCGTTGCTTCACTGGCACTGATTGTGGCGGCTGGGGTCATCCTGTCGACGCTTTTCATAAAGCAACACTATGTTGCTGACGAGATAGCCGGAATAGCGCTTGCCTTGATCGTTGGCAGGCTCGTCTTCCACAGATTTTGGAAGGCCCTTGACACCGGAGAAAATGCTACGAAATAATCATATAGACGCGGATGCATCCGCACATAATTAGGGCGATTATGTTTTTCACCATTTGTTACAAGTGCGAGGAAAGGACTGAAAGGGGAAAGAACTATTTACTATTGCTCTTTATCCTGCGCGTGTCATAGATGAGCATACGGTATAGACGAGTTTGAAGTGATGTGGCGGAAAGGCTTGAAGTAACCTGTGATGATCTTCACAGCCTTTAAAATATGGCTGTTAATGCGTAGCAACACTATGATAATATCAATAAGTTAGGGTGGAAAGTGAAGGCTTCCCGACAATAAGGTTTCACTGAACGATGTAATTGTAAAACTCGGTAAAAGAAGAGGGGCTGGGAGATATAGATATAATCGCGTAGTCTATGAGGGAAAGTGGAATAATTGTTGAACTGGAGGGAGGACGACAGATTACTGCTGGAGTTAAATCCGGCGATATGCTAGCAATAATTGAGATAGCGCCGCCCTACCATTTCATATAGTAAGGACGGTATTCGGCAGAATTAAAAGCCTTGAAAAAAATAAAAAGTAATATTTACATATTACTCTACTTCTTTAACAGCAACCTCAGCCCTAGTCTCAATCCTCTCAATTTTGCCGTCACGCAGCCAGAATATTCTATCTGAAACGTCTATCATTTTGAGATCATGGGTGGCGTTTATTATCGTGACTTTTTTCTCTGTGTTTAATGTTTTTAAAAGATTAATTATTTCTAGTCCTGTGTGGAGGTCAAGGTTTCCCGTGGGCTCGTCCGCTAGGACTATGACTGGGTCGTTTACTAGTGCTCTCGCTATTGCTACTCTCTGCTGTTGTCCTCCTGAGAGTTCTCCGGGCTTGTGGTCTAGTCTTTCCCCTAGGCCTACTCTGGTCAGCATTTCTCTCGCTCTCCTCAGCCTTTCTTCTCTTTCGACGCCTGTGAAAACCATTGGGAGCGTCACGTTTTCCAGGGCTGTTAGCACGGGTATGAGGTTGAAGGTTTGGAATATGTATCCTATTTTCTTCGCCCTGAGCCACGCGAGCTCGTAGGCGTCTAGGCTTGCGATGTCAACCTCGTCTATGAATACTTTCCCCCTTGTCGGCCTGTCTAGTCCTCCAACCATGTTGAAGAATGTTGTCTTGCCGCTTCCCGAGGGCCCCATTATGGAGAGGTATTCTGATCTCCTGATTTTCACGCTGACCCCGTCTAGTGCTCTGACTGTCACCGGCCCCATGACGTAGTATTTCGCCAGGTCCTCGGTTTCAACCGCGTACTCGTATCTGAGAGTCATTTCCTCATCCTCCTCCTACACCTCGTATCTTAAGGCTTCCGTCGGGCTTAGCTTGGCAGCTATGTATGCGGGCGCCAGTGCTGCTAGCAGTGCTATGATTACGCTTAAAGCCATGTCTATCAGCGGGTTCGCCAGCAGGAGCAGCGGGTTGCTGGCGTTGAACTCTGCCCAGAGGCTTGCCGAAACCATGAATATGTTCACGGGCGAGGCTTGCGTGAAGGCCTGCCATACTGTCGCTATCGCCCATCCTGCTACGGCTCCGATGCCGCCGCCGATGAGGCCTAGCAGCAGAGCCTCTATCAGGAATATTTCGAGCACGTGCGTGTTCATTGCGCCCAGGCACTTCATGGTTCCTATCTCCTTGTATCTCTCCGTGACGCTCATCAGCATGCTGTTCACTATTCCCACTGAGCATATTAGTAGCGCTATGACAGCCATCCACAGCTGGTAGAACTGTACTGCCACCCCGGAGCCCTCTCCGTATAGGATGGAGACTATTCTGCCTGTTGTCAGGAGGAAGGTTAGGAAGGATATTCCTAGGACTATTGAAGCCATTGTTACGAGTGCTCTTCCGAACCTGCGTTTAATGCTTTCAAGGCTGAATGAGAAGGCTTCTGAAAGGGGGAATTTCACTTCTTCTTCTCCGCTCAACCCGTACCACCAACTGGTTTCCAGTCGTAAATAAAGCTTATTAACCTTTACCCCAGCCGTCTTCCCGGTAATGAGTGTAAACGACTTCGTAAGCATGCTGGAGACGGTTTCACTAGTTTTCGGAGTGGGTGCTTTAATAGTCTTAATATACTTTATTGCCAGTAGAACTGTTAAGCGTCAGGCTCAGAGGTAGAGGTATGTGTAAATACTCCCCAGAGGGTTCTCAAAGAGGGATGTGAAAAAGGGAGGGGACGGGCATGTCTAGAGAGGAGTTTATCCGCAGGTACGTTGACACGATTCTTGAGAAGAGGAGAGACGTTACTAGGGAGGAACTTCTACGCATGATTGAGGAGAGGAAGAGGGAAGCCAGGGTTAGCGAGGCCTACAGGGAGGTTTGGGCTGTTTTCAGCGTGGCGAACGAGCTGGGCGTCAGGCTGGAGGAGGTCTCGCTCGAGAAGGAGGTTAAGATAGGGAACATCGTTTCGGGTTTAACGAATCTTTCTACGCGTGGAAGGGTTATCGCTGTCCTTGAGCCTAAGGAGGTTGAGTCTAATGGTGAGAGGATTCCGATAACCAGGGTGATTCTGGGAGACTCCTCAGGATGGTGCTACCTGTACTTGTGGAGGGAGAAGGCTGGCTTGCTGAGGGAGTTGAACATAAGGCCTGGGGACGTTATCAGGGTTAGCAGGGCCTACAGTAAGGAGGGCAGGCTAGGCACTGTCGAGATCCACCTGGGCAGTGTCGGGAGTGTTTCGAAGGCTGAGGATAGTCTAGACATGCCTGCGAGAGAACTCTTCTTCAAGAGGCTTGGAGACGTGGGTTACGCGGACAATATTGTTAACGTGAAGGCTACTGTAGCCGGTGTCTCAGAGCTTAAAACCTTCATCGGCCCCAGGGGGGATGAGGGTGCTGTAAGAAGAATCGTCTTAGCCGAGGGGGATGTCAGGGTGCCGTTAACCCTTTGGCAGGAGCATTCCGGGAAGATTTCTGAGAAGGATGTTTTCAGCACTGTCCTGGTTGCGGGTGCGAGGGTTAGAAGGGGTTTAAGCGGTGGCCTGGAGCTTGAGCTGGATGCGCTCGGCTGCTTGGAAGTTGTCGGCGGGGCCGGCGGCTTAGAGTATTCAACCATCTCCAAGATAGGCTCAGGCAAGCCTGTAAACCTTAAGCTTCAAATGCTTAAAATGTTCAGCGATAGTGTTGTCTCGGTCGGCGGCAGGCTGAGGAAGTTCATGGACGTTATTGTTTCAGACGGGGAATCGTACGCTGTTTTAACGGCTTGGAACAATCTTGCAGACAGGCTTAGGCGGGTTGGGGAGGGGAGGAAGGTGTTTTTCCTAAACCTTGTTCCAAAGCGCTGGGGGAGACAGGTTTTGCTGAGCACGGCTTCAGTGACCACGATAGTCGGGGTTGAGGAGGGTGATCCCGGCTTAAGGGTTCCCGAGGAGGTTTACAGGGTGAGTGAGCTTGAACCGGGCTTGAGGAGGGTTCACGTGGAGGGCGTTGTCTCCAGTAAGCCTGAGGAGCAGGAGATTGTTTCAGCCTCAGGCGAAAGAATAAAAACATGCCGTTTCAGTCTTGTTGACGATACTGGGTTGGTCGAGGTGGTTGCGTGGCGTGAAAACACTGCTAAAATATCGTGGTTGACGCCTGGGAGAAGCGTCAGGATAAGGTGGTGTAACGTTAGGGAAAGGGGTGTTGGAGGGATGCGGGTTGAGGTTACTGGCGACAGTGACGTGGAGGAGATAGGGGTTGAGCAGTAGCCCTGTAGTAGTCGTCGGGAAGAAGAATCCGTGGAACTATGTTACTGCCTGCATCACGGTTTTCAACAGCGGCAGCGGAACGCTAACCATACGTGGGAGGGGGAGCAACATATCTAGGGCTGTGGATGTAGCGAACCTTCTTCGTAGAAACATGGCTGGAACGCAGATACTTGAGATTAGAATAGTGGAGGACGTTAATGACGCTGACAACTTGAGGATAATCCCTGTTATCGAGATAGTCTTCAAAAACCCTCATTCGCCGTGAGCTAGAGGACGTGGAGTATGAAGCCGGTTGACGAGATGAGCAGGGCCAACAGTATCATAATGGTTTTCTCAGAGTACTCCACTATTTTCTCCAGCTCCCTGAAGATGTCGCCCGTTACCCTAACCAGTTTCGTGTCATCCGTGTAAACCTCAAGCCTACACACTGAGAGTTTCTCCACCGCGCCGGCTAAGGCTTCTCCACATGCTTCAAGCAGCTGCTCAATGCTCATCTTAAACCCGACTGGGAAATACCCCTTTTCAGCCTTTTTCAAACCGGTTAAAACATGCGTGTCCGTGGTGACTATCTCCAGGGTTGAAACACTGAACCGTTTCCTAAGGCTTTCAGCCAGCCGGTTTCTCACGCCCATGGCCATGTTGTTGCCGTCGATCGTGATTATAACATGGTTTTCACCGTCTATGTTGAAAACTAGGCTCGAAACCCCGCCGGGGCCTATTTCGTCGCCCGGAAGACTCTTCGGCCTAACCCTGTGGAAGCCGGTTTTCAGAGTTCTCCCGGGAGCCTTCTCCAGGTCTTCAGCCGCTTCCTCAAGAAGGCTTGTGAAATTTTTCTCGTCTGGGCTGCTGACCACCCAGCTGGACGCGTCTATAGAGTTGTGTGCGTCGCACACTAGCAGAGGGGTTAAACCGTGTTTCTTTAAAACTTCTGAGAGCCTCGGCAGCCATTCCGGTGGAAGGTCCTCAGCCGAGTAGCCTGGGCAAGACAGGAAGGCTATGCAGTATGGGCCTAAGCGGGCGGCGGTGACGCAGTATCCTTCAGCCTCCTTCTGGGAGACGCCCACCGGGAAGTCTTCAAGACTCTTGGCTGAGTTCAACCCTGCTGTTATCATGCTGCCTATCTTATCAACCTCCTTTTTCGAGGGGAGGTTTAGACTATGGTCTGAGAGGGAGCGTAGCAACAGTATTCGACGGCCACTCTTGCCTTCAAGCTTCTCAACCAGACGGCTGGGCAGAGGGCTGCTGCCCAGGGTTCCGAAGGGCCCGAAATGAATGTTCAAGCCTACTAGGGACAAGGGCGGCATCCCTATGGTTTTGAACGTGGCTATGGAAAGCCTCAGATTGTTCTCCCGGCTTGCTTCTTCGAAAAGCCTTTCAAGCGGCTCTTCATTATTGTTGAAATGGTAATCCAAGTATGCTTGGAAAACCGTTAAAGGCGAGATTTCACCCCTGACTTTCCTAAGGCTTAGGGCTGCGAGAAGTAATGCACCCGTTGAGAACGACAGTAGTATTACTGTCAAAACCTCCACCAGGCTTTCAGAAAGAATGATGCTCGCGACAATCCAGCGGAACGATTGGAGAACCGTGTTCAACAGGGAGACTGCGAGAATACGTGGAGCCCTTCTCCTGTAGAAGCCCGTTACGACTAGGAAAGATATGAAGGAGGAGACTGCTACTCCGAACAGCGTGAGAATCGGGATTATGCTGCCCGGCTCAACGGCGAGCAGGATGCTGGCCAGGGCTCCGGCAACCACTAGGAACGCGTATACGGCTTCCTGGACTAGTTGAAGCGCGAAGAACCGTCTCAGGGTGAAAACCCTGTCCCCATGGAAAAAAGCACGGTGCATCAATGCTGAAAACAGGGTTGGCGTGAAAAAAACAATCAGCGTCTGCGGGAGCATTCTGATGGAGGAGAATAATGCCAGCATTACTAGTGAGACTAGTGATTCCAGCAGGAGGTTTGCGAGAAGAATCATTCTTAAAGACGGGAATGAAAAGAGGAGCCTGAGGTGGCGGGAAGCGTCTGTGGAAGACAATCCCTATATCTTCAGCAACAGTATTAGGATGCTTCCAACTATTAGAGCCGCGGAAAGAATAACGATGATCACTGGTTTAACCGGAAGCCCCTTGCCTTTTTCACCGAGCGTGCTTAGGAGGCCGGCTGTTCCGGCTGGAAGACGTGAACCCCGCCTGTCCCTCTTTGAACGCTCCTTGGACATTGCAGACCTGTTAAAAACCTTCTGGTTAAGTAAATAAACTTTATCCGTAGCCCTGTCTCAACAGGCCTAGATTGTGAGGCAAGGTTTAACTTAGCCGCCGCTATTATTCTTCGACTGGTTGAGCCAAGACAAGGAGGCTGTTAGGAGGAAAATCTTAGCGGAGGCTGTGCGCCGCGGGATACTGTTGAACCCTGAGGCGCTTTCAATACTCGTTGAAAACTATGATGAAAACTCTATTCAAAGCCTGCTCGACAAGCTGGCGGGTAAGGCTGGGAAAAACGGGGGAAGCCTCGTAGTCTCTAGGGAGATGGTTGCGCAGCTCGTAGGGAGCCAGACTAGGTCTGAAGCATCGACGGGTGTTCATCCACAGGTTTTAGCTAAGGATGTTGAGGCGAAGATTGAGGTTTTAAAGACGTATGATGCCAAGCCTTTCTCAGACGACCTTGAAGCCAGAAGACAATACTTCGTCGACAGGTATCGCAAAATATCCTCAATACTGAGAAGCCGGGCCGACGTGTCGCCGTACTACCCCCTGAGGAAGGCGCGTAGTCTTCCAGACGGTTCAGAGGGGAAGACGATAGTAATGCTTTACGAGAAGCGTGAAAACTATCTGCTGGTGGAGGATCCTGAGACCACTGTGAAAATAATGATTCCGAAGGACTGCAGCAGGGATTTGAGGGAGAAGGTCGACAGACTTGTCCCGGATTCAGTGATAGGGGTAGCCTTCCGTGTCTCAGGCTCAAAGCTTTTCTGCAGGTCCATTATTTTCCCAGACGTTCCCATTAAAAAGATCAGGACGGCCGACGAGGATGTTTCAGTGTTAATGACGTCGGATATTCATTTTGGGAGCCAGAAGTTCTCTGAAAAGGCTTTCAGGAGAATGGTTAGGTGGCTGAGGGTGGGAGGGGTTACTGAGAAGGAGCGTAACCAGGCTTTCAAGATCAAGTATATCGTTATAGCTGGAGACCTTGTAGACGGAGTCGGTGTTTATCCTCAGCAGGAAAAGGAGCTTCAGGTTAGGGATGTGGCGAGGCAGTATGAAATGCTTTCAGACGTTTTAAGCCAAATACCTGACTACATAAAGATGATAGTGATACCTGGGAACCATGATGCGGCGCCAAGGGCGCTCCCGCAGCCGCCTGTGTTCGTGGAATACATGGAAAGGGCTGGGTTCGGCGGAAGCCTTCTGTCGTTAAGCAACCCGTGCATGGTTTCGCTGCACGGCATTCGATTCATGGTTTACCATGGTACGAGCATGGAGGATATTGCTACTTTCTCTAAAAACGCTAGCTACGATAAGCCTGACAGCTCTATGGAGTTAATGCTTCAGCTTAGGCATCTCGCGCCGGTTTACGGTTTTAGAACCCCTCTGCTGACACAGGGTCCTGACGAGTTGGTTATAGAGGATGTTCCGGATGTTTTCCACACGGGTCACGTGCACGTTTTCAGAAGCAGGGTCTACAAGGGGATTAGGCTTGTCTGCAGCGGGACATGGCAGGAGAGGACGAAATACCAGGAGCAGATGGGGATAATGCCCACTCCTAATATTGCGGGAATACTGGAGCTTAAAAGCGGAAGCTTCTCTGAAATAAGCTTCGCTTAACGTATGCTGCTTACGCGGCGTCGGGACTTCCGCAACCTCGTGTGACAGGCTGGGCGAATAGGGCTTGCTATTCTACGCCGAGAAGCTTAAGACAGGCGGCTGCTGCAACCAGTATTATTGAGGCTGCGAATAGAAGGTAGTCGCCGCCCTTTAACCTCAGCGGCTTAAACGTGGTTCTCTTTGGAGAAGCACCGAATGCTCTAACCTCCATCGCGTCCGCTATTTCATACGTTCTTCTTATCGTGCCAACCAGGAGGGGTATTAAAATAGGCATAAGGTTCCTAATCCTGTTTCTAAAGCCTCCCTTCTCTAGTTCAAGCCCTCTTGAACGCTGAGTATCGTATATGGATTGAAACTCGTCGTAAATCACGGGTATGAACCGAATCGCCATTGTGAATGAGAACGTCAGCTCCACTGGGAAGCCTGCGACACTCATTGCCCGCCCAATGTCCTCAGGGGTTGAGGAGAGGAAGAACCATGACATTGATGAGGAGAGCGCGAGCAGCCTTAGCGAGAGCACGACGCCCGTGAAAAAGCTTCCTCCGAACAATAGTTGTGTGGCGAAGATCACCGCGAAGAAGAATACGAGGCCCCTTAGTGATGAGAACCATTCTCTGAGAGACTCCGCTAGGAAAAGCAGGATTAGCTGTCCGAAGACTAGTGCCAGGAGAACACGGATATCCGTGAACACTACTGAGATCGCCATGAGCACTATCGAGAGCATAAACTTGGATCTGGGGTCAAGCCTGTGCACTACAGTATCCTTCCTCCTGTACTTGAAGGCTCTCAGGAACGACATTTCTGGAAAACCTCCATGAGGATGCTGCTGATCGCGTCGAAATCTTCCTCTAGGCCGGTGAGACCAGCCTCCTCCTCCAGCTCTATGAGGAAGGGCTTCCGTAGAGAAGACTTTTCAACCAGCTCATCGTCTGAGAGAATATCCCTGAGTCTTCCGTCGCCGATTACTTCCCCCCTGGTTAATACTATGGCTCTCTCACATATGCTTGCCGCGAAATCCACGTCGTGCGTTATCACTATTACACACCTTCCTTCCGAGACGATGCTTCTCAAAACCCTGCGGATATTCAGCTTCTGAGCGTAATCCATCCCTATGGTCGGCTCGTCAACTATTAGCGCCTCGGGACGCCAAGCCATTATTGAAGCGATTGCAAGCCTCTTCTTCTCGCCGCCGCTTAGTTGAAACGGGTTTCTGCTGCGATACTCCTCCAGCCCGAAGACGCTGAGGACTTCTCGAACAATCTTATCCGCCTCCTTCTCGGAGAAGCCGAAGTTTCTGAGGCCGAACCTAACCTCGTCCTCAACCTTCTCGGCGAAAAACTGATGTTCAGGATTATGGTTCACGAAGCCTATTTTCCTAGCTATTTTCGCGACGGACAGGCTCCTCGTATCCACACCGTCTATCTTGACGCTTCCCTCTGTCGGTTTAAGAAGACCGTTCAGGTTTTTCGCAAGCGTAGTCTTTCCAGCGCCGTTCTCGCCAAGTATCGCGACGCTCTCCCCCTCTTCAATTCTGAAGCTGATGTTTTTCAACGCGTAGTCTAGGGCTTCAGGATAACGGAAGTAAAGGTTCTCCACAACTATTTTAACCATTCTTGGACCCACTACCCCCCAGCATTGAGGCCAGTTCTTTAACCGTGGCAGGCGGGTTTTTCAACCTGCATTTCTCTTTAACCCGAAAGTATATTTGGAGGAGGGGAGGAATGTTTATCGGGATTCCTCTCCTAAAGCTTTCTTCAAGAACCCTCAGGGGATCACCGTCCAGAACCACCCTGCCTTCAGAAACGACGACTATTCTGGAGAGATGCTTGAGCAACAGGTCTATCCTGTGCTCCACGATTATCACGGTGATTTTTCCACCGGTTTCGCTAAGGCTTCTTTTAAGCTCAAAGATCCTCTGAATCAGGCTTGCAGACGAGGAGGGATCCAGCATTGAGGTTGGTTCATCAAATATCAGTAGGGAGGGCTTCATGGACAGTATTGAGGCGATCGCGGCCTTCTGCTGCTCCCCGCCGGAAAGATTGTTAGGAGACGAGTGTCTCAAATGCTCTATTCCGACAAGCCTTAGAGCCTCGTCAACCCTTCTCCCAATCTCGTCAGACGGGAGGGCGAGGTTCTCAGGCCCGAACGCGACATCATCCTCAACGCTGAAAGTGAACAGCTGGTTGTCAGGATTCTGGAAAACTATCCCGCAGCGCGTGGCCATCCTGCTTACAGGCGTGTTCTTCACGTTCATTCCGAAAACATAGGCCTCGCCCTCGAGCTCCCCCGGGTAACTGTGGGGAATCAGACCCATTAGGACCCTCGCCAGGGTGGATTTACCGCAACCCGAGGGGCCTGTTATAAGCACGCTCTCCCCCTCTTCGACAGTTAGGTCGACACCGGATAATGCTTGCTTCTCTGAGCCCGCGTAGCGAAAACACAGTTTTCTCAGCTCCACTGCCGCCATCTCTAGTTTTGCCAAAGACTACATGAAGGGTTTAAAAAGCCTAAGTCGGGGGCCGAGTAGTGTAGACATTCTGAACAGCAGGGGGTTTAAGCGGGGGTTCCTCCCCTGCTTCCTGCGAGAGCATTCTTCAACTCGTTTTCAAGCTCAGCGGCTCTCTCCCTAATCTTACTCTCCTGCCTCTCGATCGCGCTTATCCTTACTTTGACTAGCTCCATCTGCTCGTTCAGCTCGTTTATCAGCTCGGCTCTATTCTTCTTAACGAGTATTCTCCCAGTTATCCGGTAAACGGGCGTGTTATCGTCTATTGAGGAAAGCTCTTCTAGGGCTGACTCCAGCTCCCTAGCCTCCAGCTTAGCCTGCTCCTTCTGAATATAGAGCGATTCCAACGTCTGTTGAAGCTGTTGAAGCCTTGACAGTTTTTCCTGCAGTTGGAGAGGCAGCTCTTGGGACATTATCAGGTCTTAATCCTTAGGGTGCGTGCTTAAAAACATATTTCTCCGGATCAGGAGGCTTGCCGGCGCCTTGATTCCAGGATCCTGCCCGCCTGTTCAGCCATGTTAATCAGGCTTAGAATACTCCTTGTTCTCTCAGCGATTTTAGAAGGGCTGCTGCTTTTAAAGAAAAGCAGGAGCCTTTTTCCTTCAACCCTCGCCCTCACGCCGGACCTGGGTTCTGAGGCTGCTTCCTGAAGACACGCTGAATAAAGGGATTCCGCCACCTTTTCGTCCCAATACTTTAGAACAATCTTAACCCTTATCATTTAAAGCCCGGCTTGGACGCGCTGCTAACGATTCTTGCCGCGGTTTCACCGGTTTTCGTAACAGGCTCGTAAGCCCCTCCGGCGAACGTGTACCCGCACTTCCTGCAGCTCCAAACCCCTACGCTAAACCTTTTGAGGAAACCTGTGTCACACCTTGGGCAGCTGTACCTTGCCCTCCTCTTTTTAAGAACCCGAACATATCTTTCTCTGAGCGAGAAACCGTATTTTACGCCCAGTGCTCCAGACTCTTTCTTCCTAGCCATTTCCAGCAGTAAGCTGCCCGTAGGCGACTGTTCTTAACTCTTTCCCCAGCTCCACGGATCTGTCGAGCAGCTCAATGACTTTCCTGGGGGGAATCATTCCTCCCCCGTTCTTCTGGATTGCGCAGAACCTGTCGTCGGATTTAACGGTCATGGAGACTGTAAAGTCTGAAGCATACTCCTCGTTGAGACAGGGGTCTACGACATACTTATCCTCTAGGAAAGCGTAGGTTATTGAGACAGGATGATCCTTGAGCTCGAGTTTAAAGTATTCGTCGGTCTTCTTAATGGCCTGCCCTTCTACAACGTATTTAGGCATGTTGGTAATGCCCAACGCGTTTACGCTCGCTATTACTGAAGCGTCAATAAGGTTGCCATCGTAGTCAAGAATGTAGAGGTCAACGTAGAGCGAGTAGACGGATCTTCCGGGGACTATGCAGAGCGAGGAAAGATCTATTGACTTAGACTCTCTAATACTCCTATCCACGTATCTCGAGAGGGATATTGACTCCTCGGAGGGCGGGCCGGGTTCGAAAACCGGCGAGGCCAGTGGAACCAGCTCCGCGTTCACGATTAGAATGCCCTCGTTAGGCGTGTCTGCAAAGGGCACTGCAATCCCGACTTTAACGGCGGCCAGAACCTTAGTGTTGCCGAGCTCGACTAGGGCTGAACCCTCAGCTTTCTCCACATACCCCAGTTGAACGCTAATATTCCTGTATTGAAGAGGGCTTCTCCCGTCAATCCTCTTGTTCTCCGCCAGGAGGCGCTTTAGCTCCTGCTGCTCGAGCTTAGAGATTATTGGCTTCTGCTCAGTTATAGACATTAAGTCTCCCTCCTCTGTACTGAAAACCTTTCCCTAAGGGCGTCAACCTGCATCTTATGCATTTTCTGAGTGGCCGTTATAGCGAGCGACAAGGCTTGCTCAACCTCCTCTTTCGACATGATTCCGTCCATTTGAAGCAGAGTTATCCCGTCTAGAGTCGGGTTGTAGGCTATAGGCATGTCTGCCTCCCCATACTTGTCCTCAAGATCGTTAAGGTCCACGATTACTTTCCCGTCAGCCTTGCCGACTGCGCATGCTGCAGCCAAGCCTCTCAACGGTATTCCCGCGTCCGCTAGCGCTAATACTGCTGCAGTCAGGCCTGCGCAGCGAGTGCCGCCGTCAGCCTGCAGAACCTCTATGAAAATGTCTATCACAGTCCTGGGGAAGAGTGAAGTCATCACAAGCGGTTCCAGAGCGTTTCGAAGAACCATTGAGAGCTCTATCTCCCTCCTGCTTGGAGCAGGGCTCTTTCTCTCCGTGGTTGAGAAAGGCGCCATATGGTAGCGGCATCTCAAGATGCATCTGTCTGGTAGCGAAATGTGTTTCGGCAACGCTTCCTTAGGACCGTAGACTGCCGCGAGAATCTTGTTCTTCCCCTGCTCAATATAGGCTGAGCCCTGAGCGTTAGACAACACTCCCACTTTAATCCTGATGGGCCTAAGCTCGTCGAGACCCCTGCCGTCAGTCCTCCTGCCTTCTTCGTTGAACAGAACAACGTGTTCCACCATTTCCACTACACCCTCCTTCCCGTGAGCAATGCTTCCACTCTTTCAGTTAAACCGTATACGTGCGACTCTTTCTCTATCATTCCAATCACCTCCTTGACTTTCATGACTATGTTTAAGTCTTCAGAATGGACTATTAAACGACCGTTCTGGCCGACTGTAAGCTTAACGTTGGCACCCTTCTCTATGGTGGAAAGCATTGAGCCTTTTTTCCCTATTAGACGCGGAACTTTCGAAGCAGTTATGCTAAGCAGGAATCCGTTTGAAACAACTCCAAGCCCCTTGCCCTTCAGCGTTAGAACTGGGGATGAGAAGATTGAAGCGTCTTTAACAAGCCCTACGAGGACTGTTCCCGCCTCCAGAACCCTTCCCATACTGTCCCTCGTCAGGCGAATCCTTTTCTCAGGGTATTCCGATAATGGTAGAAACGCTAGGAAAGGCGAGTTTATGTCAACCGTCCAGCCTGCTGTACTCGGTTCCTTAACAATCCCCACAACCAGGTCTCCAACCTTAGGCTGGTAGAAGGATTTTAACGCTACAACGTCGACGCGCTTCCCGTCGGTTCTAACCAGCCCGACGGTGGTTGCAAGCATCCTGTCCGACAGCCTGTAAACGTTTAAGCCAGGCATGTGGAACCTACTGTCACCAACATACTCTCCCGGTACGACTATGGGTCTTTGTCTCTGTTGCTGTTCGTTACTCCGCAACAAACCTTAGCCTCCTTCCTATTGCTAGGGTGATGCCTAAGCCCCTATATCAACTTTTACCTGGTCGCTGTACTTCTTGCCGAGGCTCTCTAGAAAGTGGGACATGGTTACAGAAGGTACTCTAACGGTGATTTTAACGCTTTTATCCTTCTGAACCCTGGTCTGGTCGACTTCCCCCATTGAATTCGCAAACCCGTAGACGTCGTTAGACAGCGTCTGGGGACATGTCAGCGTTAAAACAACCTCGTTTACCTTAAACTGGAGAACCTGTCTTAAAGCCTTAACCACGTTCTTAACCTGCTCCTCAGGAGGCTTAAAGGGGTCTATCGAGACACTGGTCTGGCTGAGAGACTGTTCTATTCTAAGAGAAGGAATAGGATTGCCCGTGGAAGGCTCCAGCAGGAGTTTAGAAAGCATTGCCACTATCTGCTGCCTCTTGCTTTCAATCATTCTGCGCCTCTGCTCCCCTGTAAGCTGCAGATCTCCTTCTCTAAGTATTCTTTCAGCTATCGTGTACACGTCCGTCGTTCCAAAGAATCTTTTAAGCTTCTCAGACGGTATGCGAAGCCCCTTTTTAGAGTCTGAGTAAACCTCGTCGACCAGGAGTATCTTCCTTACATCACCCTTTCCCGTCAGCTTAAAGTTTAGAGCGGGGTCGGGTGCGACAATGATCTCGAACTTCTCACCGTGAAGCGTAAGCCGGCTTATTGTTGAAGGCCTGCTCAATTCTGCTCTACTTCGCCTTCTCGAAGTATTTTTTAGTCTCCTCGTAGCTTAGAACCCTGAACTTCTTCTCATCAGTCCTGATTACGCCGATTCTAAGCCTGTCGGGAGCAACCTCATCCTTCAAAACCTCTATGCTTCCCTTTATACCTAGGGTTATTGCTTCGTCAAGGCTTTTACTAATGGCGTAGTTGTCTCTAAAATATTTCAATATGTCTTCCCTACCGACACCGATGGCTGACGCGAAATACTTGAAGTATATCCCAGTCGGGTCAAGCTGATACAGGCTGGCTCCAACCATATCAACACCCCCAATAAGCATGGAGATCCCGAAAGGCCTCATTCCAGCATGCTGCGTATACGATTGAACAGTGTTGCTGAGCCTCCTGACGAGAAACTCAACGTCAACAGGCTCATCATAGAGAAGCCTGTTAACCTGAGCCTCATTCCTAGCATACTCTACGAGAAGCCGCGCATCCGAGTTGAAACCAGCCACAACCGTAGCAATATGCTCATCGATCTGAAACAGCTTCTGGCTGAAAGTCCTATCCTGAAGCATATCAATCTTCTTCTCCAAACCAGCTAGCACAATACCCTCCTCAACTTGAATCCCCCACGCAGTCGGACTATTATTAACCATAACCATCGCGTAGTCGACCTGGAGGATTCTCCCGTCGGGTGAGAATCCGTATAGTCTTTCGTAGCCTGGTATCATAATTTCCTCGGGGATAAGGGTTAACCGTCCCTTTATAATCTTTGCCCTACAATGTGAGGCTCAGCGTCACGGCAGAACTTGCCGAAAGCCTTCTTCACAGTGCCTGAAACGCCGATTATTCTGATGCCGGAGGAGGGCTTGGCGGCGGCAAGCCTGTTTAACAGGCTTCTCACGTAGGGTACAGCCTTATGCGGGCACTTGGCGACGAGAACCCCCCTTTTTTCGCGAACCACTTTAAAACGGAAACCCGGCTGGTGTTTTTCACACTCATCCTTCAAGAGTTCAATAAGCATCCTATAGTCTTCAGGCGGAACGTTTTCCATCTTAAGCACCACGTATCTGACCCTATACTCTTTAACAGGCATTAGCCTCGTCATGCTAATGTTTCCAGGCGGGAAATAAACCTATATAGTGTTGCGGAAGGCATTTATTGAGTGAAGGAAAGCGGGATGAGTGAGAGAAGAAACCTTATGCTGGTTTCCGCCTCGTATGACGGAGAGAACAGGAGGATAGTTTTGAAGCTCTATGATCCTGAAAAACAGGAGATCATGCTTTTCCCCTCGAGTGAAAACCACCAGCCCTACTTGCTGACTGACCTGAGCATGGAGGAGTTGACGAATAACCAGCAGCTCGTGAGCCATCACGGCTTCGACAGGATTGAAGAGGTTAGGAAATACGATTTGCTGGAGGACAGGGAGAGAGTCTTCAGGAAGATTATTGCTAAGGACCCGCTTTCTATAGGTGGTACAGCAACATCCATAAGGGAGATCGTTGGTAGAGCATGGGAGGCTGATATTCACTACGTTTGGTGCTATATTTACGACACGGGGAAGAAGCCTGGGCTTTACTATTCTATTTCCGACGGCAAGCTGGTTGAGCAGCCTGTTGAAACAGTCTTGGAGGAGGCTGTTAAGACGCCTGGTTCAAATTATCCGGAGATTAAGGAGCTTATTGAAACACTCAACCAGCCAATACCCTTCGTCAAACTGTCCTCCATAGATATAGAGGTTAAACCACCTGGTCCAAACCATGTTCCCGACGCTAATAAGGCTGAGGACCCGGTGATAGCTGTCGCCTTCAAGCCTAACGCGGGAGCTGCGAAAGTCTATGTTCTAGATGGTTTTGACGGTGAGGAGGACGATGGGGCTAAGAAGATAATTCACGTGTCTGACGAGAAGAGGCTTCTAGCAGAAGTTTTAAAGGAGATTAGGAAATACCCTGTAATAGTGACTTTCAACGGGGACAAGTTTGACCTGCTTTACCTATACAATAGGGCGGGTAGACTCTCTGTCGAGGGCGAGATGCCGTTGGAGAGGGGCCGGGACTATGTTGACCTGACGCACGGGGTTCACATAGATCTTTACAGGGTTTTCTTCAACAAGTCTATTCAGAACTATGCTTACGGCGGGGTTTACAAGGAGGCTACGCTCGACGCTATTGGGAAAGCGTTAGTCGGCAAGGGTAAGATAGCTTTAGAGGAGGACATTGGGTTGCTTAAGCCTAGGGAGCTTGCTGAATACTGTTTCAGGGATGCTGAGATAACTTTCGACCTGATCGCTAACAAGAACTATCTTCTTCTTAAGCTGCTCATCCTTTTCATGAGGATAAGCAGGCTCCCCCTGGAAGACGTGGTTAGACACGGTGTTTCAACATGGATTAAAAGCATGCTTCTAAGCATACACAGGAGGAACAACTACCTGATACCTCGGCAGGAGGATATTCTACAGTTTAAAAGCGAGAGGGTGTCTGAAGCAATAATAAAGGGTAAGAAGTACAGGGGCGCGATAGTGCTTGAGCCAAAGCCCGGTCTGTATTTCAACCTTGTTGTTCTCGACTTCGCCTCCCTTTACCCAAGCATAATAATGAATTTCAACATAAGCTATGAAACAGTTAGGTGTAGGCACGAGGAGTGTAGAAGCAACACGCCGATGAACTCTCCACACTGGATATGCAGGAAGAGAACCGGTATTGAGAGCTCGATAATAGGCGCCCTGAGAGAGCTGCGCGTCAAGTACTATCAGCCCCTTGCGAGGAAAACCAGGGACGAGGAGAAGCGGTCTTTCTACGATGTTGTGCAGAGAGCGATAAAAGTATTTATAAACGCGAGCTATGGAGTAATGGGTGCGGATTCCTTCCATTTCTACGCGCCCTGTGCAGCTGAAACAGTAACATGGATAGGCAGAGGCATTTTCACGGAGCTTGTTGAAACCGCTAAGGCCCTCGGGATAGAGGTTGTCTACGGAGACACTGACTCCATATTTCTAAGAAACCCTAAGCCGGAGGAGGTGGAGAAACTCATCGAGTTTGTAAGGAGCAGGTACAGTATTGAGCTTAATATTGATAAGGTTTACCGCTACGGGGTTTTCAGCCAGCGTAAGAAGAACTATCTTGGGGTGACGGAAGACGGTAACGTTGACATAAAGGGACTAGTAGGTAAGAAAAGCTCAACCCCGAAATTCGTGAAGCAGGCCTTTCACGAAATGGTCAGCATTCTCAGCAGGGTTAGAAACGAGGAGGAGTTCAACTCTGCTGTGGCAAGCATAAAAAGCATGATGAACGACTATGTTGAGAAGCTTATGAACAGACAGCTGAGCCTTGACGAGCTTGCTTTCGACGTTATGCTGAGTAAGCCTGTGGACAATTATGATAAAAGCACTCCTCAGCACGTTAAGGCGGCTAAGCAGCTTGAGAGGGAGCTCGGTGTCAAGGCTAAGGCGGGGGACATAATATCTTACGTCAAGGTTAAAACAGGCGTTAAGCCGGTTAAAATGGCAAGGATAGAAGAAATAGACTTAGACAAGTACTTGAGCGTTATGAGGGCTACTTTCGAGCAGGTTCTCGACCCGCTGGGAATAGAGATCGAGCCGCCTAGAAGGAGCCTAAAGCTTAAAGACTTCATGTGAGATGATAGGACTGTTGAGCCCCAGCAGGGAGAAGCCTAAGGTGATCGTCGTCGGGACAGGCGGCTTCGGTAAAAACCATGTCAGGGTTCTTGCTGAACTCGGGGGACTCGGAGGAGTCTGCGACATAGATGTTGAGAAAGCCAGCACCTATGGCAGGCTTTACAACGTGCCCCACTATTCCAGTGTCTCAGAAATACCTGAGAACGTTTACGACGGTGCAGTAGTCTCAACACCAACGTCTACGCATAAGGAGGTGGCTTTGCAACTCATCAATAAGAACTTCAAGTATCTGCTTATTGAGAAACCGTTCACGCCGAATCTCAGGGAGGCTTTTGAAATCATCAGCCAAGCCAGGAGGGAACGCGTAAAGCTCATGGTGGGGTTCATCGAAAGGTTCAACCCTGCGGTAAGCATGGTTAAGAATTATGTTGGTGAAGGGGCGGTTGGGGAGATAATCATGGCTTCAGCAATGCGTGTCAGAAGATGGCCTGAGAGAGTAACTGATCTAGGGGTGCTGCTGGACACTGCAATACACGACATAGACTTGATGAGACACGTTTTCTCAGAGGACCCTTTGAAGGTGTACGCTAAGATGGGAAGGTCGATGCACAGGATTCATGAAGACTATGCTACACTACTCCTGACTTTTAAGGCTGAGAAGATGGCTATAATCCAAGCTAACTGGCTGACACCCTTCAAGATAAGGAGCCTCGAAATAATAGGCTCAGAAGGAGTGATTGAGGCAGATCTGGTTTCTCAGCAAGTAACCCTGAGCTCTAAAGACGATAGGATAACCCCCTTTTCAGAGTGGAGCGAGCCGCTTAGGCACGAGTTGAAACACTTCTTAGAGTGCATTGTTAACGGTGCAAACCCCAGCCCCGGGGAGCAGGATGCTGTTAAAGCCTTGGAGATAGTTGAGTCAAGCTTCAAATCCTCTGAAACAGGCAACGTCGTCAACATAGGCACGTAACCTTTTTAAAAAACTGTTAAGAGGGTAGCTTAATGTTGAGCAGGAGGGGGAACACTGGAGGAGCCGTTTCGGAGGAGAGTACTGGTTTTAGCAGCAGGCTTATCAGCCTCTGGCCCGCGTTAGTCCTCTCAATACTCTACTTGCTTTCCCCTGTCATATCTGGGGGGGAAACCTACAATCTGGTTATTGCAGGGCTCCTGATAATGGGCTCCTCCGTGATAGGGCTGGTGCTCGGCTCAAGGCTTAGGAAGATCGTTCGCTACGCGTTCATAGTGGGGATCGTTATCGGGATTGCGGGAGTCTCACCGCCATTGTACTTCGCAACCGTCCAAGGGCTGGTTTCCCCTGTAGAGCTAGCTTTAAGCGTGGCTTGCATCATCCTCACTATAATAGCTGTTTTAAAACAAGGTCTTGGCTTGTTTTAAGCCGTATTTTATTAAACGTTAGAAAAGTTAATTACCTACTAGTGACAATAAACCATTTGAGTTGAATAAGGCTAATGTCCTAGCGCTAGGCGTACTGTTGATAGCGCTAAGCCTTTATCTTCAAGTATTGTATAACAATCCGGGCGGTATTTTAAAGGAAACCGTGGAAAACTACAACATCAACGAAAACACGTTTATATCCGTAACGACTCTGGTTTTCTCAGCCGGTTTAATAATTGTAATAGGCTCGATTTTAATCAAGCCGAGGAGAAGGATCATAGCTGCTGGTGAAGCCTCCTTCTCGGCAGGAGCCGCTGGTGAAGCTGCTCCAAGCGAGGCTGTTGAAGAAGGCTATCAGAAGGAGGCTGCTTACAGTGGGGCGGGGGTTGAAGCTGCTTACAGTGGGGAGGAAGCGGAGACCGTTGAAAAAGACGAAGCCGGATTTGAGCAGGCGTATGAAGAGGAGGCTCCTGCCGTGGAGTCTTACGAGCCTCCGGAGGAGGTCTTAGAACAGGAGGAGAAGCCTGAAAGGATTAGTGAGGTAGTTGGCTTCTGCCCAAGGTGCGGCGCCCCCGTGTCGGAGGGTATGCGTTACTGCAGGAAATGCGGTTTGAAGCTTAAGTAGCCTGCGTGTTTCCAGGGTGTTTCCTGTTTCCACAGCCTCAAGATAATTTTATAAGGGTAAAATATATTATTCACTGCAATATGGGGAGGATCAGAGTAGCAATAGCCGGTGTTGGAAACTGCGCGTCCGCGCTCGTTCAGGGAGTATACTTCTACCGGGAGAAGGAGGGTGATTCAATCGGATTAGCACACCCGGAGATCGGGGGCTATCGGCCCGGGGACATAGAGTTCGTAGCTGCCTTCGACGTCAGCAGGAGGAAGGTTGGCAAGGATTTGAGCGAGGCAATATTCGAGAAGCCGAACAACACTATAAGGTTTCAGGAAGTACCTAGGACCGGTGTTACTGTTAAGAGGGGCCCCGTCCTAGATGGTGTCGGCAGGTATCTGAGGGAAGTGATAGAGTTCTCAGACGATAAGGAGGTGGATGTTGCTGAGGAGCTGAAGTCCTCCGGGGCGGATGTTCTGGTGAACTATCTTCCCGTTGGCAGCGAGAACGGGAGCCGTTTCTACGCTAAGTCGGCGCTCGAGGCTGGCGTCGCCTTCGTGAACGCCATGCCCACGTTCATAGCTTCTTCAAGCGAGTGGCAGACAAGGTTTGCTGAAAAAAGACTGCCGATAGCGGGTGACGACGTTATGAGTCAGCTTGGCGCAACCGTTTTGCATAAGACGTTGATCAAGCTTCTCGTCGACAGGGGTGTTAAAGTGGATGAATCCTACCAGCTGAACATAGGTGGGGACACTGATTTTCTCAACATGCTGGAGCAGCAGAGGCTTGCTTCTAAAAGGGAGAGCAAGACCTCGGCTGTCAGGGCAATGTCTCCCTACGAGATGCCGCTTCGCATAGGACCTAGCGATTACGTTCCTTTCCTGGAGAACGAGAAGATATGCTACATATGGGTTAAAGGAAGGTATTTCGGGGGAGCTCCCTTAACCATAGACCTTAAGCTTTCAGTCATAGACTCGCCTAATAGCGCCGGGGTAGTAATAGATGCTTTAAGAGGCGTCAAGATTGCTTTAGACAGGGGTGTTGGCGGCCCGCTGGTTAGTGTTTCAGCATACTGCTTCAAGCATCCTCCTGTTCAAATGCCTTACGAGGAGGCTAAGCGGAGTTTCCTGGAGTTTGCCCGAGGGGAACGCGACAGATAGTTTTAAACATCTTTCCTTAGCCTCTACCTTCCCCTAAGACGGTTAGCTCCATAAGGGCCTCAGAACCCCTCCTGAGATTTTTAACAATCCTGCGATCTATGTCTCTCGCGCTCTTACTGCTTTCAACACCCACGGTTTTACCGCAAACATACCGGCTTTTCCTAAAAATCATCGTCTTATCGTCTTCGAACGAGAGGCTTGGGTCACCATAGCATTCGAACACGTCCTCAAGGTCTCCGACAATTATCCTAACCAGGATCTTCACACGTCTCCGAGCAGCGTTCTTAAATTCTTCTGAAAGGGTTGAGGGAGACTTGTCTGCAGAAACCATCAGGAAGCAGTCGCCGGCTACGCTAACTTCAGGGTCAACAGTGGTTGCAAGCGTAGTCGGGTGCGTAGCCCTTATGTTCAGATGGCCTTTTCCACGCACCTGTTCAACGATCCTACTCATTTCGCTTGAAAAACGTTTTATCCAAGGGGTTAATAAATAGTGGCGTGGAGATGAGAGAAACAGCCGGGCAGGACCCTTTTCTGGAGAAGAGGAGGAGGCTTGTTGAACAGCTTGTCGCAGAAGGCGTTGTGAAGACAGAGATGGTGAGGAACGCGATGCTCAGGGTCCCTAGGCACGAGTTCGTCTGGCCAAGCCAGCTGGAGTATGCTTACGACGATATTCCTCTCCCCCTCGGGGACACGGGTCAGACGATTTCAGCACCCCACATGGTGGCCATCATGAACGAGCTTCTCGAAGTCCAAATAGGAGACAGGATTCTAGAGGTTGGCACTGGAAGCGGCTACCATGCGGCTACGCTCGCCGTTTTAACCTGCCCAAGCCTGGATTCACCCAGCCCCCTGGTTTACACCGTTGAGATAAACAGTAGTCTCGTGAAGTTTGCCGAATCCAATTTCACGAGGCTTGGCTTCAGCAGGGTCATTAAGGTCGTCGAGGGAGATGGCTCCAAAGGTTATCCTGAGGCCTCGCCTTACGACCGCATACTCGTTACGGCAGCAGCGCCCAAGATTCCTCCACCGCTCATAGAGCAGTTGAAGCCAGGCGGCAGGATGGTTATACCCGTTCAATCAAGATTCTTCGAGCAGAACCTGATTCTCGTGGAGAAAGACGTTGACGGCAGGGTGAGGAAGAGTAATGCTGGGCCCGTGATCTTCGTGCCTTTAAGGGGGGACTACGGCTTCTAGTCTAGAACCATTTTGAAAGCGCTCCGGCTGGACGCTTCTTCTTAACTTCCTCCACCGCCTTGACAACCCTGTCCAGCGAGAAGTCGTGCTCATCGTGCAGGAACCTTAAGACCCCTTCCTGGTCAATATCTTTCCACTCCAGTTCCCCAACATCCTTAACCCTGGGGTTGAGGAAGAAATCCTTAGCCTCGTAGTATGTTTGGAGCCTCGCAGGGTTTTCCCCATGCTTCCTGAAGATTTCTTCAAGACTCATTCCTTTCTTAACGAGCTCCAGGGCTCTTTTAGGCCCTATTCCCTTTATGCCCTCCGTGTAGTCGGTTCCTACGAGCAATGCTATGTCTATCAGCTGCTCCCTTGTTATCGAAAGGCTTCGCAGGGCTTCCTCCAGGGAAATCTCTTCAAGGCTTACCTCGACGTAAGCCTTCTTCCCCGGGAGCTTCCTCCTCCCGGTTATCGCGAGGTTTCTCACAAGCATCCTGCCCCCGAAGAGAAGCGAGTCGAAATCCTGGCTCCCAACATAGTCGGCGACACCGGTGACAACCATGTGCGCAGCCTGAGCCTCCCCCTCAGAGGGCGCGTGGACCACTGGAACACCCATGAGCCTCACCAGCTCCTCAGCAGACTTTAAGAGATACTCGTCGAGAGTAGCCGACATCTGTGCATACTTTCGAGCCTCCTCAAGCATACCAGTCGCCAAGGCCTCCTCATATTTCTTGGAGGCTTCCTCGCGTATCGCTCTCCTCCTCTCCGCCTCCCCCCTTTTAATTCTAGGCGGCTCGCCGTCGAAAACGTATATTGGTTTCAAACCTGCGGAGAGGAAGTTGCAAGTCCTGTAGAAGAGTCCTGAGAGATGACTGGTGATCCTATTCTTAGAATCCATTAAGGGTCTTCCATCCACCCCTCTTATTATCGTTAGAAACTGGTATAGCGTGTTATACATGTCTATCGCCACCCTTTTGTTGGCCAGGTTTTCCAGCCTAATCTCCCTAGCCGGAATTATGTCTCCCAGCTGAACACCCATCTCTAATGATTTTAAGCCGGATAATATTCTTAAACCTTGATGTTGAAAGCCAGTGGCCGGGGGAAACCGGCTGGAGGGTTACTCGCTGGAGGACTATGCTCTTGAACCTATGAACTCCAGCCTCTGATCCTTCCTTCCTGAAGCAAACACCCTTACTAATCCCCTTATTTCCATCGCCATAAGCTCCTTCTCAACCTCGGACACGCTTACTCTGCCAACATCCTTCTCTAAGCCTCTAAGCAGCTCTGAAAGAGTCATGCTCCTCTTCTTCTCGAGAATGTCGAAAATATAGTTTCTCAGGGGTATTATCCTCCTGTCCTCGCTGCTGGATGTTCTAACCATCTTCTTTCCAAACCTCTATCTTCCTGCTCACCATCAGTATCTCCATGTCTGAAACCCCTGGGGTGCTTTTAATCTCGCTCTCAATCCTGTCGGATATTCCATCAACCTCAGGAGCCTCAACGTTCATGAGGAGAATTTTCATTCCGAAGAAGAAGTCTGCAGTCTGGGAGGCAATGATCCTTCCGCTCTTAAGGTTTCCGCTTATCCTCGTTAGAAGCTGGTCTAAGTCGGTTACGCCTTCCCCGGGGAAGACTCTCAGCGTGTACACTATCTGCTTCATTTTTCAACCACCACTGCTCCGGGTGACCGGGTTATAAGCCTAAGTTTTCTTTCACGCAGCAACAGGTTTCGGCTCATTGTTTTCAGCTTCCTATATAAAGTTTTTCTCAGCCGCTTTTTTAATCAAAAATATAAAACAATCTGGCTTAGGGCATAATGTAGCCGCACTTGGGGCATTTAAGTTCTCTCGCGAAAGTCCGGCATTTCTCGCATCGCCACAAGGTTACTTCCCCACAGTTGAAGCACGTGAACTTCACGTACCTCTCATAGGGGTCTATGGGTCTGCCGCATGATGTGCACGTAACCATGGTGAGGGCTGCGCTTGAAGCCGGTTAATAAGCTTAGCGGTTCTCCGGGCACGTGCAATATTTTTATCCTGCTCCCCGGGTTTTTAAAAGAGATGAAAAGCTTCAGGTTTAAACAGTGCATAGTGGTCAGGATGGACCTTAGAATGTCGTGTGGAAAAACCTGTGTTCAAGTGGCGCATGCAGCAGTTTCCGCCGCCGAGGAGGCTCGGCGTCTCAAGCCTGAGTGGCTCAGAGAATGGTTTGAAGAAGGCCAGAGGAAAATCGTTTTGAAAACCGGGTCCCTCGAAGAGCTGGTCAGGCTCAAGGAGGCGGCTTCCAACGAGGGCATACCTGCCTATCTGGTTTCAGACATGGGTCTTACAGAGCTTGAGCCTGGCACAGTAACCTGCCTAGGGCTGGGGCCTGCTCCCGAAGAGTTGATGAACAGGATTACCGGGGGCCTGCCTCTGCTTTAAAGCCCCCTTCAGGGATTGAATTAAGGTTTATTAGGCTTTCAGTCTTTCCGGTGAAGGGCTTGTCGGCATTGAAGCAGCAGAGAAAGTCGGATGTTCTAGTGGAGTTGGCGAAACGCCGGGGTATATTCTGGCCCTCGTACGAGATATACGGCGGGGTGAGGGGTCTACTTACCCTTGGAAATATTGGATTCGAGATTAAGAGGCGCCTGGAAAACCTTTGGATAAAATACTTCGTCTACTCTAGGAACTTTCAGATAATAGAGTCCCCTGTAATAGGGCCTAGGCCTGTCTACGTCGCCTCAGGCCATGAGACCCAGTTCACGGATAAGGCTTTAAGATGCGAGAAGTGCGGCGCGGTTTACAGGGCAGACCATCTTCTAAGCGAGGCAGGGATCACTATTCCTGAAGGAGCCTTACTGCAGCAGATTGACGAGGTTGTTTCCACCAGGGGCGTTAAATGCCCGAACTGCAAGGGTGATCTTTCTAGGGCGTTCCAGTGGCTTCTAATGTTTAGGACTGAGATAGGCGCGGGGTCTGGAGAAATAGGTTATCTTCGCCCTGAGACTGCGCAAGGCATATTCACCGAGTTCAAGAGGCTTTACGTCCACGGGAGGTCAAGCCTACCAATGGGTGTTGCTCAAGTGGGCAGGGTTTTCAGAAACGAGGTCTCTCCCAGACAGGGGCCGATAAGGCTGAGAGAGTTCACGATAATGGAGGTGGAGTTCTTCTTCGACCCGGACTCTCCGGGGCCCGCTGAGAAAAACTATCTGGAGCACGACATTCCTGTTCTAACTGTGGAGGACCAGGAGAAGGGTCTTTCAGGCTTTAGAAAAATAAGGGTTAAGGATGCTGTTGAGAAAGGATTATTCACCAACAATTGGCTGCCCTTCTTCCTTGTTCTAACTAAGAGGTTTCTAGAGGCGCTTAAGATTCCTGAGAACGCTTTCAGGTTCAGGGAGAAGCTTCCCAACGAGAGGGCGCACTACGCTAAACAGCTTTTCGACTGTGAAGTACTGCTTGAATCATGGGGGTGGACGGAGGTCGCTGGTTTTGCATACCGTACTGACTACGATCTATCTGGACACATGAGGGTTAGCGGCGAGGACATGAATGTTTTCGTTTCTTCCTCAGGCAGGAGGATAGTGCCCCACGTGGTTGAGCCCAGCTTCGGTGCTGAAAGACTCCTCTACGCTCTCCTAGAATATAGTTTGAGGATTGAGGAGGACGGACGGATATGTCTCTCAACCCCGCCATACCTCTCGCCTTTCGACGTTTCAGTCTTCCCCCTGCTTTCTAAGCCGGATTTCGTTAAGAAGGCTGAGGAGGTTGCAAAGATGCTTAGTGATTTCAAGGTTAATTTCGACGATTCCGGAAGCATAGGCCGCAGGTATGCGAGATCGGATGAAATAGGCATACCGTTCGCCATCACTATTGATCACCAGACCTTCTCAGACAACAGTGTGACCCTGAGGTTTAGGGATACTAGGGAGCAGAGGAGAATAGGGGTAGAGGGTCTTCAAGCTGAGCTTTCCAAGATGCTTTCCACCCCTAAGCCAGATATTTAACCAGTGACCGGATGTTAACAGCCGTATAAATACGCATGGTTGAAGCCGGAAAAAGCTTAAAACTCCAGAATGGAATATTATTATCCATAGGAATAGTCTGGAAATGTACCCTACTGAGACAACCCTTAGGCTTAAGAGGCAGCTCCTTCAAACATGCCAGGAGCTTGCGAGATACGCCGTAGATTCTATTAGAGAGGTCCATAATCTCGTCATAGCCTGCCTCGACGGCGACACGTCGAAGCTCGACGAAGCCTTAGCGAACATAAGTGTTCTTAAGAACAAGTCGATAGAGACGGAGCGAACACTGTCTAACGAGCTTATTGAAGCAGGAGCCATAATGGCTAGCAGGGAGGATTTCCTGAGGCTAGCGGCCCCGTTAACTGACATACCTGATTTATGCGAGGGAATCGTGTTCAGACTGAGAGAGTTCTTCCTCAGGAAAAAGCCCATTGAAAAAAGTCTTAGGGAAGGATTTAAAGAGCTCGTTGTCAAAACGCTTGAAACCGTTATGAAGCTCAGGGAAGTGATTTTCACACTGGGGTTTGAAACCTCGAAAATACAGGAGTACGCTAGGAGCGTTGAAGCATATGAGAAGGAGATTGACAGCCTGTTCAGAACCCTGGAGATTAAAATAATATTTTCCAAGGCTGATGTTTCAACCATCCTTCTCCTGAAGGATGTTGCAAACCTGATTGAGGAGGTTGCGGACAGGGCTGCTGACGCTGCCGACGCTGCGAGAGTGCTTTCCTTAAGCGTATTCTAGGAGGAGGATTGAGAATTGGAAAGCGAGCAAGCTAAGGTGACTGCTGAGCTCGTTGGCGATCGTTTAATAATATGGAGCATAGAGCACTCTCGAGAGGTCTACCGCATGGGTTTCTTCGGAAAGCCCCTGGGGATTCCTAAGCCGAAGGACTCGAACTTCAACGCTCCTCTTACGCTCGACCTCTTCGAGGGACTGTATCTTTTAGAAAAAGGAATTATACGGGTTGTCGACAGGGAGGACCGGGAGGTTTCTTTCGACCAGCTGCTCAGAGTGGCCTCAAGGATACATGAGGATTTTAAGAGCAAGTTCATAGTTTACAGGGATCTTAGGAACAGGGGTTTTGTAGTTACGCCGGGCATTAAATTCGGGTGTGACTTCGCAATATATGAGCATGGGCCAGGCATAGACCATGCGCCCGCAATACTTGAGGTTAAGAAGAAGGGGGACAGGATAGATGCGCCGGACTTCATCAGAGCGGGAAGGCTTGCAACCTCCGTTAAAAAACTGTTCGTCTTCGCGATCTCAGACCCGGATGGGAATAATGTAAAATACTTGGTTTCAAAATGGTGGAAAGCCTAGTGGGCTATATGTCGACCCCAAATATTTAATATTGTGACGCCAAATCCCTTCCCATCCCTGTTATGCCGAGTCGCTGCTTAACGCTTTTAAGCGCACGCTGCCCTCTGGAAAGGAAGCAGGGAGCTGGCTCAGCACCTCGAATGATAACTGGTCAAACCGGTTTCAAGCTTTGAAATCCAGATTAATCTAGGCGGTAGCAGTTATAAGCCTCTAAGGCTCAGCGACACGGCTAACCCTACTGTTCAGCATTAAATAATGCTCTCGTAAACCTGCTTCTTCAGGCTTTCCTCCAGCCGGGGGTCCAGGGAGTCGACAATTCTAAATATTCTTTGGTCAGTAATCCTGTATACCCTCTTGCTGCCGAGCTTACTCTCCTTAACTATTCCACACTCCTTAAGAATCTTCAAGTGTCGGGAAACCGAGGGCTGAAGAATCCCTGTTTTCTCAGCGATCTCGCTAACGCATTTCCCACCGTCTCTCAGAAAGCCAACTATCCTTAGTCTAGCTGGATCACTAAGCGCTTCGAAAACCCTTGCTTTGAATACTTCTTGAGCCTTTCCCATCCGCGTCATCACGGGAAGCGGGGTTCACAACAGTATTTAAGCATTAATGTCAAGCCTTAGCCTTTAAATGCCTCCCCCGGGCTAATCGAACCGGGTTTAAGAATGCGTGAGAGGCTTGAAAAATCCCGCGGGCTGGATTTGAACCAGCGACACTCCGGTTTCTGTTCGCCCGGTAGGCTGAGACGCCTCCACTCGAGGTGGAGGACTACAGCCGGAAGCTTTTGACGCAGCGTGCTATGCTGCCCTACCAGGCTGAGCTACCGCGGGGCCGGATTCTCCTGCCTAAAGGTGTTTTTTAACTTTTTCCGCCCCGGGTCTGACAGGGCTGAAAAGGGTTCCCGGGGCTTGTTCAAGCAGGCTTATTTTCCTCAACACTTGAAACACGGGGGAAACGTTTATTACCCCCTTTTTCAGTATCCTGACGAAATCGCTTGGTTAGTAAGAAAAACATTAGTAAAGTGAACATACTCGAACATGTTTTAGTGCCCTCTCACAAGGTTTTATCTAGCGAGGAGAGGGAGGCGCTTCTCAGAAAGTACAATATAAAGCCTTCTCAACTCCCTAAGATCCTTGCCAGCGACCCTGTGGCGGCTGCGATCGGGGCTAAGCCGGGAGACGTTCTTGAGATAACTAGAAAGAGCCAGGTTGCCGGAGTAACCTTGGCCTACCGCATCGTGGTGGAGGGTTAGACGGTTTGAACAGCATGGCTGAAGAGCTTAATAACGATGACCTTTGGATAGTTGCGGAGAACTATATTAGGAGCATCGGGCTGGCTAGGCACCACATAGATTCTTTCAACGAGTTTATCGACAAGGATATGCAGAAGATCGTGGACGAGGTTAAGAATATTGAGGTTACTGTCGAGGACAAGGTTGTCAGAATAGAGCTCGGTAAAGTATGGGTTGGCGCGCCGAGGATAGTTGAACCTAGCGGTGCCGTTAGAAACATTTACCCGATGGAGGCTAGGCTTAGAAACTTCACGTATGCTGCTCCAATCTATCTGGAGGTTAAGGAGCTGAAGGACGGCCGGGAGCTTAGGCACGAGGTTTTAATAGGCGAGATGCCGGTAATGGTTAACTCTAGGTATTGTGCGCTCGCCGGCCTAGACCCGGTGGTCAGGGTTAAGCTCGGAGAGGACCCTTACGACCCGGGAGGCTACTTCATAATTAACGGCTCAGAAAGGGTCATAGTGGGTGTCGAGGATCTTGCTCCAAACAGGATAATTCTTGAAGAGAAGAAAATAGGGCCTTACTCCTTCTACATTGCGCGTGTTTTCTCAACAACAGTCGGCTACAGGACTAGGGTTGAAGTCAGGCTGAAGGGTCAGAACAACGAGTTGAAAGTGTATCTCCCGGGGGTTGGGCAGGAGGTTCCGTTCGTTATAATGCTGAAAGCCCTTGGAATGGGTTCCGACAGGGAGATTGCTGAACTTGTTTCACCATTCCCAGAAATACAAGAGCTTTTAGCGCCTTCTTTCGACGCTGCTCAAAACGTCTTAAGCAAGGATGACGCTGTAATGTATATTGGCAACAGGGTTGCCTACGGCCAGTCCGACAAGGTTCGCTTAAGCAAGACTCAGAATGTTCTGGATAAGATTCTACTCCCCCACGTGGGGCTGGATGAAAACTCCAGGTATGCGAAGGCCCTCTTCCTGTGCGAGATGGCTGAAAGGGTTCTCGCGATGAAACTAGGCTGGCGTCCCCCGGATGATAAGGATCATTACAGAAATAAGAGGATTAGGCTTGCGGGAGGCCTTTTGGCAGAGCTTTTCAGGACGGCTTTCAGAAGAATGGTCAGGGACTTCAGGTACCAGCTTGAAAAATCCAGTCTGAGGCACAGGGTTGTACATTCCTTTTCAAACCTAATCACGACAAGCCTGATAACCGACTCGATAAACCAGGCCATGGCAACCGGAAACTGGGGAAAGAGGCTGGTCGGGGTTACTCAGCTCCTGGACAGGACTAACTACCTGTCTGTCTTGAGCCATCTGCGCAGAGTCCAGTCTCCCCTTAGCAGGAGCCAGTCGAACTTTGACGCTAGGGACCTGCACCCGACGCAATGGGGTAAGCTCGACCCAAACGAGACGCCTGAGGGAGTGAACTGTGGGCTCGTTAAGAACATGAGCATAGGCGCGCAAATATCTGTTTCAGCGGATAAGTCTACTGTTGAGAAAATCCTTTTGAAATTCGGCCTAGTAACCATTGATAAGGCTGGCCCGGATGAGCGCTCCTCGGCGGCTAAAATATTCCTGGACGGTATCCTAGTGGGCTACTCTTACTCTGGCGAGGCCCTTGTCAGAGAGATTAGGAACCTGCGGAGGAGAGGGCTGCTGCCCTCCGAGACAAACGTTGCATACTACGAGTTTAACTATGGCGGTAGAGTTGTTAAAGAGATCTATATTAATGCTGACGCTGGAAGGGTTAGAAGACCTTTAATAGTTGTGGAAGACGGCTTGGTTAAGCTTACTAGGGACCATGTTTCTAAGCTGGCGCTGGGGAAGATAACTTTCGACGACCTTGTAAGCAACGGCATAATAGATTTTCTAGACGCTGACGAGGAGGAGAACGCTGTCATAGCAACATCCATCAGGGATGTTAGGGAGGGCACGACTCATCTAGAAATATCTCCACTCCTTATTTTCGGCGTCGTCTCAGCCTCAGTCCCGTTTGCAGAGCACAATCATTCTCCCAGAAACACTTACGAGGCCGCTATGGCTAAGCAGGCCCTCGGGCTCCCCTTCACCAATATCAGTAACTCTTTCTACACTACTTTCCATGTGACTACTTACCCGCAGCTTCCGCTGGTTGCTTCAAAGGTTGACAGGATCATCGGGCTGGATAAGAGGCCCATAGGCCAAAACTTTCTGGTGGCAGTAATGTCTCACCCGTACAACATGGAGGACGCGATAGTTTTGAACGCAGCGTCAGTCCAGCGTGGGCTTGCAAGGTCGACCACATACAGGTCTTACGAGGTTGAGGCAAGGAGGTATCCAATGGGGGAGGTTGACAGAATAGAGAAGCCTGATTCTCAAGTCAGGGGCTACAGGGGTGACGAGGCATATGCGAAGATCGAGGAGGATGGGATAGTGTCTGTTGAAGCCGAGGTTAAAGGCGGGGACGTTATAGTTGGGAGATCAAGCCCGCCGAGGTTCTTCGAGGAATATAAGGAGCTTGTTTTCCAGGCTCCGGCTAGGAGGGACTCCTCAGTGGCGCTCAAGCCTTCTGAAAGCGGCTTTGTCGACAGTGTTCTAATAACTGAGGACCTTGAGAACAACAAGCTGATAAAAGTAAGGGTAAGGGACCACAGGATTCCTGAGATAGGGGATAAGTTTGCATCAAGATCAGGGCAGAAGGGTGTTGTGGGAATGCTTGTCCCGCAGTGCGACATGCCTTTCACGGAAGACGGCTTGGTTCCAGACGCGTTGATAAACCCGCATGCAATACCCTCCAGAATGACTATAAGCCACTTCCTCGAATCCCTCTTCGGCACTGCCGCAGCCCTGGAAGGCCGGCAGATGGACGGGACAACATTCATACATGCTCCTGAGCAGGAGGTTCAGAGTATTCTTGAGGCACATGGTTTTTCACCATATGGGGAGTTCAACTTCATAGATGGCGTCACTGGGAAACGGTTTAAGGCGAAAGTATTCATGGGAATAGTGTATTACCAGAGGCTTCACCACATGGTTAAGGATAAGATGCACGCTAGGGCTAGGGGGCAGGTCCAGATGCTTACTCACCAGCCTACTGAGGGAAGGTCGAGGGGAGGAGGCTTAAGATTCGGCGAAATGGAGAGGGACTGTCTCGTGGGGCATGGTGCAGCCAGGCTACTTCAAGACAGGCTGCTTGAAGAGTCTGATAGGACGATCGTCCATGTCTGCGAAAAGTGCGGGACCTTCGCCTATTATGATGCTAGGCAGAAGAAATACGTGTGCCCGCTCTGCGAGAAGGGGAAAGACGTGAGCAGGATTGAAATATCATACGCATTCAAGCTTCTACTCCAAGAGTTGATGAGCCTAGGGATTTTCCCAAGGCTCAAGGTTAAGGAGAGGGTTTAAGATGAGTCAAGAGGTTGAGATAAAGCAGGTTGACTCAATAAAGTTCGGAGTTCTTTCTCCAGCAGAGATCAGAAGGCTCTCTGTAATGGAGGTCACCACAGATGAGACTTACGATCAGGATGGTCTCTCCGTTCCCGGAGGAGTGATGGATACTAGGCTAGGCACGATAGAGCCTAGGCAGAGGTGCAAGACGTGTGGAAACCTTCCGGACAAGTGTCCCGGGCACTTCGGACATATTGAGCTACCGGTTCCAGTAATACACGTTTCTTTCGCAAGGGAGATAGAGAGGGTTCTCCAGTCGACGTGCAGGCAGTGCGGCAGGATCCTCCTGCCTAACGAGAGGATTAACCACTACAAGGAGAAGATAAGGGAGTTTGAGGAGAACTATGGGATTGTTCCCGACCAGATTTTCGATCAGATAAAGGATGAGGTGAGAAGGTCAAACAGGTGTCCCCACTGCGGTGCCGACAAGTATCAGGTTAAGCTCGAACGGCCAACCAGGTTTTACGAGAGGGATCCGGACGGTGTGCTAAGGCTTTTGAACACGAGGATCATAAGGGAACGTTTAAACAGGATTCCGGACGATGACCTTAGGCTTCTAAACATTGACCCTGAGGCAGCTCATCCGGCTTGGTACGTGGTAGAGGTTCTGCCTGTGCCGCCTATCCAAGTGAGGCCCTCAATAATACTTGAAACCGGGGAGAGGTCTGAGGATGATTTGACGCATAAGCTTGTAGACATAGTTAGGACTGCGCGCAGGATAAGGGAGTACATAGAGTCAGGCGCGTCCCCACTTATAATACAGGACCACGAGGATCTTCTGCAATACCATGTCACAACTTATTTCGACAACGAGGCTGTTGGTATTCTTCCAGCTCAACACAGGACCCGTAAAACCCTGAAAACCCTAGCCCAGAGGCTGAAAGGCAAGGAGGGACGGTTCAGGAAGAACCTTTCCGGTAAGAGGGTTGACTTCTCCGCTAGAACAGTCATATCGCCAGACCCCTATCTAAGCATAGACGAGGTCGGTGTTCCGGAGGAGATCGCTAAGATTCTCACTGTTCCAGAGAGGGTTACGTACTGGAACAGGGACTGGCTGGTTCAACTGGTTAGAAACGGGCCTTTCATACATCCTGGTTCAGAATACGTCATTAGGCCGAATGGCGCTAGGCATAAGCTTCAATTCGTCGAGAACAGGGATTCCCTCGCAGAGGCTCTCGACATAGGGTTCCTTGTTGAAAGACACCTTCTCGACGGGGACTTCGTGATCTTCAACAGGCAGCCTTCGCTACACCGTCTCTCAATGCTCGGGCACAGGGTGAAGGTTCTCCCAGGTAAAACCTTCAGGCTACATCCGAGCGTCTGCCCGCCTTACAACGCTGACTTCGACGGCGACGAGATGAACCTGCATGTCCCCCAGAGCATCGAGGCCCATGTTGAGACAAGCATGCTCCTCGGAGTTAAGAAACACTATTTGACACCCAGGTACGGTGCACCCATAATGGGTGCTATCAGGGATTTCATAACCGGAGCCTACCTGCTTACCAGAAAGGACACTTACCTTACGAAGGAGGAGTTTGCAAGGATCGTCTACGCCGCGGGCTACGAGGGTGAGCTTCCTGAGCCAGAGGTTAAGAAACCCGTGCCACTATGGACAGGCAGACAAGCGGTCAGCCTCCTTTTCAAAGAAGATTTCAACTATGTTAACAAGACTAGCGTAGGCGGCCCGTCTAAAGACGAGGCAGAGGTAATAGTGAAAAACGGCAAACTGGTTTCTGGAGTGATAGATAAGGCGTCGATAGGCGCTGAAAAGGCTGACACGATTCTCCACAGGATTATTAAGAAATACGGGTCTGAGGAGGGACACAGATTCATATCCTCCTTCCAGAAAATGGTTAGGGAGTTCCTGCTCCTAAGAGGATTCAGCTTCAGCTACAGGGATGTGAGCCTCCCCAAGGATGTTCAGGAACAGGTTGAGAACGAGGCTAACCAGGCTGACGTTGAAGTGAACAGTCTTCTGGAGGACTGGAGCAAGGGGAGGATTAAGAGGATACCGGGGATGAGCGAGGAGGAGAGCCTGGAAGCATACATAATGGATGCTCTCTCTAAAGTCAGGAGCAAGGTGGGTAGTCTCGTCTCCTCCTCCCTAGGGCTGGATAACAACATGGTTATAATGACTAAAACAGGTGCAAGGGGCTCAGACCTTAACGTGGGCCAGATATCCGGATGCCTAGGCCAGCAGGCGCTCCGCGGCAAGAGGATCTTTAAAGGATATGTTAGTAGGCCTTTGCCACACTTCAGCAAGGGGGACCTCAGCCCAGTTGCCAGGGGCTTCGTAAAGTCTAACTATTACACTGGCCTGTCTCCAGTGGAACTCTTCTACCACTCCATGAGTGGGCGGGAGTCTCTAGTCGACACCGCCGTTAGAACGCAGCAGAGCGGGTATCTTCAGCGTAGGCTCATCCACGCGCTTGAGTCACTCAGGGTTGAGTACGACGGCACTGTCAGAGACTCGTACGGGAACATGGTTGACGTTATATATGGCGAGGACGGGGTTGACCCGTCTAAGAGCGACCACGGCAAGTCTGTCGACGCAAGGAGAATAATAGAGGAGTATGCGCTTTCAACCGTCAAAAAGGGGAAGCCGGCGGACAGGCAGACGGTTAAGAGGATCATAGAGGAGTACGGGAGGCTTCTTCCAGTCAATATTCAGAGAGAGGCTTTCCACGCGATAGTCTCCAAAGGCTTATCCAAGCAGGCTGTTAGAAACGTGGTGGAGCAGATATTGAAAGAGTATCGTCGTGCACTCGTGGAGGCTGGTGAAAGCGTTGGAGTTGTCGCTGCCCAATCTATAGGTGAGCCGGGGACGCAGATGACGCTTAGGACATTCCACTACGCCGGGGTTAGAGAGGCCAACGTAACCCTTGGCCTGCCCCGGCTGATAGAGCTGCTCGACGCTAGGAAAACTCCGAAAACACCCATGATGACGGTTTATCTTAAAAGCCCGTACAACAAGGATTACAGCAGGGCTCTGAGGGTTGCAAGAAAACTCGTGTACACCACTATTGAAGACGTCGCAAGAATAAGCTTGAAAACCACGATGGCTTACGACTATCTGGTGATACATCCGGTTAAAGAATGGCTAAGCGAGAGAGGGTTGTCGGAGAAGGATGTTGAAAACGTTCTTAAGACACTGGGCTTTAAGTTCAACGTTAAGAGCGACGGGAGTTTCGAGCTGCCTATTAAAGCAGACCCGCAGAAGTTCGAGTCTAAGATTAGAAAGACGCCTGTCAGCGGGATAACTAAGGTTAAGGGAGTCCTCCTGAAGGAGGAGGGTAACGAGTACTGCATCATAACGGAGGGGAGCAACCTGGCTGAGGTTTTCAACATTCCCGAGGTGGACCATACGAGAACTATAAGCAACGATATTCACGAGATCGCGAACGTGCTGGGCATCGAGGCTGCTAGAGCCGCCTTGATAAACGAGATGTGGAAGACGCTTAACGAGCAAGGGTTGGACGTTGACTGGAGACACCTCTCGCTTGTTGCAAGCGCCATGACGCAGGACGGGGAGATAAAGCAGATAGGCAGGCATGGTGTAAGCGGCAGGAAGCAGAGCGTGCTTGCCAAGGCTGCTTTCGAAAGGGCTGTTCAGGTTCTTGTCGAAGGAGCTGTATCGGGCGCTGAAGACAAGCTACTCGGTATGACGGAGAGGGTTCTAGCAGGTTCAGAGGTTTTCGCCGGCACAGGAATGGTTAAAGTATATGTTGATATAGGGGGCTTCTTAAGCAGGAGTGAGAACAGCGATGACGGAGAGAGTGTCGCTAAGCAGCCGACTTGAACTGCTTGCTAAAACAGGCTCTTTCGTAGCCGGGTTCAACGAGGTGTACAGGCTTCTACTCCAGGGTAAGCTGGAGGGCGTAATCTATGTTTCAAGCCTTCCCCAATCATTCTTACGCAGGCTTCGGAACGCGGTAGAGCTTTCTAAAACACCCGCGATAGTTTACGAGGGCTCTCGAGTCGCGCTGGGTAAAGCGTTAAACTTAAAACACCCCGCTTCTGTTATAGGAATATTGAACCAGGGGGAGTCAGGAATACTGGAGGAAACCAAGCAGAATGACAAGCAGGGATGAAGCAAGAATAAGCTGGTCAAACCAGGAGCTGAGCTTCATAGGCTTCTTTGAGAGTGCAACCGGCACCCGAGCGATAGACTGCGTGATGGCAAACGATGACAAAACAGTGTTCTTCCTTCTTAAGCCAGAGGATGCTGAGAGAATAAGACGCGGCTACAGGATTCTGCTCCAGCATTTTTCAAGGAGAATAGGGAGGGAAGTGCAGATAGTAGAATATCATGAGGATGTTGAAACCTTCTTGAAAAGGGCCCTCCACCCTGTTAAAGTGCTGGAAATACGGTTTGAAAACGGTGTTAAAGGAGGGAGAATGGCCTACCTGATGGTTGACGACGCGGATAAGGGTAGGGCAATAGGTAGAAACGGGTTCAGAATACAGGGAATAAGGGAAATAGCTAGGAGGCACTTCGGCCTCAGCGACGTGAAGATAAGGTAGCAGTCGGAAACTTAATAAGACCCTGTTTCACAGCATTCTAGGGTTTGGGTAAAGGAGAATTCGCAGCCAGAAGCCTGATAAAAGCTCGTAGGAAGTTTAGATGGGGCTATAAGTATTACACTAAGAGGGTGCTAAGGCTGAAGGAGCTTTACGACCCGCTTGAGGGAGCCCCCATGGCGAGGGGCGTCGTGCTCGAGAAAGTCGGGATAGCCAGCAAGCAGCCTAACAGCGCGGTCAGGAAATGCGTCAGGGTCCAGCTTATAAAGAACGGGAAAGAGATAACGGCGTTCGTGCCGAAGGACGGAGGCTTAAACTTCATAAACGAGAGGGATGAAGTAATAGTTGCAGGGATCGGGGGCACGCTGGGCAGGTCGATGGGAGACATCCCGGGAGTAAGATATAAGGTTATAAGCGTAAACGGGGTTTCTCTAGACGCCCTTTTAAAGGGCAAGAAGCAGAAGCCGACGAGGTAAGCTTTATATAAACTGTCGCAGGCCGGTTTAAACACGACTCTTGGCTAAGACAAGCGTAGAATGCAAGCTGTTCGACAAGTGGGACATTAGCGGGATAGAGGTTAAAGACCCGGGGCTGGCTCAAGTAGTTAGCCTAAGGCCCGTAGTCATCCCGCACTCGGGGGGGAGACATGAGAAGAGAAAATTCTGGAAGTACAGCGTAAACGTTGTTGAACGCCTGGTTAACAGGGTTGCTCAAACAGCGAGAGCAGGCGGGAGAAAAGCTAAAGCCATAAACATTGTTAAACACGCCTTTGAAATAGTAAGCATCCAAACCGGCAGAAACCCTGTTGAAGTCTTTGTGGATGCTCTCGTAAACTCCGCGCCCAGGGAGGACACGACCAGAGTCAGCTACGGTGGAATAGTCTACTACCAGTCCGTAGACATCTCCCCGGGGAGAAGAGTAGACCTAGCGATAAGAAACATAGTGGACGGGGCGAAAAGGAAAAGCTTCAAAACAAGGAAAAGCATGGCGGAAAGCCTCGCCGAGGAAATCATAAACGCCGCCAGCAACAGCGAGGCAAGCTTCGCCGTCTCTAGAAAAACAGAACTAGAGAGGCATGCTGAAGCATCCCGATAAGCCCTCAACTCGTCCCGTAGAGCTCTCATGCTTCATCCACCGGCTTCAGCCTACGTGTCCTGTTGAAGAGATCCACATACAGCGCGCGCTACAGGAATATGACAAGCTTAGAGTGCGCGCGCGCTATAGCGGGTTACTATCAGGAGTATGCTTTTTAAGTCTTTTTTAACTGATTTGCGAGCATATCATATCTACATTTTTGCTATCCTCTAAACCGACTTGCTAATTTTCCTACGGTGCTTAATCTCCCCCCTAACCTTCCTACAAGTCTCATTGTCATGGACGCCTAATACTTCCAGCAATTTAGCAGTCGTCTCAATTCCGGTGAAATGGGTTCCAACTAATCCCCGCTTCTCTTTTTCCACCCTCCTGAGAACATATGGATACTCGCTTCAAGGAGGAGCTTGTTAAAACGATTCTGCTCAATAGCCTAACTGATGCTCAGGCTTTAGACGTGGTCAACACCCTAGCGAAGAACGTTGAATGGCTTAAGGCGTTAAGCAGCAGAAGCAGGGTTGAAGCAGCTAGAAAAATAACGGATTACGTTAAGGGGGGAGAAACATGCGAGGAGGCTATTGAGAAAGTTAAGAGGGAGGGCGAGGAGTACGTTAAGAACGTTGAAAACGAGATAACGGAGTTTTGTTCATCAATTTCGATCTACGATGCTCAGCTCGCAAAACAGGTTTTGGAGCTGATAAACTGCGTCAAGAAAAACCTTGGATATGATGCTGCGAAATGGCTCCTGGACGTTTTGAAGAGAGTTTACACTGAAGCCTTGGCCTCAAACATGGGAAACAGGGAAACAGCAAGCACCAAGCTTAGAAGCGTTGTCGAAAAGGCGTTCAAGTATCCTGAGAGCATAATTCAAGGATGTGCACTAGCCTCAGCGACAGTCAGCGAGCTGAGGGAGAAAAGCATCGAGCAGGCATGGGAGCAACTCAACAGGATAATCAACTACCCCGACGGGATAATCGTGAAATGCGTTTTAAAGCAGCATAAGGACAATTTGAGGATCTGTATACCTAAGAAAAAGCTAGCCCAGTATCTAGGCAACGAACCCTGCTGGATAAAGCTTGAGGTAAAGGGAAGAACCTTCTACAAGAACTATGGACTAACGTTCGAATTCGACCTTCCTAATGATCTAGGCGAGGAAGTCGAGGTGACAATAATCAAGATCACCGTCTACGAGTTCGTCGAAACCGTACTTAGGGAGGCAAACGCACCGTTCAACGTTGCGTTCAGCTCAGGGAAATATATGCTGATCGTAAATGGAGAAGAAGTTTGCGAATTATTATTGGATAAAGACCTGCACTATGATAAGACTGGAGACTATGGCCCAGCAGTTATCTTTGCGATAATGGACTACGAGGGCAAAGAGCATTCAATCAAGCTTGTTCATAAGGAATCCAAGCAGTACCTCTGCAAGGTTATGATCAGCCAATTCAGACAGATAAAAAGCGTAGAGTACGACGAAAAGAGAAACAAGCTCATAATAGAGTATTTCACAGGGGTGAGTGAAGCATCATCGGAACATGAGATCTTTCTTGAAAGCCCCAAGACAGCCTTAATGAGGATGGCTGAAGAAGTAAGAGACCTGCTTAATGAAGGGGTTCCGAGAGAGGATCCAAGGGTCAAGAATCAAGTTGGGAAAATTGGTCAAGATTACACAAGGTTCTATCTTGAAGAAGAGATTAGGGAGGTAGTATCGGGGGCAACCGGCATACCCAAAGAGGAGCTCAAGGTTTTCCAAGGGTATCAAACAGAAGGACCAGATTTCTATGTTTACCATAAAACCGGGCTGGTGGCGATAGTGGAGATTAAAACCACAGCAACATCTAGCAGATATCCAAGAAAATGTCTAGACGAGGGTAGAGAGAAACTGACAAATTATTTTACTGAGGAGAGGTGGAATTATCTACGTGAAGCTAAGTTTGGCATCCACATAGCCATATACCTCAGAGACTTGGATGAGATAATTAGTACCAAGTTTAAAGAGGGAGTTGAATACACCATAGGGGACATAGTCTGGAATCCAAACTACGGATCTTAATTAATAACTTCGTCTCAGGGCAGAGAGAGCTTCCACCCTCTCTTCCTTAATTTCTCTACTTCATCATCTGAAAAGACTACATAAACTATGTAATCTATCTCGCCATCAAGGCAATAATACTGATATCCAGTGTCATTAATTAGCTCGTTTATCTTTTTAACTACTGGATTCATTACGAGTATCTCGCCATAATTTGTAAAGTCTACTCTATACTCTTCCCCCTTTGACTTAAAGAACACTATGCAACACACCCTTTCTTCGTATCCTCTAATCTTTATATCCCGCTTCCACTCCTCTTGCATACTCAGAGGTTCAAAAAGCCCTCTAGAAATCCTAGCGAGCTTTTTCATCAAGCCAATCCCCATCCCATTATCAGCTTCTATCTCCCAATCCTCTACGAAAACCCTTTTTCTGTCGAAGAATGCCAGCTCTAAGTCTACGCGATAGACACTCGCCTTCATCCAGTATTCCTCGTGCTCCTCAAGCGACTTCTTCAGAAGCTGCCCGTGGGTTCTCCCTCCTTTTCTCTTTTCCTTCACCTTCTCTAAGAATTTCTCCTCGTCCCACCAGAAAACACTGTAATCTATCTCGCCATCGAAAATCTCCTCGAGAATCTCCTCTGACGATAAGCTAGAGAAATTTTGGAAGAAGTTCATACTTCTAAGGTACTCTATCGAATCCACAAATCGCTTTCTAAGCTCAGGGTCCATCACCTAATAATAGTTGACAAGGTTCTTAAGCATAACTATGTCTTAGTGTACTAAATTGGCAGCGTGTATATGTTGACGTATGCACTTTTTATGCAATGCTTAAACACTGCGAAAGAAAAACTTTTATACCCTGCTATAGCAAGAAAACATAGGGGCCCGTAGCTTAAATCTTCAATATGTAGCGCACGTGCGTCACATATTGAAGAGAGCAGCCAGGTTAGAGCGGCGGGCTCATAACCCGTAGGTTGGGGGTTCAAATCCCTCCGGGCCCACTTCTTTTTTACAGTTTGTTACCTGCGTGGTTTCTCATGCTATCAACAGGCGAGTTCCCCGGTCTAATCCTCTTTATCCTTGCAGTAAGTCCAGTAGGCTGGTTCAGCCTACTGTAGTTTCAAATTCGAGCCGTTGAAAAAAGCTAGCGTGCTGAACGCGCTGTAAAAACTATTTTTACTGGTCATGCAGAATCCATCTGGTTATGTTTCGGCGCGCGCGATGGAACAAAATGGTCAATACAGGAGGTTAGCTTTGATTTCAAGGGCAAGAGGCATAGCATTGAGATCGCCCTGCAACACGATTATATTATAGATATGGGCTTGTATGAGTTGAATAAGCTTATTGAGGATACCGGACACCAATACTATCAGGTCGAGCATGAAATCATAATGGTGGTGGTATTGACGAAAGGGGAGGCTGAGAAGCTTGAGAAAGAAAGAGGTTGGAAATTCAAGTGGATCGTTTAGCCCTCTCCTAAAGATTTATGTCCGACTTTAATCTCTCTACCCTTTAAGTCGAAGTAGACATAAACGACTATATAGGCTTTGATGTTCTCCCCCTCCTCAATCCCTATTCCTTTTTCAGTTAAATCCAAGCCGTATTCTTGAATATGCTCTTTATAGCCCTTTAATTGCTTCAAACCGTCCTTAACATAATCCGCAAGCTCCTCTTCGGAAGTCCTACTTGATTTAACCTCTACAACCACGAGGTGATTATCTTCTGTCCTAAAAACTAAGTCTACCTTCTTATTTGCAACTTTAATTTTAACCTCCTCCGCTATGAATTCCGCCTTTCCAATCTCAGCGATCCTGCCATCCTCTGTATATTCTTTAGCTATTTTCCTTCCAGTTTCCCAGTTCTACACTAGAAGTTTTATTTATTCCTTCAACTTCTTTATCGCTCATCGTCCTTAAGTATGAAAGTTAGAGAGGAGGCTGAATTATAAGCGCGCGCTAAATCCAGGCCGGCCCACCATTTCTTAACAATAAGTGTGAAAAGAATTTAGAATCTTAAGACAATAGCTACGCGCGCGTCCAGTATCATGACCATGACCTTTTTTTCTTCCAATACCCCCAAGTTCTACAGTACTGCTGGCCTCCTCTGCTCTTCTAACTTCCTCGTCGCTCAACTCCCATTTGGATGTAAATGGCTTAAGGCAAGATTGAATCGTAATGTATTCCAGCACCTTAGAGCCCTCCGGTATATTAACTTCAAGCATATCAGTGCCACAGATCGCGTGTTTTCCGTTATCGAAGTAAGCCACTAGCTCCAGCACATAGCGCGCGCTTCTACGATGTTTCAACTCGACGGATCCCAAGCCTCTACAGGCCTCTAGACCAGTGGCGTGGAACCCTATGTTTAAGCGAGATGGATCTCCCGCACACTTTTGAGACATCTGAGATAACTCACTATCTTAACTGCAGGTGCTACGGTGTGCCAATAAGCGCGCGCTAGTGCTAATGAGTGGCAAAAATGAGCACTCCTTCAAACAGCTTTTATGTCCATATAGCTTTTATGTTTTTTAAAAAATACTTATATTCTTCCATTCTCATAAAATACCGATGAAAAATGTTAGTAAAGAATATTTGTCTAAAAAACACGTTTTTCATCATTTTCTTACCACTCTCTCTTGCTGCCATAGTCTTCGTGACGGCTGGAAGTGCATTCCAAAATTTGTATGATCCCACTTATAATGTTTATCTTCATGTTTCCGGAGACTATAATGAGGGTCAGAACTATTTTTATAAGACTATCCACTATGCATCTGTTGGTGCACCCGCAGGGTATAGCGGGTCTTACCATTTTTACGCTCTTATGAATGGAGTTATAGTATATAATGTCGGTAATGGTGACAATCGTATAGTGCCCTTTTCTGTCTATGGAGAGAATTCCAATAGTGCAACATATGCGGTTAGCCGAGCTAGCAACAGCATTCGGAATTACGAGGTAAGCATTACAAGGTAAGCGCTAGCTGGAGAATCCATGAGAACACGTTGCCGCAAGCTGGTTTCTGTCCTTTTTCTGATTCTATTCCTTGGAAAGCCGGTGCTTCCCGCTTCTGAAGGGGGCTCGAAGTGGCTCTCCGAAGGGGATTTCGCCGAATACGACGCTGGTTTCGAGTATGGCAACGTGACGCATTTAATCTTTTTCCTCGGCAGCAAGAGCCCAGGAATTCTAAGATGGCAGGTTATCAGGGAGAGCTGCGGGATTGTTGAACTCACTGTCTCGCTCAATGTCTCGGGAGAAGCATACTGGTGCATCAGAGAGTATAATAAGTGTCAAACATCTTGGGTGAGCATTTATAGAAATGTCACTTTGACTGTGAACGTTTCCAGCCGTGAGGCGAAATACATGGGTCATGATATTGGCTACATACCTTTCTGGGTAGACAGGATGCCTGCTAAGGGTCAGAGAATACCCATGGTTAAACTTGAAAACGGCAGCATCTTACACGGGGAAGTAATCACAATATGGGATAGTGATGTAGATTGGTATGTGAAAAAGAGCAGACCCCTACAAATTCGAGTTTTAAACCCTGACCCCGATAATTTCATATCGATTCTCAGCAGTTACGATTGGTATTCGGGCTTAGCCCTATATTTTGAGGAAAGCGGGTACTCGCCGGAGCTTGCTCCAGGCTGCTGCTATTATACTTTGCCAGATGGGACAAACATAGAGATACTGGGGTATGGTGGAACACCTTTCGGTAGGCTCCTCGGCTTGGGTTTTGCGTGTAGCTTTACACTCAGGTCGACGAGCATAAAGATAGGGCCTCCCTCAGAGGAAAAAGAGATTGATTTTGAGATTACCCTGATCGTAGGGTTCTTCACCGCCTCCTGGATCCTTATCGTCTACGTGTTTCTCAGGCAGAGAGCCGGGCACATGCGAAGCGAGTTAAGCCATAATGGGTATAGCTGTTGAATATATTGATATAGAAATAGTGGGTAATGGCAATGAATAGTCATGAAGGAGCACTCCTTGATAGCTTTTTACATCCGTTAAATGTATGCTTATATTCCTTTACTTATAAATAAAATGGTGGTAAAAATGAAGAGCATAAGCCGAACGAAAACTTATGTGCTCTGCACCGCTCTGCTAACACTTTCCACAGCCATCATACTTGTAGTAGCACTAACCGATTCACAACAATTATATGACCCTTTCTACAATGTTTTTCTCCATGTCTCCGGAGATTTTAACGCTGACCAGAACTATTATTACAGGACTGCCCATGCCACATATGTGGGTCAACCTTCGGGAATAACGGGATGGTATAGGTTTCGTGCAGGTCTAGAATACGACACCGGCTATGTTCATGCCACGATACCTTTTCGTGCAGATTACACTCGGCTTAATGGACCCAACGCATGGAATGCAGAAACTCAGGCCTTTAATTATTTTAGAACATACAGTGTGTTCATTACCAGGTAGGAAAAATACTTTGAAAATCCCCTTGAACATTATTTTAATCTTCTTTCTTTTTTCCCTCATTCTAACAGAGTTTTCTCCGATACTTTACTCCTCTGCCGAGATGCCGAAATGGCTTTCAGTAGGAGATTTCGCCGAATACGAAACTGCAACGCTGGCGCTCTACAATGCTACGCATTATATTCAATTCCTTAACTTCACAGGGGTTTTGAGGTGGGAGGTAATAGGTGAGAGGGTTGGTGTTGTTGAGCTCGCTGTCTCGCTCAACGTTACGGGAAAGGCGGGTGTGGTGTCGCATGGGGGCGAATTCCACTGGAGGAAAAAAGAAACGTTTAACTATTCCACTTATTGGCTGAGTATTTATAAGAGCGTTGTGTTGACTGTGAACGTTTCCAGCCGTGAGGCGAAATACATGGGTCATGATATTGGCTACATACCTTTCTGGGTAGACAGGATGCCTGCTAAGGGTCAGAGAATACCCATGGTTAAACTTGAAAACGGCAGCATCTTACACGGGGAAGTAACTATGGTATTGGACAGGGATATAGATTGGCATGGGAATAAGACTAGACCCTTTGAAATCCGAGTTGTAAACCCAGACCCTGGCAACTTTATAGATTTCTTTTATCTCTATGACTGGTACTCAGGCTTAGCCTTATCTTTTTCCGACAACGGTTATTCCTATGAGTTTGCACCAGGTTCAGCTTACGGAGCGCTTCTAAATGGAACGCGCATTGAAGTCAGGAAGTACGGTGGAACATCTTTCGGCAAGCTTCTCGGTCTTTGTCAAATATGCGTGTTCATACTCAGGTCTACGAGCATAAGGATAGGCCCGCCCTCCGAGGGAGGAATTAACTTAGAGATGATCCTGATCTTAGGGTTCTTCACCGCCTCCTGGATCCTTATCGTCTACGTGTTTCTCAGGCAGAGAGCCGGGAAACTGGAGGAGGTGGTTGAAACTGCAGGATGATCAACCTATCGTTGAAACAACCCGGCTTACGAAGACGTTTAGGAGAGTCCGGGCTGTTGATAATCTAACGATTGAAATTCGTGGTAGAGTGGCTGGTTTAATAGGTCCCAATGGCTCCGGTAAGACTACTCTTCTCAACATGGTGCTCGGCTTGACTGATAAGGATTCTGGAATGTTAAAGGTGCTTGGAGAGGATGATCCGAGGCGCCTAGTTCAGGAGGGGAGGGTTTCAGGCATACCTGAGTCAGTCAATCCTCCGGACTACTTCACCGGCTTGGATTTCCTCGTTAAAATCGCTAGGATGAAAGGCCTGTCGTCACCCAGGGAGCAGGCGATGAAGCTGCTGGATGAGTTTGGCTTGGCAAAGGCTAGGGACAGACTGGTCTCAACTTATTCTGCCGGCATGAGGCAGAGGCTCCTGGTTGCCCAAGCCATGCTTGGAGAGCCTGAACTGGTGGTTCTCGACGAGCCTACTGCAAACCTTGACCCTAACGGCAGGATCCTGATATGTGACGCAATCTCCTCAAAAAGCATGGAGGAGGGTACGAGGTTCCTAGTCTCCAGCCACCTGATGTTCGACCTTGAGTCGATCTGCGACTGGTTGAGCTTCATGGATTCCGGGAGGCTGAAGGAAAATGGGCCGATCGAAGCGATTTTGAACAAGTATAGAGGTGTCATTTTTCGCGTGAAGAGCACGGAGCAGCTCCGTCTGAAGCAGCTGCTTAAAGACCTTGACTGTGTGAAATCAGTATTCATGGTTAGGGGTGAGCTGTTAGTCAGCGTGAGCGACAGCGATGCCCTTATGAGGATCACGGATACGGCGACAAGGGTGGGGATAAAGGTTAACGAGGTAACTGAGTGCACTCCAACACTAGACCTGATATACAGGGAGGTTGTCTCCCGCATATGAGGCGCCATAAGGTGAAGCAAGCCTTCGTATGGGAGCTCCACGACGCTTGGGCCTTCCCGTTCGCCGAGCTGCTGTTAATAGGCTTCCTAGCACAGACGCTATCCGTAACCTTTATTTCCTATGGGGCAACGGGTGTAGAAGAGTCCCTACTAGCGGGGGGAGTAGGGATTATGCGTTTTACAATTTTTCTGAGAACAGAATACCCGATCATTATTTTCTGCACATTGATGCCCGCTAAGGTTTTCGGCGAATGTGTTGAAAAACGCAAGATCCATATTCCCCTGATGGCAGGAGTATCGAGGGAAGAGCTGTTCGTGTCCAAGCTTATGGTGACAATGCTCCCAATCTGGGTTGTTCAGCTGGGCTCGTTAACCGCCGCAGCAATCTTAAACCATATGTTTGACTTCCCTTACCCTGCTTCAATATGGGTATCGACGCTGATAGGCGTCTTGGTATTATCCCTGTTTGTAAGCTCGTTCAGCATCCTGCTGTCAATACTTCTCAGAAAGTTTTCGCTGGCTGCATTGCTGGGCATCGGGCTGTTTGCTATTCTAGACTACTGGGCATTGCAAACACCGTTCGAAAACATGGTTGGATACGTTGCCCCTGTGAAAAGCGCGATGGTGCTGGAGGAAGCTCTGCACCGTCTGCTCGCACAGATTATGGCTGGTGCACATGTTTACCCATCTTATCCCCCTCCGGTCTACAATTTCTCTATTCCATACCTATTGCTCTTCCCGTTCCTATTCATGCTCCTTGCGGCACTAGCCTTCAGGGTGATTGACCTTGACTAATCCCCATAGGTGGCGGAGAATCGGCTCATTAATTTTCTCAATAGGCATCGGGATACTTGTCGCAGCACTCCTTAGAGGAATGGCGATGGCGGAATCGTGTGGAACCAGCCCAAAAGAGGGCTCGGCGGAGGCGATGCTAGGCCCCCTGCTCTTGGAGCCGAGGAAAACAAGCTTCGCAATATCTCGCGTTCAGCCAGAGGTTCCTGTGGACATAGAGGTCTTGAGGCTTCCGGATAAAACAGTCCTGTTCAGGTTTAACAATATCCGTGCTAAGGAGCTTTACGACATACCATTGGTTGACAGAGGCCTCTACGTCTTCTCATTAAAGGCCTCCGGCGACGGCAACATTCAATCGGTTGACCTCGTCTTCACGGTAGGCGGACCACCGAGGGACATGGTGCTCCTCTCCATCCTACTAGGGTTGGCCGGGATCATCATATTCCTCATCCCGACACTTGTAGAAAAAGCCAGATGAACATGCCTGCATAATCTCAATTTCGCTCACAGTTTGTTAGCTTTAGTAGAATGCAGTGTTTCTGGAACACTCAATATTATGGGCATTATTATAAATATCTCCATCAGGAGTGGAAGGATTAGAACCAGTTCCTCTAAACCCTCTTGCCAGAGGAAGCCGCCGAGCAGGAAGGCCGGTACTGAAAGAACATCGAAGACGCCTGTTATGCCAAACCATCTGCCCCTTTTCTACATCGGAACAACTTCCCCGAACATAGTTATGAATGGTATGAAGATCGATGAACCCGCCTGAAGCCCAAAATGCCCAAGAGCCCAGCCAGCATGAGCATTTGAGGATTAGAAGCAACGATCAGGATAATCGTGCCAAGGTTCGTGAGAGGACGGATAATAAGGAATGTTTTATTACGCCCTATCTTATCCGCCATGACTCCTATAGGAATCTGCAGGAGAGCGGATACCACTATTCCCACGGTGTCTATTGCTCCAAGAATATAAGGGTCAGCACCTTTCGCGTAAACCATCCAAAGCATAACAAAAGGCATTGAAATACTATTCTCAAAACGCCATAATCCCATTAACACTATCCATTTCCTAAGACTGTTCCCGCCTCTAAACAGATCTCTGAAGCCCTCAAATAAACCCGTCTCATTGCCCCGTCCTCTCGGCTCACTAAAGGATAGCGCGCACCGAATTAAGTATTTAATACTTTCTATTAACGTGTTGCGTGGAAAGGGTGATCAACTAGACTAACTCCAGCGGGGAAGCCTGGCGACGTGCTTAAACCTCCATTTCCCCGATCTTCCCGAGAAAGACCAGGTCCAGGCTGTATGCCTCCGCCTCCTGCAGGTTTATCGAGCCTGTTTTCAGGAAACCCCTAAGCTCCTCCGATATTCTCTCAGGATTGTTAACTATGAGCTTGCCAACGTTCTCGTTGAAAGCTGGCATTAAAAGTATCTCAACCCTGCTGCTTAGCATGCCCCTTACCCAGACCGGTATCACATACCTGTAGCCAAGGTCGTCAAGAAGTTCTACAGCCGGGTGGAAATGCCCCACCACGACTGTTCTGACACTGCCCCCGCCTTTCTTACCGAGAATAGTGTCAACCCTCTTATGACCATGGGTGAAGAGAATCCCGTTCAACAAGACTCCGCCAGGATCCATCAGCTCAACCCCCTCCGGCAGAACAGCGTAAAGATCTCCGTCATGATTACCCGGGACAACCCCGACCCATTCGAACCTGCTAACTATCTTGCGCATGAAATCCGGGATCTCCATCCACTCCAGCCCCCTTGGGCCGTAGACAGTGTGCTTCAAGTCCCCAAGAATCAGTAGCCTCTTGGCCGATGTTTTCTCAGCTAGGCTTAGCACGCGTGTAAGAATCCTCTTCGTTAGGCTTGGAAGCTTGATCCCCTTAAGCCTTATCTCACCCTCGTAGCCTATATGCGTGTCCGCGATAACGAGGGTTTCCCCGACCAGTAGAGCCGGCTCCCCTTTAATAAGCTTAAATCCTGTTCTCGCGTTCAAGCCTCAAGGGGACAATGGGCATGATTGAAGATAAGGATAGCGCTGACAGGATACCTGAGGAGATTGCTGGGCTTCTTAAGGCTCAGGGTGTTACACGCGAGTGCGAGGAGAAGATTATCAGTGCCTTCGGTGAAAGAGGCAGGAGGGCTTTGAAGACAGTCGCGTCCAGAAGGGTGAAGAAGTATGTTCTACAGCCTTCGAACAGGGTTAGGTGGATTATCGTTGGCAGGGATGAAGAGTACCTTGTGATCCCGCTGGTGAAGTATTGCAGTTGCAAGGATTTCTTCTACTACGTGATGACTGGAGAAGCGTATGCTTGCTACCATCTTCTGGCGCAGAGGATTGCTGAGCTTTCAGGATTGTTCTCAGAGGTAAGGGAGTTGGACGAGGTTTACGACAAGGTTATTGCTTCAAGGATCTTCATATACTAGTATGGTTGCAACCTGAATATCTCGTAGGTCAGCCAGGCTGTCACCGTCCAGGCTGCTAAAACCCCGTCGTAAACCGAAACCTTCTCTCCAGTCATGCTCCATATTTCCCCAGAGGGCCTTCCCCTCGGATATGCTCCTACGAGGAAGCACGCGGGCAAACCGTCTTCAAAAATGCTCTTAACGTAGTCCCGGATTTCAACCCTCCTGCCGACATGGGTGAAGAGTATTCTACGAGGGTATTCGTCTAAAACCCTTAAAACATCCTTTTTCACCACTGTTTCCATAAGGATTCTTCCACCAGGATCCAGGATTCTCCCCGTCGAGAGAAGCTTCTCCATCAGCCCTATGAAGTTCCCATAGGCCACTGGAAACCTTACTTTATCCCTTGGAACAATCCATTTTCCGCCTAGAGTGTGCACCAAAACCCCTAGTTTCCCAGCCCTGTAAACCGGGGAGTCTGAGACTATTTTCAGGCACGTGTACAGAATATCCGGCCTGCCTCTCTTCTCGCTGTTTTCAAGCGTCAGAATAGCCTTATGATGGATGCTTCTCTCAAGCATTGTTTGCATGGGGTTTTTACCCTTTTTAGCCGCGTTTTTAACAACCTGCGGGTGGTTGGCGAGCTCCTTCGGCACGAGCTCAAGGCTTGAGTCGAAAAAGCATATGAGGCTCTTCATGCCGAGACCCGCCCCCGCTAAACCTTATAAAACCTTTGCCTCTAGACGGAGACTGAAGACTGTTGGAGGCTGTGCACGTTAAAGCGGTTGCGGCGGAAACACTGATAGAAAAGCTGGCAGAATACCTTAGGGAGAACGTTAAGGAAGTAAGCCCCCCGAAGTGGGCGCTTTTCGTTAAAACAGGCAGCCACAGGGAGAGGCCCCCGGATCGTTCAGACTGGTGGTATGTCAGGGCTGCTTCAATACTTAGGAGACTGTACGTGAAGGGCCCGACGGGTGTTTCAAGGCTTAGGAAAGCATATGGGGGTAGGAAGAAATACCCGATGAGGAGGGCACACAAGGCTAGGGCTGGCGGAGCAATAATCAGGAGGATTCTTCAGCAGCTTGAGGCAGCAGGCCTCGTCGGGAAGTCGAACAAGGGTAGGTGGCTCACGCCTAAGGGTGTCTCTCTCCTAGACAAGCTGTCCAGGGAGGCCGCTGGAAAAGGGTAGTTGGGAGAAATGAGTGAAGACGAGGAGATTGCAAGAATACTTGAGCAGCGTCGCAGACAGATGGAGAAGGAGCTTGAGGAGAGCAAGCGCAAGCAGGAGGAGCAGACGGTCATAAAGACTTTAAGCCGGATTGTTTTCACGCCGGAGGCAAGGAGCCGTTTGAACAATCTTAGGCTGGTTAAGCCCCAGCTTGCAGAGCAGGTTGAGAAATACCTTATAGCTCTAGCACAGCAGGGCAAGCTTAAAATACCGGTTGAAGACAAGTATCTGAAGGAGATCCTAGAGAGGATATACCTGTCTTCAAGGAGAGGAATGGGGTGAGGAGAACTGGCTAGGAGCAAGACGGTGGGAAAGAAGCTTCGCCTGCAGGCTGAGTTGAAAAGGTCGTATGCTGTTCCAACCTGGGTCATAGCTAAGACACGGGGGAAAGTAAGGTTTACGCACCGCTGGAGAAACTGGAGAAGAAGCAGGATCAAGCTTTAAGGTGGTTGCTTATGAGCGGGAAGAGTGAGGAGGCTGTGTTCTCGATAAATCTTTCAAGAGTCAAGAACGCACCCTTCCCGGATAGGCGTGAGGTCGCCATCAGGAAGATCCGGGAGAAGGCTTCCAAGGCTTTCAAGGGTAAGAGAATAGTGATAGGGAGTGATTTAAACGAGTATGTTCACTCCAACCTTGGGAGGGTTTTGAAGGGTCGCCTAAGGGTTCTCGCCGTCGTCGAAGAGGACGAGGTTCTCCTGAGGCTCCCGGGTTCAGAACAGCGATAAGTCATGGAAGTAGCCAGGGCCTCAATCTGGAAGACTCCTTTCATAGGAGCATACTCAAAGGTCTTCGGGGTTAATGCTGTGGTTAACAAGAATACTCCTCAGGGTTTCCTGAGGAGGCTTAGGGATTTTCTCAGGGTTGACTCAATAGCCGTGACTAACATAGGTGGTGTCCATGCGGTTTCATCAATGATAGCGGTGAATTCGAACTTCATAATCGCCCCTGACACTATTGAGGAGGAAGAGCTCAGCGAGCTGCGGTCGCTCGGGAAGGAGATAATGAGAGTTGAAAGCAGGCTTAAAGCATGGGGTAACATGATGCTTCTCTCAGATAAGGGAGTGCTTTTTTCAACAAGGGTTTCTAAGAATGAGGCTAGGATGATAGCCGACTTCCTCGGGGTTGACTATGGCTTCGCAAGCCTTGCTAACTACGTAGCCATAGGTGCTCTTGCAGTACCCGGTGACGAGCTTTGCTTCGCCTCCAAGCTTCTGACAGAGCAGGAGAAGAGACTTCTGGAAGACCTGTTGAAGCTCAGGGTTTATACCGTGTCTGTGAACGACGGGTTGGCTTTCATAAGGCTCGGCATGCTCGTAAGCCCCTACGGGGTGCTCGTCGGCGAGTCTACAACCGGGGCTGAGCTTATGAACATTTCCCTAGCCCTGAAAAATTTTTAATAACCCCCGTCTACAGGCTCAGGCATGCCCCTGTTCAAAGCGAAAGGCGTGTTCAGAAAACCATTGAGGGAAATCCCGTTCTCCATAAGCGTGGAGGCTTCTTCAGAGAAGATTGCCCTAGAGAAGGCCTACTCCCTGATAGGGAGCAGACACCGTGTTAAAAGGGAGAATGTTAAAATACTCGGTCTAGAGGAGGTTAAGCCTGAAACCAATGAGTGAAGAGGAGCTTAGAAAAGCCGTAACGGAGCTCCGGTCGTTCGAAACAATTATGGAGGAGCTTAGATCAAGATACCAGCTTGTAGTAGCCTCTATAAACGATCTTCAGGTTTCCAAGTCTGCCCTCGAAGAGATTTCTAAGGCCGGCGAGGGTGTTGAGCTTTTCTTAGACATAGGTGGAGGGGTCTACGGAAAGGCGGTTTTGAAAGACACTAACAGGTTCCTCGTCAACACGGGTTCAGGAATCCTTATTGAGAGAAGCCTGGAGGAGACGCTTAAAATGGTTGAGAAGAGGCTGAGCGAGCTGAACGACGCGCGCGGGTCGATAGAGACGCAGATGAGCAGCCTGCAGGCTAGGATTGATGAGAGCAGAAGTAGGGTTCAACTGCTCTACGAGAAGCTTAAGAAATAGTGCTCCTAATGAAAGTAGGCGAGCTTTTCAAATCCCTCGTGGAGGCTGTTTCAACAAGGCCGCTCAGCCGGGAGAAGATTGAGGAGGTTCTTGAGGACTACGGGCTTAAGCTCGTTCTCTGCGACGTGGCTCTTCCGCTTGTCGACGAGTTGAAGAAGACTCTTGCCGAAACCCTTGAGGGCCGGAGGACCCCTATTTTCGACAGGGATGCTGTAAAGAAGCTTGTCGAACAGGAGCTAACGCTCTTCCTCCTGAAGATACTGGGTGATGCTGAGATGGACCTCGTCGAGGAGGCGCGTAGATCACCGAAGCCCTTCAAACTTCTTTTCATAGGTGTCAACGGCGTTGGGAAAACCACTACGATAGCCAAGGTCGCCCACATGCTGAAGGAGAATGGTTTAAGCGTGCTCCTGGCTTGCAGCGACACTTTCAGAGCCGGGGCTATTGAGCAGCTCAGCCAGCACGCTAAGGCGCTCGGGCTTCCTATGGTTTTCAAAGAGTATGGCTCAGACCCTGCGAGCGTAGGCTTCGAAGCGGTCCAACAGGCGTCTAAAAGAGGAGTGGACGTTGTTCTCATAGACACTGCTGGGAGAATGCATACTGACGTAAACCTCATGGATGAGCTTAAGAAGATTAAAAGGGTTGTTGAACCCTCGTATACTATACTCGTCGTAGATGCTTTAACGGGGAACGATGCTTGGAACCAGGCGGCTGACTTCGGCGTCCACGTTGGCTTCGACGCGGTGATACTGGCAAAGCTCGATGCTGACGTTAAGGGAGGGGCTGCACTCTCAGTATCTTTCATATCTAAGAAGCCCGTCATATACGTGGGAACCGGGCAGAAATACTCCGACCTTAAGAGGTTTAACCCTAAAGAGTATGTCAACAGCCTCATGACGCTTGTTTAAAAACCGGGGAAAAGGATATATTCCCGCCTCCTTCTAGAAACTCGGCATGGGGCTTACGGACAGGGTTAGGACTATAGTCAGGGTGCTGAAGCTTAGTGAGAAGCCGGATGGTTCAGAGCTGAAGCTGTCGCTGAAAATCTTTCTCATCGGCATCCTGATAGTGGGGGGGATGGCGTTCGTAGTGCACATTGTCGCCTCGCTCCTCCAGCTGACGGGTGTGAAGCTCCGCTAAAGGAGTTGTTAGGGATGAGCAGGGGTAAGGCTGTTGAACCGAAGTTTTTCCTGGTGAGAACCTCCATAGGCCAAGAGATGTCTTCAGCCCTAATGATAAAGAACAGATGTGAAGTGGAGAATCTCCCAATCCACTCCGTAATAGTCCTGCCCGGTTTAAAGGGCTACATCTACATTGAGGCTGACTCACCATTCCCGGTTGAGGAGGCGATAAGGGATATTAAGCATATTAAGAGAAGGGTTCAAGGCAGCCTCAGCCTCAACGACCTGAGAAGGTATTTCGAGGAGAAACCGGCTACTACAGAGATTAAAGTAGGAGATGTTGTTGAAATAGTCGGGGGACTGCTTAAGAAGAATCGTGCGAGAGTCTTGGAGGTAAACCCTGATAGGAACGAGGTTACGGTGGAGCTTGACGGCGCCGTGGCGCCATTCCCAATAACGCTTAAAATGGACAGCGTAAGGGTTGTTGAGGAGGGTCAAGGCAAGCTTTAAACCGGTTTCCCCGGGGCTGGCTCTCAGGAAATATTTTTAAGGCTTGCAGAAGGCCTCACGTTGAAAGGTGTGTAAAGCTGGCTAAGAAAAACCTCAGCCTGATAGTGGAGGGCGGTAATGCTTCACCCGGGCCACCCCTAGGCCCAGCTATAGGCCCCTTAGGGATTAACGTCGGGGCAGTGGTGGCTAAGATAAACGAGGTTACGAAGGAGTTTAAGGGGATGAAGGTCCCGGTTGAGCTTGAAGTGGATACTGATACGAAGCAGTTCACAGTCACGCTTAAAACCCCCACGACCTCGGCTCTGATAGCCAAGGAGGCTGGGATAGACAAGGGTTCTGGAACACCCGGCAAGGAGGCCAAGGGAAACCTGAGCTTCCAAGCGGTTGTGAAAATAGCGAGGATGAAGATGAACGATACCTACTCTAAGACGCTAAAGGGAGTGATTAAAGAGGTCCTAGGGACTTGTCAAAGCATGGGTGTGACTGTTGACTCCAAGCCCCCTAAGGAAGTTATCAGGATGCTTGAGAAGGGGGAGTATGACGGGGCTTTAAGCAGGGAGGGTGCTTAGAATGTCGGTGCCACTCTCAGTAAGCAAGAGCTCGCTGGAGGATGCTTTGAAGAAAGCCCTCTCCCCGGAGTACAGCAGGCATAGGAGGTTCAAGCAGAGTGTTGAAATGATCCTGTGCCTGGCGGGAGTTGACCTGTCTAAGCCGGATCAAAGGTTCACGGAGCTCGTGGAGCTTCCACACAGCCCGTATAAGTCGGAGCCTAAGATATGTGTTTTCACAGACGGCTCCTTAACTACTGAAGCGAAGAGTCTTGGACTGGATGTTCTTTCAAGAGACGCTTTAAGCAGTATGGCCGGTAAGAAGAAAAACTGCAGGAAAGTCGCGCAGTCCTATGATTTCTTCATAGCCGAGGCGCCGCTCATGCCGCTGGTCGGCAGGGTGCTAGGCCAGTTCCTCGGGCCTAAGAACAAGATGCCCACTCCAGTTCCACCGGCTTCGTCAATAACGCCGATTGTTGAAAGGCTTAGGAGGAGCGTGAGGCTCGTGCTTAAATCCAGCCTCGCCGTCTCATGCAAAATAGGACATGAGGAAACGCCTGTTCAACAGCTTCTCGAGAACGCTGGCGCAGTCCTGTCGGCGGTTGAGAGAAGACTCCCCAGATCGGCGTCGGTGAGATACGTGGGGTTTAAGACGACCATGGGCAGGATTGTTAAAGTGTCGAGGGAGGCTAAGGCTTGAGCCAGCAGGTTCTTAAAACGAGAATCGTAGACGAGATTCTCCGCCTGATAGAGTCGAGCAGGACGATTATGCTCGTAAACACCTTCAGGGTTAAGTCTGTAACGATAAACGAGGCTAGGAGGAGGCTTAGGGGGAGAGCTATTCTGAGACACGTTAAGACAACGCTTCTACAGAAGGCTGCGGAGAAAACAGGCTCGCAAGCATTGAGAGAATTCTTAAAGAAGCATGCTTCCAAGGGGTCTCTGATGCTGATCGTTTCAAACGAGGACCCGTACGAGCTGCAACAGGAGCTAAGGAAATATTCAATAAGGCTGCCGCTTAACGCTGGTGATGTTGTCGACAGGGAGATAGTTGTCCAAGCTGGAAACACTGGTCTTCCAGCCGGCCCAGTGATCTCTTCTCTGAACGAGGTTGGCTTGCCAACCAGGATTGAAACCGGAAGCATATGGATAACCAGGGACACCGTGGTAGCTAAACCCGGGGACGTGGTTACGCCGCAACTGGCCTCTGTTCTTTCAAAGCTTAACATCAGGCCGGTTGAAGCATTCATAAAACCCTACGCGGCGATTCACAGCGGCATAGTTTATAGTGAGGAGGTTCTCTCAATAACGCTTGAAGACGTTGCGAGAGAAGCCTCTAGGAGCGTTGAAAACGCTTTGAAAATATCTGTTGCAACATTCTTCCCGACGCCCGAGAGCATCGGCATAATGCTTAGGGAAGCCTCATCCAAGGCTATTGCGCTGAGCCTTAAAGCAGAGTATTACGATGAAAACACGGTTAAAATACTGTTGCAGACAGCGAGAGCCGCGGCAAGCCAGCTTGAGGCAATGCTTGAAAAAAGCCCAGCATTAGGGATCTAGTGGCGCTTAGGAAAACGTGCCGAGCAGCCTTAATGCTTAAAGAAGGTTTAGCGGGCTTAAAAGACGCTTTGTAAGAGTGAATAAAAGCTTAAAAACACCCCGTGTAAGAATGCTCAGAAAATTCTGAGGTGGATGCTGATGTCTGAATACATCCATGCGGCACTGCTCCTGCACTCCGCGAAGCAGGAGATTACAGAGGACAGGATAAAAGCCATAATGAGGGCTGCAGGCATAGAGCCTGATGAAGCCAGGATAAAAGTACTGGTCTCCTCTCTTTCAAAAGTCAACATTGACGAAGTATTGTCGGCACCGCTGGCAGTAGGTCCAGTGGCCCAGGCTGCGCCAGCAGCCCAGCAGGCGCCGGCTGAGAAAAAGGAGGAGAAGAAGGAGGAGAAGCCAGCCGAGGAAATGGCTGGGCTGGGCGCGCTTTTCGAGTGACAGCTCTCTAACAGTACAGGATACTGTCCAAATCCAAACTTCTGGAGTTATGTTAGAAGAAATTAGTCTGGAAGCATGACTTTTATCTTTTCGTTTGCAGACCTGTAGGCAGCATCTATTATTTCCTGAGCCTTATAACCATCGTAACCAGAAACTGGTGGCTGGGTTTTGCCAGCAATAGAATTGACAAACATTCTGATCAAGTATTCATGCGGCTCACCTATCTCAGGCAGCGAAGGATTGATGATCTTGATTTTGCCGTCGCTCGAATATCTTCTGTTTCTAGTGTACAGCACTATCTTCTTTTCCGCGAGATTGCATAATATGGTTCCCTGATCACCATATAGCTCAACCGGCCATTGTTCGTTTTGCTGTGTCCAGCTAACATCCACAAGCGCATGAACAGAATTCCTGAACTGGATTAAAACCATCGCATTATCTTCAACCTCTATGTTTTCAATGTTTTTACTGGTTTCAGCCGAAACGGCTCTGGCTTCCGTGCCAACAAACATTCTTGAAAGATCTATCCAGTGAGAGCCTATATCCATTAGCACCCCGCCTCCGGACTTCTCCTTATCAAACAGCCACTCTCTCATAGGGGCTGAAGGAGGAACGGCTTCTAGAACGTCGTAACCCACTCTAAACCTTGCCTGAATTAGTTTACCTATCGCGCCTTCGCTTAACAGTTCTTTCGCCTTAACGTGTTGAGGCAGAAACCTATTTTGAAAGTCAACTCCAAAGTATAGACCTCTTTTTCGAGCCTCCTCCACCATTTCTTTCGCTTCCTTAGAGTTTAACGCCAGAGGCTTTTCGCAAACAACATTTATTTTCGGCTTAATCGCATCCAAGGTTAAGTCTTTATGAGTGGAAGGAGGAGTGCAAACGCTTACCAAATCTAGGTTGTTCTCCTTCATCATATCTTCATGGCTCCTGTAGGCCTTCGCATTGAATTCTTTAGCTAATGATTCAGCCCGCTCCTTTATAATGTCAGAAACCGCTACAATCTTGACGAAACCGGTCTTTATGCTGTTGCATGCACCCTAGCTATTCCCCCGCTTCCTATTATTCCAACTCTTATTTCTCTGCTCATCATTAGGGCGATGCTACTGGATCAGTTAATAAACGTAATCGCCCATGTTTCTTGGAATGATGTTTGTGGATATGGCAGGATCTACTTCCCTTTAAACACGTAGAAACAAAGGATTGCTATATAGTATGACCTTTTCCCTACATACTGTGCCACCATGTTGCGTTTCAACTTTCTGGTATTGCTAAAGTTAACATGATGCCTAAATGAGGAAAACAAGAGGTTTAAGGCGAGTCTTCAGCTAGAAAAGGCTTGGAAGCGGACAAGACTATAAACGCGGGATCCGAGCTTTTAATAGAGAAAAATAAACGGACTTAAAGATAGTCGGGCAGGAATGAAAACTTTTTAAACCATCCGCATCATTTTTAACCTGAAAAGACAAGGGGCCGATAGTCTAATTTGGTCAGGACACCCGCCTGACTGCCTACAAGGCCGGAAGGCGCGGGAGACTCCCGGTTCGAGTCCGGGTCGGCCCATCAAATTTTTAATCGAATCATTTGTATATCGCTTCATTAGCGCGCGCTTATCGTACACTCTTATCGTTTTACCAATGGTCTCGTATAAAGCTTATCGTAATCGTTGCTCTACGACAAGTTGCTAGCTTTATAAGACCACTATGGGCATCATCAAATGAAAATGGTGGCGAAAGCAGAGCCTCCTCTTATGCTTGGGCTGGATCTTGGAACATCCAGCGTCAAGGCA
>JBNAVT010000010.1:0-57565 GCA_049700215.1 Thermoproteota archaeon
TATCCAATATATTAAGAATTGCAAATGATATATTGCTTAAAAGAGGTCAGTATCCAAAGGATGTACTAAAATCCTCTCTCTTATACATTAGAGAAAAAGCAAAAACTATAGGTGATATTCTGGGCATTATGGATAAGGTTCCATCTGTGGCTTTGAAGGAAATTACATTGCTAAAAGCACAGAGACTCGGGATTGATATTGAGGCTGTAAAGAAGTTGATTGAGGAGAGGGCTTTAGCTCGTAAGGAGAAGAATTTTGCAAAATCGGATGAGATAAGAAACAGACTCCTTGAGATGGGGATATCTGTTATGGATACACCAGAGGGTACCATCTGGAGGATTGAGAGATGAAGATTGTAGTTCAGAAATTTGGAGGGTCTTCTGTTGCGGGACCTGAAAAGATAATGAGGGTTGCGGAAAAGGTAGTGGCAACAAGGAAGAAGGGATATAATGTGGTGGTTGTGGTCTCTGCAATGGGTGATACAACTGATAATCTCTTAAATCTTGCAAGGAGTGTAAATCCCAATCCTCATAGAAGAGAGCTGGATATGCTGCTGTCTGTTGGTGAGAGAATCAGTATGGCACTTTTATCAATGGCAATAGGTAAACTTGGCTATGAGGCAATCTCACTTACAGGTTCTCAATCTGGAATTATTACAAATGATAGTCATAACAATGCAAGGATCATTGAGATAAGGCCTTTTAGAATTACAGATGAGCTTGAAAAGGGGAAGATACCGAGCGGCTCGATAACTGAGGCAAGCTTCATCATACCCGAGGGTTTTCCAATAGAGCCCGCTAAGAAGCTCTGGCTCTTCGCAGCCCAGCTCATCTCAATGGGTTGTTCAGATGAGGAGATACGCCGAGCCATAAGGGAGGCAAACGATACCCTAGCGCTTCCGGCGCAAATAAGCTACGAGCTTAAGGATTACACCATAATCCCAAAATACGAGGAAATCCGTGTTGATCGAAACAACGAGGGAGGCATATCCGTACAGGTTCCTTATTTGGCGGTTGATAACCGTGGAAATGAGGTGGATGCAGGTTCCATAAGATATGAGAGCAACAGGACAAACCTATTCCACATCCTATACAGGTATCCTAAGAAAAGAACCTACCTGGTTAGGTGCATCGACCCAGACGCGTACATCTTCGCATTTATCGACCTGGGGACAGGCGAGGTTTTCAACAAGACCGCTAGGGTGAATATAGGGCTATTTTCCAACATGAGCCAAGGTTATTTCACTGAAGGTTTCCTCATCGCCGTTCCAGGTCACTTCGAGGAAGTTCGTGAAGCGGTGGGATCACAGGTCAGCGAGTTTAGAGTTTTACTTCCAGCATACGATCCAATAGTGGTTGATACTTCCATCTCGTCCACTAGAGTGGGAATCGGGGATACCATAACGATAACCGCTCAGATAAGGAACCCTCAGGAGATAAGGGGGAGCTACAGGATTTTATTGGGTGTAAGGTTCTCCGATAGTGACGCATTCGAAGCATGGGCTTCTCCTCCGGGTTCTCTATATTCGATTGTCCCGCTCTACCTGAAGGCTAAGAAGCCGGGAGTTTACACGATCACGATTTACTTCGCCGTCGTCGAACCAGAGAATTTGGATGCCGTGTTTTGGAACGGTGGAAAAACAGCAACATATGTTATTACTGTGCTGCCGGAGCCCCCCAAGCTTAAGATCGAGCTGGAAGCCCAAGCCTTGGCCAAGTTCGCTAACCTAACCGTAACTTTACTAAACAAAGGGGGACAGGAGGCGAGGGATGTCAAGCTATTCATAACTGGAGACGTTGAGAACAAGGAACTAGGTGTCAGCATAGTCAGGGGCTCGTGGACTGAAAGCTTAGTGGTGAAGCTACTCTCTCCGATCGCCAGCGTTAACGTCACCGTGGTCTACCACGACCTTGAGGGAAAAAGATACACGAATACAGCGCTGACAACAATCTCAACCGCGAATTTCGTAACCCCAGAGGAGTGGAGAACCTATGTCGTTGAGGTTGAGGGCTACGAGGAAACTAAGAGGGTCTTCGTCCCGGGCTACAACGGCGCGACACACGTTAGGCTCTACCTCATGGCCAGCGATGCCATACCTGAGTGTCTCTCCGGTTTACCTCGAGGATTAAGGTTCATCCCAATCTCGCCGAGCGGTTTCACGCTCACACTCGAGAATGCGAGCAACGTCTCCCAAATAACCTCCAAGGATCCTAATGTGAGGTACATGCTGGTTGATGTTAAACCAACCTTCCTCTGGGAAAAGGCGATGCGAGAGGATGAGGTGAAGAAGCTCCTTCGTATCGATGAGGATGAGACTCTGGAGCCAAGCTGGATACCATCGGGCTACGAGATTAGGCTGCTCAGAGAAGAAGTGCTAAGCCAAAGAGAGGTGGTAACAGTTACCGACGATTTCTACGAGTGGCTCAAATATAACAATTGGGAGGACTACGGTTACAAGTATGAGGACACTGGGGTTAAGAAATGGGACCTGAACAAGGCCACGACGAAGCTTTCTCACGGGAAAACTATGGAATTCCTCTATCGTCCATTAGCATATGGAGGAGGCAATCTAGTCCAGGGATTACTCGTCAAGAACTATGCTGCAATGGATATGGAGTACAGGCTCGAGGTCCTCAGCGGGCCGATAGCGGAGATACAGCCGGATTGCTCCATCATCAACGTCCCGGCTCACGGTAGCGTCCCGCTAAACCTCGTTCAGCTGGAGGACGCAAGGTTTCCAGTCCTCCTCTCCCTGAAATATGGGGACAGGGTCATAGCATCATTATGGGTGCATTCTACAGGTGGCAAGGTTTCCGAGTTCTGGAGCGGCTTCTGGGATGGAGTTAAGGAAAGGGCTCCCGGAATAATCCTAACGACAGCGATACTCATAATACTTGCAGTGCCAACTGGGGGAAGCTCGCTCTTGGCAGAGGTGAAGGCCCTCCTCGCCTCAGCGGTGATTCCCAGCTTAATGGCCATCGGCATAGCTTCGAACATCAGGGAGATCTTCGAAGCCTATTCGATCTACACAAAGATGGATGAGGTCGCCGAGGTCTTCGAAGGGTATTCTCAGAGGGCTGCGTACGCAGGCTACTTTGATTCCCACTTATTCTTCCAAGTCCTAAAGAGCAGAATTAGAGAAGGCCAGGGGCTCGTGGTTGGAAGCACTGCATTAGACCTCCTTACCGACGTGACGATAAGGGATATCTTCATAACCTTTTGAAAAGAGGATGCGACGGAGTATGAGAAGGGGAAGGCAACAGGAAGACTCGTCGGAGCGGCACTGTCCTTCATCACCTACTCAGCCACATATTACAGGTTCCTAAGCGAAGGGCCAAAGCTCCTCTCTTGGGGAGGAAAGATAAAGGCATTCCTGAAGGGAGTCTATAATTGGATAAGCCCCTCAATATGGGATTTAGGAGTCATCGCGGGAAAGCTGACGGCGCGCGCGCTTAAGTGCTGAGGAACTCGAAGGTTTGAGGAAAGCGATTGTTGAACTTGGAAGCTTCGAAGACGGGCTTAAACTTTTCGATATTTACTTCATGATTGCAGGGCTGAGTATTTGGGGAAAAGCACAGTTTCTCGACGGGCTCGGCACCATAGCGGAGAAGTCGAAGGAAGCTATGGAAAGCGTCATCGAATGGTTGAGCAAGCTCGAGGAGGCGGAGCTGAAGGACGTTATAACTTTAGGGATAATAAGCAAGATTAGCACGCTGGACGAGAACGGGCTGAGGAACATTGCCATCGCCCTTGAAGACCCGCGGATAGCGATGGAGCTTGCGGGAGAATACGAGTCGTTGTCTAAGGTCCTTCCGAAGCTGAGGGGAGCAAACTATTACGAGTTTAGAGATAGGAGGGTTGGTAGGGGAGGACACATATATCTTGGGAAGGAGATAGAAGCTGGAGATTACAGGATCATAGCCAAGGTGAAAATCGATGGGGAGATAAAAACTATAAGCTGGACGAAAATGAGGGGGGCGGAGGAAAATTATTATATCGATTACATCTATGTTCCAAAGAAACTTAGAGATGACCTGGGCATATGTGGAGGGGAAACGGTACTCACGCTCCAGATAGTTAAATACATACCTGAATTCTATTTCCCAAGGTCGTTCAGGGATGGCATATTCGTTCTCGACTTCACTGACGAAAAACTGAAAATAGGAGGTGAACTGGTGGATTCTTCGCGGTTCGACCCGGATGAGATGTTCAGGGATACTGGCAAAGGCCTTGGCATAACCGTGGAGACAGGAATTAGGAGCACCATCGGAACAGGAAGCCCATTAATGCTCAGGCTATACGAGGATGGCTCAATCAGCTTCGTGAAGAGAACAGTAGCCGGGGAGACGGTGGATAACGTTGACGCGATATCCTTGAAAAACACGCTTGAAGAACTCTCGCTTAAAGAGGGGGGCGTCGAAAGAGTCGTGAGGCTTAAGGAAGGAGAAATACTCTACTTGGAGATGGAGGTACATGGTCACAAATACATATTCCCGATTAAAACGCTAAGCTACCGGGAGGCGAAGGACTATAAGATATACGTTGATGCTGAAGGTGGAAAGACTACGGCGCTCCTCACATACCTCAAGATAATATTCGGCTGTGATGCGATTGATGAGATACAGAGGAAAATGGAGGCTGGAGAGTTGAAGCTTGTCGCAACGCTGGAAGATGAAACGAAAGTAACAACCAGAGGACCGAGAATGGAGATCACAAACGAAGGTTTAGACATTGTTTCAATAGGTTTTTACTCGCCTAAATTAGAGCCGAGACTTACGTTAGAAGAAGCGTATAACTATCTTAAAAGAATTGGAATAAAAGACGAGTTAATCAACAAGGTCGTCGAGGAATACATCGAGTTCATGGGATATAGTGCAGAGGAAGTTGAAAGCAGAATTGGAGGAGATATAAACTACTTGGGTGACTACGGCGAATGGATACTAATTGAACACGATGCTCCGAGAGTTACAGGAATAAAGTACAGGGTCTATTTAAACGGTAAATTGCGTATCGCAGATATTGTGGAAACGGATAGTGTAGTTGAAGTAAAATACTGGAGGAGCAAAGAATCGTATGAAATCTGGTTTGAAAACCCTGTAGCATTTAATGATTTTGTTAACGATTTGAGGGGAGACAAATATGTTATGGAGAAAAACGGGTTAAGAAAAGTATGTCTTGTTTTTGTAAGAAGGTTTTGAACGACGCTACGTTCAACTACTACATGCAAAAGTTGAGGGATGCCTTAGGAGGAGATACGAGCTGGCTTGAAACATTCAATGGCTTTGAAGAATATAAATCGAAGTATTCGGGGAGATAAAGCCCGCGCCTAGTAGACGTATAATTCCCAGCCTCTTTCCTTCCTTAGCTTCTCAGCCTCTCCGAGTGTAAGTACAACTACAAAAGCAAATTGCCCAGTACCGCCTATAAGATAATACTGATAGCCAGTCTCTTTAATTACCGCGTTAAGCTGAGAAAGAAGGTGCCCTAGGTCTAAAAAGTCTCCGCCATGGTAATAGCAGTATCCAACAAAGTATCTTCTACCGTTAAAGGTGAAATGAACTCCTGGGCGTTTCCAATTGTCTCTTCCCCATTTTATATCTGTTGGTTGGAAGATCCCCTTGGAAATTTGAGCAAACTCCATCAAGATTCTTACCTCATCCTCCGGAGAAGGATGATATCCAAATTCGAGATCTCTTCCCCATATCCTTTTTGAATCATGGACCACGAGGAAGCGGTCTATCTCGAAAGTGCTCTCATTCATCCAATCATCTTCCTTCAGATTTTTCAATATGATACTCTTCTCCCTCATCTTCTCGAATATCTCTTCATCAGTCAGGTTGGAATAGTCTTCGAAGAAACCGAGCTTCCTAAGGTATGAGATGGATTCGATGAAGCGCCGCCTAGCACTACTCATTATCCCTATAGTATGAAGAAGCGGTTCTTTTAAAAATTCCCATGGTGTGAACCGCAAGAAGGATTGGTTCGGGAGCCGCCCACGCTGAATATGCTTCTGGTTTATTTCCTTGTGGAGACAGTTTAGTAAAAGAAAGAGGAATAGACACCTTATCCGCTGGCTGGTTGGTAACCACATGCTTGCAGCAGGCCCTAGGAATAACTGGCCTATCTATGTGCATTGACGATAAAATCAACATGTATAACTGCTGGAATCAAACGCGTGCTAGAGCCAGTCTATCGGCCGGAGAAGCTGGGTTCTTACCGAGGAACCCCTGTTATTGCCGGGGGAATGTTTAAAAGCAAGTCTCCACACTATCCTCTCAGGAAAAAAGGAAAGGGGTGATGAAAGTTAGTCACTCATGGCAATATAACACTCGCGGGCAAGGTTCGTAGTCTTACTCCTAAGGTTGCGGCTCGTGAGCGTGCTCCTGATATGCCGCGTAGGAGGGTTAGGAGTATTTATCGTAAGAGGGTTGTTTTGAATCGTCAGCCTGGCCAGATTTGGAAGCAGATGCGTGTTTAGATATTTCTATATTTCTCTAAACTAGTCTTTACTAGCTCCTTGTTCACTTCGTTCAACATTTGTTTTTGCTTTTTCGTCTTCCTGTTTTTCAAGCAATATTCCTGTGAACTTATTAAACATGCAAGCCTCTTTATCTAGTGATTTTTAAACCAGCCTTATCAAGTATTTTAACCGGTTTCTGGGGCTTACTGGAGTGATTTTACTCGGGGATGCTCACTCTTTGGATTCCGAAAACCCTTTGCTCTAACAGCTCTCTCTTCTCATCCTCTTCAAGGGTTTCGGCCTGTGTATGGCAGCCCGGTAATGATGGCATGGAAGCAACATATTCGCCTGTATCGTCTTCAATTATTACTGCATCAAACTCCAAAACTATAACTAGAATAATGCAGCAACCTCTTTTGAACGTTTTTCTAGAGAGTTGTGTTTTCGTCTTTCCTTAGCATTCTGACCTGGTTTCTACGGGTTGGTCCTATGGCTCATGCTAAGATAGATTTGGGCTTCTTGAAGATGGATGCCTGCTAGCTTTAAAGAAAATCAGAGGTTTCTCTTTAAACTCTCCAGAATATTCTGAATCGGTTTTTTAAGAGGAGGAATATCCTCTGTTGCTGTCTTCCATAAAATTTCTATATCGATTCCAAAGTATTCATGAATTAATTTATCTCTCATTCCTGCCATTTTCTTCCATGGGACCTCCTTATGCCTGTTTTTTATTATCTTTGGGATATTCTTCGTCGCCTCCCCTATGACTTCGATGCTTCTCACTACAGCGTTTATCGTTTTCTTATCTTTCTTAAACTCGTCGAAACTCATGCTTCCAATAAAGCTCTCAATGTCATTAATAGAGTCGAGGATATCCTTAAGATAGTCTTGATAATAGCGCTTCTTCATACGTAGACTACTTCCTTTAAAATATGCTCGCCAATTCTCGGCTTCAACGCCTTTTTCGATACAAGGTCGACTTTTATACCAAGCAGATTCGATAAATATTCTTCCAAGTCCATGAATTCAAAAAGCCCCACGGGCTCTTCAAACTCGACCAATATGTCAACATCACTGCCTCTTTTCTTCTGCTCCCCCCTAACATAAGAACCGAAGACCCCTATCTCCTTCACTTTGAATCTTTCCACGAGTTCTTCTTTATGTTCAGTTAATATCTTCTTTATTTCCTCTATTTTCTCCATGCCTCCTTCTTAATTGAGATCAGGGAACCTGACCTTTTAAGCGTTTTATCTATTCGACGCTTGGAGAATTAGCACGCGCATTCGCAGGATTAAGCCTGCTGTTTCATCCAGGTTCCTTCTAATAGTGGTATAATGTGCACTCATCCTAGGGTTGCGGCTCGGGAGCGTGCTCCTGATATGCCGCGTAGGAGGGTTAGGAGTATTTATCGTAAGAGGGTTGTTTTGAATCGTCAGCCTGGCCAGATTTGGAAGCAGATGCGTGTTTAGTTGTTAGATATTTAGGTTTTTACTGTTTTTAATAATCTGCGTTGTACAGTTCTCTTTGAACTGGTTTTGATGCTTTTGAGGAGAGAAGCGTTTTCGATCTTTTACTGTGTTGCGAGAAGGGTGAGACGGCTGAATTTCTCGGATCTTTCAGCTCTTTGTTTAGAAAAGCTTATATGCTAGTAATACATACGTATGTACGGATGTACGTATATGAGTAGGAGGAAGCTTACTCTGAGCATCGATGAAAACCTGATCAGGGAGATTAAGGCAATATTGGCTAGTGAGGGATCGAGTTTAAGCAGTGTCGTCGAGGAGTTTCTGGGTTCTCTGACGTCGAGATGGCTGGAGGAGATGGCTGAGGATTTAGGCTTAGGAAGTTTAGACCCGCTTGACCCGGCTGACATACCTGGTTCAAGGCCGGAAGGATATGATTCTGCTAAACTAATCAGGGAGCTTAGGGAGCAGAGGTCTTCTGCGGCGGGTGCTTTATTTTGAGTGAACGTTACTACTTGGATACGAGTGCCATCGTTAAGAGATATGTTAAAGAGCATGGAAGCCAGAGGGTAGACGACCTGTTTAACAAGGCGCATAAGGGTTCAGCAGTAATAGTCTTCTCATACTGGAACGTTGGCGAAGCAGCCGTGGTGTTCGACAAGTATGGTGAAAAACTGGGGTTGAAGAGCGCTGAAGTTTTTAGGACGATGCTGAGAGAGCTCAGAATGCTTTTCAGGGCGCGCTCCGCGATAATGGTTAACGTGACTCCGAAAACCGTAAGGGAATCCGTGAAGCTTGTTTTCAAACACCATCTTTATGTTGCTGATGCTGTTCAAATAGTGTCCGCGAAGCAGGCGGGTGCGCATAAGCTTGTAACCGGTGATAGGAAGCTTGCTGAAGTATCTGTGACTGAGGGTCTGGAAACACTGTGTTTAGCCTAGGCTATCTTAGACGGATTAGGGAAGAATTCTCCAGAGGCTTTGCCAAGTCTTTAACGAGGGTTTTCTGGCTGCGAGTAACCCGCTTAATAATACGCGTATCATCTCCTCCCCACCCGGCTGCTGCAAATTTAATAAGCCTGGCGGTTTCCAGTAGTTAAGCGCCGAGCTGGAATGGCGTCTAGGGAAACGATTAAGACGAGCGACTACTGGGCTGCCTGCAGAGAGATCGCTAGGCTGCTTGCTTCTGAGAAGCATGTTGACAGGCGGATGGTTCAAAGGGTTAAGCTCAAGGCTTCTTCAAGGTTCAGGCTTCCAATGGTTCCTTCTAACAGCGATATCCTCGCTAGTGCTCCGGAGAGCCTTAGGGAGAGGCTTAAGAGCATTCTGACGGTTAAGCCCTCCAGGAGCTCCTCAGGCGTGGTTGTTGTTGCAGCCATGACTGCGCCGATGCCCTGTCCCCACGGCAGGTGCTTCTACTGCCCTGGAGGCCCCTCCAGGAATACTCCTCAGAGCTACACTGGGCTTGAGCCGGCTGCGATGAGGGCTATTCAGAACGATTATGATCCTTTCAAACAGGTTTCCCAGAGGATTAGGCAGCTTGAGGCCGCTGGGCATGCTGTGCAGAAGGCTGAGCTGATAATAATGGGTGGAACGTTTCCCGCCGCCCCCCTGGAATACCAGGAGCGCTTCGTCAAGGGCTGCTTCGACGCTTTGAACGGCTGTGCGTCAAGCTCCATGGAGGAGGCTCACAGGCTCAACGAGTCTTCAAGAGTAAGATGCGTAGGTCTAACTGTTGAGACGAGGCCCGACTACTGCGGGGAGGAGCATGTCGACGCTATGCTTAAAATGGGTGTTACAAGGGTTGAAATAGGTGTTCAAACGCTTAGAGACGGTGTTCTGAGTCTTGTTAAAAGGGGGCATAGCGTCGAGGATACTGTCAACGCTTTCAGGGTTGCCAGGGACGCTGGCTTGAAGATTGTTGCACACATGATGCCTGGGCTGCCGGGCCTCAGCGTTGAGGAATCTATTGAAGACTTTAAAACCCTTTTTTTCGATGAAAGGTTTAGGCCGGACATGATTAAGATCTATCCTACTCTGGTTGTCGAGGGAACTGGGCTTTACGATGCTTGGGCCAAGGGGGAGTATAGGCCGCTTGAAGACGAGGAGGCTGCTCAACTCGTAGCCAGGGTTCTAGAGTTTACTCCGCCATGGGTGAGGGTTATGAGGGTTCAGAGGGATATTCCTGCGTACGCTATTGCCGCCGGCGTTAAGAAGAGTAACCTGAGGGAGCTCGCCCACAGGGTTCTTGAATCAAAGGGGGTTAGGTGCCGCTGCATAAGGTGTAGAGAAGCAGGGTTCGCGAAGACTAAGGCTAGCCCTGAGAACATTAGGCTTGTCGTGAGAAGCTACGGGGCTTCTGAAGGAGTGGAGTACTTCCTAAGCTTCGAGGATGTTGAGAACGATGTGCTACTGGCCTACCTGAGGCTAAGAGAACCCTCTGGAAAGGCACATAGGCCAGAGGTTAAGGAGGCGCGTTCAATGATAGTTAGGGAGTTGAAGGCTCTTGGGAGAGCCCTGCCGCTTAAAGCTAGAAGCGGCGAGTCATGGCAGCACAGGGGCCTAGGTGCTAGGCTGATGGCTGAAGCCGAGGAGTTGGCTAGGGAAAACGGCGCCCGCAAGATGCTCGTGATATCGGCTGTCGGCGTAAGGGAATACTACAGGAGGCTAGGCTACTTTTTCGACGGCACCTACATGGTTAAAAACCTGTGAATAGCGCGCTATAAATGTTGCAACGCTCAATACGCTTGATGATGCTTAACGAGGCTAAAGCGGGCCTCGGTAATATTTCGTCGACGGGCAGCCTAAACACTTCTTCTCATGGTAGCGTAAGCATCTCCCACAGTTCATTCCGCACGGCGCATCCTCATCCGTCCTTGTTGCAACCACCTTTACCGGCAAATACTTGGGAACCACCGGCGCCTCGCCTATTATGGCTTCTGAACGCCTTATTCCACCCTTCCGTGCCCTCACGGAGCATCTTTCTATTATGGCGTTCAGCGTGTCAGCATCCTCAGCCACCATGATGGTCATCAGATTGTAGGCGCCTGTTGTCATGGTTAAGAAAACCATCCTCGGACACTTAGAAAACATGTTTACAAGCTCCCGTAGACGCTGAGGCGTTTCAACCTCCGCGTTCACGATGGCGACGCGGAAACCCAGATGCTCCGCGTTCAGCCCGGCTGAAACCTTAACCAGGCTCTCGGAAAGCTTGTCCAACCTTTTCCCAACAGCTACGTGCGATAAGCCGAGCTCTCTACCTATTGCCAAGAGGGGTGTCCGACCGTCTTCCTGAAGGATTGATATGATCTTCCTGTCCACTTCATCTAGGCTCATTATGTTACAATATGTAAGGTAAAGCGTATATATGTCTTACGGTTTGTAATATTACGAATGGTGATGAGTATGGAGGAAGCGTCGGCGCAGAACCCTGGCGAGAAACACGGTGGAGAGGCTAGGGTTTCGAAGGTTGAAAGTGAAACGTTTCCGTTCAGGAGGATTCTGGTCCCGTTAGACGGCTCCGAGCATTCGGTGAAAGCGTTGGAAACGGCTGTTCAAATAGCTCTAAAATTCGGCAGCAGGATCACGCTGGTGCACGTGTACCAGGTTGGCGGCTTCGCAATCTCCCCTACGCCTGTAAACGAGTTTGTTGAGGCAATACGGAAGATGGGTGTAAACATCTTGGAAGACGGGGAGAAGAGGGTTAAATCCGGGGGGGTTGAGGTCGATAAGCTGCTGGTTGAGGGGCGTCCAGTCGACCAGATAATCAGAACATGCAGGGAAGGGGGGTTCGACATGATCGTAATGGGTGCAAGGGGGTTAAGCAGAGTGAAGGAGGTTATCTTGGGAAGCGTGAGCGAAGGAGTGGTGAGGCACGCCTCCTGCCCTGTGCTTGTGGTGAAGTAGCCGATGGCGTTAGCTGACACCCTGCTCTTAACCGCAATAACGTATTCTATCGCACTAGGTTTCGGCTACTTGTTGGAGAGATACTTGAGAATGCCATGGATGTTCACACTCGTCTTGTTCGGCATGGTCTTCTCCGCCCTCGGTTTCTTCACGCCAGTCATAAACGACGCGGGCTTCCAGCTTCTGGCTAAACTAGGAATGCTCGCCCTCCTCTTCATGATCGGCCTAGACTTGAACCTGAAGGAGATGAGGTCGCTGGGAGCATACATCGCGGCAGGCAGTATCTTCCTCTGCCTTTTCGAAGGCCTCATACTTGCGCTCCTATTCTACTTCTGGTTTCCGGCTGACGTGAACAATTCCTTCACCATCGCGCTGATAACGGGCATAACCTTTGGAACAATCGGCGAAGTAGTCCTGTTCGCCATCCTCTCGGAATTCGGCCTGGTGAACACGAAGTTCGGCCAGCTTACTCTTGGAATAGGGGTTTTCGACGACGTGATGGAGGTTGCGATGCTTGCAGCTGTAGCCAGCCTACCAGTGTTCTCGTTAAGCAGCGCGGCTCAAGCCTCGGGCTTCATGCTTCCCGTAATATCTTATTTGATACTCTTGCTTCTGGCAACGTTCGCAATAGTGAGGATTGCGGGGCGGGTCAGAAAAGCATTAGAAAACATTGTGCGTAGCCCGCCCTATGTCCCGCCTTTCCTGATATTCCTAGTGTTCTTTTTCTTCGCCGCTTCAGGCGCGCTGGTGTATGAGACACTGGCCCCTGTAGCCTCGATAATGGGTGGAATAGTTACGCAGCAGGTGTTCCCTGAGAAGGTTCTTAAGGAGAGCAGGAAGTCAATAGGCTTCCTGGGCAACTTCTTCCTCTCCCCCTTCTTCTTCCTAGGCCTGGGGGCCAGTGTTTCTCTAGCCTCCATCATCGCCTTCCCGTTACTAATTGTTATAATCTTCCTGGTTTCGTTTGGCTCAAGGGTTTCAGCCTCCACCCTACTCTTCAACAGGCTGCTCGGGTTGAAATACGCTTTCATAATGGGGATTGGGCTCTGCACGAAGTTCAGTACAAGCATTATTGCAGAAACGCTTCTCTTAAACTCCGGAGCCATATCCACGAGACTGTTCTCAGCGATGATAGCGACCTACATGGTTATGAAGCCGGTGGTGGCGGGAGCATACTCCTGGGGCCTATCCACCGCGAAGAATGGAATCGCCAAGTTGTTCTCCATCGAGGGTTCGAAGCCCTCTTCAGGTGGTGGTGGAAACGCGTGAGGCAGACCTAGTGGCAAGCGCTGTGGAAGCGTGGCTCGGCAACCCTGTCTCCAGGGTTCTTCTGAGATGGGTTTCAAGGAGAACAGAGAAAGGCAGTAGGCTAGAGTCAGCCTTAAAGAAATACGTGGGTGAGCAGGAGCAGCTGAGCTTTCAAGAAAAGCTAGCTTATCTAGTGGTTAAGCTGGCTCTCGAAAAAGGTTCCGAGTCCTTCGGCCTCTCTAGGGAGCAGGTGAAACCCTCTCTGAGAGATCCTTTAATAAGGAGGAGTATTCTAAACGTTCTTGAAGGCATAGGATACTTCGGTGTGCAAAGACCCCAAACCACAGGAGCCCCGTTTCTCATAGTGTGGAACTTCACGAAGCAATGCAACCTGAGGTGTAAGCATTGCTATGAGAACGCTGGGCCGAAACCTGCACCAGACGAGTTGACAACCGAAGAGGCTAAGCATGCCATAGACGAGTTTGCAAACGCAGGAGTAGTGGCCTTAGCGTTTTCCGGAGGCGAACCGCTAGTGAGAAGGGACTTTTTTGAGATTGCTAAGTATGCTGCTGAAAAGGGTTTCTACGTTTCAGTGGCATCCAACGGGACGCTGATTACTGAAAAAGTCGCGCAAAAAATGAAGGAAACAGGGGTTCAATACGTCGAGGTTTCCTTAGACGGGTTTGAAAAGACTCACGACAAGTTCAGGGGAGTGAAAGGGGCTTGGAAACGGACTGTAGAAGGGATTAAAAAGTGTGTTGAGGCAGGCCTGTATACCTGTGTAGCCACGACGGCGACGCATTACAATCTGAAGGAGATACCAGGGCTCATAGATTTTGCTGAAAAGGATCTTCGCGTTCAACGTTTCATAGTTTTCAACTTCATACCTGTTAGTAGGGGGAGAGAAATAGTTGAACAGGATTTAACCCCAGGGGAAAGAGAAGGCCTTCTCGACTTCCTGTATTCAAAGCTTGTCAGTGGGAAAGGTCTGGAAACACTTTCCACAGCACCCCAGTATGCAGTAACCTCCTATAGGTTCGCGTTCGGCCCGTTGATCGCCACGCACTTCACGAACAAAGAAGCCATGGAGGTGCTTAAAGGTAAGACTCGCTCCTTAGCGGAATTCATCGGGGGCTGCGGAGCCGGTCGTCTCTACTGCGGCATGGAGCCGAACGGGGACATTGAGCCATGCGTCTTCATCCCGATAAAAGTAGGGAACATTCGGGAACAAAGCTTGGTTGAAATCTGGAGAGAATCCCCAGTCTTGAAACAGATAAGGAACAGGGATCTTTTCAAGGGGTGTGGAGAATGCGAATACAAGTATATTTGCGGAGGCTGCAGGGCGAGGGCCTACGCCTACTTTAATGACTTGCAGGGCCCAGACCCGGGGTGCAGTATAAACCAGAGATACTGGGAGGAGGTTGTGAATAGCTTGGAAAAGGTTAGCCGAGCCTCAAACCATGGATGAGGCCCCGGAAAAACTAATAAGTGTTCCGCAATCTTGAGGAATAAAGGTGTATAAATTGGGGGTTCCTGAGATCGGGCTTGTCGTGTGCAACAGCGGGGCCTCGAACACTGGGCAACTGACAGGGTTGGCTGCGCTTAAAGTTGTTGAGAAGCTGGGAGGCGATAGAGTAGGGATATGCTCGTTGCCCGCGTTAGCCAACAAGATTCCGAGGCAAGTCATGCTTGTTAAGGAGATTAAACGCCTCATCATTGTCGACGGTTGCCACAACGAGTGTTCAAGAAAAATACTTGATGACTTAGGGATCAAATACGGCAAGTACCTGAATCTGGGGCATGATCTTGGGATTAAAAAACTGTGGCCCTTTACCACTATGAATTATTCCGAAGAGGATGTTGAAAAAGTTTCTTCAGCAATAATGAAAAGCGCGCGCGCCCAAGGAGGCAGAGGTTTTCAGCATCGGTTTCGAGGAATACGAGGGACCGGTAAAGAGCATCGAGGTTTTTAGAAGCGAGTTTACAACAATCCAATTGGGAAAAATAGTTGAAATAGGTTTAGGCATGCTCGGTAGGCAAGACCAGATGCTCGGTAAACAGGATCTAATGTTGGAGAAACAGGATGTGATGCTAGGGAAGACGGATCAAATGTTGCAGAAGCAAGATTCTCTGCTTGAAAAGCAGGATATTATGTTAGGAAAGATGGATTTAATGTTGGAGAAGCAAGATACCGTGATTGAAAAAATCGATAACTTAGGGGAGAAAATAGATAACTTGGGTGTGAAAGTTGACGGTCTTAGAGAAGACTTGAAATCATGCTTGATGGAAGGTTAACGGCACTGGAGAAAGACGTTGCACTGATAAAGAGTAAGCTCGGAATCGTCTAAACAAGGGGGCTTTGTTCTATCTTTATTTTCAGCATGTCGAAGGCTTGTAAAAACCTCTTAGGCTTTAAGGTTAAAATACTTCTGTGAGCATTCTAGCCCGGGTTGGCCTCTCTGAAAGTCGGCTTAGAGTTTCACCAGCGTCTAGCTTTCCACAAGCTTTTCTGCAGCTGCCCGTCCACATCCCTTGGGGAAGCCTCGGGGAAAGTTTTGAGGAGGCTTAGGGCTTCTGCGAGCGAGCTGGGTGAGCTGGACCCTGCTGCGCTTGCCGAAGCATCTAGAAGCAGGTTGTTCACCTACCATGTTGACGACTCGTTCAACTGCCTCGTTGAGCTGGACGAGGAGCCTCCCCACCTTATTGACGATGAGATTCTCGACGCGGCGCTGGAGATAGCTCTATACTTCAACATGACTGTCGTCGACGAGGCTAGGGTGATGAGGAAGACTGTTATAGACGGCAGCAATACTTCAGGCTTCCAGAGAACACTGCTGGTAGCGCTGGGGAGTGATGATTCCGTCGTGGAGACGAGCGAGGGCCCGGTTAGGCTGAAGAGCCTGTGCCTAGAGGAGGAGTCGGCCTTCATAGTTGAAAGCGGGAGGGAGGCCGCTGAATACAGGCTTGACAGGCTGGGGATCCCTCTTGTCGAAATAGCCACTGAACCTGATATTAAGAGCCCGTCGCAGGCTCTTGAGACGGCTGAGGAAGTTGGGCTGGCCTTAAGGATGACTGGGAAAGTCATGAGGGGGCTTGGCACCATAAGGCAGGATCTGAACATAAGCATTGAGGGCGGCGCCAGGCAGGAGATTAAAGGCGTCCAGAATCTTAAGCTGATTCCGGAGATAGTTGAAAGGGAGGCTTTAAGGCAGAGCAACCTGCTTAGGCTGAGAGACGTGTTGAAGGACAGGTGCTCTCCTGAAAGCCTCGCCTACAATCCCGTGGATCTGACGAGCGTCTTCAGGGAAACACGTTCGAAACTAGTTTCGAAGGCTCTTTCAAGGGGGGAGGTTGTCTATGGTTTGAAGGCGCCTGGCTTCAAGGGCCTGCTAGGAATGGAGCTTCAGCCCGGTAGGAGGTTCGGAACAGAGCTTGCTGACTACGCTAGGGTCTGGGGCGGGTTGCAAGGCATAATTCACACGGACGAGCTTCCGGGGTACGGAATATCAGAGGAGGAGCTCTTGGAAGCATACGGGGTGCTCGGCCTCTCCGACGAGGATGCTGCAGTGTTCGCCGTCGGGGAACCCGTGAGGGTTAAGGCTGCTCTGAAAGCTGTCTACAGCAGGCTCCTTAAAGCCTTCGAAGGCGTGCCCTCGGAGACTAGAAGGGCTCTTGAAGACGGTAACACTGACTACCTTAGGCCCCTCCCGGGTTCTGCGAGAATGTATCCTGAGACGGATATTCCGCCGATCTCCGTCTCCAGGGAGAGGCTTGAGAGAATAAGGATGATGCTCCCCAAGAAGCCTAGGGAGAAGGTTAAGGAGCTTGAGGCACTCGGCTTAAGCAGCCACATGGCGCAGCAGCTGGTTAAGTCACACTATCTCTCCGTCTTCGAAAAATCCCTCCAGGCCTCGGGGCTCCCGCCCGTGGCTATAGCCTCGTTCCTGCTAAACACCCTGCCGTACATCAGGAGGGAGGGCGGTAGAGAATTCAGCGACGAGGAGCTTATAACAGTGCTCAGAACCTTCCCGAGCGACCTGCCTAGGGAAATGATTCAGGATGCTCTGACGCTTTTCGCCGACAGGCAGATGAGCCTAGGACGGGTTTACGAGGAGCTCAGGCGTAGAAGGGTTGGGGAGGAGGATTTAAGGGCTGAGGCTAAACGCCTCGTGGACGAGAACATTTCCTACGTTAGAGAGAAGGGTGTTGACTCGGTTAAACTGTTAATGGGAAGGATGATGGAGAAATTCAGGGGTGTTGCAGAAGGCTCAACGATCTACAGGATTCTCATGGAGGAGGTTAAGAGGAGGCTGGAGTGAAAATGCCCTATTCTGAAGAGGTTGAGAAAAGGCTTTCCGAGAAAGGCGTTAAGCCCGGCGACAGGATTAGGCTTGAACGCGGCAAGCTGATGGTGGAGGGGGTTCTCCTCCCAAGGGAGGAGGTTGACTTTGGAGACGGAAGCGTCCTCGTGATAAAGCTTGACAATGGTTACAACGTGGGCTTCAGGCTGGACGGTGGCGAAATCTTTAAGCTTGAGGGCTCGGTTGAGCTGGGAAAGTTTAAGGCGCTGGAGAAGGTTGAGCAGGATAAAACACTCCCGCCCGTCTCGATTTTTTCAACAGGCGGAACCATAAGCGCCAGAATAGACTACTATACTGGAGGCGTCTCGATGCTTTTCACGCCTGAAGAATTATTCTACAATGTTCCCGAGGTTTTGAAAATCGCCTACTTGAGGAGGGTTGAAAGACTCTTCAGCCTCGCTTCGGAAGACATGTCTCACAGAGAGTGGTCCACCATGGCTAGAAAGGCTGCTGAAAGCCTGGCTGAGGGCGACGCCGGTGTTCTGATTCTCCACGGAACCGACACGATGCACTATACTTCAGCAGCCCTCTCGTTCATGCTCAGGGGGTTGAACGCTCCAGTTATACTCGTAGGCTCGCAGAGGTCCAGCGACAGGGGCTCCAGGGACTCCGACATGAACATAATCTGCGGGCTTCACGCCGCTGCAAGGATGAACCTGGGGGAAGTAGCCGTATGCATGCACGCCGAGTCCAGCGATACTTTCAACCTTGTGATGAGGGGGACGAGGGTGAGAAAAATGCATTCGACAAGAAGGGATGCTTTCAAACCGGTGAACTCACCCCCCTTGGCAAGGGTCTGGCCTGATGGAAGGGTCGAGATGGTTGAGAAAGAGTACAGGCCTAGGAGCACGGATCCCCCCACTGTCGACGATGCTTTCGAGCCTAAGACTGCGCTGGTTAAAGCCTACCCGGGCTCAGACCCGGAGGTCGTTGACTTCCTAGTGGACAAGGGTTACAGGGGTATCGTGATAGAGGGCACTGGAATGGGGCATGTCCCTACGGAGCCACTAGACAGGAAACTATCCTGGGTGGACAGTGTGAAGAGGGGGCTGGAGGAGGGTGTGGTCATAGCCATGGCTACTCAATGCGTCTTCGGCAGGGTGGATCCCTACGTTTACAGGAATGCTAGGATAATGATGAAGCTCGGAGTGACTTACTGCGAAGACATGCTGAGCGAAGTGGCTTACGTTAAGCTCGGCTGGCTCCTGGGCCACGGCTTCGACAACGAGACCGTCAGGAGGCTCATGCTGCACAGCTTCGCCGGAGAAATCTCCCGAAGATCCCTCTACTCAACATACAGGCTTTAATCCTTCTTAATCTTCCTTATGGCGAGAGTCTTAGCCTTCCCGTCGGACAGAACCCTGTATTCACCGCTCAAATCCTTCCTGCTTAGAAACCATCTCACCGCCTTCCTCAGCCTCGTGTTCGAAACGTTTTCAACCATGATCTTCCCAGAGCTCTCCTCAACCTTAGCCGACAGCTTCCTGCCGAGAAAGTCAACCAGCTCTCTAAGCGTTTCCCCAGGAAGTTTTGAAGCGTCCAGCTCAGCCATGGTTAACCGTGAACAGGCTGGTTTAAATGGTTTACTGATACCCCTTGAGCGTCAAGACCAGAGCCTGCTAACCAGGCTGGTGAAACCCTGGTTCCCAACTAGGGCAGCCATGTAGAAACCCATCAACCCCATTTCAATCCAGGCTTTAGCAAGTATGGGCGTGAGGAGAGTTACTAGAAAGCCTGCAGCAGCCGGGGGCGCGAAAAGGGGGATAATAACCAGGAAGAAGAACACTGTGAAAAGACACTCCGGAACATAGCCGAGGAGCGTGGAGAAAATAGTCAGCAATCCTTTCCTCCTCCTCTCCATTATCCTGAGGCTCCTGCTGATCAGGCCCACGGACAGGCCTGTAAGCATCTTGCCGAATACGAAGCCCGGCAGGAACAGCCATGTTAACCCACTCGTAGAGCCGAAGTATAGCCCGCTTCCAAGGCCGGCGATAACCCCGACGGCTGAGCCTGCCAAAGGGCCTCCGAAGAAGCCTGCTATCAGCGTCCCCATGTGGGACAAGTCTAGCGCAACCTGGCCCCAGTTTAAAACGGTTATCGAAGCCAGAAACAGAATATTGCTTAAAGCCCCCATCATGCCTATGAAAGCCACTCTACGCGCCCTGCTGAACACGGGTAAGGTAGTTCTCTCGACTCTACACGTCCCCGCTTCTTTAAGACGAGAAACTTCAGCCATCTCTCCACCAAAAAGGCTCACAATGCTATATATAAATTTAGTGACAGTTTGTAGAAATGTTTACACATGCTTTTTCTACACGCGCATTATCCACTTTCCCCTATAAACACCCCATCTTTCAGCAACCGTTACGATTCTTAGCGTGTGCTACTATATATAGCCCTTCCGCTCTGCAAACTCATCGAATTTCTCGTATTGCATTTTGAAGATTTCCTCATACCCCCTAGGCGGAGCTTTCAGCGGGAAGTCAACTTCCCTGCTCACCATGTCCATCGCGTCAAGCACTTTTTCAATCATCCTCAACTTCTCATCGAGGTTCATCCCGCTCGAGTTGAAGTGCGAGTAGAAGAATGTGAATTTACCTCTAGGAGGTATATAGTGGACGATTTCAATGCCGGCTTTACTGCTGACCTCGCGGGCAATTTCATCATGGTAGTCCAGCCAAGCTATTATGCTCTTATACTTCTGCTTAAGCTCATCCCAAGTGCTCCTGTCGTGTATCCTCCTCATCACCTCCTCGTACTCTTTCCTCTCAATCCTCGAGCGCTCATCGAGATCCATATCCCAATATCCGGGAATGGTTTTCGACATCCTCCTACTTATGAATTCAAGTAGTGTATCTTCAATTTCATATTTACTGTCAGAGAGGATGAACACTTCCCCATCGAAACACTCCTCTATGTTGGGGGCAGTCCAAGTCCCAGTGGTAACCTCCCACTTTTTCCTCCGTTCCTTTCCATCACGCGTTATCATAGGAGAACTTGTAACAGGATACTTTATGACGAAGTATTTATATTCCTTTCCATAGCGCTTGTTCATGCATTCAACTAACCTTTTCAGCGCGCGCGCGCGCTTTATCTGCACCTCCATGAACCATATGAAGCCATTCATGCTTCCCGACGTGTCTAGGAAGACCGCTCCCTTCTCTATGTCAATGCCGTATTTCTCGAGCGCGCGCGTTGGAATTTCTTGATAAAAGGGCTCCGAGCTTATATCTTTGTGTCTCCTTCTTCTTCCCGCCATACTCGTAAGCAGCCATTTTATGAGCTTCATCAACTATCACCAAGTCCCATCTTGCCTCGGCCAAGCTCGACATGATATCCTCCTGCTTGGCGAAATCCATTGAAGTAATAGCCTGATTTTCCTCGAGCCAGACATTTCTACCCCATGAAGCATTCATCACAGCCCTATCTATAGCTCTGAATGTCTCGCCGAATTTTTCACGCATTTCTCTAAGCCATTGATCCCTAAGGTGCCAAGGTATGACTATTAGAATACGATTGACCAATCCCCTTTGCTTAAGCTCTTTAAGCACTAGGCCAGCCATGATCGTCTTTCCGGCACCAGGGTCGTCGGCAAGGAGAAACCTGATCCTCGGATGCTTCAGTATGTAGTAGTATACTAGCGCGCGCTAGTACTTCGTAAGAAAGAACCCTTGGGTAGTGCCAGCTACATTGATAGGAGGTCTAGGGCTTAGGTTAGCCCTACTAGCATCGCGCGCCAACTACCCTCAGCGCTATTTAAAAACTCTTAATAATACAGCTAAGCTTTTTATCCAAGCCGGGGGAATAGGGTTAGTAAATGAATATTGCAGTAGTTACTCCAGGGGGAGACGCGCCGGGTGTAAACTCTGCGATCAGGGCTGTGGTCAGGTCTGCTGCTTCCCAAGGCTTCAAGACTCTTGGTGTTGAAAGGGGGTACATGGGTCTGATAGAGGGTGCTTTCAGACAGTTGACTCCGAGAGACGTGAGCGGGATAATAAACACTGGCGGGAGCATTCTGAAGTCCAGTAGGTGCGAGCTTTTCAAGACGCCTGAGGGTTTGGAGAAAGCCTCTGAGAACCTCAAGTCTAGGAATGTTGACTGGCTGGTTGCAATAGGCGGGGACGGGTCTCTGAAGGGTGCTAAAGAGGTCAGTGAGGTGAGCGGTATACCCGTCGTGGTCGTGGCTGCGTCGATCGACAACGATATGGCTGGCGTAGACGAGACAATAGGCTTCGACACTGCTGTCAACACTGCTGTAGAGGCTGTGGACAAGATTAGGGACACGGCGGTAACTTTCGAGAGGGTCTTCATAGTAGAGGTCATGGGGAGGCAGCGCGGCTTCCTTGCTGTCGACGTAGCACTGGCTTCAGGCGCTGAGATTGCTCTCATACCGGAGCACCCGTTGACCCAGGAGGATGTTGCCCAGAGGCTCGTGAAAATGGGTTCCTTAGGTAAGAAGTCTAGCATAATAGTTAAGGCTGAGGGAGCCATGGGAGACCCGTTTGAAACAGCTTCAAGGCTTAGCATGCTAACCGGCTACGATTTCAGGGTTACTGTGCTGGGCCATATTCAAAGGGGCGGAGTCCCGTCGGCGAGGTCGAGAACCCTGGCATGCCTCTTCGGGAACCATGCTGTCAGGCTGGTTTCTGAAGGCAAGGGGAACAGGCTTGTAGGCCTGAGGGATAACAGGGTTGTCGACATCAGCATACTCGACTCATACAGCAGCGTTAAAAAGATAGATGAGGACAAGTATAGGCTGGTCAGCCTGCTCGCGATCTAAGCATTACTGCCTACAACCCGTCCCTGCCTACATAACCCGCATCATGCGGATGGTTTACAGCTTAACGGTGAAACGAGGAAAAAGTGTTTAACAAGCCTGATTCCCGCTCCTAAGCTTTTTAAAAGCCTTTGAAAGCGACGATTCGGAAAACGTATTTATACCCTGCTGAGGAATGCTTCGGAAAACACTAGATGCCTAGCCAGAAGTCGGAGGAGTTAGCAGCGTACCGGATTAACATAAACGGCATTGTGCAGGGAGTTGGATACAGGCCCTTCGTATACCGTATTGCCAGCAGCCTCGGACTCAAGGGTTTCGTCCTTAACTCTGGAAACGGGGTTCTAATAGAGGTTGAAGGAAGGCCTGGGGACTGCTTAAGATTCATAGAGAGGCTTAAGACGGAGAAGCCTCCTAGGGCTGTCGTTAAAACATTCTCCTGCATGCAGATACCCGCGAGGGGTTACAGGGGGTTCAGGGTTGAGCAGACCCGCGGCGAGGAGGTTGAAACCCTTTGTCCGCCTGACGTCGCCGTCTGCAAGGACTGTTTAGACGAGCTTTTCAACCCTAGGGACAGGAGACACCTTTACCCTTTCATAAACTGTATAAACTGCGGGCCACGGTTCACGATACTTGAGAAACTACCCTACGACAGGGTTAACACAAGCATGAAAACCTTCAGGATGTGCGGCGACTGCGAGAAGGAGTATTCTGATCCCTCTGACAGGAGGTTTAAGGCTGAGCCCAACGCGTGCAGCAGGTGTGGGCCGAGGGCTAGGCTCTACCGTCGTGGCAGGCTCATAAGGGTTGAAGACCCTGTTTCAGAGGCGGCCAGGCTGATAAACAGGGGGTTCATAGTCGCGGTTAAAGGGTACGGGGGGTTCCACCTTGCTTGCGACGCAACAAGCAGGAGCAGCGTCACGGAGCTTAGGAGGAGGAAGAAAAGGGGCAACAAGCCTTTCGCAATAATGGTTAAGAGTGTTGAGGAGGCTGGGAGGATTGTTGAGCTTAACGATTCCGAGGAAAAATGGCTCACTCATTATTCTGCCCCGATAATCCTCGCGAGAAAGAAGGAGCCGAACCCTGTTGTAGAGGAGGTTGCCCCCGGCATGAGGTACCTCGGGGTCTTCCTACCCTATACCCCGATACACCATGTTCTCATGAGGAGTGTTGAGCCTCCGGCGATAGTTCTAACGAGTGGAAACGTTTCTGAGGAGCCGATAGTGTTTAGGGATGGCGAGGCCTTTGAAAAGTTTAAGGATATGGCTGACTATATTCTAACTTACAACCGTAGGATAGTCAACTTCGCCGACGACTCGGTGGGCTTCGTTCAAGACGGCACGCTTAGACTCGTCAGGAGGAGCAGGGGCTTCGTTCCCGAGCCTGTTGAGGTTGAGCCTAAAGTCGACGGCGTGCTCGCGATGGGGGCTGACCTGAACAACACTTTCGCTCTAGCGAAAAAAGGCAGGGTTTTCATGAGCCAGTACATGGGCGACCTGGAGAACATGCTCATAAGGAAGAGATATCTTGAGGCGATTAGAAGCATGCGGCGGCTTTTAAACCTGGAGTATAGAAGGATTGCCCATGACCTCCACCCGGCTTACTACTCGACCCAGATAGGGGTTTCGCTGGACGGGGAGAAGACGGGTGTACAGCATCATTACGCTCATGTTCTTTCAGCGATGGCTGAAAACAGTATCCTGGGCTCAGAGGTTTTGGGAATAGCTTTCGACGGAACCGGCTACGGCGAGGACGGTAGCCTCTGGGGATCGGAGTTCCTCATCGTCAGGAGGGGGGAGTACGTTAGGAGGGGCCACTTCAAATACGTACCGATGCCCGGCGGGGAGAAGGCTGTCCTAGAACCCGCGAGGATGGCTTTCAGCTACCTTTACGACGCGATGGGCGACGATGCTTTAAAGATCAACATGGGGTTGAGCGACAATGTTAAAACAGTCTTGAAAAGAATGGTTGACAGGAGGATCAACACCCCTATGACGTGCGGCCTTGGAAGAATGTTCGACGCCGTCTCAGCCCTCCTAGGAGTATGTTTAACAAGAACCTTTGAGGGGGAACCTGCTGTAATGCTTGAAATGGCTGCTGGAGTGAGCGATGGCGAGAGCTATCCTTTTAAAATCACTGGTGTGAAAGAGTATGTTGTGGACACTGCACCCATTATACGCGCGATAGTTGAAGACCTTGAAAGAAACACGCCGGTTAAAAAGGTCAGCCGAAGGTTTCATGAAACCATCGCGAGGATCACTGTTGAGCTGGCGGACACCATAAGGCTTGAGGAGGATGTCGAAACTATTGTTTTAACTGGGGGAGTTTTCCAGAACAGGATACTTTCTTCAAGAGTTAAGCGTTTAGCCGAGGAACACGGTTTGAAAACCTTCTTCAACAACATTGTCCCGACTAACGACGGTGGAATATCCCTGGGGCAGGCTGTAGCAGTCAGCCTGATGGAGGAGAAGTGAATTGTGCCTAGGTATACCTGGAAGGGTTGAGGAAGTTAAGGGAGAGGAAGCGGTTGTCTCATTCGGAGGCACGCGTAGAAGCGTGAGGCTTGACCTTGTCGACAATGTTTCCGTCGGGGACTACGTTATTGTTCACGCCGGCTTCGCCATACAGGTTCTCGACCAGGAGGCAGCCTTAGAAATGCTGGAGGCGCTTAGGGAGGTGTTTAAAGAGTGAGGTTCATCCAAGAGTATAGGGACGGGGAGCTAGTCAGGAGGATAGCCGACAGGGCTAACGAGCTTCTCGAGAGACTTGGGAGGAGAGTTAAGATAATGGAGGTCTGCGGGACGCATACGATGGCTGTCGCGAGACACGGTTTGAAGAGTCTTTTCAAGGAGAATCTTGACCTTATTTCCGGCCCAGGCTGCCCTGTTTGCGTGACACCCGACTCAGGCTTCTCACTCGTTTTCCAAGCTGCTGAAGCAGGGAGGACCGTGGCTACTTTCGGGGACATGATGAGGGTTCCCTTGAACGGCAGAAGCCTGTCAACCCTTAGGAGCGAGGGCCTCGACATAAGGGTCGTATATTCTCCCTATGATGCTCTTAAAATGGCTGAGGAGGAGCCTGGAAGAGAGTTCGTCATAGCGGGAATAGGTTTCGAAACCACTTCCCCACTCTTCGCCTCAACCATACTTCAGTGCAGTAAGAAGAATATTAGGAACCTTAGGCTGGTGAGTCTTTTAAAAACGATGCCGCCAGCTTTGAACACGCTGCTTGAGGCGGAGGATCTTGCGATAGACGGGTTAATATTGCCTGGACACGTAAGCACGATAATAGGCGTTAAACCTTATGTTGAGCTTGTTGAGAAACACCATGTCCCTGCGGTGGTGACTGGTTTCGAGCCTGTTGACATAGTCGAATCCATACGCATGATTCTGAAGCAGCTCGTTGAGAAAAGGAGTGAGGTTGAGAACGAGTATGCGAGGACGGTTAGGCATGAGGGGAACGTTAAGGCGATCAGGCTTATGCAGAAGGTTTTCAAACCGGTTGACTCCGAGTGGCGCGGCCTCGGAGTGATACGTGGAAGCGGCTTGGCTTTAAGAGAGGAGTTCAGGTTTTTCGACGCTGTTGAAGAGTACGGCTTGAAGCCTGTTGAAACAGTTAAGCCCAGTGGATGCCTTTGCGGAGAGGTTGTGAGGGGAAGCAGGAAGCCCTTTGAATGCAGCCTGTACAGAAGGGTTTGCAGGCCGGACAACCCGGTGGGGCCGTGCATGGTCTCCTCGGAGGGAACCTGCGCAGCCTACTATTACGCGGGGCTGTGAGCAATGGGTGGAAGAATAATCCTGGAGCACGGCGCCGGCGGGAGGCTGATGCACGAGCTTATTAAGACGATATCCAGCAGGCTTAACACTCCTAGTAGGGGTGTTGACAAGGCTGTGTTCAAGACCCCTAGGGGGAGAATTGCTTTCACAGCAGACTCCTTCGTAATGAAGCCGCCTGTTGTCAAGGGGTGTGACATAGGAATGCTGTCGGTCAACGGCACTGTGAATGATCTTGTCACGATGGGGGCTAAGCCTGAATACCTAAGCCTGTCGCTGATAATAGAGGAGGGGCTTGAAGAAGAGTTTCTCATGAGGATTGTTGGAAGCGTTAGCGACGCTGCCGGAAAAGCGGGAGTCAAGATAGCGACTGGAGACGTGAAGGTTGTTGAAAAAGGAGGCTGCGACAAGATTTTCATAAATACTTCAGGCGTGGGAAGAGTTTATTCAAACATTAGGGTTTCAACATTGAATGCGAAGCCGGGGGACGCGGTGATAGTCACGGGGAGCATCGGAGACCATGGGGCTGCCGTGCTCGCCGCCAGAGGGGAATTCCAGCTGGAGACGGATGTTTCAAGCGACTGCACCCCTTTGGCAAGCATTCTGAAAACACTCGTCAGGAGGAGGGTAATTCTCCACACTCTCATAGACCCCACTAGAGGCGGCTTGGCAACCTCGCTTAACGAGGTTTCAGAATCCTCCCGGGTCACGATAGAAGTCGAGGAGGAGAAAATACCTGTTAAGGAGGAGGTTTCAAGTCTTTGCGAGGTCCTTGGCATAGACCCGCTATACTTGGGGTGTGAAGGCAGGCTAGTCATATTCACGCCGTTACGCTACGCTGAGGAAGCAGTCAAGGCTTTGAGGAGGCTGGAGGATAGTAGGGACGCCTGTGTAATAGGCAGGGTCTCTGGAAGGTCTAAGACCGGCGGGGTTAGGCTTTTAACAAGGGCAGGAGGGGTTAGGAGCCTACCCATGCTTCACGGGATACCGTTGCCGAGAATTTGTTGACCAAGATCCCTAAGCTTGACACTCCCACGGCTAAAGCCAGCGGGAACCCCGGTTCGTCAGCCTGAGGCCTCACTATACCTGGTTCAGGACCATGTGTCAAGCCAGCCCCCGCCATAAGCGTGTAGCGCATGACCCGCTTAATAGTGTTCGTAGCCCGCTGTAGTCGGCGTTATAGAGCGGACTAGGATTCTTCTCCTAAAGCGCGCGCTAATTGTAATACGAGTATCGGGCAACTGGGCGTTTACGTTCCCCTCTGAAGAGCAGTAGTGCAACGATTACTCCAGTTATGAACCCACCGATATGAGCCCAATACGCGATCCCAACGTATTCTGGAAGCATGCTTTCGAAAAGCTGCATGAGGAACCAGAACCCAAGGTAGACAACTGCGGGAAGCCTCACCATGAAGAAACGGTAGAAAACCCTCACCCTAGCGAAGGGAAACATAACCATGTATGCGCCCATAACCCCGGAGATAGCGCCCGAGGCCCCTATGGCTGGGACTGTTGAAAAGGGTTCGATCATGAAGTGAGCTAGGCATGCGGCGACTCCGAAGAAAAGGTAGAAGAACAAGAACTTAACATGCCCCATCCTGTCCTCCACGTTGTCTCCAAAGACGTAGAGGAAAAGCATGTTGCCGAAAATGTGCAGAATATCCGCGTGGAGGAACATGGATGTAAACATTCTCAACACTCCCTCGAAAGGGTCGAGTGTGAGAAGCCTAGGTATAAAGCCGTATTGCAGTATCATGGTCTCGTAGGCAAACGGCTCAGACAACTCTAGAATGAAGACACCGGTGTTAACACCTATCAGCATGTATATTATGATCGGATAGGTGTAACGCTTAGTCTCATCCCCGGTTGGAAACATTGTTTAGACCAGCTCGGCAAGGATTTTAAGTTTTAAAGCCTGCTTGAGCCCCCTCCCTTTTAAGCAGCATAAGCTTAAAAGCAACTTTTTTGAAGCCTGCCTCAACAAAAGTATTGAGTAAAAACGAGGAAAAGAGAATCCTGAGGACGCATTTAGCATCCACGTTTCTAATAGGCTCAGTAATGCTGCTGGAGGTTGGTGCAGGGATCCTGACTAACAGTCTAGCGGTCCTCGGAGACGGGGTTCACGCGGCTTACGATTTCCTAATCACCGGAATGCTTTTCATAACCTACAGGATTAGCCTCAAGCCTGCGGATGAAAGCCACACCTATGGGCACAGCCGGATAAAAACCCTCGGATCATTCGTAAGCGGCATAGCGCTTCTCTACCTTGTCGCCCAGCTTCTCCTGAGGAGCGTGGAGAGGCTTACCAACCCGTCTCCAGTCTACCCCAGCCTAGTAGGGTTCCTGGCGCTGGCCTACACGCTGGCCGTGGATTTCACGAGGATCACGCTGCTTTCAAGAGCCCCCGGCGGCGAGCCCAGTTTGAAAGCAGGTATGTTCCACTCTCTCGCCGACTTTTCCGACACCATCATAGCCCTACTGGGTTTTATTCTAGCAGGGTATTTCAACATGGCTTACGCTGATGCCGTCGCAGGCCTTTTGCTCTCAGCCATGATGTTCTACCTCAGTGTCAGGCTGATTTACGAAACCGGTTTGGAGCTGACAGACACTGTTCCACCAGCCGTTGTGAGAAGGATAAGAAGGGTTTTGGAGGAGGAGTATGGCGTAGATGGAGTCTCGTATCTAAACGTGAGGAGGCTCGAGAAGAAGACGTACGTCGACGTCGGCGCGATCGTCCCCGTGGAGAGCAGTGTTTCAAGCATTCGGAAGAGCATTAAGAATGTTGAGGAGAAAATCTCCAGGATTGTTGAGGGGGAGGTGGTTGTGAGAACCCATACTTTCCCAAAGGGTTCTGAAAGCCTCCATGGAATCATTAAGGACTCCGCCATGAAAGCCAAGGGTGTTCTGAACGTTCACGATATTCTTGTTTCACAGACAGATGGTAAACTGCTCGTGTCCCTGCACATAGAAGTCTCGGGGGAGATGAGTCTTTCAGAAGCCCACGTGATTGCCGACGAGGTTGAGAAGAACGTTTTGAAAAACGTGGAGAACGTCGGCAGCGTCATGGTTCACGTAGAGACAGCCGGCTCAGCCGTCAGACCCATTAGAACAGCCGGCTCAAACTCCTCCCTATACCTTAAGGCTAAGCAGGCTGTCGAGGAAGAGGTTAAGCAGTTCCACGGTGTTAAGGGGCTTAGGAGGATAAGGGTTTTCAGAGAAGCCTCAGGCTTGAGCAGGATTGAGCTGACCGTCAGCATGGAGGGTGGCAGAAGCATGGCTGAGGCCCATGAGGCTGCATCTAGGCTTGAGCACCGTGTTGAGCATAGTCTCGATGGAAACGTTGAAGTGGTTGTCCACGTGGAGCCTGAAGACCAGGGTTAAGCTTTTATCCCCCCGACGAGATACATCTCTGGGAAATGGCTGGAAGAAGCATGATTATCGAGGAGGTTAAAACGGTTTCCGAAAGACCGTTGATACTTGAAGGCCTTCCTGACACTGGGCTTGTCGGAACAATATCTCTAAGCCACTATCTTACAAAACTAGGCTTCGAGAAAACAGGGTACCTCGAGACAGAGGATTTCCCACCGATGCTGATAGTGAGAAACGGGAAGATAGGGGATGTGCTCGAAATATACTATAAGGATAATGTTTACATTTTAAGGTCTGAGCTTCCAATACCACAGGAGGGTGTGCGCAACATAGTTGGGGAGATAGTGGACTGGGTTAGGCGCAAGAACCCGAGGCTCTTCCTAAGCCTCGGCGGAATACCGCATCCCTATAGGATAGACATAACTGATCCCAAGGTTTATGCTGTGCCAACCAGCGAGGAAGCCCTGACGATTGTCTCAAGGATGAAGAGCGTGGAGGTCTTGAAAGACGGGTTTCTTTTCGGGCCTAAAGCACTAATACTTAGGAAGCTTGAAAGGCTCAGAGTAACTGGACTCGGGCTTTTCGTCCAATCCTACTTGAACTATCCCGACCCGGGTTCGGCAGCAAAAGTTTTAACACTCCTGCCTCAAATAGGACTGGAAAAAGTGGAGGTGGACTCCCTAATAGCTTCCGCTGAAGAGATAAGGATGCAGTACAGAGAGCTCATGAGGAGAACTGACGACGAGATAAGGAGGATGAGAAGCCTGCCGCCGATGGCTGAGCAGAGCCTAGTCTAGGGGGTGTTGAGAATGGAGGATTTTGAAAGGATTTTTGAAGAAATGAGGGGGATTTTCGAGGAGGACTTTAGGAGGCAGAGGGCTAGGCGAATGGGGTGTGTGGAACCATTGTACAACATTGTTGAAAGCGAGAACGAAATAAGGATCAGCGTAGACCTGCCTGGGGTTGAGAAGGAGGATATTAAGTTGACGCTCTACGAGGACCATCTTGTTGTCGAAGGATTGTGTAAGAAGGAGACTCCCTCGGTGAGGAGGCTTTTCAAGGAAACCCCGCTGTATTACAGCGTGAGAATACCTCTACCGACTAAGGTTGAGGAGGAGCCTGCTAAGGCAAGATACTACAACGGAATTCTTGAAGTAGTCCTGACGAAGAGGAAGCGTGGGCGAAGAATACCGGTTGAGTAAGACATGCAGTCTCCACTCCCCTGGGCTGCCTCCGGCGGGGTAGAGGTTCACGCGCCCAGCGGGAGCCAGTGCATATACTGCTTAGGCTCAAGGGCGCTGTGTGGAAGGAGACAGTGCCCCATACTTCTCAGGTACAATAAGCTTCAACCCGTGGTGAGGCTTAGGCTTGAAGACAGGATGGTGATGAACGGGGCTTCCCCGCCGGGCGTATTCGTGGGGAGAATCGGCTATCCGAAGGTTGGTGTGGGACCCCTTGTTCCACCTTTCTTCGGGGACACTAGCGTTATGGATAAGCCTGAGTCATGGTGGAGCATAGACCTAGATACTCTTGTAGAGTATAGGTCTAGCCTAGTGAGGGGAATCTTCAGGGTTGACGTTCACAACCCGTGGGGGGCTGGGAGGCTTTTCGAGCTCACGCAGGAGATGGCGATGGCAAGCCAGCCGGCTGATGCGTCGTTAGAGTTCTCTAAGCCGGTTAAGGCGAGGATAATTCTCGACGAGGATGCTCAGCCCTTCGGCCCATACGGGCTTGTCGAAAAGCTTGAGGCAGGCAGCATTAAGGTTGACCGGGTTATTGAGAAAGCATATTACGATGAGGATCTGAAGGCTTCTGAAGCAGTCTACTACGCATACTCCGCGGGCGTCCCGGTTTCATCGATTCAGAAGGCTTTGAGCGCAGCCGTGTTCGGAGTAGGTAAGCGCAGAAGGCTTGTGCCCACGAGGTGGAGCATAACGGCTGTGGACAGTATCCTTGCGGAGAGGATGATTGAGAAAATCAGGGAGTATCCTGAGGCTGGGGAACACATGGTTTATGAGTCTCAACACATCGATAACGATTTCATAGTGATGATAATTCCCGGAAAATGGTCTTACGAGTTCATAGAGATGTTTCACCCCGGCTCAGTCTGGAACATAAGCGGGGGGGAGGGTGTTGCCATAGGCTCAGACTACGAGGATACTGAGGGCAGGACGACCTATGCGAGGATAGGCGGCTGCTACTACGCTGCTAGGCTCGCAGTTGCAGAGCATCTTAAAAGGATTAAGAGGCAGGCTGCTGTGCTGGTGCTCAGGGAAGCAGGGCCGGGGTACCTACTGCCAGCAGGAGTCTGGCTTGTGAGGGAGAACGTGAGGAAAGCCTTGGCGAGTAAGCCGGTTTGCTTCGGGACACTTGAAGCAGCACTAACTTATGCTGCTAAAAGGCTCAGAACCCCTTGGAAAATGGTGTTGAGAGAAAGCAGGCTTCTGAGGAACATTAGGGAGAGGAGGAGAATCACGGAATACTTAAAAGAAGAATAGTGGAGAGCGAGTAGTAATGAGCGTGAACAGGCCTCAGAGCAAGCTGAGGGACGTCTTTCTCTACAACACTCTTACGAAGAAGATTGAGAAACTGGTTCCGACACACCCGGGAGAGGTTAGGATGTATTTCTGCGGCCCAACAGTCTACGATGTCGCACACATGGGTCATGCCCGGGCGGAAATAGTCTACGACTCTTTCAGAAGGTTCCTAGAATACTTGGGTTACAGGGTTATCTTCGTCAGGAACATTACTGACGTTGAGGACAAGATAATCAACAGGGCAAGAGAGGAGAACAGGCCTGCTAGCGAAGTTGCCCTCCAATACATGGTTAGATACTTTAAGGATACTTTAAGGCTTGGGATAAGACACCCCACTTTCAACCCAAGAGTCACTGACCATATTCCAGACATAATAGCTTTCGTGGAAAAGCTGATTGAGAAAGGCTATGCTTACGAGTCCGGTGGCGACGTGTATTTCTCGGTGAGAAAGTACCAGGGCTACGGGGAGCTTTCAAGCCAATCTCTTGACAAGATTCTTGCGGGCGCTAGGATTGAGCCTGGTGAGAACAAGAGGGACCCCTTGGACTTCGCCTTATGGAAAGCAGCTAAGCCGGGCGAGACTTCCTGGGAGAGCCCATGGGGCAGGGGTAGGCCGGGATGGCACATCGAGTGCAGCGTTATGGCGATGAAGTATCTGGGCGAGACCCTCGACATACACTCAGGCGGGGTGGAGCTCGTATTCCCCCATCATGAGAACGAGAGGGCTCAGTCTGAAGCCTTAACCGGTAAAAGGTTTGTACAGATATGGATGCACCACGGGCTCCTAAACATTAGGGAGGAGAAAATGTCCAAGAGCCTCAGGAACTACGTGACGATCGAAGAGGTTTTAAGCAGGTTTGACCCGGATACTCTCAGGTTCTACGTCCTTTCAACCCACTACCGGAGCCCGTTGGAGTACAGTGAGCAGTCCCTAGAGGCTGCTAAGAAGGGGCTTGACAGGGTGAGGAGAATCCTGGTTAGGCTTGGAGAGGGAGAGGAGGGTGAGAGCAGGGAGGCCGAAGAGCTTGAGAACAAGGTTTTAAACCATTTATGCGACGATTTCAACACGCCTCGGGCTATCGCAACGCTTATGGATGCTGCCAACATGATTCTGGAGGATTTAAACAGGAGCAAGGTTTCGAAAAGCCTCCTGAACAGGTTTTCCAGGCTTTGGAGGATGCTTGGTTTCTTCCAAGAGGGTATTGAAAGGGCTACTCAGAGAGAAAAGAGGCTTACAGAAATACTGGTTAGGCTGAGGGAGGAGGCTAGGGCTTCCGGGGACTACCGGCTTGCCGACAGGATTCGGGAGGACCTTAGAAAGATAGGAATACTGGTTGAAGACTCTAAGGAGGGCACGATAACCTATATACTTTAAGAGCTTTTTCGTTTTCCCAGAGGCCTCTACCCTGCGGAGGAAAGCTTAAAATAAGAGTGGCTAATAAGTTTCCCCGTCTCGAAAACATGGCAAGCGAAGCGTATACGGGTAATCTGCTTTCGGAGACGAGTAGCGCGAGGAATGCGGAGAAGCGTTTCAGCAAAACCTACAATTCTAAGCCACGGGGAGAAGAATGTTAAGCAACCGTGTTGAGGCTTGTTAGGCGTGGGGAACCAGTTGAACATTTGCATTAATAGTTCGAGCATCGGTCACCTTGCGTCCAGGGAGAAGATGGGCTTTGAACAGGCTTTGACTAAATGCTTCGAGAAGGGCGTTAAAAACCTGGAGCTCGACGAGCCGGATTCAGGCGGCAGGGAACGGGTGCTGCAGCTCTTCAACGAGATAAGGAATAACGGGGGGAGTGTTGTAGTCCTAAACCTCGGGCTCAATCTGCTGGGCGGGGATGTTAAGAGCAACGAGAAATATTTGAACGACGTTAAAAACTGGATAAAGTTCTGCGGCGAGAATGGCTGCAGGGTTCTGAGGCTGAAGGCCACGCCGGTCAGCGGGAAAACATACTGTGAAAACGATTTCAAAATCCTCTACAGGAACCTTCTGAACATCCTTTCTTCAGCCGAGAAGAACAATGTTGAGATCAGCATAAGCACAGATAAGACTGCGTACTCGAACATGGATAGGCTGGCAGCCATGATTGAAGACATAGGGTCTGAGGCGATAGGGATAACTCTCGACTCAGAGAGCCTCAGCAGACTTGACGAGAAGATGCTGGAGAAACTGGTTCCGCTGGTGAACCATGTGACGGTAAGCGAAGCCTGTCTGAAAAGCCCTGAGAAAAACATCGTGGAGAAAGTGTTTAAAATGTTGAAGACAACGGCTTACAAAGGGTATGTTTCACTCCAGCTCGCAGAGGCCTGCAGCATGGAAGAGTTAAACAGCTACATGGATACGATTGTGAGAATGATCATGCTCTAGAGTTTTCCGAAGAAAACCCCGTCAACCTCCTCACAGCCTTCCTTAGGAGCCCCGTGGGATATTTTAACCCTGTGCATCCTTGATAAATCCGGCTCCAGAGGCCTAAGCTTCTCAGGAACATAAACCATGTATCCGATTTCCTCGTTGAAGGAAACGCCGAGCCTCTTCTTAAACTTCCAGATAGCCGAGTTGACATTCATGAAGAGCGTTGAGACCTCGCTTTCAACAGGCTCCGCGTCCTCCAGAGTCGGGAAAGACTGGTACATGACGGACTCTCCATATATGTTTCTAAACAAGTAGTCTGTTATGAAGGGTATGATGGGTGAGAGTCCTATTAGACACGTTCTTAAAACCCTGTGGAGAGTATACCAGGCTGACTCAGCCTCCTCCCTACTGCCCTGCAGGTAGGCCCTTGGCTTAACAGCCTCCAGGTAATGATCCGCGAAGAAGCTCCAGACATAGTTCCTCATGAGGTTCGACGGGCCGTAGAAGTCTAGAGAATCATAGTCCCTCTTAGCCTCGTCCAGAACCCTTTTAAGCTCGCTCAACGCAAGCCTGTCTAGGAAACACAGTTCACCCGGTTTCTTATCCACGTATTTGAAGGAGGATATGAACCTTCCTATGTTCCACAGCTTGGTTAGGAAGAGCCCAGCACCCTTAATCCTTTCCTCAGAGAAACGGTAGTTCGAGCCCAGCTTAGCCTCCGAGGCAGCCCAAAACCTGAAAGCGTCAGCACCATACTTCTTAATATACTCGTCGGGGAAGACCACGTTCCCCCTAGACTTGTGCATCGCCTCACCCTTCTCATCCAGCCCAAGGCCGCTTATCCTAACCTCCTTAAACGGAGGAGTCTCCAGAAGCTGAACGGTCCTTAGGATAGAGTAGTAGAGCCATGTCCTTATTATCTCGTAGCCCTGCGGCCTGAGTGAACATATCCAGGATCTTTTGAAAAGATCCTCGTTCCTCCTGTAGCCCGTTACGAAGAGCTGTGAAATGCTTGAATCCATCCAGGTGTCGAGAACTCTAGCATCCCCCTTGAAGACGGCCCCGCCGCACCTATCACATTTAGCATCCTCACCGGGAGAATCCTTCCAAGGCCGGTAGTATTTTCCAGGCTTAGGAGCATACGGCTCGCCGCATTTCTCGCAGTACCATAACGGGACTTCAGTGGCATAGTATCTTCTTCGTGAAATGGGCCAGTCTCCCCTCACGCTGTTTATCCAGTCTACGAGAATCTGCCTCATCGACTCAGGGTGGAAAACCATCCTGCTGGAGGCCTCCCTAACCTTGTCGATAAACTCCTCCTGCTTAAGATAAAGCTCGCTCATCTCAACGAACTCTAAGCGTGTCCGACACCTCCAGCACACAGGTACTCTCTGCAAAATATCCTCAGCTTTAACGAGCAGACCCCTTCTGGAAAGCTCCTCCACGATCCTCCTTCTCGCCTCCTCAACACTCAACCCCTTAAGGAAGCCGGCTTCCTCCGTTAGAGTAGCGTTCTCATCCATCACCCTAGTCGGCTTTAAGCCCAGCTCCCGGAACAGCCTTATGTCAGAAGTATCACCGTAGCTGCATATCATGACTAGACCCGTGCCGAACTCCGGCTTAGCATAGCTGTCTGCAATAACCTTAACCTCCTTACCGTAGATCGGAACTATCAGCGTCCTTCCCTCGAGCCCAGCATACCGCTTGTCCGCCGGGTTGAATATTACGGCGTCACAGCCTGCAAGAAGCTCAGGCCTAGTCGTGGCTATTTGAACGCTTTCACAAGTCTCCTTAACCTTGAAAAGAATGTAGAAAAGTTTAGACGTGGTTTCAACATACTCCACCTCAGCGTCCGCTATGGCTGTGCCGCACCTTGGACACCAGTTTGTAGGCCTTTTAGACTCATATATCAGGCCGCGTCTCCAAAGCTCTATGAAAGTCTCCTGCGTCAGGCTCCGGTACTCTGGGGAATCAGTCCTATACATGTTTTCGAAGTCACAGCTTAGCCCAAGCCTCCTAGCCTGGTTTATAACCTCGGCCTCAACCCTGTCAAGAGCCTGCTTGCAAAGATTTATGAAATACTCTCTGTCAACATCCTTCACCCTAATGTTGTACTGCCTTTCAACTATTACTTCCACGGGCAGGCCGTTTCTATCCCAGCCAATCGGGAAATGCACGTTGTAGCCTAGGAGCCTCTTATACCTGGCGACCATGTCTATCCCAGTGTAGTGAGCAGCACTGCCCACGTGCCACTTGGCGGAGATGTAGGGTGGGGGAGTGTCTATCGTGTATATCTCGCCGGGTCTATCCGGGTCAAACCTGTACAGGCCCTCCTTCTCCCAGAGCTTTATAAGCTCCTCCTCGAGCTCCGGAGACCATCTTTTCTCCCTTATCTTAGGCTCTGTTTTTATGCTCATTTATCTGGCCTAAGAAATATTTTCAGTGTTTAAATGTTTTTACGTCCGTGTGGCCTGACATGCTTAAACGTATTGGTTTAACAAACCCTTTTAGTACACTGGAAGTCTAAATTAGGAGCGGCAAGGCAGCGCTATTTAGGCAATAGTCCGCTTCTAAAGGATTCTTGCGATTTCTTCAAAACCCTTTCTAGAAGGCCTATTCAATTCTGCCAACCTCTGTCTGCTTGAAAGATTGGCAACAGCTTTCTCAGAATGCTTTCCCACTATGATTAAAGTGATTATAACTGCCTCCTTTGGAATCCCTAAGGCATTCCTAACCTTCTCAGGCTCGTATCCTGCAATCGGATGCGCGACCAGACTAAGTTCAGTCGCCCTTAGAACGAGAAGTGCGACAGCCATCCCTGTATCGAAAAGATAGTATTCACGCTCATTTAAAACACAATCATAATTCTTCTCAGAGTAGACAGCCACGATTAAAGATGACTCTTTAGCCCAACTGTTTCCAGTCGACAACGCTCCACACAATTCTTCAAGCTTTTCACGACTCTTTACAAACACAAACCTCCACGGCTGATTGTTATAACAGGAAGGTGCTAGGGAAGCATGGTAAGCCAAAGTGCGCGCTCTATAGCTTCATGAACGTCCATGGTTAACCCACTGTCAAGCCCTTTTCATATTTTAGTCTTTCCGCAACCTCTACCATTTTTCGGGAAATGCTTAAAAATACTGTGAACTTAGTTGACACATGTCAACCACTATTCACAATCGAGAAGAGGCGGCTAAAGCGGTCAGGAAAATTCTGGAGAGACTGCATCACGGCGAAGACATGGAGGAGATTAGAAGAAGGTTTGGAAACATTCTTTCACAGGTTTCTCCCTCAGAAATACCTTTAATAGAACAACAACTTGTAAAAGAAGGAACCCCGATAGAAGAGATACTGAAACTATGCGACCTACATGTAGCGCTTTTCAGAGAACATCTTCAACAAAGGGAGCTTAGGGAAGTTCCTAAAGGCCATCCTTTAGACATCCTAATTAAGGAAAATGACTGGATACTTAAGCAGGCGGAAGCAATCGGACTATACGCTTCAACACTGCTTAAAGAAGAGGGTGAAAACTATAAAGAGGTTTTCGTCAGGCTCAAGGCTGCAGTCTCGGAGCTACTTAAGATTGGTCTTCACTATCGAAAAATACAGATGCTCTTATTCCCATATTTAGAAAGACGCGGGATCTCAGCCGTCCCAAGGGTTTTATGGGGCAGGGAGGATCAGGTCAGGGTCAAGCTTAGACAGTTGCTCGAGCTAATTCGAAAGATGGATAAAGCTTTCAACCGCACCATGATTAACGAAACGGTGGAAAAAGCTGTTGAAGTAGCAACGGAGGCTTCGGAACTCGTTTTCAGGGAGAACAAGATTCTCTTCCCAGCAGCTTATGCCCTCCTCAGCGAAGGAGAATGGGCCGCTATAGCACAGATTTCCAAGAAACTGGGCTATATAGTTAGTGTTGAAGAAGAGTGGATAACCGAAGCGACACCAGTATTACCCTATGAGATAGAGGCAACGGTTACCAGCGGGCAGCTTGATAGGCTTCCTTCAGAGTTTAGATCAATGCTTATTCTCCACGATATTGAGCCCGATGCTTACAAGGTTGTACGTGAAGACGATATGGATTTAAGCACAGGCTTTCTGAACGCCAAGGAGATTAAGAGCGTCCTTAAATCTTTACCGCTTGAAATAACCTTTGCCGATGAGAATAACAGGGTAAAGTTTTTCACTGAAAGCGTTTTCCGTAAGGGTTTCGTCAGGACGAGAACAATAATCGGAAGAAGAATCGAATACTGCCATCCTCCTAGGCTTGAAAGCATCGTTAGAAAGAATGTTGACGAGGTCAAGAAGGGAGAAGCAGAGTATAAAGAGTTCTGGACTAGAAGTGGAGACAGGATAATAAGGGTGCTGGTGGTGCCGGTTGAGAACGAGAATAAAGAATATCTCGGTACTCTCGAGATAGTTGAGGATCTGACAGAAGTCTTAAACAATACCGAGGAAGTAAAGAAGAAGATAATAGTGCTCTGAAAATGGAGGACGCCTTTGAATTAGCGTATAGATACGTTGTCCCATCCGTCAGACGCACTCTTGCAACTAAACTCGTCAAGAAAGGCATGCTAAGGAAGGAGGCTGCAGAAATTCTAGAACTATCTCGATCAGCGGTCTCCAGATACTTGAACTCTGAAAGGGGAATGCTCATTAAAACAAATGAGTTTAAAGATGTGATGAATCTAGTTGAGAAATTGGCCGACAGAATCATCCGGGAAAAACCAAGCGACTATATTGTTCAAGAAGAAACCGCAAAGATAGTAGCTTACTTCATGTCAAGAAAATATTTCTGTAAGACACATAAAAAGATGAACCCGGGGATAGATATCGCAAAATGCAGGATCTGCGAAAGGGTTTTTAACGCGTGGTGAAGACAGGCATCTTGGGAGCGAGACACTTTTCGGAAAATACTTAAAAGACGTGATCTTAAATCATCAATGGGTGATTAACTATGAGTATAAAAACCGCTACGAGGGACCTTCTGTTGAATGCTTTCGCAGGAGAATCAATGGCCCATATGAGATATCTCGTGTTCGCCGACATCGCTGAAAAAGAGAATTTCCCAAATGTTTCAAGGCTCTTTAAGGCAATAGCATTCGCAGAATTTGTCCATGCAAGAAATCACTACGACAAGTTGAAAAAATACGAGGATGATTTTAAAACGGCCTCCGGTACTCCAGCGGGCCCAGGGGATACTTCTAAGAATCTTAAGCTAGGGATAATGGGCGAGGAGTATGAGGTTAACGAGATGTATCCGACCTATATTGAGGTGGCTAGGTTTCAGGGCGAGAAGGCTGCAGAGTTAAGCTTCAAATGGGCTTACGAGGCGGAGAAGATACATGCACAACTATACAGAGAGGCCAAGATCCATGTTGATCAGAAGAGAGACTGGCCTCTTAAGGGTAGAGTCTGGATATGTCCAGTGTGTGGACACACGTATGTGGGCGGAGAGCCTCCGGAGAAATGCCCAATTTGCAATGCGGCGAGAGAAAAGTATGTTGGATTCTAGAAAAATCTCAATTAAAGCTGTTCCTCTGCACAATTCGTTCCTAGCAAAATATTTCAAGCGAAAGGATGATGATTAACGAATCTTTTCAATAGAAAAGTTTTTACATTGTTTTTACATTAATAGTCTAATGGTTGAAATACTGTTGAACGCGTTCCTAGGTGGACTCGCATGCTTAGCTGCAACTGGCTTAGGCGCAATGATAGCTTTCTCAAAAACTACGATGACCGGAAAGAAGCTTGATTTTTTCTTCGGCTTCTCGATCGGAATAATGATGGCAGCCTCGTTCTTCAGCCTTCTTCAACCAGCAGTAGAGACAGGAGGTGTACTTACATCCAGCATCGGCTTTCTAGCAGGATCCCTACTTATGTATGGTTCTGACATTTTCATACCGCATGAGCATCCTTTGGAAACAGGCTGGGAGAGCGAGAAGCCCGGGAGGCTTACAAAGATAATAGCTGCAGTAACCCTACATAATCTGCCCGAAGGCTTCTCGATCGGAGTCGTATTCGGATCAGGCAATATTAAAGCTGCTTGGGGTTTAACGGTTGGGATAGCTCTTCAAGATTTTCCAGAAGGGGCTTCAGTCTCAATCCCATTCCTTAAACTAGGCAAGAGTAAGGAAAGGGCTGTCTTACTTGGTGTATTGTCAGGAGTGGTTGAACCGCTAGGGGCCTTATTAAGTTCTGTTCTTGTACATTCCTTCCAATGGCTTCTCCCATTCTCCCTATCTTTCGGAGCAGGTGCAATGATATATGTTATAGGCAGCGAGATGATCCCAGAAGCCCATTCAAGCGGGTTTGGAAAAGATACTATGCTTTTCATGGTGTTAGGCTTCATTATAATGATGATTCTTGACGCCCTTCTCTAGTAGAATCGTAACTACTGCTATTTTTAACGAGAATACAATTATACTTTGATCACCCAATGCTGAAAACTCATCGAATTTTAACGAATTCTCTTTTAAAATGACGGAAATAAGCCTCCGCCTCATATTCGCTAACTAAATGTATTTCGAAAGGATGTATAAGTGGCACTCCTGCTTCATCCAGAATTCTAGTCTTAATTTTAGATCTTCCGGTTAAAGAATTCGATAGCTTCTTCACAATTATTAAGAGATCGATATCTGAGCCTGCTGACGCTTCACCCCTCACTAAGCTTCCAAAAAGATAGATTCCGCATAGATTCTCCCCTACTATTTTTTCTGCAGCCCTACTTATTTTGCCAACCCAGTACTCCCAGTTTCCGAATATTTTAGCTCTTTCCCAAGCAGTTTCTAACGTCCTCACAGAGCTTCACCACTTTCTCTGCCAGAGAAATCAGATACTCAGCATCCTCTTTGTCGAAAGACTTATAAAAGTATCTGCTTGTCAAACATGAATCCTCCAGTGTGTGAAGCCCATTCTTGTTCTCCTTTATGAATTGAGAAACTCCCGTAAAACCTGTTCGTTCAAGCTCCTTAAGAAGGAAGATTATAGAATGCGTTCTAGGATAATCTCCAACGATTTCAAGCAGCGTGGATTTTAAATAGAGTTGGGCAGCCTGCTCCGCGTTGAAAGCGGCTACATCGTAATTTCCCTTCCCAGTTAAATACTTGGAAGTCTCCAGAAAAACCGTTGCCCTCCTCCTCATCAGCACCACCTCTTCCTTAGCACTCAATACTTTCTAATATGTTCTGAAACTGGTTTAAAAGGCTATAGATTAGCACGCGCAAACAGCCGTTTGTCAAGATGGTTTAGCCCTATATAGCAACGTTTTTACTGTGTAACAAACAATAAGTTTCTCGCTCAGCGATAAGGTTAAATCGCCTGAAAAAGGGGTTTTTGGAGATGGACTCGAAGCAGGGAAAATTCTACATAACGACTGCGATCGACTATGTTAACGCTTACCCGCATTTAGGACACTTATACGAGAAGGTTTGCGCAGACATAATCGCTAGGTGGAATAGGCTCGCTGGCAGGGATGTTTTCTTCCTCACAGGTACCGACGAGAACGCTGCGAAGAACGAGAGGGCGGCAAAGGAGGCTGGCTTAGAGGTTAAGGAGTTTATAGACAGGAATGCAAAGAGGTTCCAAGAGCTTTGTAAAGCGTTCAACATATCTAACGATGACTTCATAAGGACCACCGAGGAGAGACACCGGAAAGTCTCCCAGTTAATATTCACGAAAATGCTTGAAAACGGGGATATTTACAAGAGTAGTTATAGCGGGTTATACTGCTATGGCTGCGAGGAGTATAAGACTGAGAAAGACCTCGTAGAAGGCAAGTGCCCAGAGCATGGAACAGAGCCAGAGTATATTGAGGAGGAGTGCTACTTCTTCAGGCTGAGCAAGTATGAGAAGCAGATACTAAAACTAGTCGAGGAAAACCGGTTTATCATACCTGAGAGGAGAAGACAGGAGATCATTGCGAGAATAAAAAACGAGGGCCTTAAGGACCTAGCGGTAAGCAGGTCGCGCATAAACTGGGGCGTCAGCGTTCCTTTCGACCCTAAGCACAAGATATACGTTTGGGTCGACGCGCTGGTTAACTATGTTTCAGCCCTAGGCTACCCGGACGGGGAGAAGTACAGGAAGTACTGGCCTGCAGACGTGCATCTAATCGGAAAAGGCATAAACTGGTTCCACTCAGTCATATGGCCCGCCATACTGCTTTCATGCGGCATCCCTCTGCCCAAACACATACTTGTCCACGGATACATAACAATTGGCGGTGAAAAGCTTTCGAAGTCCAAAGGCACTGCAATAGATCCGTTTAAACTATTGGAGAAATATGAGGTTGACGCTGTAAGATACTTTCTCGCGAGAGACATCCCTTTCTTCGAGGACGGGGATTTCACCGAGAAAGCTCTTATAGAAAGGGTTAACGGGGAGCTTGTTGGAAACATAGGCAATTTCATCCATAGAACTTTAACGCTCATCTGGAATCTTTACGGCGGCGAAGTGCCTGAGCCGCAGAACTATGAGAGGGATGGGGAATGCTTGAAGCTTGTTGAAAGCATTAGGAGGCTCCCCAGCGTAATGAAGGAGAGGTTTGAGAATTACGAGATAGATAGGGCTTTGAAAGAGGTTGCCGACTTCGCTATTCAGTGCAACAGGTTTCTGCAGGTTAAGGAGCCATGGAAAACCAGGGATCCAAACGCTTTGTTCACCTCAGTGAATGCTGTGAGGACGCTGGCCATAGTTCTACGACCATACTTGCCAAGCTCATCCGAGAAGACCTGGAAGACCCTTAATTTGGAGGGATTGCCTGAAGACTATGGTTGGGACTCAGCCGGGGAGCTCGCAATTAAGCCTGGACACAGGATAAGAAAGCCTGAAATAGTCTTCAAAAAGATAACGATTTAAGGAGGGGGCTTGGGTATATTACGGGCCCGTGGCCAAGCCAGGATAAAGGCGTCGGCCTTCGGAGCCGGAGAACCTGGGTTCAAATCCCAGCGGGCCCGATTTTATGGTTTAAACTATCCGCGGCTTGCAAAGAGAATTATTTGCAGGATACTCCAACCTGTTGTTAACCATCCCGTAAAGATGAAAGCACGTAGCGGAATCACGCGTCATATTCTTACTCTAAAAGAAGTTTTAAACCTTAACTAGAATGATCTTACGGTTGATTTTTACTTCTGATGATCAAATTCCTAATGACGCGCGCGCTAATCTAATGATCGTCATTCTCAACCTGATTCCGATACAGGCAGCAGGTGGCTTCGTGTGGGATGGGAAAAAGATATTTAAATGGAACAGGAGTATGTGGATAACGCTCGTTATAGCAATATTCTTTCTGATTATATTGGATTTTCTAGTTTAACCTGTTTTCCAAGAATTTCGATAATAGGAAAACAAAAAACAGACTAGCATTTGCGTAAAACAGGATTCGGGTTAAGGAGATGAAAGCGTAGCGCACGCTAGCTTGACGGTGCGCTTACTTTGATTTGCTTACGTGGCGAATTTTTCTCTAAAGAAATTATTTATCGTTTTTGGTAAAGGGTTTTAACTGCCAGGTTCCTTTCCTGATGCTACTCTTCAGTTCCTCTCAGTATTAACCCAACTGGGTAAATAACCGAAAAAAATAAATAGGGATTTAATAACCCATGGTTGATGTCTTATCTGAAGGAAGAAATTGCAAGGAGAGTGCATTCCATAAGTGTTGACGAGGCATTACGTATACTTAATACAAGTATTAAGGGGCTGTCCAGCGAGGAGGCTAAAGCTAGGCTTGAAAAACATGGTTACAACGAGTTTACTATCGGTGAAAAGATTTCGCCTTTAAAAATCTTTCTTAACCAGTTTAAAAATATCCTAATACTGATTCTAATCGGTGCGACACTGCTTTCACTAGCTACCGGACATGATATTGATGCCCTGGTTATTCTCGTCATAGTTTTCGTGTCGGCTATACTCGGGTTTTACCAGGAGTATCGTGCCGAAAAAGCTTTGGAGGCGCTTAAGAAAATGCTCAGTCCAACTGTTACTGTGGTAAGGGATTCTAAAGAAGTCACGATACCTCTGAGAGAAGTTGTTCCAGGCGACATACTTGTATTGAAAGAGGGAGACAGGGTTCCTGCAGACGCTAGATTAATCGAAACGATCAACTTGCGTCTTAACGAGGCTTCCTTGACTGGTGAGTCTGTGCCCGTGTTTAAAGATGTAGAGCCTCTTCCAGAGGATACGCCTGTTTCAGACAGGAAAAACATGGTTTTCTCTGGAACTGAGGTTGTCGGTGGAAAAGGAAAGGCAGTTGTTGCCGCCACAGGTATGAATACGGAGTTTGGCAGAATAGCGAAGGACGTGGCTGCTGCTGAAAAAGAGGAGACACCCTTAGAGAAGAAAGCTAAGGAAATAGGGAAATGGCTCGGAGGAATAGCGTTGACCATAGTAATCAGTGTGGTAATAATTGGGTTTTATAGGGATATGCCGTTGATAGAGGCTTTGCTTTTCGGCGTTGCTTTAGCGGTGGCAGCAGTCCCAGAGGCTTTGCCAGCTGTCGTGACGGGTAGCCTTGCCATAGGAATGTATAGGATGGCGAAAAGGAATGCGCTCGTTAGAAGGATGCCGGCTGTAGAAACTTTGGGAACAGTGACTGTTATCTGCTCAGATAAGACTGGAACATTAACTAAGGGCGAGATGACTGTTCGGAAAATTTATGTTCTCGGCAATAGTGTTGAGGTCTCTGGAGTCGGTTATATTCCCGAAGGTACTTTTCATGTCGATAGTGGTGATGTGAAGGTTTTACAGGACGAGGGCTTCAAACATTTGATGAAATGTTCGCTTTTATGCAATGATGCTGAGCTGATACGTGAAGATGATAAATGGTTTATTAAGGGAGATCCTACGGAAGGCGCGCTTCTGGTTGCTGCTGCAAAATCTGGCATGCGGCAGGAGTTGAGAAAAGATTATCCGCGAATAAATGAAGTCCCATTCAGCTCTGAGAGAAAACTTATGACTACTGTCCACTTGACTCCGGAAGGCGATAAAATTTTCTGTATGAAAGGCGCGCCGGAGAAAGTCTTAGAGAAATGCACTCACATATATGAACTTGACGGTGTTAAGGAATTAACCGAGGAAAGAAAGAAAGAGATATTGATGGTTAATAATGAGATGGCTGGAAACGCCCTTAGGGTTTTAGGAGTAGCCTGCAAAAGAACAACCGAGGACGTAAATAATCTGAATGAAGAAGCTGTAGAAAGCAACATGGTGTTCCTTGGCTTGATTGGCATGATGGATCCGCCTAGAGAAGAGGCAATAAAGGCTGTAGAAATATGCAAGCAAGTAGGGATAAAAACAGTTATGATAACTGGCGACCATAAGCTTACGGCGGTTTCAGTAGCTAAGGAGCTGGGGATCTATAAAGAAGGTGACTTGGTTTTGACGGGCGAAGAATTGGAGAAGATGTCAGATAGGGAATTAGAGGATATGGTTGAGAAGGTGACGGTTTACGCTCGTGTATCTCCTGAGCATAAACTGAAAATTGTTCGAGCATGGAAAAACAACGGGCATATTGTTGCGATGACCGGAGATGGGGTTAACGATGCGCCAGCCTTAAAACACGCTGATATCGGTGTCGCAATGGGTATAACAGGCACGGAGGTCTCTAAAGAAGCTGCGGACATGGTGTTAGCGGATGACAACTTTGCAACAATCGTGAACGCAATTGAACTTGGCAGATGGATTTACGATAACATAAAGAAATACCTAACATACCTCTTGCAGGCAAATCTGGTTGAGATATTGATGCTTTCAGTAGCGGTTCTGCTCGGGTTCCCTATGCCACTGCTTCCAGTACAAATCCTTTACGTAAACCTTGCCACAGATGGTCTTCCCGCCTTAGCCTTAGGTGTAAGCCCACCAGACCCAGACATAATGAAGAGGCCTCCTAGAGATCCAAAGGAAACAATATTCACTCGAGAAGTTAAATCGTTTCTTCTGCGTGCATTGATAGTGGAAGTACCTTTACTCATTTGGTTCTTCTTAGCATCTCTTCCAAATGAAGAATTTGCTCGCTCAAGGGTTTTCATAGCATTCATTCTCTTCGAATTGATTCTGGCATTAACTTGCCGTTCATTAAAATATACTATTTTCGAAACGCGTCCCCAAAAGTTCTTGTTAGCAGCTGTCTCTTGGGAAATACTGCTTATGCTGATTCTAATCAGCTTCCCACTTTCTAGACAGGCACTTGGAATCGTTGAACTAGATCTAACTAGCTTCATATGGGCCATTGGCCTATCGTTAATAACCTTAGCCAGCATTGAGGGAACCAAGCTCCTGCTTAGGAATTCATCCAAGACTTCTTCCGAGAAATAGCGCGCTACGGCGTTTATTCAAAGAACAGTGCTGAAAATTATAATCCTTATATTTTTACTATTTTTCTCCTATTTAACTTTCCCAAAGGAAGACATACTACCCGATTAAGTTCGCAGGATAATTATAAATCTTAAGCGCGTGCTATGAAACTTAGTGTTAGCCTTTGACTACTCCCACTTCCAGACCTTCCTTCCCATGAACAGCTCCGGGAATATAAAGAGCCCCCAGCTTGCTACGCCTATAACGTATACTAGGTCCATTAGGCTTAAACCTGTTAGATGGAATAGTTGCTGCGTTATGGGTATATAGGTTATTCCAAGGGTTAATGCTACGGACACTAAATCAGCTGTGACGAAGAACTTGTTCTCGAACGCTTTCCTGCCCATTCTCCAGACGCTATGTTTCTCTGAACGGCAGTTCCAGACGACGAAGAGCTCGAACATCGCTGCCTGCACGAAAGCCGTTGTAGTGGCCTCCCTGTAGGTTAGCTCTCTAGCAACCTCATCTATGATCCCGCCAGGAAGCATCCAAGGGTGAGAAGGCCACACGTAATACTCTAGGCAGAAAACAAGAATAGTTCCAGTCGCCTGCAGAATGAAGGATGCTATGATAAATGCTCCCATCCCATGTAGTATGCTTTCCTCAGGCTTGCGCGGCGGCCTATCCATAACATCCATGTCAGGCGGGTCAGTTGCTAGAGCTACTGCTGGCGCACCATCCGTAACAAGATTTATCCAGAGTATCATCGCCGGCAGGAGTGGGAGTGGGAACATTGCTTCACCGAATATTCCGCCGAGGATTGCGAAGGTTCCTATCACGAGCAGTTCGTCGAAGTTGCATGCCAGCAGGAAACGCCCATACTTTCTGATGTTATCGTATATCACCCTGCCCTGTTCAACAGCCTTAACTATCGTCGCGAAGTTGTCGTCCGTCAGAATAAGGTCTGAGGCCTCCTTAGTAACGTCTGTCCCCGTTATACCCATTGCCACGCCAACGTCAGCAGCCTTAACCGCAGGCGCATCGTTAACCCCGTCGCCTGTCATCGCAACAATGTGGCCCTTCTTCTTCAAAGCGTTTACAATCCTAAGCTTGTGCTCAGGAGAAACCCTGGCGTAAACCGTCACCTTCTCGACGATCTTCTCAAACTCCTCGTCGCTCAACTTATCCAACTCCCCACCCGTTAAAACCAAATCACCATCCTTGAAGATGCCTACTTCCTTGGCTACGGCGACAGCCGTAAGCCTGTGGTCCCCGGTTATCATAACGGTCTTTATGCCTGCTTTCTGGCAAAGCTTATTAGCCTCAACAGCCTCCTCCCTCGGAGGGTCAATCATCCCCTGGAGCCCGACGAAAACCATTTCCCTCTCAACAGCCTCATCATCATGATGCTCAAGCATCGTTTCCGGCAGTCGCCTATATGCCATGGCAAGCAGCCTTAGAGCATTCCCCGCCAGCTTCTCGTTAACCTCAAGAACCCTTCTTCTCCTCTCCTCCGTTAAAACCTTCTCCTCACCATTTTCAAGAATACGGTTGCACCTCTCCAGAACGATTTCGGGTGCTCCCTTCATGTAGGCGTGAACTTCCCCCTCCGGGGTTTTATGGATGGTGGTCATACGTTTCCTCTCGGAGGTGAACGGGATCTCCCCAATTCTTGGGAAACTCTTCTCCAAAGCCTCTTTCCCAAGCCCAGCCTTAGCGGCTGAGACGATTAGAGCGCCCTCCGTTGGGTCTCCGAAGACCTCCCAAGCATTGTTCTGATCATTCCTCCTCAAGCTGGCGTTATTGCATAACGCGCCTATTCTTAGGAGAAGCCCGAGACTTCCCCTTGGTTCAATAGGGTCGTCGCCGACCCTGAACTCCCCCTTAGGCTCGTACCCTACTCCAGTTACTTCAACAAGCTTTCCGTCAACGTATATTTGGCGGACAGTCATCTCCCCCTTGGTTATTGTCCCAGTCTTGTCTGAGCATATCACCGTCACCGCGCCTAGGCTTTCAGCCGAAGACAACCGTCTCACAATAGCGTTCCGCTTCGCAAACTCCCTGGCGCCTAAGGCGAGCGCTATGGTGACTATCGCCGGAAGCCCCTCTGGGACTGCTGAAATAGCTAGGGCTATTGAGGACATGAAGGCCTGGATAAAGCCCTCGATTTCAAAATGCATCTGCATAATTACTTCAAAGGCTTCGAGGGCGAAAATTAACACGCAGACGGCGATTACAATCTTAGCTATTTTACTGGCGAACCTGTCGAGCTTCTTCTGTAGGGGTGTTTCCTCCTCCTCAGCTGTTTGAACCATCTCAGCGATCTTGCCGAACTCGGTGTTCATGCCTGTAGCTACGGCAACAGCCTTCCCCCTGCCGTAGACAATATGCGTCGCGGAGAAAACCATGTTCTTCCTCTCGGATACTGGAGCATCCTCCTTCAGAACCGTTAACTCTTTTCCAACCGGAGTGGATTCTCCGGTTAAAACTGCTTCATTCGCCTTCAGCTCAACGGCTTCAATGATGCGAGCGTCAGCAGGAACATGGTCACCCGCCTCCAGTGCGAGAATATCCCCGGGAACCACTTCGCTTGCCGGTATAAATATTTCCTCCCCATCCCTTATTACCCGGGCTTTCGGAGCAGCCAACTTCTTAAGGGCTTCAACAGCCTTCTCAGCCCTATACTCCTGAACGAAACCCGTGACTGCGCATAAAACAACTATAGCGCTTATCGTAATAACGTCCGCAAACGACTCCATGAATTCACCACCCTGTAGCATCTCGTAGTAACCAACTATGGCAGAGAATATCGTTGCGGCGATCAGTAGAATAATAAACACGTCTTTAAATTCGTCCAGGAACATTTGCAGAGCTGTTCTACGCTTCACCTCCTTGATCTCGTTGGGCCCATATTTTTTAAGACGCTCAGAAGCCTCCTGTGAAGACAAGCCCTCGCGACTCACGCCTAGCTCCTTTAAAACTTCCTCGACGCTCATAGCATACCAAGGCCTAGACATCCTAATCCCTCTCCGGTTCTCGGCATTATGAGAAAAAAACCATTTATAAGATTAACTGTTGCAGTTACAACATGGAACCAGTATAATTTCTAACCAGGTCTCATTAACTTGCGGAGTGACCAAAATATTAAAAGCTTCTGGAGCAAGCGGATAATTCTAAACCATCCTCCGCCTCCAGTAACTTTTCCTTCTTCTGCTCATTTCTTCAAAAGAGTTTTGAACTTCAAGTGTTCATGCAAGGTGCTTCGGTTAGTATTTCGAGCAACATTCGTTGTACACTCCGTCATCTTGCAACAATAGTTGGAGCTTCTCTCCTCGATTTTCTTAATCCATCATGCTTTCATCAAACCTTAATATTATAACAGTGCTCCACATAGATCGATTAGCACACGCTAAACCAGTCTCTTCCTCGACAACTTGATACGAAAACTCGATTAGGGCTACTGTGAAAGAAAGTTTCATTGCCCATTAATAACTAGCAGGTGGGATTCAAGGAAAGCTAAAAGCTTATATACGAATACGTATTCGTATTACACATGGTTTCGAGAATAATCCCCATAAGATTGAAGGATCAAGAGTTAAGGCAAATAGACCGGCTAGTAGAATATGGCATTTTTCAGTCAAGAAGCGAGGCTATAAGAGAACTCCTAAGACTTGGTGTTGAAAACTTAAGCTACATATCTGAAATTTCTAAGGCTTTGAAGAAGATTTCCGAGCTTGAAAAAGTAGAGGGAAGGATACCGATAGACCTCAGCGGAGCCACTAAGCAACTGTTGAAGGAGAGGGAGAGATGAGCTACATAGACACCAGCGTTATTGTAGCTGCGCTTGATCAACTTGACTCTCGACAAAAAATAGCACAAAAAACTCTAGAGAAGAAGGAAAACAAGAAAGTTTCGGAGCTTGTGCTAGCTGAACTTGCTAGTATACTCGTCCGCAGAGAAAGCATGCTACAAGAGTTCTCTATAAAGATAAAGATAAGAGAGGAACTCGTCGTCCCAGTAATCATTTTATATATAATGAGGAGATTTAAGCTAAGTTATAGGAGAGTTAGTGGTTATAAAAGAATTTTCCTGATAGGCGATATATACTCGCCGCTCGCAACAGCCATAGATATCTCATCCAAGTTTAAACTGAAAACCCTCGATCTTCTCCATTTAGCATATATAAAAGCCGTAATAGAACAGGGAGAGGAAATAAACGAACTTATAACAGTAGACGAAGATTTTGAAAGAAGAAAACAATCTATAGATAGAGAACTAAACGTGAAAGTAAAAACATTAAACAGCCTCTCAGGTTAGCACCTACTACCCTACTTCAGGCTCTCAACAATCCGTGATTTTAGGAAACTGATAGAAGTACTAGTGGCGCGAAGACCTCAGCAACCAGCGACATGACTGTAATCATTGTGTTCAACGATGGGCCGGCGGTGTCCTTGAACGGGTCCCCGACGGTGTAGCGCGCGCGCTTAATCTCTCAAGCCGACTTATCCTTCTTCACCTATCTCATAGATCTTCTAAGGGGCTTTTTAGCGCCCTTTGGTATATATTTTTCTAGAAGGGCTTTGCGGAACTCTAAATATTCGTTCGACTTTCCTTTCCGATGAAGCACATAGGCCTCATAGGCTTGCTCCGCGAGCTTTCGTGCAGCTATAATAGCTTCGACCCTCTTCTTTATCTCCTCGAACTTCGTTTCCTCATCCATATTTCTCCCATCAAACTCCGATACTAAACCGGAATCACAATCGATCTCGTCAATTCCTAATTCAACTTCAACTCCATACTCCTTTGAAACCCTTCTTGCTACTTCGTCGAACCATAGTAGCCTTATGAAAGCTTCCCTATAAGTTTTCTTAAGATGCTTCTCGATGTTTCTTCTATTAATATAGTCCTTACATATTTCTTCCTTTTCTTTATCAAAAGCCTTCCAAATCCTCTCCTCCTCTTCCTCACCTTTTGCTCTGGCCTTTTTGAACCTGTGCCGATAGCTACTAACCAAGCGTTCTCTTATGTAATCTCCAGCCTTATCCGTCCTCTGAGAATACACACTCACTATTCCGTCAACGGATTCTGCAACACTAGCGACGGCAGCAGTCCCTTCGTCTCCTATCAACCACTTATCCGGTGGGCAGGATGTATTTATTTCAAAGGGTTTGAAGAGGAACCCGAAAGTCTCATTTTTCAGCCTCTCATTCAGGTAATCCCTCAACCCTTCAAGGAAAGCCTGGCTCATTCTTCTAGCCTCCCTCTTTACTGAAGTACCCTATATATGGGTTCTTATAATCTCCTACCTTTGAAGGATCTATCATATCCTTTGATATCCGTCCATACATCCTTATCTGCTCCAATATTTTGTTTGGATCCCATGCCATTACAATGATGATCCCATGGTTAGCGTTATATTGGCCCATATATCCCTCAACCTGCACCTTTGCCTCGCTTATCGCGCTCTTAAAATCCTCTGGATCATTAGGGTTACTAAGGTATTTTGCCTCCACCACAGCGATGCACGCATCTTTATTGATCGTTTTCCCATTTATAATAATATCTTCAGTAACCTTTATCTTGAAATCTGGCTCATGTTTCGCCGGCTTATTTTCTCCCCACCACTCTACTCCAAGCTTCTCCTTAGGAATACCGCTTTCCTTTGAGATTTCGTCGAGAAAATCACCTATATACAACTCTTTTGCTATTGTCTCGCCGAGCTTCCCCTTCCAATGCGTATTCTGGGGATTTTCAAAGACTTTTACTACATACCGCTCCACTTCTGTGAGGCCTTCGAGAGGAACTATCTCCACACAGGTTATTTTGCTTGCCCCTTGAATGACGTATACTTCAGGATTCTTTGCCCCGCAATAAACTACCCTTCCATTATCAAAATACAGAAAGAGGACAACTTTATTACTCTCAGAAATGTCACTACCAATCCTGCTTTTAAGCTCATCAAGCGCCTTGTAGCCTAGCAGCCTAAATAGTTCTTCATTTAAAGCGGCGTACTTCTGGCCTCTTACCAAGATTTCGCAGGGGTGCTTACCCAGCTGTTCACTGAGGGGTTTCAGGTTAAAGCTGTACTCAGTATTTCTCGATACGCCGTGCGAGGAATCGTAATAATGGATTGTCATCAAGTCAAGCATAGGGTCGACCATGATCCATTCAACACGATCAGGAATCGTGCCATATCTGATCTTGATTTCCCCGCTTTGGTAAAACGAGAGCACGAGGTTTTTACCGAATATGTTCCTTCCCTCGAATTCCGCATCCACATAAACCTTTTCACCATAGACGTCAGTAGACGGGTTGAACTGGTAATACTTACCTCCGATCCTCATCTTATTTATGAAAAGATTGAGCTCTACTTCACCTGTCCCAACCGAGAACCTCGTTGGAAAGAAGAGCCTGTAATCAAGGAACTCTACCTTGGTTATTGTTACGCTTGCTTCCTTACTCTCTATCTCCTTTAATACTCGGTTTACTTGACTCTTCGGTATGTTGATCACCTCCGGCTCACCTTTCACTACTGGAAACTCTATAACTCCACTCCTCTTAACACCTTCCTCGCCATATTCCCAGTAAACTTTAACCATATACGTCCCAGGTTTTACTTCGTCGCCTCCTCCTATCCTAAAGCGGCTCCGTGTTTCCTCCTCTAGCTTGACTTGATGTAGTCCCTCTATCTCATAATGCTTTACGCTATTTATCTTAGTTACAAGGTCATTCAGTACAGCTGGGTTCTCCAAGACTCCGCTGAGAAACGCTCCTGCAACACCTTCACCAAACCTACCTTTTATATCGAAGTAACTGTCCACGATAGCACCCATCTTCAGCCCGACGCCTTTCGCTGCATCTCCCTTCAGCGCCACCAGTATTTCAACGAGGGCTTCCATTTTGTCAGGATTCTCCGCATTAATGCCGAGCCAGTTGTTCAGAGAGTCTATTGCAGCATCTTTATCCTTAATCCATATGGAGACTATGCTTCTCACCACAGCCCCTCCTTTCTCTTCAAGCTCCTCTGGGCATCGCTCAATTATCATACTGAGGATGTCGAGGATCTTTCCGGAACTCTCCTTACTTGGAATATTCTCGGCGATGTATTTTGAGAAGCCTGAGGCAGTTTCAAGCACCTTCAGAGAATCATCCGCCCTCTCTATCAGATTCCCAACGGCTTCCCCAAATCTCCAGCTGTACTTATTTCCGAGCAAAAGGTCAACAACCTTATGGAAGGATCCCTTGAGCTTCAGCATCAGGACATCCCATATCGCCGGCGTTATCCAGTTGTAGATGCCCCTACCGACAATTCCAAGGATTTCCTTTACGCTAAGCGGCTTGCCGCCTATTCTCTCCGCCCTTATCCTGTTAACCACCATGTAGAAAGTCGTGACATAGGCAGCGCAGCTCGCTATCGCCCCAGCGACCCTTCCGGTAGCATACCCGATCCCATAGTCCTTGATCCCACCCTGAGAAGAAGAGGGCTCCTTTAATCTAAAGGCTATTCGTATTTCATCCCACGAGATGCCGAGGGCTAAGTCAGAGAGAACATTGCCGAGAAGGTTGTCGTTTATGTCCTTTGCCTCCAGCCTGAATATTTGGGCGAGCTCCAATAGCTCGTCGGCATGCTGCAGCATGTTAGCTTCCACGTATTCCTTGACTCTACACTCGCACGCATCGGCAAGCCCATTCAGCAAATCCATGGCAGCTAGGGCATTGTGGACATCAGTCCAAACATCCACGAGGTTCATAGCTATGCCTGTGGCAAGGGCACCAATCGAGGCCGATACGGCCCACTTCGGAGGTAGCACAAAGCCTACGATGATCATTATCCCACAAGTCACTATTATCCCCCATCCCTTGGAGGCAAAACCGTCCCAGAAGCCCCTCCAGAACTCTGAAGGCTTACTCCTCCCGAGGCTCGTTTGGAGCCTCGCTACAATCCTGTCTCCACACTTTAGGCTGAGGAAGACTAGATGATCCATGTCCTCAAGCCGAATGAGCTGCAAGGGAATCGAGCCAAATGCCTGGATGCTAATGGTATGTTCCTCCGGCAGAATCTCTACTACTGGTCCGTTTATGATTTCAAGGTTATAGCTTACATCACATGCAGCATAGTTCCTAACCAATATTCCTTGGATTAAATCACCTCCGCCATACGCTAGTGGATGGTAAATAAGCTCCATCTCTTTCTCACGCGAAATTCTTACTGCCGCCTTATCCAGATCCCACTTGGTTTCTCCAATATCCTCATACTTGTAGTCATAGTCCTCCCAGTCGTTATACTTTAGCCATTCGTAGAATTCGTCGCTAACGGTTACGACCTCGCTCTGGTTTAATACTACTTCTCTAAGTAGCTTAAGTTCGTAGTTGGGTGGTATCTTATTTGGTTCGAGCCTTTCGTCTTCGCAAACACCGAATAGTTTCTTCACCTCATCCTCCCGAAGTATTCTTTCATAGAAGAAGCCCGGCCTAACATCGATCAACACGTATTTCACATTTAACGTCTCAGTTGCTTTTGCAATGTTACTGGCATTCTCAACGGTGAGAGTGAAACCATCCGGCGAAATCGGGATCAGCCTCACTCCACCGAGGTCCTGAGGATATCTACCATCGGTCGCCATGAGGTATAGCTTGATGTGCGTCGCGCCTTGGTACCTTGGTGTGAAGACCCTCCTAGTCTCATTATAGCCCTCAACCTCTATCACGTAGCTCCTCCATTCCTCTGAGGCTACAAAGTTCGTGGTTGAAATCGTAGTTAACGCAGTACTCGTATACCTCTTACCATCTTCGTCAAAATAGACTACTGTAACATTGACTTTTGTGATAGGAGAAAGGAGCTTTGTCACTACGCATTTTGACCATAGTCCTACTATCGTTCCAATTTCTAATTCCTTTCCATCTACGTCCCCAGTTACGAGCAGTTTGACGTTCCTCGCCTTCTGCCCTCCTTTATTCATCAGGGTTATCGTGAGGTTTGCAAACTTCGATATTGCCTGGCTTGAAAGCTTAATCTCAAGCTTCGGAGGCTCTGGCAACACCTCTATGGTGTAAGTTACGGTTTTCTCCCCGTTCCAGAATACAACGTCTAAATTACTGGGCTCGACGACAGCAAAGTAAATCGTAATCGTATAGACGCCCGGCTTCTTGGCTTTCAGGTAGAGCGGTACGAGAGGTGCAGGGCCTGGAGGAGGAGCCCATGCTTCGAAGGCATCATTGTCGGAGAGCCTTGCGCCAAGCAGGATCCTATAGCTACCCCTTATCTCCTGAGGGTTTCTTATCTGAGCGGTTATCGTTATAGTGTCTCCGATTCCAACTTTAGTTGATGAGATGGAGGTGTCAACTGTTACGGGGTCGTAGGCTGGAAGCAGGACCCTGAACTCGCTGACCTGCGATTCCATTACCTCATGAATTTCCTCCAAATGGCCGGGCACAGCAATAAGGAAGCTCCCGAGAGGATAGCCCTGGCTCACGTTGGAAAACAGCCCTATGTCCATCTTAGCTGTCTTGTTGAACACCTTGCCAGTTTCCAGGTCAACGAAGGTAAAAGCGTAGGAGTCAGGGTTGATGCGCCTAACTAGATACGTCCTCTTTTTAGGATACCTGTAGAGGACATGGAAAACATTGGTTCCATTGCTCTCATACTCTATTGAGCTAACGCTCTTTTCATTCCCACTATTATCAACTACCCTATAAGGAATCTCTACGGATACGCTTCCGTCGTTATTTCTGTGAACATGGATCTTCTCGTATTCGAGAATTATAACGTAATCCTTAAGCTCGTAGTCTATCCGCGCCGGTAGTTTTAAAGTATTGTTGGCCTCCTTTATGGTCCGGCGTATCTCCTCCTCCGAACAGCCCATGGAGATGAGCTGGGCGGTGAAGAACCAGAGTCTTTGAGCAAGCTCAACCGGAAATCCTTCAGGAACTATGAAACACGTCTCGGTTATTGAGCTGCTCGGTATCTTCCCCCTCTCAAGCTCCTCCTCTATGAGCCTCAGGGCAGTCAGCGCATCTGTTTCTTCCGCAGCGTATACTCTAAGGGTTAGAACAGTATCGAGATGGGAAGTCAGCATGAGAGTTATCAGGGCTATGGTCAATATCTTTCTAGGCATTTTTCATCACCCCCATAAACTTCCCAAACAGCCCTCCGCCTTAAGATGAGGAAGAGCAGGAAGGCCGTTAAGATTGCTAACAGGATCGTTAAGAACCCTAGGATGCTCAGTTCTTTGATAAGCCTCTCATTCTCCACGGTTTCCTCCGACAGCATCTCCTGGTATTCCTTAAGCAGGGTGCTCAGAAAAGCCGTGGCATCCCCCTCTTTTTCAAGCCTACTCCTTAATACTTCTATTTCCACCTTGCAGCTGTTTACCATGGCCTCCAGATGCTCGTTTTCTTCCTTCAACCGAAGGTATTTCGAGAGAAGGGTTTCGTTAAGCTTGATGGTTAGCGTTGCGGTCGAGTTCAAGGCTTTAGCGCTCAGCAGGAGCTTAGCAGGCTCTTCGAGGCCCAAGAGCCTTAACCATTCGATACTAGTTCTGCACAGCCCTTTTTCGCATATGACTTCGCAGTCCTCAGTTGAGGACCCCACTAGGATGGTTGCCCCTGCCTCAGTGTCATTACTTGAAGCAACTATCTTGAAGATAAGCTCAAGGGCATCCTCGTTTACCGAGATGGAGTCGGGAACTATCTCGATGTAGTCGGTAGCCTCTTCCCCCTCAACCCTTATCATTGCATGCCCTCCTCTCCAATCCTCTGTCTCCTGCCTGTAGCAGTCGACTAGGAAGCAGTTATCCGGAGCAGTATCATTATCCATCGCGATCCAGAGCTGCGTCCCGCTGAAATCAAGCATTGGGTAGACGCAGACGTAGAAACCACCATTTACGATCACGTTTGACAAAGGTACTCTAGCCCAGTGGAGGGTAGCATTCTTGAAATATTCAGAAATTGGTAAAGAGGTTCTAAGAATTATGTTGAGGTCTTTATCCCTCAACTCGACTAAGAAGGATTTTTCGCCCTTGTCTATTGCGAAGCC
>JBNAVT010000011.1:0-49241 GCA_049700215.1 Thermoproteota archaeon
CGAGAGGGTTGAGAAAAGAATCAACCCGCCAAGCTTCTCATGGCTTCAGAAAGAAACTTGATTCAAAAATGGGGAAAGAGTTAGCGCGCGCGCTTTTTGGTCTGAGAGACACTTGCTATGCCCAGCCTGCTTATCCTAAGGGACTTGCCTGGAGGACTGTTTACAGTTAAAACAATGAGTCCCCATACTCCTGACACTGATATCGTCATCGGAATGCCGATGGTCACCATCTCAGGAATAACATGCTCGATCCCGGCGGTTAGAAAAGGTGGATACGGTACGACTTCTCCATGAGCAACATGTTCGACAGCCAGACCCAATACTCCGCCCCATAATAGGAGATTTAAAACATTAATCATTAAAGTCTTGGGAACTCTTCTTCTGAAAAGGCTCGTGAAAATGGCTACTGTCATTGGCACTAAGAAGCACGCCATAGGTCTTCACCTCTTTTCAACACTTTCTAAAACCAGCACCTCTCTCCTCTTGGAGACGAGTACGCTTATTTCCCAAGCTAGGAATATCGGTATTAGCATCGTGATTCCGAGCAACGTCCCATTCTCAATATATCCTTCTGTAGATGTTTCTATGAATTCTCCTCCTTCAATGATGAAACCCAGCGTATGATCAACAAGCACCATTATTGCTAGTCCCCAAAGCATTAGGCAGAGCCAGTCTAAGCGATACGTCTTAGGATTCTTTGAATAGATGTATACGGCAGTCACTAGTATTGCAGCCCACCAAGAGACCATTAGCCACATCCCCTCTCACCATGCATTTTCAGGACATCGGGTCTTAATAAGTATTACTTTTTTTCAAAAAAGTAATACTATAAAAAGACTTCATAGCATGCTCTGAGCAAAGGACACTTAACGTAGTGTGTTAAAGAAGCCTTTCTCGATTATATTTCTCCGGCGTCTTAACTTTTCATGTCGATCAGAATTCCATCCACGAAATGCTTTTCAGACTTTACGTCCAGCTCTAGAGAACTTTTTAGCGGGAATGTATTTCCAATGTTTAGAAAGTTATGAAGATTTTGTAAGATGGACTGAAGGCGAGTATGAGATTCTAAACAACGTTACGAAGAGATCTTAGGTAAACCGCCTGAGAATAAGAGAGCGCGCTAAAAGATTCATTCGATTGTGTAAGCCGATCATAATATTGGAAGATGAATGATGAGGAGGTGATGAAGGTTTCGCTCTTTTCCTCAAGAATAGCGTAAGGGCGCATGCTCTCTAACTAATTTTTATCATTCAGTACTCTGGATCATGCGCTAAAAAATAGGAGAACCGCGGAGATTTCTTCACTTCTCCGGCTATAAGCATGCTGAAGGCTTAAGAATCCTCTTTCGGGCTTGCCTACGATGATGGGATTTTACGTGCAGGTGGGCATGCCAGTAAAGCGTGTAAACGGTCGCAAAAATATGGGTTTTAAGCCTTTTTTCTAGCAGAATGTCTAACGCGTTTTCCTAGTTTTAAACGCTGGTTAAACCATGATTTTCGAGGCGAGCCAGCCTAGGGTTGCTCCGAGACCTATGTAGGGTAATCCTGGCTGAGGCTTTTTAAATCGCCGCACCGTGTAAAGGACAACCATTAACCCTGCTACGCTGCCGCTTAAAACCATTACTGCTGCAACAGGGCTTCCCGCCTCCAGGAAGGTGGATACTGTAAGCATGTTTGGGAAGGCCAGGTCTCCCAGTCCGAGGAAAGCTCCCCTCCTCTCCCCCTCACCACTCCTGAAATCTCTAGGCACTTCTTTAACCGGCGACATCACCATTGTAGGCAGGTTCATCTTCAAAGTTTTCTCAGCGAGGCTCACCATTCCTCCTGATCTGACCGCGAAATAGTCGTACACAGCCATCAACAGTAGGAGTATTGTGAGGACCGGTGGCGCGAGGGATGCTCCGAACCAGGCTGCTATGCTCGCGCTCAGGAAAACACCTACAGCGTCAGCAACATACCACTTGTAGAATCTGTTGAGCAGTATGAGTATTGACGCGGATGCTAGGACTGATATGCCAAGCCAGACTATGGAGTCTGGGAGAATAACGCTGATGGTTATCGTTAGAACTGTGAAGGCGCTGAAGTAGAAAAGGCCTTTAAACAATATTTCTAAGCGCAGCCTGGCGATGACAAGGATTATGATGAAGACAGCGACTATCGTGAGCATTAAGTAAACGATGTTAACCGGGTTCTCAGGGTTTTCAAACAGGGTTAGCTGGTTAGCCACGTACAGCGGCGCGAATAAGAGTGCCAGTAAGCCTGTCGCCACATAGAGCAGCACGATGGTTACCGCCGCCGTGTTCAACGCTGTTTCCACTGATTAAGCTGGAAACGGCACGGATAAACTTTCCCCTAACCCTCCCCCGGGCCTGACGCGGCTTCCGTCCCCGGGTTTTCCACGCTCAGGATGGGTTAACAGGGTTTTCCTCCCGTTGACATCAACGTTTGGTTGTCAAAAAATCTTTAGAGAAAATTTATATTCTGAAGAGTCGGAAGCCGATTACTGTTGACGCTGGTAGAAAAAAGAGTTGAGCGAAAGACCCGTGGCCCGTGCGGTGGCAACCATTATCCTTCTCCTCACGACTCTGAAAGTATTCTCACAAGTCTGGCTGAGGAGGGTTAAGGCTTGCCGCAGGCAGATTCAGGTGGTCAAGCCCTGGACAGAATAGTTAAGAGAGACGGTAGAATAGTTGATTTCGACAAGAGCAAGATTACTGAGGCAATATGGAAAGCGATAAAGTCCGTTGGCGGTCAAGACAGGGCTCTGGCAGAGAGGCTTTCAAACCAGGTTGTTGAACGCTTAGAGAGGCAGCTGAAGCCCGGCGAAATCCCCCACGTTGAGCAGGTTCAGGACCTTGTTGAGAAAGTGCTTGTCGAAAACAATCTTTACAATGTTGCTAAAGCATACATTCTCTACAGGGCGCTTCACGCTCAGATAAGAGAGTTCGTCGACAGCTATCTCGAGAACAAGAGCTGGCTGGTGAAGGAGAACGCTAACACAACCTACTCGCTGCAGGCTTTAAACTTCCATATTTCATCCCAAGTAATCTCTCAATACTGGCTTCACAGGATTTTCAACAAGGGTAGGACGGAGATAAGGGAGGCACACTTGAACGGCGACTTCCATATTCACAACCTCGGGATACTTGGGCCCTACTGCTTTGATGATCAAACTAGAGTTTTAACAAAAGATGGTTTCAAGTTCTTTAAGGATGTAACGCTTCAGGACGAGGTTGCTACAGTTAACCTGAAAACTGGTTACCTGGAGTATCAGCATCCCACGGATAAACAAGTGTTTGAATATTCTGGTCCTTTATTCTGCTTTGAAAGCAGGTCGTTAAGCCTCCGAGTAACGCCTGAACACAGGTTATTAGTCAGAGAAAGAAATGATGGGGAATGGAAATTCGTAAACCCAACCAATTTTAAGAGGAGATCGGAATTTCTTAAACAGGTAAAATGGAGAGGCAAAAATTCAAAATTCTTTCAAATTCCTATAGTAGAGGGTGGGAATAGACTTAGACACTTGGAGAAGATCCCGATTGAAGTTTTCCTCAAGTTTATGGGATGGTACTTGGCGGAGGGGGATGCCTGGGGACATGATGGGAAAGACAGGGATTCGCCTAGCTACATAATCTCCATAGGTCAAAGAAATAAGAAAAATAGGAGAGAAATAGCTTCTTTGATTAAAAGGTTAGGGTTTTCTCCGAACTTGAGTGATAAGGACCATATTCAGTTTTCCTCAAAAGAACTATACTCGTATTTAAAACAGTTTGGAAAATCGGGTGAAAAGTTTGTCCCCCAGTTTATCAAGGATTTAGATCCGGAAAAAATCAAGGTGTTTCTCTTCTCCCTTTTTAAGGGAGACGGGACTATAGAAAACGGCGAATTAAGGAGATTCTCCACAAAATCGAAAAAGCTTGCTGAAGACGTGATTGAATGCCTTTTAAAAATCGGAAAAAGCGGTACCCTCAGATGGGATGGCCGGAGATTTATAGTTTCAGTGCAGACTGAGCAGCTCACCCCAGTCTTCAATAAACGCCCTAAGGTGGTTCAATACCGGGGAAAAGTTTACGATTTGACTGTGCCTAACGGGACTCTGATCGTGGAAAGAAATGGTAAAGTCGTCGCATCCGGTAATTGCGTAGGCTGGGATTTAAGAGACCTTTTAACGACCGGGTTCAGGGGTGTTAGAGGGAAGGTTTCAGCCAAGCCTGCTAAGCATTTTAGAGTAGCCCTGGGGCATGTTGTGAACTTCGTCTTCACGCTTCAAGGCGAGGCTGCTGGCGCCCAGGCTTTCTCAAGCTTCGACACTTATCTAGCACCCTTCATAAGATACGATAATCTCGACTTCAAGTCTGTGAAGCAGGCTCTTCAAGAATTCATGTTCAACATGAACATCCCCACGAGAGTCGGCTTCCAAAGCTTATGCTGGGACGAGCCGATAGTTATTAAAGAGAGGGGGAAGGTTAAGGTTGTTGAGATCGGTAAGCTGGTTGACCGTGAATTCGAAAAACATTCCTACAGGGTGATTGAAAAACACCCTCAAAGCTATGCTTTGGAGAACCATGATGATTACCAAGTTTTATCTTTCAATCCAGATGGAAAGGCTGTATGGGCAAGGGTTAAAGCATTCGTAAGACATAGGGTTCCTAGGAACTCTGAGTTCGTAAGAATTAGAACTAACCGTGGCGAGGCAAGGGTTTCAAAGGCTCACTCCCTATTCGGCTTCTCGAAGTTTAACGGTAAGTTTAACCCGGTGCCGAAATCAGCTGAGGATGTTAAGATAGCTGACGACTATCGCCGTTTAAACGAAGAAAACCACTTCATAGCCTTAAAGTCGTTGGAAAATCAGGGTAGGAAAGAGGAGATAGACCTGGTTGAAATCATAGATGAGCTTCCCAGCCTTCAAAAGAATGTTTTTGTAAAAATAAACCCCACGCACACGTTGAGAAGAATCAGGCAGAGGGTTGTTTTAGAAGAGCAGAGCCTCATCCCGTTTCACAAGGAGTTTGGGCTTAAGGATAGAGGAGTTTGGGAAAGCTGGTTGAAAAAGAAATCAATCCGATACGACATCTGGAGAAAATACGGAGATTTAAATCAGAAGGTTGAATTCAAACTTAAGAACAGCGATGTTTGGTATACGAGGTTTTTAAACGGGAAACTATTGGAAAACTTCGTAAAACTTTGTGCCTGGTATGTTTCTGGGGGCCATACAGCCATTTCCACCCCCCTTTATATTTCCCAATCGCCCTCCGAAAACGCAAGGAGCATCATCAGGCTCTTAAAGGCTTTGAATGCCTTAGGCCAAGTAGCTCGCAACAAAGGGTATTCTAGGAAAGGAAGAAAAACTAAAACAGTTCTAAAGATAACTGGAAAAGGTCTCTTAGCTGAAATCGTTAGTAGAACCTGCGGCTATTTGTCTTTCAATAAGGTGGTTCCATGGTTCATCTTTGATCTTTCCCCAAAATATCAGAAGATATTCATCGAAACAATCTTGAAAGGCGATGGAGCAGAATATCGAAACTATTGGGATTATTCAACCACTTCTAGAAAGTTGAGTGCAGGACTATGTCTGCTTTTAAGTCAAAACAAATTTAGATTTGCTGTTTATACCGAGAAAAACAGTAGGCACAATGAAAAATGGCGAGACAGACTCATAATTCGAATCTTCAAAGAAAAATCGAAGCCGAAGAAAACATACTTCGTTAACGACTTCGAAGCCAGAGTTTGCCTAGGGGTTGAAAAATTCAATTACGAGAGAGAGTATGAATACGATATTTCAGTCGATCTGCCTCAAGAAAACTTCGTTGGAGGAGCGGGCCTACTTGTTTTCCATAACACGCCCTTCTCCAACATAACTCTAGACCTTAAGGTTCCAGACTTCATGAGAGACGAGCCTGTTATAATAGGAGGGGAATTCATGGATGCTACCTATGGAGACTTTCAAGAAGAGATGGATGTTTTTAACAGGGCTTTAGCTGAGGTAATGCTAGAAGGCGATGCTGTCGGAAGAGTATTCAGCGTCGATGGAGAATGTTTCTGTCCAGTTAGGAATTCAGGAAGAATGAAGCTGGTGAAAATCGGAGAATATATTGACGAATGGATGAAAAAAAGAAAACCGATCTATGTCAAAGAAAACAAGTGTGAGGTCATAGATGTAAGCGATCTAAATATAGAAACCTTAGGGTTGAAAGATGGTAGAGTTGATTGGTGTAAAGTAAACTTTTTAGTACGTCATCCAACAGAAAGTCTTTTAAAAATATCTACAGTCGGTGGCTTTAGTGTTAAGGTTACTCCTTCTCATTCTATTATCGTGCTAAAAGAAGGTAGGATTCAAAGCTTTAGAGCTTCCATGTTACGGAAAGGAGATTATCTGCTTATGCCAAGATCCATACCTTCAGGGAAAAGGAAACGTATAGTAATTTCTTTAGCTGAAGAATTCATTAAGAGCGGGGCGAAGGGAATTTACATAAGAGATGTTTTTAAAGGAGGAAAACCCTACAAAGAGATGAGAAAAGTCATATATAGAAGAAAATATGGTAAACGGCTTTATGAATACTCCTATGGTGTCTCTGCCTTCCCCCTGGAGAACATTGGTTTGGATTTAGATGAGTTTGACCTGTCGAAGGCAAAAATAAGTCTTAAAGGCTCTTCGATAAAATTGAAAAATCTTCTTCCTATGACGAAAGAATTAGCGGAGTTTTTGGGATACTACTGTGCCGAAGGTTCCGCTGAAAAAGGAGGGATAAGTTTAGGATTCAATCTAGAAAAAGAGAAAAAGATGGCTGCTCACGTATCCAAGTTAATAGGAAAGATCTTTGGAGATATCCCTATCCATCTTCGAGAGATTAAAGAAAGAAATCTAATCGAAGTGAGGATTCATTCAAGACTTCTGAGAAGAGTGATTACCGAAGTATTCAAGATCGGAACAGGTATTGAAAAAAGAGTTCCTCAGGTTATCTTTGAAGCACCACTGGAAATGAAAAAGAAATTCCTCTCTGCTTATTTCAAAGGCGATGCTTGGTTAACTGAAAACATCACTGTTGATTCCACTTCCCGAGAATTAATTTATGGTATCTCTACCCTTCTTAAACAGTTAAAAATATTCCATACTTTAACGGAGTATTACCGAGATGGAAGGCCTACATGGAGAATAAACATATGGAAGAATAGAAAATTGAAACCCAAAGATTCATACAGCATTTCTAAGATCCCCATAAAGGAGAGTGGTTTAGAAGAGGTTGTTGAGAAAATCTTGGAAAAGGAACCTTACTATTTTGACTCTTTAGGCAGAAGGTATAGAAATACGATAAGTAGAATTTTCAAGAAATTCGGAATTTCTCACAGTAGCTCTACTTCTCTTCGAAAGGTTAGAAGGGTGCTTGGATATGCGAGAAAATTAAAAGTTGAAATCCCCTCTTCTTTAAAGGAGATTGAGAAAGGTGATCTTCTGTTTCTCAAAGTCAAAAGAGTCGAGAAAACTGTTCCTTCAAATGGCATGGTCTATGATTTCTCTACTGAAAGTGAAAACTTTATTGCCGATCAATTATTGGTTCATAATACGTTCCCTATCCCAACCATAAATATAACTAAGGATTTTAATTGGAGCGATGAAACAGTGGGGAAAGTCCTTGAAACATCCGCCAAATACGGCATCCCGTATTTCGCGAACTTCATCAACTCCGACATGAATCCGGAGGATGTTAGAAGCATGTGTCTTCATCCCGATGAGGAGATTTTAATCAAAAATAGCGGGAGTGTTATGAGGAAGAGCATGGGTGAGCTGGTTAAAGATTATGCAGGGCAATTTGATGAGGATGGGTGGGCAATTCCCCGCAAAGAGTTTAAAGTCCTGTCTCTTAACCCAGAGACTTGGAAAACAGAATGGGTGAAGGTTAAGAGGTTTTTGAGGGTGATTGACAATAAAATGGTAAGCATAGTTACTGAGGATGGGAAAGAGTTTAAAGTTTCAAGAAACCATGTAATTCCTGTAGTAACTCCGATAGGGATAGTCAACAAGCTGGCGAAAGATGTAAAGCCGGGCGATATAACGCTATCTCTAAGATCAGCTAACCATGATCTCAGCAACGCTTATGAGAAGATTGGGAAATTCGTTTTGGATGAGAAACTAGCGGGATTACTTGGCTTTTTCACAGCAGATGGGAATTACTTGTTTGAGAATAGGAAGAACTCGAAGTTTTACGGTTTGCCTAGGGGACTGCAGTTTACCTTCAGGGAAAATGATTCGTATTTGAAAAATAGAATTAAAAGGCTTATAAAGCATGTCTTAGGGTGTCCTGTTAAGGAAGAGAAGGATCCGCGATATGACACTGCTTATCTCTATATCTACTCATCTGACATCGCTAGAATCTTTTATAATGCTGGATTCAGAAAATACGGAAGACTGCCTCAGGTAATATTCAACTCTCCACCTAGCGTTATAAGATCTTTTCTCAAATATTTCTTTTCAGGAGACGGGTACAGAAAGAATGGAGAGATACACATTAATGACAAAGAGTTGTCAAGAGATTTAACAATACTTTTCTCCATGATAGGAGTTCCTGTATGTTACAAGGATAAGAAAAACAGCCAGAGGATTTACATTCAGCATAAGAAGTCAAAAATAAACTCACTCGGCTTCTTAGCTACGCCAACGCTGTATGAAAGAGTCCCAGGGTTGATGGTGAGATCCACCTACGCAGTGCCCGGCTTAAGCAGAAAAAGAATGGTTGGAATAGAAACTCTGTCTAAGTATTATGCGCATACGGGGGAAAGCAAGAAGTTTCTCAGCGGAGACCTAATGTTTGTGAGGATTAAGGAGTGTAGGCTGACAAGTCTTGAGAGAGGTCAGGAGTTTTTCGACATAGAGCTTGAGAAGAACCATTTATTCGTTCACTCTCTCGGAAACATTACTCATAACTGTTGCCATCTGAGGCTCGACAAGAGAGAGTTGAAGAAGAGGGGTGGAGGCCTCTTCGGAGCAAACCCGCTAACAGGAAGTATAGGCGTCGTCACGATAAACATGCCTAGAATAGGCTTCCTGTCTAAGAGCGAGGGCGAGTTCTTCGCCAGGCTCGACAGAATGATGGTTCTCGCGAAAGACGTTCTGGAGATCAAGAGGAAATGGCTTGAAAAATTCACTGAGGCAGGCCTATACCCATACTCCAGGTTTTACCTGAGGCATATTAAGGAGGCTTTCGGCCACCACTGGAAAAACCATTTCAGCACAATCGGCTTAATCGGCATGAACGAGGCCTGCTTAAATTTCCTGGGATGCACTATCGGCGACCCCGAGGGCTTAAGCTTCTCGATTAAAGTCTTAGACTTCATGCGGAAGAGGCTGCAGGACTTCCAGGAGGAAACCGGGAATATATATAATCTTGAAGCAACCCCGGCAGAGGGGACTTCACACAGGCTTGCGAGAATAGATAAGAAAACTTACCTCGGCATCATTGTTGCGAACGAGGAGGAGTTTAAGAAGGGTGCTGCACCATACTACACGAACTCAACCCACCTTCCCGTATACTACACGGACGACCTCTGGGACTACCTCAGGCTTCAGGATCCTCTTCAAACAAGGTACACGGGCGGGACGGTTGTTCACGTGTGGCTTGGGGAGAGCAACCCGCCTGTTGAATCCGTTGCAGCCTTAGTGAAGAAAATCTGTGAAAACTTTAAGCTGCCCTACTTCACGCTTACACCCACGTTCAGCATCTGCCCTGAAGACGGATACCTAGCCGGGGAGCAACAAACCTGTCCAAAATGCGGGAGGACCGCCGAGGTATACTCGAGGGTTGTTGGCTATTTAAGACCCATAGACAATTGGAACGAAGGAAAGCGCGAGGAGTTTAAGCAGAGGAAGACTTTCGACAAGGCCATTACCAGGAAGCTCGGTATTTCGATAGCTAGTGATGCTTAAATTTTTAACCTTCTCTTCTTAAGCCCGTATTTTTCTTCTCGCGCGACTCCTACGATGCGTTAGAGTAGAGTAGAAATCGCAGACACTCTTTAAAGCACCTGAAATACCACTCCATCTTGTTGTACTACACACCCTCGATATGGAACCACACCTTAACGTCATGTTGCTTGTGGAGGTCGTATGCCTTCTTGAAGAACTCTCCACATTCTTTCATAAGATCATTTATGAAGTTGATACGGCTATCGATACATTGCTCAGGTGTCATATGTTCTTCTCCATAAAAAAGCCCCGTTCTACCAATGTATTCCTCTGCTATCTTTCTATCTTCCTGATCGTCCTTTGAAAAAAATCTCTTCGTCAATAACTCTCCAACTCGTTCTTTACTTCTTTAACATCCAAGACTTCAATAGGCCAGAAGAACTTTAAACCATGTCCCCGTGTCTTCGGATCGACCCTTACGTTATCCCCGTATTTCTTAATCATAACCTTCACCTTACTCATTAAATAAGAAATAATTGGATCCTTTTTAGCTTCCTCAACTTCCTCTTCACCATAAGCGAAAGCACTGCGGATAATCGCAGGTATATACTTCAGCCCCTTTTTCTCCATGAGCCTTCTTTCACCAAATAACACGAAGTGCATCTTCTTTAGCTCTTCTCTTATCTTACTCGGGATTTGGGGCGCAGACTTAATAACCAACCAATACTCAGTCATCTCTTTCATCCTCCCGATACTTCGTATTTCTCGCCACCTATATAAATCTCCACTATGTTCGGGTACTGCTTCATAAGATTAACTAGGTGATTAAATAACTTTTTGGCTTCAGGAGTCTGAGGAACATGTAAGAAGCTGTAGATCAATTTCCAATCGTTCTCTTTAACAATTTCAAAAAGATTGTCGGCCTGATCTATTCTACTCTTGAGTTCATCGCCATGCTTACACTCAACTATTGTCATTTTTCCATTTAGCTTCTTCGCAAAGTAATCGAGGATCACCCTTCCATCTCGCCATGTAAAGCGTTTTTCTTCCTCCAAAATTTCATACCCCAGCTTTTCGAGGAATTCCTTAGTAAACAGCTTAGCTGCAACGTGTTGAGGCTCAGCTAGCACTCCTTTTGGAAGGGGCTTAGTTAAGCCAATGATGGTCCTATGAATTCCCGTGCTGTCCTCGTACTCCACGACCATCAAATCTTCCAAAGTGTACTCGTATGTCTCGCCGTCCACGGTCACCTTAATCTCGTATTTTTCATAGTACCTAATCGGGTTTACCTTAGGTCCTGCTTGTCTTGCCGCTACAGCTAGCCTTGGAGCCACCGATTTACCATCCCCACTTAATGCGGAACAGGATTTGATCACCACTCGGCATGGTTATCTCGAGGGTTGGACCATACCTACCGATGTCCCTGAACTGAGCCTTGCTCACTTGGAAGCGGGCATCTTCCTTCATTCCTTCAACACCAGAAAACTCCAAGTATCCTTCAGAAAGCTTTACTGTAACTTTTCCATTAGGGCTCACTGCGCTGAGCCCCTCAGCCTTTATGATGAATATGCCAAGTATGCCCTTAGCTCCTTCAATGTTGAAGTTTGCATCAATCCTCTGGCTCCATGCAGAATTTATCTCACCATTATCCTTAAGGTACACTACTCCCAAGACCACTTTCCCGTTGCTCAGCTCTCCGTTGAGCTTTGAGTATTCTGCGCCACCTACGATTACCTTAAGTATCTCATCTATAGATAGCCATTTCTGGTCTTGCTTTATCCCTATGATATATTCATCATTGCTCAAGAACACTATTGGCCCCGATGGAAGGTTCCTACTTAGGACTACGATTCCGCAGTACCAGTCATAACCCTGTTGCTTTAAGAACAGGATCTTCGCGCGCGCTAGAACTGTCCATTACTGCCTTCAGCCTCACCTCGTCTACCATGTTTGCTCCTCCACTGTGCATCAATAGCAGGTTTCCTTTCTCGGTTACTCTGAGTTCAAACTGATTTTCATCTGTATCTGTAGCCGTGAATTTGATGAAAATTGAGTCAGCTCGCCCATCTAGCTTCCCCATAAACTCACTAAGCGCGCGCCTGAGACATATTGAGGTACTGGACTATTCCTCATTAAGTAAAGCCTAACGTGAGTTGCTCCTTGACAACCAGGCACAAAGACCTTCTTCGTCTCCTCGTATCCTGGAACCTCCACCAAGTAGGTTCTCCACTCCTCTGGGGTTACGAAGTTAGTAGTTGAGATCGTTGTAAGCGCGGTGCTAGCATGCTTCTTTCCCTCAAGATCGTAATAGACTGCTGTAACGTTGAGTCTTGCAATTGATGAGAGTAGCCTTGTTATTACGTTTCCCTCCCAAGTGCGCCAGACCCTGCCGACGTTAAGCTCCTTCTCCTCGACATCCCCGGTTACGAGGAGCTTGACATCCCTAGCCTCCTGCCCGCCAGTGTTCACTAGGGTTATCGTGAGGTTCGCGAACTTAGCTAAGGCCTCGGCCTTAAGCTCAACCTTGAGCCTCGGAGCCTCGGGTAGCACTGTTATGATGTAGGTTACTGTTTTCTCACCGTTCCAGAACACGACATCCAAGTTCTTTGGTTCAACGACGGCGAAGTATAGTGTGACGGTGTATACTCCGGGCTTCTTAGCTCTAAGGTAGAGGTAGGACGCTGGGCATCCTGAGCCGTATGGGAAGCCTACTGGAGGAGGCGCCCAGGCTTCGAAAGCATCCTTGTCGGAGAAACCCGCGCCAAGCAGGACTTGGAAGCTCTTAGCCTCCTGAGGATTCCTTATCTGTGCACTAACCGTTATAACTTCTCCAACCTTGATCTTCGTTGGAGAGACGGAAGTGTCCACCACGAGGGGATCGTGAGCTGGAAGCAGTACCCTGAACTCGCATACCTGAGACTCCACTGCTTCACGCGTCTCCTCGAAGTGCCCCGGCACTGCCACTAAGAAGCTTTCGAAGCCGAAGCCACCTTGGCTCGAGTTAGGAAAGAGCCCGATGTTTATTCCAACTCGTTGAATACTTCTCCAGTCTTAAGGTCGATGAAGGTAAGAGTGTAGGCATCTGGGTCGATGACCCTGACCAAATAAGTCCTCCTCTTAGGATACCTGTAGAGCACATGGAAAAGGTTTGTTCCGTTACTCTCATACTTTATTGAGCCTGCATCAACATCTTTCCCCCAGCTATCAATCACCTTATAGGGTATCTCTACTATTACGCTTCCATTGTTGCTTTGGAAAGCTTTAATCTCACCATATTTTGGAATTATCGTGTAGTTTTTAAGCTCGTAGTATATCTGCGGTGGCAGTTTCAGAGTATCCTTGGCATCGATTATCGCCTGGCGAATTTCGTCCCCTGAGCAGCCTGATGAAACCAGTTGGGCTATGAAGAGCCATAGCCTCTTAGCGAGCTCGATTGGGAATCCTTCCGGCATGATGAAGCTTGCCTCGGTTATTGAGCCGCTCGGTATCCTCCCCTTCTCAAGCTCCTCCTCTATAACCTTCAGAGCGGTTGACGCATCTATTTCCTCTGCATGTATTCTCAGGGTTAGCGCAGTGTTGAAGTATGAGGTTAGGATGATGGTCGTTAGGATTATGGCTAATGCTTTCCTGAGCGTCGCTGCTCACCTCTTTTGCCAATACCGGCCGACGTTAAACCGGCCAATGATCTTATCCTCAAAATTATGATTAGCAGGAAAATTATTGAAACTGCCAGTAAGGCGGTTAGGAGCCTTAGGGTGTTAAGCTCTCTGCATATCCTTTCGTTTCTCTCAGCCTCATCCAACAACTTTTTCTCATACGTATTAAGTAGGAACCTTAAGGCAATTATGTTTGATTCTTCATTCTCCAGTCTGTGTTTCAAAGTCTCCTGCTCCGGTTTGGAACTGTTGAGCATAGCCCTCAGAAGCGCATTCTCATCCCTCAGCTGGAAACATGTTGAGAGAAGAGTTTCGCCCAGTTTTATGGTTAGGGATGCTGTTGAGTTTTGAGCTTTAGCGCTCAGCGTAAGTTTAGCCGGCTCCTTAAGGCCGGAGAGCCTCTGCCAATTGATAATAACTTCATACCTTTCGTCTCTACGCATTACCTTGCAATCTTCTGGTAGAGATCCGGTTTGAAGAATCGCCTTAAGCTCCATGATGTTGCCCGTGGTTACTTTGAAAAAGAGCCTTAGGGCTTCCTCCTCGACGAAAATGGAGTCAGGAGTTATCTCAACGAATTCTATTGCTTCCTCTCCTTCAACCCGTATCATCACGTTTCCTCCTTCATACTTCCTCATACTTAGCCCGTAGCAATCGACTAGAAAGCTCCTGTTTGAGATCGTGTCATTATCAATAGCTATCCACAGCTGGGTTCCATTGGATTCTAACAAGGGATAGACGCAGACGTAGAAATCACTCTTTACGATCACGTTTGGCAACGGTACTCTAGCCCAATGGAGGGTAGCGTTCTTGAAATATTCAGAAATTGGTAAAGAGGCCCTGAGGATTACGTTCAGGTCTTCATCCCTAAGCTCAACCATGAAGGGTTTTTCACCCCTGTCTATTATGAAGCCGTAGACCAGTATAGCGGTTATTCTCCACCTTGAAGCTGGAGGGCTAAACTTCACGGCCACGCCGTTGGGATAGTAGTCGCTCCAGAATCCTTCGGCTCCACAGTCATCGTAAGCCAGCTCGACACTCATCGCAGACGTATTGGTGAACGGAATGGCTGAAAGCATTATGATGATTATTAGCATCGTGCTCTTGAAGAAGCCTTGGATGGAGAGAAGACTGTTCACGGCACCATCCCCCCTTATTCCTTCAGGATTTTCTTCTTAATCATCTCGGCGACCGGCGCTGGATTAACATCCTTGTAGGGTTCTATACCCGCCTCCGTGATCCTGACTAGACAGCAGGTCATTGATGGTTTTGAAAGAGACTTCTCCAGAATCACGGCCTTAACCTCCTCGCCCAGGCTTGTCGACACCATTCTGAGAATGCTCTTGCTCATGTAAACGAGGTGCTGTCCCCCGATCACGTCGAACTCCCTGGCGCCGAAGCCGGCTTCAGGGTCTATCGAGAAACTCTTCTTATCTATGCTTTCCGCCATCTCCCTCCTAGACTTCTCTTGAAAACTCCTGGCGGCTTCACTTCTCCTCCAGCTCGTTATTAAGAGAAGCGACTCGTAGCCCGTCGCCATTCCCACCAGCGTGTTCACCTCCAGCGAGAGCTTTCCTTGAAGAACCCTCGCTGTGGAGGCTAGGTGTTGAGTAGGCGTGTTCAATAGCTGCGCGTGATAATGGGGAACCAGTGAGTCGACGATCATAAGCACGGGGACCCAGTCGTTCTTATCCACCTCCCTAGGTATTGTCTCAACTATCGCCTTGTGCTGCTCTAGGAGGCGGCTGGCCTGGTACATCTTAATCCTGGACAGGGCTTCCTCCCTAATGCCTCTCTTCAAGCATATTGTTTTCAGCCGGTCGGGGTCCCACTCCTCTGTTTTAACGACTATCACCACATCCCTCTCCCTACAGGTCTTTAAAGCCTCAGCCACCAGGGTTAGAGAAACCGTGGTCTTACCGGTTCCAGGGCTCCCGTAAACCAGGTTTGAAACACCTGTCGGAAGGCCTCCGGTCAGCTCGTCCAGCGGCTTAATGCCTGTGCTTAGCTTCCTCATCCTAAACCGCCCTCCGTGAGAGCCAAGAGTTGCCTCCCACCCTCCTGAACCTGTTTTAGATAACCCTGCCTCATGAGCGCGGCGAGAGCCCTGAGGCCCTCCGCGCCCAACGAGGCCCTCACCTCTTCTATGAACTCGTTTAAGCCCGCTTTTCCACCCAGCCCCCTTAGCTTCTCGATTATCCTGGCTCCAGCCTCGTAGAACTCGCCAAGCCCCTCTCTAAGCTCGTCGTCAGGGCTTAAGACTTTCATGACTGGCTTACGGGCCTCCCTCTCCTTCTCGCTAAGCGGCTTAAGAAGCATGTTCACAGGAGCCTCTATGAAGCCGTAATCCCCATTCTTGACGAGGATAAGCATGGAGTAGTTTGAAGCATCCTTCTCGGGCGCGGGGCTCATCCTCCACGGGCTAGTGGCGTTGGAGGGAGGTGAGAAGACTACGGAGTCAAGGTTCTCCAAAACTCTTTCAGAAACCTGTGACAGGTTTTTCTCGGCGAACACTATTGAATACCCTTTCCTCTCCAGCTCTCCAGTTAAGGATTCTTCGACGAAGAGCCTGGCGTTGTCAAGCCTCCTGTTTCTCGGCCATATCAGGCTCGGGTAGCTTACGGTCACGAGCGTCCTATGCTTGGGTTCAAGCTGGGTAAGCTTCGCCAGCGTCAAAAGCGTTGCGAAAACCTTGTGCGAAGCCACTGTAAACCCTGAGAGGTTGAAGACCACGCCCGACTCCAAAAAGCCACTGAACTCGATTGCTTCCCTTCTGCCGAAAGCCTGCCTCAGGGTTCCGAAGGTGAATGGTTCGAGAGGCGTGTAGACGGATAACCCGCCCTCCGGGGTTTCGAAGTCAAGCGTTGAAGCGACCCCAGGTATCGTGGTTTCCGAAGACCTTGACACGTTATCCAAGAGCGCTTTCGCCACGATGCTCTTCATGTTGAAAGCCCCGAAGCAATAGTCAATTATCTCCACAACTGATTCAATATACTGCTCAACCTTTTCACGATTCGGAGGCTTAACCGGATTAATGCCGTGTTTTACGACGTCATAGTGTCTCGTCGCACCCATCCTTGCCACGCAGCTGAACTCATCGTTTAAGTCGAGGAGGATGACCTTCGCATCCTCAAACACGTTTTGAAGCAGGTATACGAGAGCAGCCTTGAAATTGCTCCCGGCTACGCCTATTCTGACAGAAGCCTCCAGCAACCCTAGGCTCTGCTCAGACACAACCCTCATTTCAGCACCCTCACCCCCTGTTGGGAGATCAGGACAGTCCTCCCCTCGAGTGCAAACCCTCTGGACGGTAGGAACGACTCGACAAGCTCCTTCTTGCAGCCCATGAGGATGACGTTGTCCGCTTCAAAGCTCGAGCATACCCATGGCTTTCTAAGCGTAAGTATCTTGATCGGGGCGTTCACATCGATGTTTCGAGCAAGGCCTCTAAGCCAGATAGCGGCCACGGGTTTAGACAGTTTTCTCTTAAGCAAGGCTCCACCGGAGGGCTCGTCTGCGAAGACCACCTCCATCCCGTCGCGACGCCTATACGTTTCAACGGTCTTCTTAAGCAGCCTGTTTCCGATATGCTTGAAACCCTTCTCAACAAGCCTTCTTCTCACCTCGTCCCCAGTGTCCCCGGTTCTCCCCTTAACCTCCACTACGAGGCTCACCGAGTTCCTCCTTAACTGCGAGAGGCACAACTGGAGGGCAAGGCCCTCCGCATCCCTTTCCTCACCCACTATCAGCAGCCTCCCCGCGAGCCTGACAGGGTTTAGATCAAGCAGCTCGGGAACCGGTGTTACGTAGGGCTTCAGGGAGCGCCACTCTTCCAAAGCCTGCCGTACACCCTGCCCGGAGCCTGCGCCCACCCTCCTCAGCATCTCGGTGAACCCCTCGAGAGCCCGGGGATTATCGGAAGCAACCTCAACCTTCATTAACTCTCTTGCGGGCTTAGCCTCACACAGTATGGCGACACCACTTGCCACGCTTTTTACCACAGCCTCTACGAGGGAGGACAGGCTTCCCTTGAGCTTAAGCGTCTGACGATGCTCAAAGGACTCTATAAAGACGTCTTCAGGAAGCTTTAGGCTGAGCCTCGCCCTCCCCGTTAAGACTTTTAGTAAACCAGCTGGGCCAAACCCGTGAAGGAAAGCAACTCTAGGAGCTGGCGCAAGCGACAGGAGGATCGTGTGGTCTTCAGGCTTGGCAGGCTCTTCCTCGCATACTATCCTCAGCCTAATCCCAGTATTAGGGGGTTTGCGGACGGTTAGGACAACGTAGAGGAACGCTGCTACGAATCCTATTTGAGTATAGTACCCGGTGTGGAAGAGGGCTGAGAAGAATGCTGCCATAAACCAGATGAGCAGGAAGGAGAATACCCTTTTAAAGACCCTTCTCAAACCGTTTTTAAAGTACTTTCTCGGAAACAACAGGGACATGGCTAAGAACCCCATCGCCGCCACAGCGATCAGGCTCGTCAAGCCTCCTAGGTCTAAGCCGAGGGAGCGCCCGATGGAGTCTAAAAGCCTCTTAACCAAGCTTCCCGACACGATTACTGCAGCGAGCTTCAGGACGGTCTTGATGATGCTCATTCTCCACCACGTATAGAAGCATTGTTAAACATGTATTTATAGCATGAGGTAAGCGAAAATTTCCGCTTACCTTTGGTAAAAAATTTACCGACGGAAGGTTTATATCCGCCGTTCTCAGCCAGCCCAGGGAGCGGTGTTTGAGCTCGAATCCTCCGGGGAATCGGGAGGATAAAGGCCACTATGGGCACCGGGGGAGTGGTGATAACTCTATCAGGGTTTTCGCTTACGAGCAGGTAAACATCCGTTTACCCCAGGTAAACGTCCGCCTACCGTCTTCAGCGACTCTATAGGAACACTATCCGGGTTTCAAGCCTTCAGACGCCTTTCTCCTTAATCCTTAAAAGGGTTGACCGCTTTTCTAGAGACGTTGCCAAACGAGGGCAATAAGATAGAGCTGGAGCCGGAGAAGCTCAACATGATAAAGGCTGCAGCTGAGCCTCACAGGATGAGAATACTGGTAAAACTTCTAGAGAAAGAGGACACCATCACATCACTATCCAAATCACTCAGCTATTCGAAACAGCTCTTAATCCACCACCTGGAGGTTCTTGAGAAAAACGGGCTCGTCTCTAAGAGAAGGGTTGGGAACGCTGAAGTCTACAGTATTAGTGAAGCCGCTAGGATTATAGTTTCAGAGGTCTTGCAAACGCATTCAAGAATCGGGGAGGCTGAGGCCCCTGGGGTAACTGTGGGAGCTGAGACGCGCATGGTTAAAGCGCCGGGTCTAGGAAAGACAGCAACCATTTTGAAACTCATACCCCTGATCACCGGAGTATCCGTAGCGCTCTTTGCATCCGTCAGAGGGATCCTGGAGGGACAGCCGCTTTGGATCCTCAGCGGAGCCCTGGTCGGCATCTGCCTCTACGCGATTGTTTCAAAGCTCATCCGGCATGCAGCATCCTCATAACCACAGGTAATCAGGGGAGGAGCGGTTTAACACGTCTCTACGGGGGAGCGTGAAGCCGGTTTTGAAAAACCTGGGGAAACGCTCAGAGGGATAGGATAGCGCGCTAGTTGCCACTGGGCTAGCTCAATTTCCCCCTTCCCTTTCAAGCCGCCTCAAGCCGCGCGACATGTACCGGAATACCGGTGTTTAAACGCTTGGAACAAGAGGGTTTCTAAGCGTTTGAAGAAACTTTACGAGGATAATCATGCTGGTCAACTTTTTAAACATGCTTACACTCTGGTAAACCATGCGTCTACTCGACGGGAAGAACCTGGAGAAGATCGGCATTATTGCCAGCGACTCCAGCGAAACCAGGGCTAGGCTCCTCCTAGAGGAGGAGAAGGAGCTTAAGGTTAGGGCTGAGGAGATTGTCGTGGTCGAGACGCCCATGGGGGAGGTGCTTGGGGTTCTTAGAAGCGGGAGCGGGGTGAACGAGGCTCTTAGGGCTAACGCCTATAGGCCGAGCGTCGCGTACGCTAAGAGGGGTGGAGTGCCTTCAGGAGCCAGGGAGATATATACTTTCGAAATAATGGTGATAGGGGTTTTAACCGGGAACGGGGTTGAGCAGAACCGGATGATAATACCGCCTAGAAGCAGCGTCTACATGTTTAAGCCGGGTGTTTCCAATCCTCTTGAACACGTTGCGAGGAGCAAGCCGGTTGTCTGGAACGCTTGCCTGGAGGGGCATGAGGATTGGAAAATACCCTTCGACAGTTCCTTCCTGCCATACCATATTGGCGTGTTCGGCGCAACGGGAAGCGGTAAGTCTTGGCTTACAAGGTTTGTCCTGGTTCCAGTTCTTCTGGAATCCGGCTTCAAGGTTCTGATTCTCGACTGGAGCGGCGAGGACTATGCTCCGCACTATAAGGATAAGGCGGTTCCAATATCTTCCCTCAGGCTTGACGAGGAGGCCGTCGTCAGGTACATTCTGGAGAAGGCGGAGCACTTCGGCTACACTGGTCAGGCTAGGGATTCAAACCCCGTCAGGGAGGCTCTGGAGGACTACGTGTCGAGAAGATGGGAGGAGGTGCGCCAGAAATCCTCTGAAGAGATGTTCCTAGACATGAGGAACCACTTTGAATACTGGATTAGGCAGTCTCAAATGAGGGAGGACTATAAGAGGACTGCTCTGCGTCGACTCGAGTATGGCTTCAAGAAGCTTAGGCCGATTGACCTGGAGGCTGTCAGAGGCTCGTTAAGCATAGAGGATCTTGTTGAGGACTTGAGAAGAGAGGAGAAGGGGCTTAGGGTCGTCGACATGAGCCTAGTGGGGAGTGACGAGAAGCTTTCCTTCTTCAACTCTCTCGCAAGGTTCCTGGAGGAGGGTATGGAGCTTGGAGAGTCCCTCGGGCTTGCGCTTGTAATAGACGAGGGGCCGCAGTACGCTCCCTGGGAGCCCAAGGGGATACAGTATGAGTCTACTGAACACATTAAGAACCTCTGCGCCCTAGGTAGGAAACACAGGCTCTGCATCGTCTTAATATCTCAAGGGATAGCTGGAGACATAGGTATTAACGCTGCCGTTAGAAGAAACCTTAACACTCAGTTTTTCGGAGCCCTGCACCCGCTTGACATGCAGGAGGCTGACAACTGGCTTAAACCCTACGGGATTCAGAGGGAGTATCTTCTCTCGCTGAAGCCTGGACAGTTCTACTTCGTCGGCAAGGCCAACCCGTCTCCAATACCCCTCTTAATATCTTTCAAGCCGGGGAGCTGACGCCATGGCTTCTGAAACATCCTGGAGCAAGCTTCCCATAGATCTTCAGGAGCAGTTCTACGAGAGGGCGGAGAGGGAGGCGCGTAGGCTTGCAACCGTTATACATGATTTAAGGTCTAGGATAGAGCTGGCCAGGGGCAGGTTGGAGCCCTACCTGCATCAGTTGGAGTTCAAGGCCTCCGGGGATTTTTCCATAGCTGCTGTCGACGGCTCCTTCTCGCCTAGGCCGGCTGAAACCATTGGGGCAAGGTTCTCAGTGTATTCCGCGGGGTTCATAATGGTGAAGGGTAGGAAAATAGTTAGGGAAGGCTTTTTCTCAGGCGGTGTGCGTCACGATCAGGCTCACACCAGGGAGTTTTCCAGCGCTGTCCTGCACGTTCAGGAATCTTATTTAGAGAGGAGAGCCGCCTTGGAGGCCTTGAAAGAGAGCCCTGACCTACTGCTTCTAGACGGGAGCTTCTTAGGGTTCGCGTACTCTCTTTTCAGGGTGAGGAGAGTAATCCCGGTGCCCGAGTGGATAATCGACACGGCTAGAGAAACCCTGGAGGCAACGGAGAAGCTGCTGGACTCGGGGAAGTGTGCCGGAGTGGTTAAGAGGGGGAGGAGCAGGGCTATAGGAGGCTGGTTGTCAATAGAGGAGGACAGTAAAAACCCTTTGACAGACTGTTTGGATAAGCAGATTCTACACTATCTTATGAAGCCTCCTGCAATCCTTAACTATAGGGAGCTTCTGAAGCAGCCTGGCCTCCAGAGGGTCTACAGCAGGGTTAGTGAGCTGCTTGAAAGAGGAGGGTTAAGCCCCAGGGATGCTTTGGAGCAGGCTATGGGGTGGGTTGTTGAAAGCCTAACTAAGGCTCTAGACGTGTCTAGTGAAACAGCCCTTAGGCTTGAATCCAGGATAAACAGGGTTCAAATAAAGGTTAGTGCTGAGAACCCTCCCTTCGAGCTTGAAGCACCGGTTGAATCAGAGGAGAAAGTGTTGAATGTTCTCTTCTCGAGCGTTGACAATTTTAACATGGCGACGGGTCTGCCTCTCGCGATAGATCTTGTTGATGAAAGCGTCACGCTGCCAGCTGAGTTTACGAGGGAGTTTGTAAGGGAGGTTGAAGCCAGGATCGTGGATTCTTACGACGGGGATCCTGAGGAAGTAAGAGGGTTTTTCACAGCTATGAATCCTCAGAAAGAACTCTAACCTTTTTATACTTGGTCGTTGGCTGTCTGCTTGTTGGAGTGGATTATTCTTGCGCATGGGGATTGCGATGGAGTCTGCTCAGCTTCAATAATTCTCTCCGCGAAGAGGAGTGCGAAAGTGGTTTTCACGAACCCTGCTGAGCTTCTGTCTGGGCTTAGGCTGATTGAAGCCGGGAACATAATCATAACGGATATAGCGATAACACCAGCGCATGCGGATGAAACAGTCTCGGAATTGAGGAGGTTAAGCTCCACAGGGGAAATCGTCTACTTGGATCACCATCCTCTTCCACCAGGATTGGGGTTGAAAGATCTGCCTGCGAAGACTGTCGAAGCCAGGGGGGAGGCGTGTGCGTCTGAACTGGCATACGTGTGCTTCAAAGAGATTTTAGACCCGGAGATAAGCAGGATCGCCGTCTACGGTGCCATAGGGGACTATAGTGACAATACTCCCGGGATCAACGAGATTTTGAAGAACTGGGATAAGAGGGAGCTGTACTTGGAAGCAGGCATTCTCATCGCCGCTCTTGAAGGAGTGAAGAAGAGGGATTTCGTTTTTAAGAGAAGCCTCGTCGAATACCTCTCTGAAAACAGGCTTCCAAGCGCTGATAGAAACCTTGTTGAGATTGCTCTACGAGAGTCTGAGAGGGATGAGGAGATGCGCCGCTTGGTGAAGAGCCTGGTTAAGACTCACGGGAGAGTGTCTTACGTCTTGAACGTGGAATGGTCGCTCGGGAAGGCTGCGACCTACGCCAGGGCTTACGGCAACACGATAGTCGGGGTTGCGGCTGAAGAACAGGGTGAGAACATTGATCTAAGCCTTAGGTCCGTGGGCTTAAGCGACCTACACAGGGTCGCTTCGGACGTCGCCGGGATGCTCGGGGGTATCGGCGGCGGACACGCTAACGCGGCTGGGGCGAGGATTCCACGCGGGAAGCTCCTGGAATTCGTGGAGATGCTTGACGAAAGGCTCGGAGCCTCCTAGCCCACCTGCTCCCGCAACTCGTTTTCCGCAAGCTGCCTGGCTAAAAGTTATATTTCCGAGGCCCGCGTAATACTGGGAGAATGAACAGGACAGTGCTGCTCCCGGTTATGGTTGCACTGCTGGTTTACGCCGCCACCCCCTGGTTAACCGTTTACACTTCAGCCGGCGGGCCCCAGTCCACCAGGGTCTTCCACCCTTTAAAGGACGCTGTGGTCTACGAGGATGATCCTGACCGTAACTTCGGCTTAAACTGGGAAATAGGAGTCAATTACATGGAGGGTTTCCGAGACCGCTCCTTCATAATGTTCGATTTAAGCAGCATACCTCCAGGCTCCATCATTGTCTCAGCATTCCTAAACGTATACATGTATGCTCCCCCGGGTTTAAACAGGAGCCTAGCATGCTTCCAGGTTGCTGAAGGAGACTGGGGTGAGAACAGTATTACTTGGAGGAACCAGCCGGGTGCAAGCCTGTTCGTAACGTCTGTTTCAACAGGCGATAAGCCGAAGTGGCTTAAGCTAGACGTTAAGAGCTCCCTGGCTAGATTTGCCTCCGGAAGCCGCGCTGGCTACGAGCCCAACTTCGGCTGGATGCTGAGGGATTATGCTGAGGGCCAGGGCTCATCCAGCTACCCGTTCTGGATGTATTCCAAGGAACATGAGGATTCGAGCAAACACCCGTATCTTGAAGTCAAATACTCTCCTCCCCGTCTCGACCTGGTTTCCTCAGGGGACTCGATGCAGGCTGGAGGCTGGATTAGGATGAGGGTCTACAGGGAGACTGAGGCGGGTGAAAGGATTACGCGCGGCTCCCTCAGGGTTAGGCTGGATTCAAGCTCGAACTCGACGAGCAGAAGATTCTCCTTGACGCAGGGTGGCGACGCGATAACGGAGTTAACGATACGGGACGGAGCGACCTTCGCAGACTTCTACTATTACGAGGAGAAGGCTGGAGCATGGAGCATAAATGTTAAGGCGGTGGACTACCCTGATTACGTTGGCGATGCTGAAACCATCATGGTGACGCCCGGCCCATTAGAAGGCTTCGAGTTTGAAGCAGTAGAGTCTCCGAAGCAGGTTGCGATGCCTTTCCAGATAACTATTGTTGCACGCGACACTTACGGGAACGTTAAGACCGACTACACCGGGGTGAACACTCTTTCAGACACGACTGGCACGATCAGCCCGAATAAAACCGGTGTCTTCGTAAACGGGAAGTGGTCCGGCTCCGTAACCATAGGCAGGATAGGTAGAAACATAAGGATCATGACTACGGGCCTGGGTAAAACAGGTGAGAGCAATGTTTTCAACGTTTCAGCCGGCCCTCCTGCGAAGCTCGTGATCGAGCCCAGCACCTTCAAGATGGCGGCTGGAGTAGTTTTTTCACACCTAAGCTTGTCGCTGAGGGATGTTAAGGATTTTGAAGCGACTAACACTCTAAACGTGACCGTGAGCCTCTCAACATCCTCCCAGGAGGGGGAGTTCAGGCTCTTCGGGACGGCGATAAGCATAACCAGCGTCACGATCCCCGCGGGCTCAAGCACCGTTAAAATAGACTATTACGACACTATGGTTGGAAACCATGCTTTAACAGCCTCCGCCCTGGGCTTCACGTCTAAAGCGAATGTCACCGTGCTTGTCGACACAGCGCCGCCGGTTACAGTAGTCATGGTTGGGGAGCCGAAGCACGAGGCCGACGGGACTATTTACGTATCCGGTTCAACGCCCCTCGTCTTCTCGGCGGAGGATGATTTAAGCGGTGTTAAAAACATTTTTTACAGGGTTGACGAGAACACTTGGGTGGCTTACAATGCTGCTTTCAACCTTTCACCCCACCCTGAAGGCACGCGTGAAATAAGGTATTACAGCGTGGACAGGGCTGGCAACACTGGGGCTGAAGGGAAGCTCGGACTCTTCCTGGATAAGTCTCCCCCAAGCATTATGGATGCTTCCCCGTCTGGAAGATTCTTTTCAAGCTCTAAAACAGTCTTTATAATAGTTAAGGCGGCTGATTCATCGGGGGTCAGGGATGTTGAGCTCACTATGGACGGTGTTGCACACGGTCCAATGGTTAGAAACGGCGACAGGTTTATTAATACTGTGAGCCTGAGCGAGGGAAGCCACAGCTGGAGCATCAGGGTGTCTGACAACGTGAACAACTCGGAAGTCTACAGCTACTCGTTCACGCTTATCCTTGACACTAGGCCGCCGGTAGTCACGGGTCTCTCAGGACCCTCTAACCCTGTTTTCGGGGAGGCGGCGACAGTAGCCTGCACGGTTTTCGACGAGCCTTCAGGCGTTAGAGACGTCTACCTCTGCTACTCCACGGATAAGGGCTCCTCCTGGGTGAGGACGGTTATGAGTCTTCAAGAAGGCCTCTACAAGGGCTCAATACCTTCTCAATTCTTCTTCACGGAGGTTCAATACTATGTCGAGGCTGTTGACAACGCTGGCAACAGGTTTCAGACCGGTGTCTCAACCTACACCGTAGGCATACCATTATGGCTCTACCTGCTGGCCTTATCCCTAGTGGCCTTAGCGGTAGCCGTATTCCTGCTCAGGAGGATTCTTGCGAGAAGGAGGCCTACACAGCTGACGTACACTTCCTCCGGGACGGTGACGCAGTGAATCATGATGCTTCAACACTGCTCATCAAAGCCAGTGGCTGTTTAGAAAACGGTGGTTGAAAAATAGCTCAGCCTCTAGCAGTGGTTATGGAGAAAAAATCTCGATATTTCTCTAAAGTAGGTTTTTTATAAGCTCTTTCTCCGTCACTATCCCAACCATTCTGCCTCCCTTCACGACGACAATCCTCCTTATCTCTTTTTCCTTCATCAAAGTCACCGCCTTAAGGATAGACGCCTCCGGGTCGATTGTGATAAGCGGCTTGCTCATTATCTCTCTGCACGCTACTTTCTTAGGGTCTTTACCCTCCATCAGAACCCTCTTGATCAAGTCTCTCTCAGTCACTATTCCCTCAGGCCTCCCCCCGGACTCGACCACGACAGCCCCTACTCCGTGGCTCATCATCCTGCTTGCCGCCTCGAAAACCGAATCCGTCGGAAGAACGCTGACGACAGGAGAAGACATGACGTCCCTGACTTTTCTCTCCTCTTTCTCCGAGGACAAACACCCTCCCCCCGGGATTTCTCTACCCCGCCTGGGTTAATAACCTTTTAGCTAAAAACCTCCTGTTCCAGCGGAGACGCTTTAAACGGTTTTTGAAAGCATTAGTCAGGTTTTTATACATGAGAATAGTTTTTCCTGAAGGTTTGAAAGGCCCTAAGATAGCTTTCATCGGAGCTGGAAGCGTTGTTTTTGCGAGAACCCTGATCTCAGACATCCTCTCCTACCCGGCTCTCAGAGAGTCGGAACTGTGCCTGATGGATATTGATGCTGAGCGGCTTGAAACCATAACTGGGCTCGCGAAAACAATGACTTCGAAGCATGCTCCCAGCGTAAGGGTTTGCAGCACGCTCAACCGGAGGGAGGCTCTCGACGGCGCTGACTACGTTATCATCATGATACAGGTGGGCGGGTTGAAAGCGTTTGAGAAGGATGTCTACATTCCTCTTAAACACGGTGTGAACCAGGAGGTTGGAGACACTCTTGGGCCGGGCGGTGTTTTCAGAGGCTTGAGGACAGTGCCTGTTTTAATCGACATATGCAGGGACATGGAGGACCTCTGCCCGGATGCTCTGCTGGTAAACTACGCGAACCCGATGGCGATAAACTGCTGGGCTATGAACAGGGCGACGAGAATAAGGAACGTTGGGCTTTGCCACAGTGTTCAGGGGACCGCTATGCAATTGTCGAGCTACATCGGGGTTTCCTACGAGGAGGTTTACTACTGGGTGGCTGGAATTAATCATCAAGCGTTCTTCCTGGAGTTCAAGCACCGCGGGAAGGATGCTTACCCGATGCTTTGGGAGGCCATGGGGAAACCGGATGTCTATGAGAAGGATAAGGTTAGGTTTGAGATGATGAAGGCCCTAGGGTATTTCATAACGGAGTCAAGCCACCATCTTGGAGAATACGTTCCCTACTTCAGGGTGAGCGAGGAGAGGCGTAGGAAATACTGTGAGCCGAGATGGTTCTACTACCAGATATGTCAGGAAGCGTGGAAGCCCCACTACGAGCAGATAAAGAGGCAGATCTCCGGCGAGGAGCCGGTTGAAATAAAGCGTTCCCACGAGTACGGGGTTATGATAATCGACTCGATGGAAACAGGGGAACCACGCAGGATAAACGGTAATGTTGAAAACACCGGCATAATAACGAACCTGCCCTACGGGTGTTGCGTTGAGGTGCCTTGCTTCGTCGACGAGGGTGGGCTGCACCCCTGCTATGTGGGCGGCCTCCCGCCGCAGTGCGCCGCGTTGAACAGGACCAGCATAAACGTTCAAGAATTAGCGGTTAATGCTGCTCTGGAGGCTGACAGGGAGCTGGCTTACCAGGCAGTCCTGTTCGACCCTTTGACGGCCGCGGTGCTGACGCCTGAAGACATTAGGAAAATGGTTAACGAGATGTTTGAGGCTGAGAGGGAGTGGCTTCCGCAATTCTTCGAGTAAATTTTTAAAGCTTCTCTAAAACGAAGATGTGGGGATAAAGCCCGCCTGCTTCAACAACTCTTTCATGCAGTATCTTAAACCTCCTAGTCTTGAAAACAATTCTCCGGAAAGCCGTTGCCTTAAGGCTTATCAACACTATTCTGCCGTCGGTCTTAACTATTTTTGAAGCCGAGTTCAGGAAGCTGAAATAGGTTTCCCTAAGGTTCTTCTCCCTCCCCATTCGAACACCGTAGGGAGGGTTCGTCACCACCCTGTCTACGTTTGAATCATAATATTCTTCAAGCCTCCGGGCGTCGGCGATCCTGAACGAAACGTGTTTCCCAACACCAGCTGCCTCCGCGTTCCTCCTAGCCCCCTCAAGAAACCTGCTGTTAATGTCGCTGGCGAAAATCTTTACCCTGCCATCCCAGATCTGAGCCGCCTCTATCGGGATCGTGCCGCCGCCGCAGAAAGGGTCGAGCAGAGCATCCCCCTCACTAACCCCCGCTATCCTCAGCATTCCGTAGGCCAGCGGCGCCTTGATGGCTGCAGGATGGTTGAACGGTCTTTCAAACCTCTTGTGTAAAGACTCCCGCGTCAGCTGAACCCCGACGTAACACTTGCTCCCTATCACGTTGCAGACGATGTTCACGTCGAAGCTCTTTAAACTAACCTTCTTACCATACTTGTCGACTATGGCTTGCCCCGCGTACTTCTGAACCTGGACGGAGGTGAAAGCATGCCTGCCTATTCTCTGACACGTGACCCTGAAGGTTTCAGCGTTCTCCAAATCCTCTATTTCAATACTCTTCAGCCCGTTGTAAACGTCAAGCAGGCCTTCTCCACCAGTCCTTATTTCGAAAACGGACACGTGTTTCACAGCGTGATATATTGAGCGTAGAGAGAAAACCCTGTCAAGCTTCTCCTCGCCTACTTCAACGCTAACCCTGCCCGGGAGACTGTGGAACCTTGACGCTCCCACTCCTAAAACCTCTTCAACCTCTTTCTCAACGATGTCCTCAATACCAGGGTTTGTAGTAAGCAGAATAATCAACACCGTGAAAAATTAGCTGCCCCATCGCCTTAAAAAACTTTATCCTATGGAAGCGTGTTTCCCAGCTGCTTAAACATCCCTCGTTGAAAGCTAGACTCGCATGCCGATTCTCTCAGCTAGTTTAAACGCATCGTGGAACCTAGATGGGCCCCTGAGAGACTCCTCAGCTATGTGGAACACGTCTATCCTAGAATCTTTTAAAAGGATGCGCCATCCTGAGGGCTCAGCCTTCTCCCATTTACCGCCGAGGCTCCTCACGAGCACCTCCCCAAGGTAGCTGCCGGTCATGAGCACGAGCCTCAGCAGAATCGTGCTATACGTGTTTTCCTCATCCTCCATGTCCACATCCCTGAAAAGCTCCTTGGGCCAGTAGGCGTCAATAACCCTGTCCAGCTCAACAAGCGAGTCCGGAGTATAGTCTATAGGCTTAAGCTCCATGCTGTAGAACCATTCAACGCATTCAGCGGAGCAGTGTCTGAAGAAGGCTGGCCCAGCCTCAGCAACCCTGCTGTCGTCAGCCACTATCTCCCCGTCCTCGCCACGCTTATAGAAGGCGATTTCCAGCCCCTCCTTCTTAGAGGCCTCAGCCCACTTTTCAAGATACTTGTCCACCATCTCCAAGTCTGTCTCCTCAGAGTCGAGGCCGCAGTCTTCGAAAAGCTGCAGCTTCAAGTATTCAGCGGTGAACAGGGCATCCTTATTCTCATACCTTGTCCTCAGGTTGCTGATTATCTCGCTTATTTTCGCAAGCCTGTCTTTGTCAAGCTTGGAGTCAAGCAGCCTTTTAGCCATCGCGAAAATAGAGCGGAACATGAATGCTTTTTCACCAGCGTCCGACGCCTCCTCCATCGAGTCGTTAATCCAGTCGTAGAAAACCAGTGTAAACCTGATCCTATCCTCATCACCCGACTCCATCATTCTCGTGAAAAACTCCTTATACTCTCTGAATATTCCTGATAAAACCGGTTTATCCTCTTTTCCCTCACTCATTAACTACGAGGGGTGGCTTAGGCTTAAAAACATTCTGCCAAGGCCTCCGGGTGAAACAATAGCCAAACCCTTTTTAAGAGGATACTTTGAGCCTGGCAGCCTGCTGCGCAACCTGGCGCCGAGCCTGAAGCCTCGATATCTCCTCTATCAGAGTCCTCTCCTTCTTGCATAGCAGCGTGTAGGCATCCTGCCCTATGACAACATCCTTCTTCTCCCTTATTTTCTTAAGCTCGGCCTTCAGGTACCTGAGCAGCTCCTCCTCACTCTCACCCCAGCTCAACCGGGAAACACCTCCGTAAAAGCGAGGGGCCTGAGGCTAGGCGGACAAACGACATCCATGCTTCCTTCGACACTCCTAAGTGTCACTCTCAGCCCCTCCCCCACCCCTCAGGGAGCTAAACCCCGTCGAAATATTTAAGCTTTATCCCTTGTTTAAAAACCCTTAAACCCTTTTAAACCGAGTTAAACTGAATTAAACTGAATTAAACCGTTTTTAAGGAACAGCCCGCCTTTAGCGCAGCCCCAGGCTTGAACAAGAGTTTAAACACCACTGGAAAAACACTGTATTCGTGAAAATTTTTTAATATAGTGTTGACAACGCCAGCAGGATTAAGCCGTAGGCAGCCAGCACCACCGCCACCTCCCACGCTTTCTCAGGATAATCCTTTTTGAAAAAGAGCTTAACAGGCGTCCTCAGCATTCTCCCAACCGGCTTGGTTAAGGGAATCATGAAGGGGGTTCTAGACCGGTATTCGAAATATTCAGCGCCGTGTTTCCTAATCATATCCTCCTCCTCGCGTAGAGCTATTCCCACGAGAACCAGGGCCGCGGTAACCCAGAGCAACGGGGGTGGGGCGAAATACCCTCCCCTGGGGGGTGTGAAAACATACTTGTCGTAAACCAGTAGGCCGTAGCTCCAGACCAGGAAGCTCAGGTACTGCGGGTGTCTAGAATACTTGTAGGCCAGCGTGTCTGCGAAACCCTTCCCCTGAAGCCTGGTGTAGAACCATGTTGCGCAGCCGGTGAAAAACAGGATGGAGGCTGCGACCACTATCGCCCGGAAAAGCGTTTCGTCAAGGCTCCGCCCGTCGGCTGGGCTTAACACTAGTCTCAACGCGTCGTAAGGAAGGTAAGCTATGTCTCCAAGCTCCAGAATACTGCTTGCCGCGCTTATCTTCTCGTAGATTGAAGAACCCGGGGAAAGCTCTATGAAGGGGAGCCAAAGGATTCTTAAAAAGCCTATTCCAGCCAGGAAAAACATGACTGAAGCGTAGTAGCTGAAAGTTGGGAGGAGGAGGCTGGCTGAACCCAGGAGGCTCAGCTTGTGTTTCCCAAGTATGAATCCGAGTATAATCATGAGTAGGGTTGCCCCTAGGCAGGCATAGCCCAGTGGCCTAACCATGTCTACGAATTTCTCAGCCTCCTCCAATTCACCGGCGCCATAGTGCGGAGTAAACTCCATCATCAGCCCGTTCAGCAAGACGGGCAGCTCAAGCGTGGAGTAGAGCAACGCGCCGGAGAAGACTGCTGAAAGAATGATTGAGCACAGGATCGCCCGGGTTTTACGCATTCCCCATCAATACCCTAAGGGCTGTTTAGAAAAACGCTTCTCCCCCCTGACCCAGGCCCCGACTTCCCTAAGCCTCTCAACCTGCTCCGGGTCGAGCTCGCCACTCGGCAATGGTCCAACGTTTAGAAGCAGGTTTGCGCCGAGCCCGTTAACCCTCTTCAAAACCTCTATCAGCTGAGCGCTAGACTTATAGTTCTTATCATCCTTGTTATAACCCCAGCTGTTGTTAATAGTCATGCATGTTTCCAGCGGGAGGCTTGAAACACTAGCCTTGTTGAACCCTGCGGTGTTCTCACCAGGCACATCCTGCTCAAATATTTGGAAATCCTCCCCGGGGAAGGGGTCTACGTGGTGATTATTCCCTACTAGGGCTGAAGGCTGGAGCGAGTGAATCATCCCGTAGAGATCTTTTAAACGCCAGTCGGCACCAGGCTTGTCCCACCATCCGTCAAACCAGAATCCCCCGACCTCGCCATATTTCTCGCAAAGCTCCCTGACCTGTCCAATGTAATAGTCCAGATACTTTCCCCAGTCTCCACCCGGCTTCCTGCCGGCGTACTGCCCAGTCAAACCCAGGGGGTAGTAGTCGGGATGATGCCAGTCTAGCAGGGAATAGTAGAAAAACACTTTAAGCCCCTTCTTTCTAGCCGACTCAACAAGCTCCTTCAAGACGTCTCTCCGGAAAGGCGTCTCCGTAACCTTATAGTCTGTCAGCCTAGAGTCGTACATGCAGAAGCCGTCGTGATGCTTCGTCGTGAAAGTAACGTATTTGGCGCCAGCCTCCTTGAAGACGCTCACCCATTTCTCAGCGTTGAACCCTACCGGGTTGAAAAGCTCTACAAGCTTCTCATACTCCCGGATGCTTATTTTCTCGTTCTGCATAACCCATTCCCCTCTCCCAAGGATGGAGTAGACACCCCAGTGTATGAATATGCCGAGCCTGGCTTTCCTGAACCATTCTACCGCGGCTTCCCTTCCGCTCATCGCGAACCCTATTCATCCCCGCTTATTTAAAAAACTATTGGGTGAGCTGCCTGTTGACAACCTGCTTTAAAGCCGGAAACGTTTTTATTTTTCAAAAGCCTGGTAAAGCCTTCGATGGCGGGCGGGAAAATACTGTACTTGTCGCGTTCAGACGTTGAAAGCGTGGCCCTCGACGTTAAAACCGTAATCAGCCTTCTGGAGGAAGCCTTCAGGCTTAAGGGCCGGGGCCTCGTCGAAATGCCTCCTAAGCCCGGTATCCACACGAAGCCGGATGCCTTCATACACGCGATGCCGGCTTACATTCCTGGAATGAGGTCCGCCGGGATAAAATGGGTCAGCGGCTACCCTGAGAACCATAAGCATGGTCTCCCCTACATCAGCGGGCTCCTCATATTGAACGATGTTGAAACAGGCCTGCCCTATGCTGTTATGGACTGCACCTGGATAACTGCCTACCGGACTGGCGCCGCGACAGCCCTGTCAGCCAAATATCTTGCCAGGCGGGACAGCGAGACCGTGGGCATACTTGCCTGCGGCGTCCAGGGGCGTACAAACCTAGAGGCCTTAGCGTCACTGTTTAAAATAAGACGCGTCTACGCTTACGACATTTCCAGGGAGGCGCAGAATAAGTATGTGAGGGAAATGTCTGAGAAGCTTGGCGTCGAGATCACGGGGGTTGAAGAGCCGAGGGAGGCTGTGGTTGAAAGCGACATCGTCGTGACCTCCGGCCCAATCTTGAAGAACCCTAGGCCGACGATCGGCAGGGACTGGCTTCAGCCAGGCGGTTTTGCGAGCGCGGTGGACTTCGACAGCTACTGGAGGCCAGAGGCGCTCTCTCAGTTCGACAAGATAAGCACGGACGACCACGCGCAGTTCCAATACTACAGGAGCATAGGGTATTTCCGTTCAACACCCGAGCCTTACGCTGACCTCGGGGAAATAGTTAACGGTCTTAAGCCCGGTAGGGAGAGGGAGGATGAGAGGACGATGGCCATGAACCTTGGGCTGGGTCTGGAGGACATGGCGGTGGCTCCTGAAATATACAGGAGGGCTTTGGAGAAAGGCCTTGGAACATGGCTGGATCTTTGAGAAAAAGTTTTAGGATGATGCAAGGGTTCTCATGTCTCGGCGCACGCTTTGAAAACATGCGTGTCACGGAGGACGCGCGCTAAAGCCTAGGCGTTAACTGCGTTAGGCTTCGAATCTGGTTTGGAGATTCAGGCCCCTCAAGGCTTCCCTACGCTTTAAAGCTGGCTGAGAGAGCACTCGGAGCCGGGATGAGAATCCAGCCTACGATATCTCTCTGGATAGTTGGGCAGACTTGTTTAAGCAGCCAGCACCCGCTGCCTGGGCCCCGCTTCCGTTCGAGGCTAGGCTAAGGCACGTGGCTTCCTACGTCCTGAGGGTTTTAAAAGGCTTGAAAAACTTGGAAGACTGTTGCACATACTACCAGATAGGTAACGAGACTGATTACGGCGTATGCGGCGTGTTCGCCGGAAGCAAGCATAAGAGGATGCGGAGGAACATTAACTGGCTTAAGCGCAATATATGGCGGAAGGAAGCTCTAGTGTTGAAGGAGGCTGTTAAAGCGCTTAGGGCCTGCAGCGAGAAGCCGGTAGCGTTACACCTCGGGAAGACCTGGGATCTCACGCTCCTAGCCTCTTTCATTTCAACGATGAACGAGCTCGATGTAGCGCGCGCTTTCTATCCGGCTGGTATGGGGCTCAGCCTAGACCACTTGAAAAGTTTGAAAACACTTGGAGAACGCGGGGGCAAAGCTGTAGCTATCGCCGAGTACCGTACCCGTCTGGAGCGCTCAGCGGGCAGTTCTGGTTCATGAATAAACCCTCTGCGGGCTACCCCCTAACGCTAGAGGGTCAAGCGCTCTGGGTAAAGAGCTTTCTGAAGCGCTGCTCGGAGCTAGGGTTCTTGGGCACGTTCTACTGGAGCCCGGAGCTTTATCTCTCTAAGGAGGCGGCTAAGCGGGTAAACACGCCTCCTGAAATTCCCCTTGGCTTCGGCTGGGGACCCATGTCTCTATTCGATGAAGACGGGTGCGCGAGGCCCGCCGCGAGTTCTCTGAAACATGGTTTACTGGACACGTAGCCATGCTACGCTGCCCAGTCCTAACCGTTCCAGTGTGTTTACATCGATTCACTAAACCATTCCGCCTAATAGGCTCTCTAATCACCCGGCCCTAACGGGTTCACACCGGAACCGCGCACGGCTGTCGACGGCAAAATATTTTTATTTTAAAGAACATCGTAAGTCAGGATGCAGCACAATATTAACCTGTCTGAGGAAGAACTTAGGAGAGCACTCAGCAACTATGCTCACGCCATGTATAACGCTAAGCTGGCCACGGGCCCTGGTGGAACTTTAAGCGCTAGACTGAGCCGTGGCAGCACGATATTCGTTAAGCCGAGCGGCTTCAACCTTGGGGAGCTTGGGCCCGAGGACTTCGTGGAGGTTGATTTGAAGACGCTTAGAGTAGTGAAGGGGGGTTTAAAACCCTCTATGGAGGTTGGGGTTCTAGCCAGCTGCCACCTAGCCAGGGATGATGTTAACGCCGTCATACACGCCCACCCTCCTTTCTGCATAGCCCTGACAACAGTGGGGCTTGACCTGAATACTCCCCTTTACCCTGACCACGCGGTTTTCCTAGAGAAGGTTGCAAGCCTGCCTTTCTACCCGCCGGGCTCACAGGAGCTTGCTGAAGCAGCGGGAGAGGCTGCGAGGACGCATGACTGCATGCTGTTGAAGAACCATGGCGTCATTACTCTCGGCTCGTCTCTGAGAGAAGCATACTACAGGCTGGAGATAATGGAGGAGAGCGCTAAGATAGTCGTTTACTCCTCGATTCTGGCCCTGCTCCTTAAGCAGGGCGGGAAGCCTGAATCCCTTTCAGCCGAGCAGGCTGAAGCAATCCGGAGGCTTCAGGCAGAGGCCTATAGGAGGAGCCTGGCTAAAAGCTGGTAGCGGCATCACTGGGCCTCAAGCTTCTTAAGCTCCCTGAAATCCTCTCTAAGAGCCTCGTAGAGGCTCCTGTAGATACTGTAGAGCTGCCCGTATTTCGAAGCCGCCTCCTGAACCGGCTTAATCGTCTCTCCGCCCGTCAACCACTCGTTTATAACCTCGTATCCCTTGAGAACCCCTGTTCCAACTCCCGCGAGCAGAGCATCGCCGTATGGTGCTCCAATGCTGGCAGCCAAGTACTCCACATCCCTGTTTAAAACATCCGTTATTATTCTCCTCCACACTCTCGACCTTGCTCCCCCGTTGACGAGTATCGCCCTCTTAAGAGGTATGCCCGCCTCCACAGCCGTCTCAATACAGTACCTTATGGCGTAGGCAATCCCCTCTAGAATAGACCTGAACATGTGGGCCTTAGTATGGTTGAGCGTTAAGCCGAAGAAAACTCCTCTAACATACTCGTCCCACCAGGGGGCTCTCTCGCCAACCATCATGTGGGGCATGAATATTAACCCGTCTGAGCCAGCCGGCACTCTTTCAGCCTCCATGTCCAGAATGCTGTAGGCGCTTAAACCAGTCTCCCTGGCAAGCATGCTTTCAACACTCCCAAGATTGTCTCTAAACCACCTGATCGCGTAGCCCGCGGTTATGATTCCTGCGAAAGAGTAGAACTTCCTGTCGTCATACGCCACGTGGGAATAGTTTATGAGCTTCGGGGAGAACCTAGGCTCGTCCTGGATGAAACCGTTGCAGACTGATGTGCCAAGCATCATCGCGAGCTCACCGTCTCCGAGAGCGCCGACACCCAGCGCGGACATGGGCGCGTCTATCCCCCCGGCGCAGACGGGAGTACCCTTGGCGAGGCCGCTTAGCTCAGCACCCTCTGAAGAAACCTCGCCGACAACATCCTTAGACATGCTTATCTTCTCCGGGAAAAAGCCCCTGGGTATTCCAAGGTCACTCATCAGCTCCTCGGCGAACCTCCTCTCCTTAGGGTTGAAAATCCCGCCGTAGTTGCCGATTGAAGAATAGTCCACCGATATTTCCCCGGTCAGCCTGTATACGCAGTAGGCGTTCGGCGTGACAAGCTGGTGTATCCTGCTCCAAACCTGCGGCTCATTCCTCTTTATCCAGAGCATCTTAGTATACCCGTAGTATGGGTCTATAGTATTGCAGGTTTCCCTGAAAACCCTCTCCTCCCCTATGTTCTCCCTGATCCACCTGCATTCTTCGCTAGCCCTCCTGTCAGCCCATATTAAGCATGGTCTAAGAGGCTTCATCCCCCTGTCGCATGGAATACCCGAACCCCCGTAGAGGCTGCTCACGCAGTATCCAGCTATGTCACGCGGGTCAACCGCCGCCTTCTTCACAACGTCTTTAATAGTCTGGCATAATGCTTGAAACCAGACGTCGGGCCACTGTTCAGCCCAGCCTGTTTTAAGAGTTATAACCCCGTACTCGGCTGTTGAGCTAGCGACCTCCCTGCCCTCCGCGTCCACAAGTATTGTTTTAGTCGCAGAAGTCCCTATGTCCGACCCGAGGAGGAGCCCCCCCAACTTCAACACCCTGATTAGAATACGGCAACAACTTTTAAATTTATCTGGGAAAACCAGGATTCCCCAGACTATCCTTTCAAAATGATTTTCTTGACGAAGTTAATTATTTCAGCCTGGTCCCCGGTTTCCCTGACCTTCTCAAACTCTTCCCTCCTGCTATATATTAACAGGGCTTTTTTCGCCAGGTTTGCGAAAATCTCCTTGGAGAGGTGCATGGCTTTCACAGGATCCATCCTGTAGGTGAACTGGTCCTCGCCGAACCAGCCCTCGTAGCCAGTGTCTATCGCAGCATATATGAAGTCAACCATCCTCCAAACGTCCCCTGTCCCCGCGATCCTGTCCTCATCATTACTGTGCAGCTTAGCCGTGTTAATGTGGAAGTTAACCAACGGTATTCCAAGCTTCTTTAAAGCGTAAACCGTGGCGGCGGGCTCGACAGCGTACATCTGCTCATGCCCGTAGTCGATGCACACGCCCATGTTCATCCCGCCGCATCTTTCATTCACCTCCTTCGCCACTAGGGCTGCCAGATGGGTTGTCGGAATAACCATGTTCCCCTCCCTGGGCTCGTGAAGCTTAGCCTCCACGCCGAAGACTAGGCCAGCCTTCTTAGCCTCCCTGTTTATTATCTCGCAGCCGTCTATGAATAGTTCCAGCTGCCTACCGTAGTTAACCTCGAAATTATAGTCCCAGCCGTCTGCACCTGGCCAGAGGGAGACGCTGCTGCACCCTATCTCCCTAGCTATCTCAACCGCTTGAAAAGCTATTTGAAGAGCATCCTCCCTGGTCTTTCTAGAGGGGTTCGTTATGCCGCCGAGCTTCCACTTAGGGTCTGTCCAGAGATTCGTGTTCATGTTCGTAGGCTTCAAACCCAGTTTCTCAAGCTCAGCCTTAACCTCGCTCACAACGCTTTCAACCCTCCGGTAGTTTGAACCTATGAAGAGCACGTCATGAAGCTCAACCCCCCTGATCCCAGCCTTCCTAACCCTTCTGAGCTGGGAAATAATGTCGCTCTTGAAATCGGGATTGTCACTATTATACCCTCTCGTGGCGAACCTGTCTAGGAAGTCGCCCGCAGCCCAGTGTCCAGCTGCAAACTTTATCCCGAAGTCTTCGAAAAACCTGTCCACGGTCTCGCCCTCAAGATACTCGGAGTACTCTGCCCCGAGCTTTCTAAAAACTTCTCTACCAGTCTTCATTTGTTTTCGAAGAGGCTTGAAGCTAAATAAGTTTTTCTTCAGCCTCACGGTGCGCGCTACACCCGCTGCTCTACGCGAGAGGGAAGACGGTTTCCAAGCATAGTGATAATTCCTCATTCCTATGCAGGTTCGTCCAGAATTTAGACGGGTTTAAACAGTCACGCTGGGAGAGGCTGAAGCAAACTCGCCTACCCTATTCCTATCTTTTCCTTTATCCTAGTTATCTCCAACTCTATCCTGCGAAACCTCTCATCCATAGGCTTTAAGGTCGTTTCTTAAGCTCCTAACCTCATCTATTAAAACATCCTGTTTTTCAAGCATTAAGCTCATTTTATTTAGTACAGCATCCTGTTTCCCCAGCATCAGGTCCTGTTTTTCAATCATAGTGTCCATCTTGCCCAATAGTTGATCCTGCTTCTCCAGCATCAGGTCCTGTTTCTCCAGCACCGAGTCTTGCTTCTCCAGCATTTTATCCTGCTTCCCCAACATGCTGACCCCCACGTTTACGATTTCAACGAGCTGGTTGAGGCTGAAGCTCCTGTAGAATCCTTCCAGGGACATTACGTTGCCCTCATAGGGTTCCTCAACAACCTCCTTAACCGTCGCTGGCTCCGGATAGTTCTTTTTAGCAAAATCCACAAACCTGGTTACAGGTTCCTCCTCCCCCTCCGCTAGAAACTCCACGTAATCGTTCACGTTCCTAGCCTGGAAACCCTTCAGACCTAAGGATTCTGCAGCCTCTAGAAGGAAAAGCCTGTAACCAACATCCTGTACTCTCTCCCCTCTTATCACGATTCTTCTCTTAAGCAACTTTTCGAAGAAATTAGGCTCAACAAGCATTTAAGCACATATTTTAAGAAAAAGAAATAGCGTGCACTTCACGTCTTGCGGATCTAAAGTATTAGAAGCGTACGCTGCAGCGCTCCGACTAAAGCATTGCTTAATTCTGCCAGGCTTGTCAAGATTGGTTTCAAGAGCATCACGTCCCTATAAGTTTAAAAATAGTTTCCTCAAGCTTCCCCGATATGCTTCTTAAGGTTAAGGCAGTACTATTCGACTTGGACGGAACCCTAGTCGACACCTTCGAAGCGTTCCACATCATGGTCAACGATGTTTTAAGGAGGTTCAACAAGCCTGAGAGAAGCTTCGGCGAGAACGCTAGGCTCGTTGGGAAAACTTCGAGAACAATAGCTGAAGCAATCGCTAGGGAAACAGGCTTAAACACGAGCCTTGAAGAACTGTCGACGATGATGGTTAGGGAATGGATTTACACGTACATGCCTAGGTACGGCAGGCTTTACCCCGATGCTCTGGAAACCCTTAGAGAGTTGAAGAGAAGAGGCTACCTGCTCGGAGTAGTTTCCAACACTAGTAGGGAGGAGCTGCCGAGCTACTTGAACAGTTTCAAAATAGGAGGCTTCTTCAACGTAACGGTTTCCGCCGGGGATGCTGAGAAGCCTAAGCCTGCGCCCGAGCCCGTTCTGAAGGCTGTTGAAAAACTGGGCGTGAAGCCGGAGGAGGCTGTTATGATCGGAGACAGGCCGGAGGACGTTGAATCAGGAAGGGCTGCAGGCGCATACACGGTGGCAGTGTTAAGAAGCATTAGGCCGAGAGCTGAGCTTGAAGCCGCTCACCCCGATTATATAATAGCTGAATTATCTGAAATACTTTCAATACTTTCTTAAAAAATAAGCTATTACCGGGTTTAAAGAGTCCCCCCTGAGAATGAAAAAGAACGTGCTTTAAAGGATCGTTCAGCCAGCCGGCCGGCTGAGAAAAACATTGAACCTTAGGAGAATAGCTGGATAAAAACCAGGTTAAAGCGCGCGCTGAGTGTATTGCCAAAGGCGATTCCCGTTGCCTGTTTATCGCAGACAATCAAGAGTGAATCTTCAAGTGTATGCTGAAAGCATCGCGCGCTTCGATTTAATCAAGAGGCTCTCGACTTCGTCAGGAGATACTATGAGGAGAAGGGTAAGGCTCCTTCATAGAGGCTGATCATCAAGCGCACTAACGTGGTTAAGACTTAAAATCTTTAGTGCCTAGGACCAATTAAATCTCTTTTAAATCTCTGATAAGCTTGCTGTAGAAACTGAACATCTTTTCATCCGTTACATGAAATTCGAAGGGTTCGTCGAATCCTTCCTTCCTAAGCTTTGCAATAACTTCACAGGGTTTTAACTTTGTTAAGATTAATACGTCTATGTCGCTGGTTAAGACATGCTCGTCTCTCGCCACAGAACCGAATAGAAAAACTCTGGATCCCCTATCTGCCTCACTCATCTTTTCTTTAATACTCTTTAAGAGCTTGGGGAGGTTTTTGAAAACCTCTTCCCTTCTACCGGCTTCTCTAATTAAAAACTCTTCCAACCAGCTCCTCGACCTCCCTAGCGAAGTCAAGTAGTTTTCTTGCCTCCTCCTTCTCGAAATCTCTAGGGAAGTATCTGGCAGTGATGTAAGCGTCTTCTAAGCTTGCAAACTCTAAGGCCTTTTCATCTCCAAATTTTTTAAACTCATCCTGTTTCCTCAGAATTTCACCCAGTAAAAGGAAAAGCCTTCTTAAAGTATGAGTTTTAGGAAACTCCACCCCTTTTTGCAACAACTTCGCTTTTAGAAAAAGTTGCAACGATTGCTCAACGTTAAACGCGGCAAGATCATAATCCCCCCTTGAAAAATGAAATTCAGCAGCATCCCTAAACTTTTTAGACCTATCCAAGAGCTTCTCAACCTCTTCCCTCCTCATGAACCTTTAATATCCTCGTGAAAATATAAGTGTTTTAGAGACCGCATGCTAAGGTACTCCAGATCCTTGGTAAACCGGTGCAACCCTTTCTATGGAGGGTGCAAAACTGTTTAGAAACATCCTGTAGTACATCAAGCATTCCTCCACAGCACTCTTAACAGGGCTGCTCACCGTACGCTTGTAAACGTCTCCTCCAACAATCACGTCGAAGCTCCTGGAGAGAATAAGCGTGCTTCCTGAATATATCTCGATGGTGCCATTCCTAACTATGGGTTTAGCGAATACGTTGAGGCTTGCAACACCCCTCGAGTTGGCTGAAGCACTCGCCACGGTGTTTCCAGCCTCATCCTTGAGGCGGACTGTCCAACCTGGTGTGAGCCCAGTCACGTTCACAAACCTCGGGTCGGCGTCAGCGCACGCTATAAAGTCGTCGAAAAACGCTGAAAGATAATTGTTATCCCTCCTTTCATCATATATGCTGAGGCCGACGTGGCTAAGCTGCAGCGTAGTGTCTGTTCCACTTCGAGTACCAACCTGCGTGCCCACGCTGCTGTAAACAGTGATTGTCATCGCCCCCGTGTTAACGCGCCGACTCCCAAGGAATGTGAACCACGTGTTATCGGTTAAGCCTCCCAAGTTCCCCGTCCGAGCTATATTTGTCCATTGAGGCGGAGAGCCTGCATAGCGCCATATCCCCAGTCGCCTATTACCTGAGTCGCGGTAGAACTCTAGCGTGTAGAAACCAGTGTCAGAATTGATCATCGCTAAGCCGGCGTGTTGATCTCTACTCGTCGTGTTGAACCTTACCTTTGAAAGAACGTGTATCGTAGCTGCTTCCGGCGGCGTGTTGTTCGTGAAGTAGGCGACATGCGCACCGCCCCAGGTTCCCGAGGGCCCGTCGGCGGAGACCCGAATGTAGCCAGAATGGTTCCAGCTCCAGGCTCCAGTAGTGGTAGCAAGCCTCCCGGATAACGGGTCTGTGGAGAAGTCGTCGTAGATGAAGGCGTTCCTCTTGCTGAGCACAAGCTCCCCTGCTACAGTGCCCTGCGGGTTTTCAACCGTGCGGAAGGGAAGCGCGTTCCGGTCGGTGGCGTTGTACCATAGGCTTGCGTTGATAAACGGGGTAGATGCTCTACCCCCCTCAGCCAAGAATCCCGCCACCTTAAACTGTATCTTGTTCGCAGGGTCAGTGTCGTAAGGCGTAGTGGATGTTCTACTCCAGAAAATAGCGTCATACTCCATTACCCTCCTCTGGTAGTCGGCCGTGGTCCAGACCCACAGCTGGTCCCTTCTCACGCCTCCTATGAAGTAGCTCCGGAGCTCGTCGATAAAGTCTTCAGAGGCGAAGATAGCTATTCCCGCGTACTCGTTGTAGAGCACTGTCCAATTGCCGTATGCTTGCGCGGAGGGAACGTTAGCCGGGACATTGTTCCTATCCCTGTGCATTATGTTCCTTATGTTAGAGTAGGTTCCGTTGACGATTCCCGGGTTAGCGACGGAGGTTGCGAAAGAACCCCATTGGACCCTCAAGGGGCTTCCGGCATCAGTATCGGTCCCGCCTATCATCCCCATTAGAGACATGTAGGGGTAATCCATGCGGACGCTTCTAAGCCAAGTCGCGTTCGCCACGTAAAGGAAGTATGAAACGTTGTAGGGTATGTAGAGAATAGTCTCGTAATGCATCTCGTTGTAGCTCACAGGCCCCTCCGGCGGCCTCTCCTGAGTCTTGTTAGACTTTCTGAAAGCCACTAGCCTGACCGGTGCCTCAGCGACCAGTGTGCCGCCCTTATCCTGTGGCCTTGGAAGTATCGTCCAGTCATCCGCAGGAACCTTCCTCGGGAACCACCAGCCCCCGCCGGGCATACGGTAAACATCGTACCCGAGCAAGACGTATTCCACGTGTGTTCCACTCCTCGGGTCGAGCAGGCTTATCGACCAGTCTACCCAGTAGCTCGTGGGGCTTGCTAGAAGCGTTAAAACATACTTACCGTTGTCGACGGTGGCGAAAGCACCGCTTAAAGTCATGTGGAGACGGTACTCCGGCTCCCTAGCGTCAGCGTCTTCAAGCCAGGTCAGCAGGACTTTCTGAAGGCTGCACCCAGGCGGGTAGTTCAGCTCGAAAACCAGCTTAGACCCGTTCATAATCCTCTTCCTCCACTCTAGGAACTTGTCACTGTTAGGCCAAAGATACCTGTCGTCCCACACCTCAGTCTGGTAGGGAACCTCGTAGAAATTAGGGTCGCTAGGCCAGTTCTTAGTAGCCATCACCCTGACCTGTTTAACAGGTGGGAGTGGGATCGGAGGATTGTTCTCAGGGGCTGAAAGCTTAGTGTTATACCAGTACATCGTCCCGTTGGGTATGAGTTCAAAAACATAGGTCTCCTTAATCTTAGACGGGTCTCCCGTGTAGAAAGGCTCCACAGCGTTCGCCCGTATCTCGTACTCTATGCCAGCGTAGGAATACGATTCGACGATTATACCCCTGTTGTCCTGAACCCTGACTAGGACGAACTGGTAGTAGCCGGGCTGGTGCGGCTGGCTACCCTGCTGAGACTCCCATCTCCAGAAGAGCCTGACGTTGCTGCTCTGAGGGTCGTAGAAGCTGGGCTTGATGCTGATGGTGTAGTTGCCACCACCGTTGTAAGTAAGATTCATCTGGTTCAAAGAAACCCTTCTCCAGCAGTATACTCCCGGTGGGACAGTCGGGTCGAACAAGTATATCTCGAAGTTACCTGCTCTAAGATCGCTAACCGGGACATTGTTCTCCCTGAGGACGAGCACGTTCAACTCTAGTAGGCCCTCCCTCTCCCTGGGGATCACTGAGGCTATGGTTAGGTTGAGGAGAATAATATGCGTAGCCCTCCACCCGACTACTCCCTGGTAGGTAGCGTCGACACTTATCTCCGCACCTATGGCTGAAATGCTGTTAGGCCTGTACCAGAACAGTTTGAAAAGCCTGTTCTCCAGCCTTCTTTCCTGGTAGTTGAAAACATACGTTTTCGGCTTGTCAGGCTCCCCCTGCCGAGTCATATTGTATATGGTAAGCGCTATGCTCTTAGCCCTCTGAACAGGGTCGTTTACCCACTTCGTCTCAATGTGTAGGCCCTTCCCCGCGTAGGCGGCCTGAGTTGAGAGAACCCAGTATGAGAAAGTCAGGTTAGCAATCCTCCTTGGAACATCCATCTCGGCAGTAAGGTTGAATTTCGCCGTGGCGTTCGCAAGAATCCTGGTAAGCATCCTCTTGAAATCCGAATCTATGTTCATAACTATCTCCCTGCTCGGATTATATTTGAAGAACAAGTGTTGAGTCGAGGTCAAGTATATCGCTGTCGAGATGAGGAGAATAATAGTGATCAGCGTAATGCTCATCGCAAGTATTACCTGCCCTCTGTCCCTGTTTGAAAGGCTCATCATCACCACCTCCTGGCGAGCTCCAGGTGAATCTTCAAAACCCATCTTCTCCTCGTCGTGTAAGTTATTTCTGCGCCAGCAGCCTCCTTCGAAAGACTGAAGTCCTCGGGTGCAGCGTTGAAAACTCTTCCCAGCGGTTCCTCCTCGACAACATCCCCCTTCTTACTCATGTTGCAGACAGTCATGTTATAGAGAGTGTTGGCGGGGAGGAGGGCGTTCAGCACGTTCTTCATCAGGCCCTCCCAGCCGGGCCTGACCCCTGTCGAGTTGAAAACAACCTCGTCGAAAACCTCCTTGTCGGCGAGGCTCGTAAGGAAGGCGTAGCAGTATTTCTCGAGCTCGTCACGAGCCTTAGCACTATACGGGTCTGGAGCCTTGGTCAGGTTTATCATGCTCCACATGGCTATAGCGATTATTCCGCTTGCGAGAAGCGCCTCGACGATCCGCATCTGCCCCCTGTTGTCGATCATTCCGCCCACCTCCAAACCCTGACCGTGAAAACATAGTGGAAGGAGCCTATTCTAACCATCCTTTTAAGTACGCTCGTCTTAATGTTCCCGGATGCCATCCCGGTCTGGCATATCGTTATGGAAGGCGGCCTGTAGAAGGTGGCAACGTAGTATTTACCCATGTATTTAACAGGCGTCATAATGAATGCAACGTCCTCGTCGATCGTGCTCGTAATCCTGTATACACGATAGTTCTTAGAACCCCTGTTTATAATCATGCCGCTCTCACCGTTAGTCTCGTTTCTGAAGGTGCTTAGGTAAACGTAGTAGGGCGGGTTGGCTAGGGCAGTCTGGTTCCTCAAGTGTCTAGCAGCCGGTGTCTCCAAGGAGCCACTTATGCTCAGTATCAGGTAGTCGCCAACAGTGGTCCCGTTGAGAATATCCGTCTCGCCGAGCATGGAGGAGTTTACAGCCCTAATCCCATAGTAGTCCGCGTACACTATAAGCGCTGAAAAGCTCTTCTGAAGATCCTTGACTCTTGTTTCAGCGTAGCTGAGGAGGTCTGTGAAGTCCAGGCTTGCTTTACCGTCAGTTCTAACGGGGCCTGTCTTAAAAACGTAGTCCACGTAACAGACGTCCCGACCCGCCTCCTTATCGATAATCATGAAAACATATACTCCGGTTACGTTAGCGCTTATCGCCGGCCTCCCCTCGTAGGTTTTCACCGTAACCTCGACCAAGCTGGGGACTTGGACGCCGCCCCTAAGGCTGTAATAGCCCACAACCCTCGTCGTCAAGTTTAAAGCAGGGGTAATGCTTATGCTAAACCCATACTTGTTTTCAAGCCCTAGAAGCCTAGCTATGGTCCAGGCGTCTATCTGAATCGTCTCAGGAAGCTGCCCGCCTCCAATGTTTATCATTCTGAGAACCTTATCCATGTCGAGCTCATAGGGCTCACCACCAGCCTTCTGAAGCCCGAAGGAGAGAAGCTGGCTGCTGTTCTCAACCTTAAGAACGTCTCCCCAGTCCTCAGGAATACCCGTGCTTAGAAGAACCTTATCCATAATGGCTTGAGCAACCTCCTCAAGCTGGTGCTCCCTCGCTGTTGTGAAGGAAAGGTAGGCTGTGGGAATGATGTACCCCATGAAGGTTACGAGTATGAGCAGGAGGATGAGGAAGGCGAACATGTTGTCAATAGTGACGTGCATTGATCAACCGCCTCCACTATTCTCAAGCCTTCCAAGCCCAACTACTATGGCTCCGTCAACCCTCCTAGCCCACACCACGGGGTTGCTCGCACCGGAGTGGAGAACACCCGTATAGTTTACAAGGCGGGAGCCGACTTGAAAAACACCGTCCCCGGTTTCAACCACCACGTCGACACCCGGGTTCCTCCAAAGCGGTGAGGAAACGTTTATCGCCCTGTTCTCCTCCAAGTAGGCGACTAGAAACCAAACTCCGTCAACCTCTCTAAACTCCATCGCATAGCCATGTCCCGACACTGAAACTGGGAGGCTGATCGGCTTGTAGAGATTAATGTTGCTCTCGGCCCGGTGGCACATCACGTATAGTCCAGTAACCTCGTAGGCAACCTGGTTGGCAACCTCGCCCAGCCTCACTTTAAGGGAGTCGATAAAAACCCAGCGGTACACTATTGAAAACATGAGTAGAGATATGAAGAGGACAGCGTATAGGGCTGTCGTAAGAATTACTGTTTCAAAGGGCGTTGAAGGCATTCTTCTCACCTAATCGATATCTCAACGTCAACGATGTTCAGGAAGACTATCGTCCCATTACCTCCCTGGTCTGTGGAATACTCGTTGTAGTAGGCTCCCCTCTCGACAGTTATCGTGATGCTCGTGGAATCGATGAGCTGTATAACCCTGCTCGTCACGTTCACAACCCTGGCGCAAACATCGTAAACATTGCTCCCGCTGAAAGTGCCACGTACAATCCTCACGTAGGTTATTTCAACCACGTTAAGAGGATCCCAGTTAACCCCGTCCCTCGTAGCGTTGATAATGCCCGAGGGGACAACCCGGATCCTTCCGAAATCCATTATGACCCAAGCCCCCTGCTCACGCTTCAAGTAGACCCATCCTAGGGGAGCCGGGTTCACCGGGCTGACTATGAGGCACTCCCACGGAGTGAGGCTTTGAACACCCTTTAGAACCTGATAGTCAAGCGAGGAGACGCCTCCCCCGCCTCTTAACTTAACAAGCGTAACGTTGTCCTCGAATATGGTTCCGCCATCGATCTTTATCGTCAGCTTTTCAGCACCGGGTGTGACGGCAAGCCCGCCGCTGCTAATCGCGAACCGTGTGTAGGCTGCTGAACCCTTGGCAAGGCTCAGCCCCTCTATCATCTGCGCGAGGCTGATCATGCTCGCCTTACCGTTTTCAAACTCCGTGGCCTGAGCCTGCATCGAGAGGTTAAGCTGGGCGAAGAAGACTCCTCCGACAATCATGCCGAGAGTCACGGTTACAAGCATGACTGTGGCCACAACCTCTGACACGCCCCTCCTGTCTAGCCCGGAACTAGCCAACGGTACCACCGCCAGTCGGCACCGGGGCGAAGGAATAGTATGGTGCTAGCACTATCGTCGCCAGCGTGAATACTAGGAGCATTAGAGCGTGGAAGAAGCCTGAGGAAACCTCCCCATAGGCGATCTTACCACCTACCAGCCCCATCATGTAGACGTGTATGATAACCGGGGGAAGGAGGAGCTGAACCATGTCTGCGAAAGCCATTGAGCGCCCAGCCATAAGCAGCATTGACCTGAAGAATGTTAAGAGGGCTATGACTGTTACGACGAGCACACCCGTCCCTATGTAGGGTATCATTAGCAGCGGCCTGAGCTCAGACCTCTTCTCCTTCTCCATGAGTATTATGGACTCGTTGAACCTTGCAAGAGTCTCAAGAGTCTCGGGAGTGCCCCCACCGACCTCGATAGCGTCGAGGAGGAGGAACATGCTTATCTTCGTAAGCCATGCCCTAACCTTCTTTGAGAACGTCTTATATATTTCAGCATGGCTTATCCCCCATGAGATCTGCGTAGCCATCGTCTTAATATGCTTCGAGAGACTACCGTAGTTCCTCTCGGAGAGGGAGATTATGCATTTCTCAGGGCTTAGCCCAGACTTCCTGATCTCGACAAGGTCCCTGAGGAATCCTGCGAAACCAGTATCCATACCCTTCTCCTTAAAACTGATGTACATCCTATAGGCGACAACCGGGATTGAAGCGAAGGAGAGGGCTAGGATGAGCCCTATCGATGCCTCGTAGCCGTGTTCAAGCTTCAAATACTCTGTAAGCCAGACTATGAAGTTGCTTAGAAAGTTGAAAGGCGGGATCTCCCTCAAGCCGGGGAGCATGAAGGAGACACAGAACCCTGGTACTAGCAGCGCCATTATGGGCGTGGCCGTAGCGGCGAAAACAATGTAGGGAGAGTTGTCCTCCATCGGGTACTTCGGCTGAACAATGTCTATAAGCCAGAGGAACATGAGTGAGAAGAAGGGTAGGAAAGCATAGCTGAACAACACGAATGACAGAATGTTTCCGAATATTCCGCCTCCGGCCCCGGCTACAAGCTCCCCGATAGACATTTGAACAGCGTAAATAGTGTATATGCCTAGCAGAAGGAGTATCGCGAAGACGATGTAGACCTCCATCAGTTGCCCAAGCCTCCCGCCGATGAGCTTAAGGTTCTCAAGCCTCTCCTGGAACAGGAGCTCAGTCCTTCGAAGAAGATAGTGGACAACGTCCCCGCCAGTCTTGAGAGTGGAAGCATACCCTAGGAGGAGCTCCCTGAACTCCTTGGAGGGAAGCTTCTTGCCAATCTCCTCAAGGGCTGTGACGGGGTCGTAGCCTAGTCCTCTAACCATGATGTCGAGAAGCTTAGCCGTCTCGGAGAAAGTTGGGAGGAGGGGGACGCGTGAAAGCCTCATTATGCTCACGTACGGGGAGATTCCTCCGGTTGACATCACCGCGGTGTAGGCTGCAGCATAGGGGACCTCTGAGGATAGGGAAGACTTGATGCTTGAGATCTTCATCCTTGGCCAAGCGATGCCGAGGAGGAAGACGATGACTGGGAGGCAGAGGAGTAGCACCGGTATGAGGTAGACTTCGCGGAAGCCGAGGTTTAAGACGATCAGGTCGTAGCTTAGAAACAATACGCTTGACAACGCTACTGAGACGACCGCGGTTATGAAGGTTAATAGGAGAACTGTGGCGCCATAGGCCCTAGGGTATACTCTTACCCCGGAGGCTTCAAGGTCGCCGCACATCTTCGCAACACTGTCTCCAAGCGGGCCGAACAGCCATGCGGCGAAGCTCGATATAGACAAGACTAAGTATTTTAACCATAACATGTTTCTTATATTCTTTTCCGTGATTTAAATACTGGCATGCGTGTCGTAAACACGACAATCAGACGCGTCGCTCGAATGACGAAAATCGCACTCCGTCAATCTAGAGTATAAAGACGAGTCTTTTAAAGCAAGAATGGTAAGCCTGTTTTTCAGAGAGTTCCCACTGTTCCAAACGGTTTAAAACAGTTTAAAACAGTTCAGCTCGATTTAAAACGCCTAATACGTTAAGCGCTGTAAGTCCTATTTTAACGTTAAAAAAATTTAAATACTATCTTCCATACAAACTTAATACGGTAAGAGGTGAAACAGGCATGAAAATGCTGAACGACAGGAGGGGCGTAAGCCCAGTGATAACGACAGTAATAATCGTCGCAGTAGGCATAACTATTGCAATCGCGGTAGCGCT
>JBNAVT010000011.1:49341-52993 GCA_049700215.1 Thermoproteota archaeon
GGGTTTCTCAGCCAGCGGTTTGAAAGCTAGAGTGTTTAACAAACTTTATAAAACTCTCCCCTATTCTAACTCTAGCCAAATGGGTTCTGCTAAGCCTGAGGAGAGGAAGGAGGGTAATCCTGCTGTGGCTGAGGCCAGGGTTGAGGCTAAGCCTGCGGTGGCTGAGAAGAGGGAGGAGAAACCTAAGCCCGTGAAGGAGAAGAAGAAAAAGAAGGAGGAGGAGCTTGTCGAATACGTTTTCGAGCCCATTCCTGTTAACGCTAAGCCTATAGACGAGTACTGGATTGAAGAGCCTTTCGTAAGAATTCTGATAGTTCCAATCCCGGGCAGGGGTGGTGAGAAAGGATACTTCGTAGACGAGGTTTCCCTCGACAAGACTGAGAGGAGTGCTTTCAACAGGCTTAAGGATATTCTGAGCAGGGAGCTCAGGCCTCCCGAGGACATGTCTGTGGAGGCTAGGAGCTACGTTATGGAGGAGGCCCGCAGGCTTATGAAGAAGTATAGGAACATACTGGGCTCCCTGAACGAGGAGTCTATGAGGAAGGTTGAATACTATATTAGGAGGGACCTTATAGGCTATGGGCCGATAAACCCGATCGTGGAGGATAAGAATGTTGAAGACATTTCGTGCGACGGCATCGATAAGCCTGTTTACGTTTGGCACAGGAGGTATGAGAGCCTCCCCTCGAACCTGAGGATCGCGGACAAGGGTTATTTCAACGACTTCATAATTAAGCTTGCCCACTTCGCCGGGAAGCATATTAGCGCAGCCTTCCCCATCGTGGACGCGATGCTCCCCGGCAGGCATAGGCTCGCAGCAACCTACGGGGACGAGGTCTCCACTTTCGGCTCAACCTTCACGATAAGGAAGTTCAGGGAGGAGCCTTTCAGCATCGTCGACCTGATTAAGCTCGGCACGATAAGCCCGTCGCTGGCAGCATACTTCTGGTTTATACTTGACAACAGGCTAACCGTCATGGTTATAGGCGGCACGGGCGCGGGTAAAACCTCCTTCCTGAACGCTTTGACAAACCTTTTCAAGCCTGGTTTAAAGATCGTAACCGTCGAGGAGACTGCTGAGCTGAACATTCCCCACGACAACTGGGTTCAGTTCGTCACCAGAGAGAGCTACGGCCTGGGGACTTCGAAGATAGGCGAGATAACGATGTTCGACCTTGTCAAGACTTCTCTAAGGTATAGGCCTGACTACCTGATCGTCGGGGAGATTAGGGGTGCTGAGGCGTTCGTCCTGTTCCAGGCTATGGCTACGGGCCACGGGGGTCTTAGCACTGTGCACGCTGAGAACATTGACTACGCTATTAAGAGGATGACGAGCCCACCCATGAACATTGCTGAGTCCTATATTCCGCTTATGAACGTCGCCTGCCTTGTTGAGAGGGTTGTCCTGCCTAAGAAGGCTGGGGTACCCTTCGGAAGGAGGGTTAGGCACGTCTGGGAGCTGGACCCCGAGGGGAACAGGATTACGATCGCGCACTGGGACCCGATGGAGGATGTTCACGAGGTTGACTTCAGCAGGTCTGTGCATCTTCCAAACGTGTGCAGGAAGATAGGCATGCCTCCAGACTGGTATGTTAGGGAGCTGCAGGTCAGGGAGAGCGTTATAAGATGGATGATGGATAATAACGTGACCCACTTCAGGGATGTTGCCAGGGTTGTGACTGAGTTCCACGTTAAGAGGGCTGAGGTGCTTTCAAGACTAAGGTGAATTGTCCAGCTGGCTCTTGCTTGAGAATGCCCGCAGCATAGTCTCCATAACACTCCTATCCATAGCCTCAATCCAGGATGTTAAAAGCAGGGAGATAGACGACCGCGTCTGGATAGTCTTCCTGGCTTCAGCAGTAATCCTGAATCTTCCAGGTGTTTTAAACGGGTCTGTTGAGCCAGCCTGGTGGCTTCTACTCGCCGGCGTCCAGTCAGGCCTCTTCACCCTTCTTTACTACGGGGGTGTCTACGGTGGCGCTGACGCCAAGGGTCTCATGTGCCTGAGCCTAATGTACCCCTCGACGCCAACCGGTTTCCTCACGGACCTGAGCATGGGCAGGCTTCCAGTAGCGTTCTCAACAATGAATAATGCTCTGATGCTCACAATCCTCTACCTGCCCGTCAACCTCCTGTGGAACCTGGGGGTTAAGCTCAAGGGTGTTGAGCTTTTCAAAGGCCTGGAGAGGGAAAGCTTGTTGAGAAGGCTTGCCGCGCTCCTCCTCCTCAGGAAAGTCAGTTTCTCGCACTACCGTGCTGACACTAGGTTCCTCCTAGCCGAGAGGAGGAGTAGGAGCGGCGTCAGGAGAATAGTGTTTTCAAGGAGGATCGATGAGGACAGGGCTGAGCAGGCTTTCAACCCTGACGAGCATGTTTTCACAAGCTTCCTCATGCCCCTGCAAGCCCTGATGCTCCTCGGCCTAGTTATAAGGCTCTTCTACGGCGATATTCTCCTCTCGCTCTCGCTTCTCGCAGCCAGCCGCTTAGCCAAGTGACCCGCATTTTTGAAAAACATAAAAGCTTCGCTGCCCAGTGGAACCCCCGTTGAGGGTCTTCGCCTGCTCTGATATTCATCTGCGGCTGAAACTGCTCGAGGAAGCTTTGAAAACCTCTAGGGATGCTGACCTAGCCGTGTGCCTCGGCGACCTCACTGTCTACGGAAAGGGCCTGGACGCTGCCCTGGAGAGGCTCAGGGCTTTAAACGAGCATGTTTTCACAATACCCGGGAACAATGAGACTCCCGGGGAGCTTGGGGAGAAGGCTTCCGCAATGGGTATTGTTTTCCTCCACGGTGGGAAAACGGTTTTCAAAGGCTTCACGCTCGCAGGCGTTGGAGGGAGCCTCCCAACACCCTTCAACACCCCATTTGAAATCAGCGAGCAGGAGTTTAAACGGGTCCTCTCAGGCTTCAAGGGGTTAAGCAACCTAATCCTGCTTTCGCACACACCCCCCTTCAACACATCCCTGGACCTTACTTCAACGGGTGAGCACATAGGCTCCGCCGAGGTTAGAAGATTCATTGAGGAGGAGTCTCCGCTAGCATGCTTGTGCGGCCATGTTCACGAGAGGGCGGGTCTTTCTGAAAAAATCGGGGGCACGCTCGTCATCAACCCTGGGCCCAGGGGGATGGTGATAGAGCTATGAGGATCCTCGTGACGGGGAGGCCTGGGATAGGTAAGACGACGGTTGTCTCAAAGCTTGCCCAGATGCTGAGGGAGAATGGTGTGAGTTACGGCGGCATGATAACCTACGAGACTAGGGAGAAGGGTGTTAGAACAGGATTCCTAGTTGAGGATTTGAAAACCGGCTTGAAGGGTCTCATGGCCAGCGTCAACTATAGCTCTGGCCCCAGGGTCGGCAAGTATTTCGTCAGCCTGGCGGAGCTTGAAAGAGTCGGCGTTAAGGCTATACGGGATGCCGTCGAGAGGGATGAGGTGGTTATCATCGACGAGATAGGCCCGATGGAGCTTTACTCAGAATCCTTCAGGAAAGCAGTCTCCGAGGCTTTCGCCTCAGCCAAGAGTGTTGTCGCAACAATCCATGAAAGGGCTTCGCAATACTCTTTCTGCAGAACCATTCTTTCAACCAGCGGTGTTTCAACCTTCACCGTTACCCTCGGCAACAGGGATCTGCTTCCGAAAACCATTCTCGA
>JBNAVT010000011.1:53093-57340 GCA_049700215.1 Thermoproteota archaeon
AGCCTTCAGGTGAAGCCTGATGGCTCAGCAGGATGCTGGCGAGCTTAAGGAAAGAGCGATAAGGGTGGCTGACCGAAGGATACTCGTAGGCGGTTCAAAACCTGTTCTGAAAGAGGGGGAGGAGCACGTTAGGGACACTCTCTCCGTTTGCCCAGAGTGCTACAGGCTTCTCCCCGCGCTCGTCTACGAGAAGGATGGTAAAATCTGGATTAGGAAGAATTGCCCGGAGCACGGTGAGGTTGAAGACCTCTACTGGGGCGACGCAGCGATGTACAGGAGGGCGATGAGGTATGAAGCCCCGCCGACTAGGGTCAAGTATGCTTACAAGCAGCTTGAAAACCCCTGCCCCTTCTCATGCGGCATCTGCTCCATCCACACTACTCAGACGGCTCTCGCAAACGTTGTCGTGACGAACAGGTGTAACTTCAGCTGTTTCTACTGTTTCTTCTTCGCTGAAAAATCTGGCTACGTGTATGAGCCTACTCTGGAGCAGTACAGGATGATGATGAGACATTTGAGGAAGCAGTATCCTTATGGTTCTAAGGCTATTCAGCTCACGGGCGGGGAGCCTTTGATGAGGGACGACCTCGTCGACATAATCAGGATAACGAGGGAGGAGGGCTTCACCCATATTCAGCTTAACACTCACGGCGTTTTCTTCGCGCTTGAAGGCGGTGTCGAGCTTGCGAGGAGGCTTAGGGAAGCCGGGGTGAACACCGTCTACCTGAGCTTCGACGCTCTTGACCCCAGGATAAACGTGAAGAACCATTGGGAGATACCCTATATTTTTGAAAACTTCAGGAAGACAGGTATGACTAGTGTGGTTCTTGTTCCGACAGTCATAAACGGCTGGAACACGCATGAGCTCGGCAAGATAGTGAGGTTCGCCGCTGCTAACAGCGATATTGTTAGAGGTGTTAATTTTCAACCTGTCTCCCTCGTCGGCCAGATGCCTAGAAGCGAGAGGGATAAGCATAGAATAACCATCCCGGACGTGATAAGGCTCGTCGAGGAGCAGACCAACGGGGAGATAAGCAGGGAAGCCTGGTACCCCGTCCCGTTCACACTCGTGCTGACAACATTCCTGGAGAAGCTGACTAATGGCAAGGAGAGGTGGCACATGCCTATCCACCCAGCCTGCGGAATGGCTACCTACGTTTACCTCGACAGGTCTAAGGATGGTATACACTTCGTGCCGATAACCAGCTTCGTCGACGTCGAAAACCTCTCGGAATACTTAAGGGAGAAGACTGTTGAAATGGAGAGGGGAAGAAGCAGATACATGGTTATGCTTGAACTAGTCCGCAAACTAGGAAGCTTCATAGACAAGGAGAAACAGCCCAAAGACCTAAACCTAGGAAAAATACTCTCCAACATAATCATCAAAAGAAGCTACAGCACACTAAGCATATTCCATTATAAATTTAATTATTTAGGAATGATGCATTTCATGGATCCATATAATTATGATGTTGAGAGGGTGATGCACTGTGGTGTTCATTACGTGACTCCTGAGCCCAACGTTGTTCCGTTCTGCACTTTCAACGTTCTGCCGGAGCTTTACAGGGACAACGTTCAGAGGAAGTTTTCGGTGAGCCTTGAGGAGTGGAGCAAGCTTAAGCCCGGAACCGTTGGTGATAAGGCTAAGTATAAGAGGGATGTTAAGAAGCTCGCATCCGGGGAGACGTATAGGAAGACGTACGAGGGCTTCCTAGAGTAGCCTAGGGATGCTGCCGTGAAGATCGCGTCGCTTATATACTGAACCATTAGGATAAATTGCGAATGAACAATCTATATTTTAAAAAGATCACGTTAATGCTTCGCCTGAAGTATTAAAATAGTTTTATCCATATGCGTTTTTACTTATTTCTGTTTTAACGACTTGAATGCGTTAAACAAATTCTATATGTTTCCCTTTTTAAAGTATCTTCTCCCTATATAGCTTTCTCCTACTCTTCCGCCAGGATTCGTAAGCAAGGACGACTGCATCCATCCTTTTCTTTATCTCTTCCATCTTCTGGTCGTCCGTCATATTGCTCGCGTCGAAGACCGAATAGAAATAGCAGTATTTAGCGCGCGCTCACCTTCTTCATCCTCGAAGATGGTTTCCGTCGTTCCATTTTTCCATACCTTAAAGGCCCATGCGCAACATGATCTCTAACGACTCTATGCCTCTTCCTCTTAAAAAGTCTATGTCGACCTGGCACGCTTCCTCTCCAAGACGCTTCGTGAACGTAAAATTATCGCACAGCTGTGAAGGCACACGGCTTCAATATGCTGAACCATTAGGAGAAGTGGGAAGGCTTGCGGGGGCTTCCAAACCTAAAAGTTTAAAACTGTTAGCCCGTGGAGTCTTCAAGAATGGTTCTGATCGGTGAGCCGGCTCCTGATTTCGAGGTTCAGACTACAAGGGGCAGGTTCAGGCTTTCCGAGCTCAGGGGCAGATGGGTCCTCCTGCTGACGCATCCCTCAAGCTTCAACCCTGTCTGCACGACTGAGGTTATCGCCCTTTCCCAGAGGATTGACGACTTCAGGAAGAGCGGGGTTGAGGTTTTCTCAATATGTCCTGAGAGCCTTATGAGCGTAATATCATGGGTTAGGGATGTTGAGGAGAAATACGGGTTGAAAATAATGTTCCCTGTCGCAGCAGACCCGGATAAGAGGACGGTGAGCCTCTACGGTGCTGCGGACGCTAGGGGAAGCGTTGCGAGAAGCGTTTTCCTCATAGACCCCGAGGGGGTTGTCAGGTTCATGGCCCAGTATCCTGTTGAAATCGGGAGGAATGTTAAGGAGCTGTCCAGGGTTACTAGGGCTGTTCAAACCTCTGTTAAATCAGGCCTGCTCGCCCCGGCAAACTGGGAGCCGGGTGAGCCAATGATAATCCCGCCGCCTTCAACCGTTGAAGAGGCTGACAAGAGGCTTAGGGACGGGGCTGAACGCTGGTATATTCAGAGGAAGCAGGTTTAGACAAGCCTCTTCCTCCTAGCCGTGTTCGAAAGAGCCTGGAAAAGTATTCTCACTGCCGCTGCAGCCGAGGCGCCCCCCGGGTCGAGCAGCGGGTTAAGCTCAACAAGGTCGAGCCCAACGAGTTTCTCGCTCACAGTGTTCTCCAGAAGGTCTAGCAGGATGCTCGTCGATATTCCGCAGGCCTCCGGGTTAGCCACCCCCGGGGCGTAGGCAGGGTCTAGAACGTCGAGGTCTATGCTCACGTAGATGCTTCCAGCGTCCTCAACAATGCTCCTCAGCCTCCTGCAGGCCTCCGCAGGGTCTCTAAGTATCTGTCTCGACGATACGAAGGCCTCGCCGCCAGCGTACTCAACCTCCTCCCTGCAGGCCGCCCTGACGCCCACGTGCACAACCCTGCAAGCCTCCTCGCTTATCCTCCTCATGACTGTCGCGTGGCTAATCCTGACTCCCTCGGGATACTCGTCCCTGTAGTCGAAGTGGGCGTCGAAAGAGACTATTGTCTCCGGCTTAAGGCCTCTCGCAGCCCCCAGGGTTATCGTGTGCTCTCCTCCAAGCATCACCGGGGTCTTGGAGTCAGCACGGATTCCCATGCATACTTTCTCAACCCTTTTCAAAACCTCGTCAACGTTGAAAGTCACCGCAACATCCCCAAGGTCTGAAACCCTAACGTCCTCTAGGTCAGCCCCGTCGCCCAGGCTGATGGTTTCAACCTCGGCTGAGAAATGCCTTATGCTGGCCGGCCCGAATCTTGAACCAGGCCTGAAGCTCGTCGTCCCGTCGAACGGAACCCCCACGACGGCGAACCACGACTCCTCGTAGCTGCGCCTGATCCCGGAGAAGAAATACGGGTTTTCAACCAGGTGAAGCCTAGCCTCGTCCAAGCCTGCTTGCAGAAGCCTTTGAAATAGATAAAGATTCCGTTCTGTCTGAGCGTTAACTTTCGTTACGCTCTTCATTCTTCCCTCCTCGTGTCATGGGAGGGCTTTTGGGGATGAACGGTTGAAGCCCCCACATTTCTCTGGTGTTCTTGGAGGAGGTTCAGCACCGCTATTTTGTCCCTGTCCTCCTCCAGCCCGCATTCTGGGCACTTCATTAGCCTATACCCGCTTGGGCTTAGCTTAACCCTGCATTCTGGGCATAGGCTTGATGTGCCCTTCGCTTTAACTGGGATGATGTTTAAGCCTGCAAGCTCAGCCTTGTACTCTATGATGCTTTGGAGCTTTCCGAAGCTCCATCTGTTCAGCCTCCCGTTAAGCGCCCTGGAGCGTTTACGCCTCCTC
>JBNAVT010000012.1:0-55486 GCA_049700215.1 Thermoproteota archaeon
TAAAGCAGGTTTCTAGCAGCTTCAAGAGCAAGCTCCACATCCAAATAATCTTTTTCAACCAAATCGTTTAAAGTAATGGCCAACTGATGCTTAACCAGCTGCGCCTTACCGAAGACCCACTCTGGAACCTGGGCATCGCTGAAAAACGCGCACCACTTGTTCACTGGCAGCATTTGAAGCTTCTCAACTGTTCTCTCCATCATTATGGAAGGATAGTATGAGTACCACCAGAAGCCTGATACGTAGACATTCCTGTAGTTTTTAGCAACCACGTCAAGCTCATGATTATGTGTCCTGCTCGCAGATATAAGGTCGAAACTAACCTCCTTATACTTGTGAAACAATGGGCAGAGCGAGAGCAGCTGACTAGGCTCGTTGGCAACTATCGCGTAATCCGGTGGGGAGGCTCCAACAACAGGTCTTTCAACACCCAACATTAATTGAAAAACAATCCCTCCGTCCCTAATCAACTTGAGAAACTCGTTCACTACAAAGGATAGTAACGCATCTTTCTCCTCTATGGTCATCCTTCCTCCGGCTTCCACCCTCCGGATTGCATCCTCAACAAGTCCTTCTCTAGGGTCAATAATGATGTGTTCACTAGGGTTCAAGCTTATAGTGATCGTTGAAACACGGTTCTTAAACTTGTTGAATACTTCCGTCACAGCATCCCTCATGCTCCTGGCATTGTTTACTTTCAGCGAGAGTATGTCTTCAAGCATTCTCAAGGATTCCTGCGAGATTTCCTTCGACATTCTTTCAAGCCGTAGAGAACCAGTGAAGAAAGAAGTGTCGAAAGTTAAACCGGCATCTGTGAATTGTAGTGTTAGAAACGCTTTCTCGACCTTGACTCTTTCTTTCAGGAAACTGATGCCGTCGAAGTTTTTCTCAAAATCCGTGAATTTGTCTTTAAGCAGAGGAAGATTTTTCTCAGTTAGCTCCTCGTTGAAATTAAAGAGGCTGAAAACCCTCCTTAAAGCCCAGAAGGTCGACGTGTTTCTCACGTTTTTAAGAAAGGGGATGATTCTTCTAACTCTCTCATCAGGATCTTCTAGATCAAGTATTTCTCTAGGCATTCCTGAGGAAGCAAGCTCGGTAGCAATGTAATGGTATAGGACTATTTCAGATAAATCCTTGGCTTTCAGTCTCATAGGATCCAGATGCGTATGAATATCTATCAGTGGAATGTCGGGAATCTCTTCAAAAATCTTAATGCATTTTTTCTCCTTCTCCATAATTCTGCGGAGAGACAGTAGGCTTATAAACGTTGTGATTTTTCCAATCACATCATTTATATACTGCTCCCGATTCATCCGCAACGATACGAGATGGATGGAAAGAAAGTGAGAGTGGGAATAATCGGGTGCGGCGGGATTGCGGCTTCCCACGTCTCCGGCTATTTGAAATCAGGTATGGCTGAGATAACTGCTTTCTCCGACAGCAGGGTTGAAAGAGCGAAGGCACTAGCTGAAAGGCTCGGCCTCAACCAGGCTAGTGTTTATGAAAACTATGAAGACCTGTTGAAGGATAGGAGTGTTGATGCAGTAAGCATCTGTACGCCTCACCATCTGCATGCTGAAATAACGGTAAAGGCTGCGGAATACTTTAAGCATGTTCTCTGCGAGAAACCAATAGCAATATCCCTAAAGCAGGCAGACGAGATGATTAGCGCGTGTAGAAAAAACGGCGTGAAGCTGGCAATAGTTTTTCAAAACCGTTTCTCAAAGGATGTTCAAAGAGTAAAGAGAGAGTTTGAAAACGGGGCATTCGGAATCCCAGTATACGGGGAGGCCGTCGTAAAATGGTATCGTGAAGACAAGACTTACTACCATGCGGACGAGGTCGCAGAATCTTGGCGTGGGAAATGGGCCACCGAGGGCGGAGGGGCTTTGATAAACCAAACAATCCACCTGGTGGATCTTCTGCAATGGATAATGGGGCCAGTGGAATATCTCTATGGAATATACGATACCAGGATGCACAGTATTGAAACCGAGGACATCGCTGTTTCAATACTCCGGTTTAAGAGTGGCGCCATAGGCTATATTCTGGGGAGCGTCGACCTCCGGCCCCAAGAGGATTGGGTAGCCATATACGGTAGCAAAAAATCCGTCGTCATAGGGAGTGATAAAACTGTTGAAAAGGAGTGGGTTGAGGAAAGCGGGACAATCGTGAAGAAAGAAGGCGTGGAGGAAAGAAGGGAGACGGTAACCCCGTTCCTTGGCCACGACGAGACTGTTAGAGACTTTATTGAGTCAATACTGGAGGACAGGCCTCCCGCCGTGCCGGGTGAGGAAGCAAGGAAGTCGCTGGAGATTGTTCTAGCAATATACAGGGCTCATAGAACCGGGAGTAAAGTAACTCTCCCGCTCGTGGAGTAAGGAGGTTATCTGAGGGTTGAATATTAGGTTTAAACCATCCTTCATAACGGACGAGGTTTCACAAGACCTGGATGAGGTTAGAGAATTCGCCAGAAGTTTCAACATAGATGCTATAGAGATTAGGACAATACTTGACAAGGGTTTCCCGGAAATCCTCGGCGAGAAAAACGTGTTGAAAAGTTTTCTCCAGGATAATGGTTTAAAGGTTTGTGCAATCGCATCCCCGACTTTCAAATGCGATATTGATTCATCAGAGGAATACGAGAAGCACCTGGAGATATTTAGAAGCGCGTTGGAGCTTGCCGGCCACTTGGACACTAGGCTGGTCAGGGCTTTCACGTTCTGGAGGAAAGGCAGGTATGAGGACTATAAGCAGACGATAATTGAGAAATTCGGGAAGATTGTTGAAATTGCTGAGGAGCAAGGCGTTACGATAATTGTTGAGAACGAGCCTTCAACCTTCGTCGGGAACGGGAGGAAACTGGCGGACTTCTTAAACTCCTTGGGCGCGAGGTCTGTGAAAGCGCTCTGGGACCCCGGCAACGAGCTGATGGATGAGGAGGGTGAAGATCCGTATCCAACCGGGTTTGACTACGTGAAGAAGTTCATAAGGCATGTGCATGTTAAAGACGGTGTTAGAGAGGGTTCTGAAACCAGGTTTCTGAAAGTCGGTGACGGCCAGGCTAAAATAGGGGAAAACCTGAGGGCCTTGAAGGAGATGGAGTATGAAGGCTATGTTTCGCTTGAGACCCATTGGAGAGTGATGAAGAGCCTGGGGGAACCCATGCTGAGAACCCCTGGCGGAAAAGAGTTCAGCTCAGGCGCCTACGCCGCCTCATACGTCTCGATGCAGAGTTTGCTTGAGGTGATTTCCAGAATAGGTTAGCCTGAATCTTTCTGAACCCTAGTCTCCATCTCAACCAGGCTCTTAAACTGCTCAGTGCTCCAGGAGCGTGTCTCCCATCCTGACTCCCTGGAGCGTTTAACAAGGTTTTCCGCCTTTTCAAAATCGGTTTCGTATATGTGATAGGAGTTTGAGAAATCCACGTATTCGCCTGGAACAATGGTTCTCCCAGTCCTCTTCGACAACTCTTCCGCCACGTTTTTCTGAAGCATTGTGAGAGCATAGATGTTCATGAAAGCCGCCTTCATAGCGTCCCTCGACCTCCAGCAGGTTTCCATTAGGAGGCTGTCTCCATAAACCCTTAGCCAAACCCTCTGAAGACATGGTGGATCATCAATCCTTGGGTCAACCCACGGCTTCCAGGTTATCGCCTGCGCTCTCCTGGAGTACGGTGTTTCCGACAGCTTTCTAACTATGTAGTCTATCTGGTCAATCGTCTCGTTGCAACACTTGTAGGAGCGCAATCGTTCATGATAAGTATAGGGCCAGATTCCTCTCTCCACGTAGGAATCATGTATCCCCCTGCAAACCTCCTGAACGTATTCTTCAAGCTGTGAAAGCTTACCGACCATCAGCCCAGCCTTGTGGATTCTCGGCTCCGCTAAAGGCCTCCTTATTACCATCAGCATCGTGCAGTCCCTGCTGTCGTTCCCGTATTCAGTCCTAATGTTCACACCCTTGCTCCAGAGCTCGATTATCGACTTCTCCCAAACCTCCGGCAGACAGCCTCCTTCAACAACCACCACAGGATGCATAAGGTCCAGGTTCCTCGAGAAAATATAAGCGTTTAGGGGGTACGCTTGAGAAAAACCTCTTAGTCAACAGGTTTTTCAAGCATGATATCTGGTTTTCTCTATTGTTCAACACGCTGTTCTTAAAACTTATTAGCTGAAAACTAAAACGCTACTCATTGGACTCTAGAACCAGGGTTCTGACGGCGCTGAGGCATGAGGAGCCGGACAGGGTTCCAATAGACTTAGGCTCAATGCCCTCCACCGGTATAATGGCTATAGCGTACGCGAAGCTGAAGAAACACCTCGGGTTGCAGAAGGGTGTTGTAAGGGTCTACGATATTGGCCAGCAGTTGGCGGAGCCCGAGAGAGAAATCATCGACATGTTCAAGGTTGACGTGGTTTCTCTGGCTAGGACGCTCGACCCCTGTGGACCAGGAGGCGGTAGCTGGAAGAAATGGGTTTTACCAGATGGAACAAGGTGTGAAGCCCCCTCCTGGTTTAACCCTGAGCCGGATGGCGCAGGCGGATGGGTTATTAAAAACGAGAGGGGAATCGTGACTTCGAAAATGCCTCGGGGAAGCCTATACTTTGACAGTCTTTATCATCCCCTTGAGAAAACGGGGGATCCTGAAGCGCTAGAAAACTATGATTGGGACAGCCACAGGGTTAGTGACGAGTATGTTTCAAACCTGAGGAGGAAGGCGGAGAGTCTTTACAGCAACACGGGTTTCACTATCCACTTTTTCGGCGCTGGAAGCGTCCACGAGTGGGGCCAGGGTTTAAGAGGATGGTCGAACTGGCTTATAGACCTTTCATCGAGGAGAAGCCTAGCCTCGAAAATGCTGGATAGGATGATGGATGTTTTAACTCATAATTTGAAGAAATACGTTGAAGCCTTGAAGGATTACGTGCAGATAATCGGCTTCGGGGATGACTTGGGTGTGCAAACAGGCCCCCAAGTGCCGCCGAAAACATACAGGGAGCTCTTAAAGCCTTGCCACAGGGAGCTTTTTCAATACGTGAAGAAGCATTCGAGAATGTTCGTCTTCCTCCACTCCTGCGGCTCAATACACGTTCTTATCCCGGATCTGATAGACGCGGGCGTCGACATACTGAACCCTGTTCAAATCTCTGCGAGAAACATGGAGCCAGAGAGGTTGATGAAAGAGTTCGGCGACCAGGTTGCTTTCTGGGGAGGAGGCGTAGATACTCAAAACGTGTTCCACGTCGGGAGCCCGGAGGAGGTTTACAAGCATGTGAAAAAGAATATTCTGGTTTTCGCAAGGAATGGTGGATACGTTTTCAACCAGGTTCACAATATTCAGGCCAACGTGCCTCCTGAAAACATTCTCGCCGCCTACAGGTCAGCCTATGAAAACGGCTTCTACCCTTTAAACCCGTAGGCTCCCCATCTGTTTGAAGCATTTCTTGCAAGGGGTTGGAAACTATTTTAGTCTAATGCAGAAATCCTCCATGGCTTGACACAGAGCCTCGACGTTTTCCAACGGAACATCCGGCCCGATTTCCCCCTTCATCATTAAGCCGCCCTCGGGCAAATACAGTTTTTCCACGCTCTCCCTAACCACTCTACGAATATCCCGGGGGCTGCAGAATGGGAGTGTCTGCCTGTCTAAGTCAAGGTCGACGCAGAGCTTGCCCCCATATGCTCTGGCAATCCCGTCCAGCGTGTTCGCGCGGAGCTGCGGGTCGTGCACGGAAACCCCGCATTCAACCAGGTCGTTGACAATATCGAGCAGCCGCCCGTCGGAAGAGAGATAAACGTGGACGCCCGCATTCCTGCATTTGGTGAAAAGCTTTTTAAACATGGGTTTAACGTATCTACGGAACTTCGCTGGGCTTATCATTAAACCGTTCTGCGTCCCAATGTCTGTGTGAAAGCTGATGACGTCAACACCTATTTCAAGCCACTTTTCAACGAGCTTCATCTCATGATCCATGAGCATATCTATCAACCTTGGAAGACGAGGATCATCCGTGACAATATCCACCATCAGGTTTCTAAAGCCCCTTAAGAAGTATAGACGGTCGAAAAGGCGTTCCCCGTCGCCGACCCTCAGAAGACCCTTCTCCCTGCGCTCCGCAAAAACCTTCTTAACATGAACCCAATACTCTTTACCCCTCTCCCCCCTCTCCATCTTCTCAAGAGGATTGGGCGGCTGGTAGTTTTCCAAAGCATTCCAGTCGGCTAACGGGTGTCCAACAACCTGCCCCTCTAAACCCTCTCGCACAGTGTGCCAAACGCATCCCCAGTTATCCGTGAAATAGCCCTGGCGATAAACAGGAGGCATGTCGTCAAAATTCCTACTGCCCTTCTCATACTTGCCGAAGATAAGCGGGTGTCTAACTAGAACCTCCTCAAGCTTCTCTCTATATTTTTTCCAGACACCGGGTAGAAAGTTAACCCCGCATGGTATCCACTCCGGGTAACGATATTCTAAAGCCTTCAAATAGTTTTCTCTGATATCCTTGTTCGGGTAACCTAGCTCCAAAGCCTTCAATAATCCTCATAAAACCTTTAAGGTCTTTAATAAGATTTATCCGTGGTCTTTCCAATGAATTTATGTGGCTGGTTAATGGGGAAATCTTTATAAGCTGTTAAAACGTCAATTTATGTTATTGAGAATGAGAAAAACGATGTTATGCAGCATGATGTTCTTAATAGTTTTGATAATCACGTGTTTAAACGTTCCACACGTGCGTCTCCTAATTGTTCACGGCGAGGAAGAGAGGGTCGAGGTGGTTTTCCAAGCTTCCGACGATACATATATCGACCAAGAGAACCCTGATGCTTCTTATGGTTCAAGCGAGTATCTTAAAGTAAGGTCGCTAGCGTCCAAGAATGCGAGAACCTGTGTTTTCTTCAATCTCTCCACGGTTCCTCCAGGGGCCTCTGTGCTAAGCGCGAAACTCTTCCTATACCTTTCAAAGCCCCCGGCCTCGGAAAGAACCTATCTTTGCTACAGGTTAAACTCAGCCTGGGATGAGAACTCACTAACATGGAATAGGAAGCCCGGTTCCTCGTCGACGTTCGCCGCTTCATCCACCGTCTCCACACAACCCGGATGGGTGGTTTGGGATGTTAGAGAACAGGTTCAGAAGTTTCTAAACGGTATAGGGGAGCATGCGTGGATAAACTTCGGCTGGGAGATATTTGATGGCTCAGAGGACTCTCAGGAGGTTCAGGAAGCGTTTTTCGCTTCGAGTGAATCCGGGGAGCAGGATAAGAGGCCTTATCTAGCCATACAGTTTACGCCTCCGAGGCTCAACGTTACAGTGGGCACGCCTCTCGCAGCCGGCGAATGGGTTGGCTTAACGATTAAGAGGCTTTCGCAGGACGGTATACTCGTCACAAGGGGGGACAGAATATTTAAGCAGGACTGGATTAACATAGGTTCAACAACCGTAAGGCTTTCAACGTCCTCTGGAACAGGAGTCTTCTCCCTGACCCCTGGTGGCGAGCCCGTGGACAGTGTGGTTATAAGAGATGGGGAGATGCAGGCTGTTGTCTATTACCGGGACACTACCCTGGGTAATCATACGCTTAGCGTTTCTGTGGAAGGCTATCCTTCAGGATACTATGTAGGAGGATCCCTACAGATTACTGTGGTGGCGGGTAACTATTCTCTGGAGATAGCGTCTGTTTCTATAACCCCGGAAAACCCTGTCATGGGCGACATTATCAAGGTATCTGCGGTAGTATCAAGCATCGGTGTAGGCGTTAAGGAAGTGGCTTTATACTACTCTACTGATGGCGGGGCAAGCTGGACTAAACTAGTGATGGGCTTTTCAGGGGGAAGGTATGAGGTGTACATACCGGGTCAAAACGCTTTCACAGAGGTGTCATACTATGTGGAGGCAAGGGATCAAAAGGATAACACGGTTAAAACCGATATATCCACGGTGTCAGTCGGACTGCCAGACTGGGTTTTCCTAGTCATCGCGGCTGTAGTAATCGCCGCTATAATTGGGTTCCTGGGTATTAGAAGAACTAGAAAGAAATAGTGATTAATTCCTTTTTAAAGATTATCTGTTAATCGACACTGCTTTCATCTCCCTTCTTATTTCCAGGGAAACCACGATTATGAACACTACTAGAATGGTTATGCCGATTAACGCTATGTAGAACTCTCCTGAACCTACTGTTGTAAATGGTAATGCTATTAAATCGAGAACTAGGAAAACCATGGCTAGGTTGAGGACTAGTCTCCCAGTATTCGGGTCCATCGTAGCTTGGCCGCCGGGTCTACATATAAACGTTGCCTTTTATTAGGCTTAATGTTTGACGGCTTAAGATTTATTAGTATCTCTCTTTCCGTCGCACATGGACTCTTGACATCGGCCGCGGGGAAAAGCAGAGAGATACTGTTAAGCATAAGAGGGCTTACGGTGGAGTTCAGAGTTCCACGGGGAATATTGAGGGCTGTGGATAATCTTGACTTGGATGTTTACAATGATGAGGTTCTCGGCCTGGTGGGCGAGAGCGGCTGTGGGAAATCGGTTTTAGCGCATACAATACTGAGGATAGTTGACCCTAACGGGCGTATCGCGGGCGGGAAAATAGTGTTTCAGGGAAAGGATATTCTGGGCATGAGCAAGGAGGAGCTTAGACGTTTCAGGTGGAAGGAGATAGCGATAGTTTTCCAAGGAGCCTTCAATTCTTTCAATCCTGTCATCAGGATTTTCGAACACATGCTTGACACCACTTACGCTCATGATGAAAAGGCTAGCAAGGAGGAAATAGTTAAGCGGTCGAAGGAGCTTATGCGTATGGTTAGGCTTGATCCTGATGCTGTTCTCGAAAGATATCCGCATGAGTTAAGCGGCGGGATGAAGCAGCGCGCCGTGGCCTCGATGGCGATGCTCCTTGATCCTAAGCTCCTTATTCTGGACGAGCCATTCTCCGCCCTAGACGTGCTCACGCAGAAATTCTTCATGAAGACTCTTGTCGACATTAGGCGGGAAACAAGGAAGTCAATGATATTCATAACTCACGACTTGGCACAGGTGGCTGAGATCGCGGACAGGGTTGCCGTAATGTATGGGGGCGTGATAGTTGAGGCTGCCAGCGTGGAAGATATTTTCTACAAGCCGAGGCACCCATATACGAGAGCCCTGCTTAAAGCTATCCCAAGTATTGTTGGAAGCATTGATGAGCTTAAGCCTCTTCCGGGTCCGCTACCGGACCCTGTCAACCCCCCACCGGGATGCGAGTTCCACCCGCGGTGCCCGCATAGGATTGAGATTTGCTCAAGGGTAAGGCCGAAACTCGAGCAGGTGGATGATGTTTCACTGGTGGCATGCCACAGGTGGCGTGAGCTGAATTGAGCGAAGAATCCCTTTTAAAAATAATTAACGTAACTAAGGAGTTTGTTAAAGGCGGTTTATTCTCCTCGAAGAGGGCTGTGAGGGCTGTCGACAGTGTTTCGCTTGAAATAGGTAGGGTTGAAAACGTGGCGCTCGTCGGAGAAAGCGGGTGTGGAAAAAGCACTCTCGGCAAGCTGACGCTGGGGCTTTTGAAACCAGACTCTGGGCAGATACTGTTTGAAGGCAGAGACATCTGGACTCTTAAGAAGGAGGAGTTTTCAAACTTCAGGAGGAACGCTCAGATAATCCACCAAGACCCGTATACAAGTCTCAACCCTGTCCGAACTATTTTCCAATCCCTAGCTCCTCCGCTGATCAGGAACAAGGAGGTGCCTGACTCTAAAGCTGCCTACGAAAGGCTGAAGGAGCTGCTCACCATGGTGGGGCTAACGCCTCCTGAAGACTTTCTCAACAGGTACCCTGCGAGGATGAGCGGTGGACAGATGCAGAGAATAATACTTGCACGAGCGGTTTCGCTAAGCCCTAAATATGTCGTTGCAGACGAGGCGGTTTCAATGCTCGACGCCTCCCTAAGGCTTGGGGCTGTTGACCTGATGCTTGAGCTTCAGAAGAAATTCGGAATGTCTTATCTTTTCATCACGCACGATCTTGGGATAGCTAGATATTTCATTCTTAAGGGTCGCGGTAAGATCGCCATGATGTACTTGGGAAGCATTGTTGAAGCTGGAGAAGGCGACTCAGTGATACAGAAGCCCATACATCCTTACACTCAGGTAATGATGACAGCTATATCTGTGCCAGACCCAAAGCTAACCAGGAGCAGACCGCTTCCAAGTCTTAGGAGCCTCGAGGTTCCTAGGCTTGAGCAGGTTCCGAGTGGCTGCAAGTTCCACCCGCGCTGCCCGTATGCTGAGAAGATTTGCGAGGAAAAAGTTCCTGAGCTTAGAGCTTTCGATTCAAGACTGGTTGCGTGCCATTTTGCCGAAAGATTTATAGACTAGACACTAATTAGGATTTATTAACCACCTTAAAAACTTATATAGTGCTTAAATCTTTCTTCTTAGCGGTGAAAAAATATGAGAGTATGGCGGATACTCGCATCAGGATTAATCTGCCTCGTGCTTTTAACAAGCATCGCTCCGCAATCCTTTAAGACTGTTGTTGCTCAGGAGGAGAAGTCTGTTTGGATCAGGCCCTTCGGCTATAATCCACCGCCTGTTGGACACTTCAACTACTTCATCGGTGGTAACATAGGTGTTTTCGACTGGGTTCTTGAGCTTATGACCCACTATTTCGCTGCTAACGGCACCTATATTCCGTCTGTCGCTGAAAGCTGGCAGCTCGACCCAGACTACATGTGGTTCCAGGTTAAGCTGCGGAAAGGGGTTAAGTTCCACGACGGCCACGAGCTAACCTATAAGGATGTTCTGTCAACACTATACTGCGTTTATCTTCTCAAGGACAGGCTATGGTACTACATTAAGGACGTTCAGATCATCGACGACTATACTATCAAGTTCACGTTCAAGGAGAAGACGGACTACCCAGTGTTCTACATACTGTGGCACTGGATGATAGTCTCCTACACCCAGTATGGGCAGATAGCGGACAAGGTTCAGCAGAGAATAAAGGAGGGCAAGGATATTTTCGCTAAGACGGAGGACTTCAAGGACTTGATTGACGAGCTGAGTCAGTATAGGCCTGAGACAGTAATAGGCTGCGGCCCATACAAGATTAAGAGCGTCACTGAGACGATGATTGTTCTCGAAGCCTTCGACGGGTACTGGAACGGAAAGCCTCCGATAGACGAGATACGCTTGGTAAGGTATGCTACGGCAGACCTGCTTTGGGAAGCGTTGTTCAAGGCTGAGGCTCATTACGTTTGGGCTATCTCACCCAGCCCAGACTTAGTACGGAGACTATTAACGGAGAACCCGTATGCCTGGACCATCAGGATACCTAGGCCTGTAGGTGTAACGCTTTACATTAACAAGGCTAAGTACCCGTTGAGCCTAGTCGAAGTCAGGCGTGCACTCGCCTACGCGATAAACAGGAGCGAGGTAGGCTGGGTCCAGTATACTGGCGGATGCGTCCCGTCGGAGTACGTGATAGGCTTCCACGTGCCTGACTTGACGAGATACTTGAACCAGAGCTTCATAAACCAGTATCTGAAGGACTTTAAGTACGAGTATAATCCTGCTAAGGCTGAGCAGATTCTGCAGGGCCTAGGCTTTAAGAAGGGTGCTGACGGAGTATACGTCACGCCCAATGGGACGAGGCTTGAGTTCACACTCATCACCGGAGGAACATGGATCAACGCTCCCGCGGCGGAGAACTTGAAGGCTCAGCTTGAGAAGGTCGGCATAAAGATAAACGTTCAGGTTGTTGACTCCGCGGTTTGGTCGGACGTGTTCTACAGGGGTGCTTACGACCTGACTGGCGGTGTCTACGGCTCACCAGGATTCTCTTTCGACGAGTACTATCACAAGTATATGGCGCTCTACGCTGGCCACGACCCTGCGAAGAACTGGGGCCAGATGCACACAGTACCATGGAAGACTCAGCCCGTTAACGTTACGAAGCTAGCTAAAGACATAAACCTGTTCCCGGCTCAGATAAGCCAGGCGCAGCTGACAGAGATATATTCAGAGTTATCATACATAACTGGGAACGAGGTTCCGGTCATAAACCTGTACCAGCCTGCAGTAGTAATCCTCATGGATAAGAGGTTCGTCTTCCCAACCGACCCAGGATACTGGAACGGTTTAGGCTCATACGAGCTCCACGGCCTGAGACCATTGTTCACGTTCGGCTGGCTTAAGCCTAAGGTTAATCTGACGGTTGAGAGCGTGGTGGGCGGAACGCTCAGCATCGCCCCTGGAAGGTATGAATACGGTAAGGGTGACACGGTCACTATAACTGCTACGCCTGCAAGCCGCTACAGGTTTGAGAGGTGGGAGGTCGACGGCTCTCCAGCCGGGACAAGCACCACGTTGACGATAACGATGGATAAGTCCCACAGGGTTAAGGCAGTATTCAGCGCGATACTCTACAAGACGCTTACGGTGCTGCCCGTGGAGGGGGGGACTCTAAGCATAGCCCCCGGCTCCTACGAGTATGAAAAAGGCCAGACGGTCACTATAACTGCTACTCCTTCAAGCGGATACAACTTTGAGAGGTGGGAGGTCGACGGCTCTCCAGCCGGGACAAGCACCACGTTGACGATAACGATGGATGCTGACCACACTGTTAAAGCAGTATTCACAAGGATACCGTACGAGATGTACATAGGCGTAGTCGTAGTCATAGCGGTAATAGCGGCTGTAGCCTACTTCCTCCTTAAGAGGAGAGGCAAGTAGCTACCCCACGCATAGGAAAACTTTTTCTACCCCTTTTTCTCCAGTCTTAGTCTAAATGAGGTGGATAGTCCGGAAGGCTATTTTCTCTGTTGTCACACTATTCTGCGCCATAACGCTAACCTTCTTCCTGTACAGGGTTATTCCTGGGAATCCTGTGGATCTGATGCTCAACTACTACATGTCGTTGGGTTATTCGTACGAGGAGGCTTTATCAAGGGTCTTAATGATGGTTCCCTTTGTCCCCACTGCTCCTCTCCACGAGCAGTATATAGATTTCCTGAAAGGGGTTTTAACTGGAGACCTTGGATACTCTTTCACCCTGGCTCAGCCTATCACGAGAATACTGGGCTACGCTATTCCTTGGACTGTTTTCTCGGTTTCGATATCGCTCGTGATAAGCTTCATGCTGGGCACCGTGATAGGAATGTACATTGCTTACAAGAGGGGTTCACTCGTCGACAGGGTGATGTCGTTCTACGCTTCAATTACGACAGCCATGCCTCAAAACATCCTCGGCTTCTTCCTCATATGGGGTTTAGCGATACAATTAAGATGGTTCCCGAAGGAATTAGGCCCGTATGGTCCAACCGTCGACCCTTCCAAGTTTAATCTGGAGTTCATTCTCAGCGTGCTGCGCCACGCGGCTTTACCAATCCTCACATACGTTCTGACATCCATAGGGTCTTGGACTCTGATGATGAAGAGCAGCACGATATCTGTTCTAGGGGAGTACTATGTGACTGCTGCTGAAGCACGGGGTTTGAAAGACAGGAGGATAGTCACAACATACGTGGGGAGGAACGCGGTGCTTCCCTTATTCACCCGCTTCGCAATATCCTTGGGATTCATGTTCGGAGGCGCGCTTCTTATTGAAAACCTTTTCCTCTACCCTGGCGTCGGCAGGTATCTTACAATCGGGATTCAAATGAGGGACTACCCTTTAGTAACAGGGTGCTTCCTCATAACTTCCATCGCTACCGTACTGGGCAATCTTTTTGCCGACCTGCTTTACAGCAGGCTGGATCCAAGAATAAAATTTGAATAGTGGTGGGGAGACTTGATTAGTAGGAAATCAGGGCTGTTTAAACGGTTGTCATACATTTTTAAAGTGTTCGGGAGGAAGCCTACAGCCATGGCGGGCCTGATAATAGTGGTTTTCTTCACGCTCATGGCGCTCATCGGGCCGTTCTTCTTCCCGCTCGACATCAGGGCTTATCCTGCGAAAAGGTATCTCCCCCCATCTTGGGAGCATCCTCTGGGAACAGACCCCTACGGCAGGGATGTGCTGATGCAGATAATCAACGGCTCCCGTGATGCTTTGCTAATCGCCGCGTTAACTGGCCTAGTGACCATATTCATCGCGACCGTAGTCGGGGTCTCATCCGGCATAATCGGGGGTCTATTTGACGAGGTTTTGATGAGGATTACTGAAACATTCCTGCTGCTTCCGCAGTACCCGCTTCTACTGTTGATAGCGGCAATCCTCCCAGCAGGCAGGGAGCTAACCCTGTTTGAAGTCTCGCTCATAATAGGAATTGTCCAGTGGCCGGCTACTGCTAGAGCCATCAGGTCTCAAGTGCTGGCTATCAGAGAGAAGCCGTTCATAGAGGCGGCGAGGTGCCTAAACCTGGGTAATCTCCACGTAATATTCAGAGAGATAATCCCAAACCTGATGCCGTACTTAGTGATGAACTTCTTCCTAGCGCTCACCGGCGGCATCTATTCCCAGGTGATACTGTTCTCACTGGGCATTCTCAGGTTCACCTCCGTAAACTGGGGTGTGATGATAAACATCGCGATGGGTGAGAGCGCGCTGATCAACCCGAAAGCATGGATATACCTCTTCTCTCCAATCGCATGCATAGTTCTGCTTCAGACTGGTCTGGTCCTAATATCGTCAGCCCTGGAAGAGGTGTTTAACCCGAGGCTTAGGACAGAAGAGTAGTGAAACCGTTTTACAACGCTTATCCGCCGGCTGTCTTTCCACTCTGCTTTAAAAGCAGCGTTATTATTTCCCGGGGCTCAACCTTCAACCAGATTTTATTCTCAATATTCTCAGCCCTCATTACCGGCTGCTCGTTGAGGTCTGTCTTCCAAGCCTCCGAGAATTGGAATGATGTTTCAACACTGCCGGTTAAAGTTTCACCGCTTATATTGTAAAACCTTATTATTAGCCCTTCCCCGTCCTCCCACTGTTTGACCGCGCTAACAATGAGGTTTTCAGGCTCAACTCTCAGGAAGCTCATGCTGCTAGGCAGTTTCCCCTTAGGGTTTAACACGGGGATGCTGAGAGGCGGGTATGCGAATCCCCTGGCCCGCAAGTATGTTTTCGAATCAAGCCAGTCATCCTCGTGAAGTATTACGGAGTATTCGAAAACCATCTTCCTCAGACACTGGGCTCCGGGCGTTGGTAAACCCGGCCCAGCGGGCCCCCTCCTTGTAGAGAGGTCGCTTCTTGAGAGAGCGCCCACAGCCCTAAGGAGCGTAAGGTATATTAAAACACCCTTCGGGCTCTTCCTAACCTCGTATTCCGGAATTCCCCTGTTAGCCACCGTGAAGCCCTTTGAGCCATCGTTGACATCAACCCAGGTGAGCTGGGGGTGGGTTGTCGGCGGGTTCTCAACCCAGTTGTCTCCCTTGCAGGCTGGTTCAACAGGTCTCTCGATAACCTGGTAGTGATAGTCAGCGTAAGACTTTTCAGCTGCTACGTCTGTTTGAAAAACCACTCTAAGCCTATGGTCCATCGCCCTGTTGTCAACCTCAGTCTTAAAGTCAATCCTCCTTGAGCCCGGCATTATTGAAACCTGTGTCAAAACAGGCACCTCAACTTCTTCAACGCTTCTCCGCTGACCCTCCGAGCGGGCAGGTGTTCTCACCTTCAGGCTGATATTCATTAGAGCCCTCGTTCCAAGGTTGTGCGTCTCAACCCTAGCCGGGTTCCTCATGCTTGAAGTAACCGGATTATGCTCCGCGGGGGGTGAGAAATTATACTCGTCTCCAGCATCACCCTCGTCAACGAAAAAGTTAACACCCTCTAGAATCCTGCCCGTATACTTCTCCACGATCCTCAACACGCCTCCTTTCTCAGGATCGGCTTCAACCCTTATAAGAGAGTTTTCAACATGAAAATCCCCTGTTCTAAGCTCCTCGCACGCCGGCGGCTCACCCTTGACCAAGGAGTAAACCCTGTAGCCCAAGGGTGGAAGATTCGCGATGAACTCGATTCTACACGCGTCCCCCCATACAGCCGCTTCCTGAGGCGGCTCAGACACGCGTGTCGCAACCTCGGCATTCCCGTCGTGAACCACATACTTGTCTAAGGGTAGTGGCACAACCGCTGAGACGAGTTCAGTCCTCTGCCAGTTTAGCGTGTTGAAGACAACAATTTCGGCAAGCGAGTCAACCCTGGGCCTTGAAACCAGCCTCGCCACTGCTGACGCTGCTTGAAGCACGATGCTTGAAGCCCCCTCTATGACGCTGACGAATCTAGCCTCGTTCTCGTCGTGAACATGATCCACCCCGCTGCCGTAAATACTGTCGTGCGCATGGTTCAACAACAGGCTCTTCCAAAGCCTTGTTAGGAGCCCACTGGGGTATGCTGCTCCCGCAAAGATTTTAGCGAACATGGATAATGGTTCAGCGTACAGCTCCAGCTCGGCCTGAGCCCTGAAGTTCAGCTGCTTAAGATAAACGCGTGTCGAGTATACGCCTGCAAGCGTGGGGAAGAAGCGTGCACTCCTGAGCTCCCCCTCAAACACCTGTAGGCTTGACACATGCCTCCTGACCTCTTCTAAATAGCTTTCAATGTCTGAATGCTCAGCAAAAATATTATTCTTCTCCACTTCGTTCAGAAACCTTATTATCCTGGTTATGCTTGATTGCGGCGGCATGTGGTCACACCCGTTCATAAGCAGGATGCTGTCGCACACGCTTAGCGGCTTCAACCTGTTTACAATGCTGACAACCCTTCTCCTAGCGGCTTCGAAATCGGGCTCAGGCTCCTCCTCGTAAACCCTCTGCTGAATAGTTCCCCAGCCGAGTGGAGACTGCCAGTAGTAAGCGTCCCACGGCCTGGAGATGCCCAGCATGTTTGCGTTGCAATAACCCGTTAAAAGGTGGATTGCAATAACCTTGCTACCATCCGGCCCCCTGTAGAGAAACTGAGTCTTAAGCCTCTCCCCCTCGTCCCCCATCCCTCTTGTGAAGACGAAGCTGTCTATTCCGAAGCCGCGGAGTATCTGGGGGATCTGCGGAATGTGGCAGAAGGTGTCTGGAAGATACCCTACTTTCATAAGGCCTCCGAAGCTTAGAGACAGCCTACACCCTATCAGGAGGTTCCTAACCAGGGCCTCGGGGCTGACAAGGGCCTCGTCAGGCTGGGTGAACCATGGCCCTATTTTCAGCCTTCCCGAGGAGACTAGACTCCTGATCCTCTGCTCATCCTCAGGCTTGGCCTCCAAATAGTCTTCGAGAACGCTGGCTTGGCCGTCCAGCATAAAGCTTTTAAACAGCGGGTCTTCGTCAAGAATTTTCAGAACCTTCTCAACGACCCTCATTAGCCTAACTCTGTATTCTTGGAAAGACAAGTACCATTCACGGTCCCAATGCGTGTGTGAAACCACGTGGACCCTAGTAGGCATTTCGCCTAATACCTGTCTTCCCTGTTATAAAAAGGTAGTCTCGAACCCGGTTTAGCTTAAGAATTGCCGTGTTGCTACTTGGGATCGTCGAGCCTAGGTGTCGACCTTATCCAGACGCTCATGGGGCCTGGTTCACGATTCGCCCAAGCATAGTAAGGTATCGCTAAGAATCCTGTTTTACGAGTCTTAGCCGAGTTTAAGGCCCGGTATAGGGAGTCTTGCCCCCAGTCTGAGTCCACCACGTATCCTTCTCCCCTGATCACCACGACTCCGTCAAGCAGGCTGGGGGCCCATTCTGCTTGAAGCACCGCGTCCTCAGGTATTAAAAGATCCCAAACGTCGAAACCAGTGTTGTCAACGCTCTCTAAACAGTATACTAGCGGCCCCCTGGTCAAAGCCATTCTCCCAAGGTTCTCGTAGACCAGCGGGTTGCAGGATGTTTTTCTAACATCCATTTGAAAGGACAATTCTATCCTGTCACAGTCACTCCAGCTTCTGCTAAGCTTAAAGTAGGATCCCGGCTTGATTTCTTCACTAATCTTCAACCCGTTTAGGCTTGCCTCTGTATCCCCGCTCCAACCCGGTATGCGGAGATACATGGAGAAATCCAGCTCATGCTCCGGGCTTAAAGCTATTTCAACCCTCCCATCCCAAGGGTAATTAGTTTTTTGAACCATCTTCACAATATTGTCTCTAAACCTGAGGCTCGCAACATTCTCATCATACATGTTCACCCAGATCCCGTCTTCAGAAACACTGTAGAAGTAGCCGGGGAGACTGGCTATGAGCCTAGCCACGTTCGGCGGGCAGCAGGCGCATTCAAACCATTTCCTCCGCCTGTGTTTACCACGGTCTGCAAGCGGGTTCACGTAGAAGTATTCATTTCCGTCGAGTGAAATACCTGCTAGCACACCGTTGTAAAGAGCCAGCTCCATAACGTCGACAAACTTAGCGTCCCCGCTTGCGAGAAACATTCTCCAGTTCCACATGAAGTTTGCTATTGCAGCACAGGTCTCAGCGTACGCTTGAGCATTCGGCAGCTCATAGTTGAATCCGAATGCCTCCCCATCGTAACGCGAACCAACGCCGCCAGTAACGTACATTTTACACTTCACCATGTTGTTCCAGAGCCGTTCTAAAACACTCCAGACCTCCTTGTCCCCTGTCTCCATGTAAAGGTCCGTAGCCCCACAGTTCAGGTACAGCGACCTGACGGCATGCCCAACGATCTCGTAAAGCTCCTTGAACGGCTTATGGTCTATCCGGTTGACGTCGCCACCCGCTATCCCCCTTCCACGGTTATCTATGAATTTTTTAGCCATGCTCAAGTATCTGGGGTCACCCGTCTCTCTGTAGAGTTCAACCATCGCCATCTCTATCTCAGGGTGTCCCGGTGCCCCCGGCTTCCCGTCTGGGCCGAAGACTCTCAGTATGTGGTTTGCGAAACGCACGGCAGCGTTGAAAAGCTTCTGGTCTCCCGTGGCTCTGCGAAGAGCAATAGCGGCCTGAATCAAGTGTCCAGCGCAATATAGTTCATGCATAACGGCGAGGTTCGACCAGCGTTTAGCCTTGTTCTCAAACGTGAAGAAAGTATTCAGATAGCCATCCTCGTCTTGAGCCGCACATATATCGTCAACAACTTTCTCAACCAGGCTGTGAAGCGTCTCGTCAAACCGGGATGCGAGAAGGAACCCGGCAGCCTCGACCCACTTGTAAACGTCTGAATCGTTGAAGAAAAAGCCTTGGAAATCACCCTTCTCCCTGCCAGCTGCTCTTCGAAAATTGTAAACCCGCCCAGTGTTTTCAAGAAGCTCATACTGGGATGGAATCGTCACCTCTCTAATCTTCTTCAAACGTTTAGCCCAGAAACCGTCCTTCAGCTCAACCTCTCCCACAGGGACTGGACGCAGCTTAGCGTAAGGACTGTTCGAAGTATCCACCACGCTAGTAGGCAAGACTCTTTCAAAGAAGCTTCAAAGTTTTAAAAACCTTCCGTTCTACTTAAGCGTGGAACCCTGATGCTAGCCTGCTTCCCTTGGGGGCGCACTGTTTATATGCTTCGAGACAAGGGGAAACTAGGCAGATGGCTTGTAATAAGGCTGGACGTAGTATTCCGGGTCTTATAGAAAGCGAGGCGGAGCTTGAAGAAATCCTAACCCGGCCGACGCCTGAGACCGTGAAGGCTGTTTCACAGGTTGACGGAGACATTCTGGTTCTAGGGGTCTCCGGTAAAATCGGCCCGACGCTCGCGAGGCTTGTGAAGAGGGCTGTTGGCGAGGGTGGTTTAGCCAAGAGGGTTATCGGGGCATCGAGGTTTTCAACCCCCGGCTTAAGGGAGGGGCTGGAGAAGGCTGGGGTGGAGACAGTTTCATGCGACCTTTTGGAGGAAGAATGCTTGGAGAGGCTTCCAGAGGCTTCTAACGTGGTATACATGGTTGGCAGGAAGTTCGGCACTGGGGAGGATAGTTCACTAACCTGGGCTGTAAACACGCTGGTCTCAGCGATGGTTGCGAGAAGGTTCAGGTCTTCCAGGATAGTGGTGTTTTCAACGGGAAACGTTTATCCGCTTGTCCCCGTCTCCTCCTGCGGCGCGGATGAGTCGACTCCCCCGGACCCCGTTGGGGAGTATGCTCAATCCTGCTTAGGGCGTGAGAGAATTTTTGAACACTTCTCTAAGAAATACGGTTTGAAAACTCTGTTCCTAAGGTTGAATTATGCGGTAGAGCTTAGGTACGGCGTTTTACTGGACATAGCTCAGAAAGTTTTTGAAGGCCATCCTATCGACTTGAGAATGGGTTATGTCAACGTTATATGGCAGGGGGATGTTAACAATATTGCTGTCCGCTCCCTGCAACTCTGCAAGTCTCCTCCCGAGGTGATTAACGTTACTGGTCCCGAAATTGTTTCAGTAAGATGGTTGGCGGAGCAGTTCGGAGCCATATTTCGGAAGGAGCCTGTTTTCAGGAACAAGGAGATGGAGAAAGCCTTGTTAAGCAATGCTTCAAAATGCTTCAGGCTATTCGGCTGTCCAACAGTCACGATAGGACAGATGATAAGATGGGTTGCCCACTGGGTTATGATAGGAGGCCGCACGTTCAACAAGCCTACTCACTTCGAGGTTGCCGACGGAAAATTCTAAGCATCTTAAAAAGATGTCAATTACCATCAAGGATCTATAATTCACCATTCATATGTGTCAAAGCTGTTTGAAAACGCTTAAAAGAAAGCCTGCACGCTTTTTTTCGGATGCGTTTAACGACAACCGTTATTGGAAGTCTTCCAAGGCTCCATGAGGACCTTAGGAAGGCTATTCGGCTTGCTGTCGACCTGCAGGTTGAGACAGGCATAGACATAGTGTCAGACGGGGAGCAGAGGACAGATATGCTCTCCTATCTTTCAAACTCCATGCATGGCGTAGCGACGGTGGGCGAGAAAATCTGCTTAACCGGCAGAATAAAACCCGTGGCGAATATTGAGGAGTCTTTTAAGGTTGTAGATTTCCTTGAGGCGAGGAGACACATCGTTGAAAAGGGTTATTCGAACAGTTTAAAAGTGAGTGTAACAGGACCGGTAACATTCGGTTTTTCAGCGGCGGTGAAAAACGCCGGACCCTACGGTAATGTGAGGAACATGGAGCTTTATAACGATGTCGCATTGGTAGTAAACAAGATAGCAAGGCTTATCCAGTCGTACGATGGTTTGATTCAGATAGATGAACCGGGGGTCAGTGCGGGTTTTCTAGATCCAGATAAGATATTGGAGCCCCTTAGCGTCGCGACTGAAGGCCTAGACCTGAAGCTGACAAGCATGCATGTTTGCGGAAAGCTGAACCCGAAAACAATAAAATCCCTGAGTGCGACGAGAAACGTGGGCACCCTTAGTCTAGAGTTCGCAGGCTCTCCGGGGAACATTGATCTCCTGGCTAGAAGCATCATAGAGGAAAGTCAGAAAAAAATTGGAGTGGGATGCATGAAGGTAAACGTCCTGTCGAAGGATGATCTAACCACCTCTGAAAAGGCTTTAGAAATAATCAGAAAAGTAGTTTCAAGAATCAGTTGTGAGAACATTGCTTTCATTCATCCTGATTGTGGGTTGAGAAGGACAAAGCTTGACTTGGCTGCTCTGATACTGAAAAACCTAATCGATGTTTCAAAGGCTTTAGCGCACGAGTAAAAACACTATTGTTCCAGTAACTGGAGGAGAACAAGATTTATCGTAAATAGCCGGAACCTATGTTCTGGCATTGAGTGTTCCTCTTCCTAATTCTCCTAGTCTTCATTCAAACCCCTCCGTGGGCCCGCTGTCCTGCTCAAAGCCCTGAAAGCTTAAATACTGGTTTACATGTTAACTTCTTTAGTGGTATACTTGAAAAAAGTTAGTCTCTATCTTGACGAGGAGCTGTGGGTTAAGTTTAAAGAAGCCGTCTTAAAAAAGCATGGAACCCTGAGAAAGCTAAGTGATGAGGTTGAAAATCTGCTTCGAGTCTCTATGATCAATGAGGATATTGAGAAAGCCTTTAAAGAGATGGGTCTAAAAGTAAAAGCAGTCTCTTCTCCTGAAGAGATAAAACGTGATAGACCTAGGCTCCGAGGCCCACCGTCAGAGGTTCTTGTTAGGAAGATGAGGAGTAGGCGGGTTGAAGTTTTACCTAGACAGTAGTGTAATGGTTAAGCGATACGTATCTGAGACAGATAGCTCTACGGTAGACCATGTGTTCGATAAAGGTTGGGCAGGCGAGTTATCAATGGCTACATCCATCTGGAATATTGGCGAGGTACTGGGGGTGCTGGATGAGAGGAGAAGGAGGAAATGGCTTGACGAAAACGAGTTCGCAAGGGCTCTTGAAAGCTTTACAGGTGAAACCATAAGGTTGCTACACTTAAAAATATTAGAGGTGCTCCCGGTTCTAAATCCGATGCTTCTTGAAACCTGGCCTTTAATTTTAAAAGAACACGTCTATGAGGCTGATGCTCTTCAGATTCAAACCTGTATTTATTCCGACAGTGATATACTGTTGAGCAGCGATAAGGAGCTGATTAGTGCTGCGCTAAAAACAGGTGTGAAAGCCGTAAACGTGAAAGATAAAAATAGAGTTAGAGAGTTGTTAAATGGAAAGTGAAAAGCCTATTGAATCTTCATGACTAACAGTTCAACATTTCTACTGTTCTGTAAGAAAAAGCTTAAAAATCACTATTCTTTCAGACCTCATGGGCAACCCTGCTTTCCTCGCTTATGACCTTGGAGCAGAGAGCGGCAGAGCCCTAGTTGGAGTCTTGGATGAAAAGAAGATAACAGTGGAGGAGGTTTGCAGGTTTCCAAACATCCCTGTGAAAATAGGGGACAGCGTTTTCTGGGATGTTTTAAGAATATGGAGTGAGATGAAGAATGCTGTCTCGATAGCTGGCTCCAAGCTGGGTGGAACCCTTGAGTCCATTGGCGTCGACACTTGGGGCGTAGACTTCGCACTTCTAGACAGCAATGGCGAGCTCCTCGGAAACCCGCACCACTACAGGGATCCTAGGACGGAACGTGCTTTCGAAGAAGTGTTTAAGAAAGTCTCTAGAGAGGAAGTCTACTTCAGAACCGGAATCCAGTTTCTAAGGCTGAACACTCTTTACCAGCTGTACTCGCTCGTGTTAAACAGGTCTTCAATCCTTAATGCTACAAGCAAATTCCTAATGATGCCGGATTTGTTCAACTACTGGCTGTCCGGCGTAATGGTTTCAGAGTTTTCAGACGCCACGACCACTCAATTCTTCAACCCTTTCAAGGACAACTGGGACTATGAACTCCTAGAGAAACTCAGGATTCCCACCAACTTTCTGCCCGAGATTGTTAAACCGGGAACTGTGCTTGGAAGGATTTCCAATAGTCTCGCGGAGGAGCTTAACGTTAGCAGCAGGGTTTCAATCGTAGCTCCTGCCTGCCATGACACGGCTTCCGCAGTGGCAGCAGCGCTATTGAAGGATGAAGACTCCGCCTATATAAGTTCCGGAACATGGTCTCTAGTCGGCGTTGAGGTGGATAAACCGATAATAAGCAGAAAATCCTTAGAGTATAACTTCACTAATGAGGGAGGTGTCTTCGGAAAATTCAGGTTTCTGCGAAACGTTCAGGGAATGTGGCTGGTTCAAGAATGCAGGAGGATCTGGGCGAGCCAAGGCAAGGAGTATTCTTACGATGAGCTAACTAGGCTTGCAAGTAGGTCGCGAAGGTTCATAGCATTCATCGATCCTGACGACCAGAGATTCATGGCTCCAACGAACATGGTGGGGGAGATAATGAATTACTTGGATGAGACGAACCAGGAGAAACCGCGGGATGAGGGCGAACTGGTTAGGATAATATTTGAAAGCTTGGCTTTCAAATATAGGCTCGTGATAGAGAGGATAATGGAGTTGACTGGAAGAAAAATAAACAGGGTTAACATTATCGGAGGAGGGGCTAGAAACTGGCTGCTGAACCAGCTTACCGCGGATTTCACAGGGATAAGGGTGGTTGCCGGCCCGGTTGAGGCAACCTCCATCGGCAACATTCTCATGCAGGCTTATGCAATGGGTTTCGTGAAATCCCACAGGGATATAAGGATGATAGTTGAGAACTCGTTTGATTTCAGAGAATTCGAGCCGGGACAAGGAAACTCTGTTGAAGACGCATATGCCTGCTTTCGCTCACTAGCCGAAAGAAACGCGGCTGAAAAACGTCTTAAAAGCTGAATCACGCATTCTGAGGCTGGAAAATAGTGAGAAAGAAATATTTTTCAGCCAAGGCAAGGGTCATAGCATGGTTACAAAACAAATCTTTTCTTCAGATAAGGCTTTAATCCAGAAATTATCAATGTATTCAAGGGATAGCTATTATAGCGCGCGCCTATCATAATATCTCGTATGCCTATTAGCTGGCCTTCTGACTCCAATTCTGCTTAGCGCGCGCTAGCTGATCTTAGGCCCATTTTGAGGATAATAAGTCGCTTCATCAACTTTTTTTGTGGCAATTGTTTTTTTGTTTTTCCCTGGATTTATAAGCACCATAGTATAGTTCAAAGGCATTTATAATAGTTGCTGAAAGTAAAAACCCTTTCTTTCTAATTCTGTAATGAACGAGACGGCTTTTTCTATTCCTCTCAGCATGTCTACCAGTATATCTGCGTCAATTATAACTTGGTTTCTAGTTTCCATTTTCCCCAAACCTCGGTGAGAGAAGCTCTGATTTCGGTCCACTCCTCGTTAGACATGTCCCAAGAACCGGCCAAATCTGTTATCTTAATCCCCTTTTCCCGCCTTCTTAAACTAAATAAATACTGCACAGCTTCATCCAATGAAACTAGGCGCTTCATTTTTGTCTGTAATTCACCGGCTATTTCTGAACGCTTGGCGTATGTTTCTTTACTTATTTTGATAGTCTTTGTTTCAGTCATTTTTACAAAGTGGTAAAGGTGGTAAAATTAAACTTTTTCTTGATGTAACTAAAACAAGCCAATGCGCACGCTTTTATATTGCATTAACCGCAATATAGCGCGCGCGCTATTAATACACTGGATATACTAGAAAATCTAAAAAGTGTGCTGTGGGAGACCTTGAAAGCTAACTTCGTTTGTCCTCGGGCTCGAGAAGAGACATTGGCCGCATAGCTGTGCAAGCGTTTACAAGTCCTTTTTATCAAACCCTTTCTTATAGTGGTTAAAAGTACGTCTCATGAAATTTTAGCGCGCGATATCTACTAATCTTCAGGCAGATATAGCTCTTTAACTATCTGCATAGCCTTCTCTTCGCCAATAACACGCTTCAAATCCTTCAGAGATTCCTTACCTCTCCAAGAGTTCACAATGTTTAGAACTAGTTCTCTAACGCCAGGGTTAAGGTCTCGCAGAGCGATTTCCACACGCCTCCTCCTGTTAAGAATATCATCCGGCCTATGAACTACCCCCATTCCGACTAAATACTCTCGCTAGAAATATAAAGCTTTAGGGCGATATTACCGGCGTCCAACCGAAGAAATCGAGTTTAACTGCTTCCCCTGGTTCCGCAGGCGCGAAAAGCATTCTCAACCCGGTGGCCCTGTCTTTCAACATGCTTATTTCAAAAAGGTCTTTTAAAACACCCTCTACAAGCCTGCTGGGCGCATCGTCTGAAACCACAGTCATGTCAACCCCTGAAACGCATGCTGAAGCCAAGTGTACAAGATCCCTGAGCTTAACATCTCCGGCTGCCACTCTTTCCTTCAGAACATTGTCTTCAGCAACGGGCAGCATAACCTCGTTATAGCCTGTCGCCTTTATTCCTGCTGTTTTAACAGCGTTCCCTATCAGGCTGTTTATCTCTCTAATCGTGCTAAAGGTCCCTGGCAGCGGTATTTTAACCCCGGAGGCGAACTCAACTATCTCTGCAACGCTCTCCTCCATCCATGGCGATAGCGAGGCGTCAATCCCGTAGTAGTTTACCCCGAGCCTCTCTGAAAGCCTCAGACCAACCTTCTCGGTTGAAGCGTAGACTTCGGCGAGAATGTCTTGAAACTGGCTGAGAAGCTTGTGTCTGAGGAGGCTCGGGTAGAGTAGAGATATTGCCAGCCCTTCTTCACCATGCAGGTTGCACGCCGACGGGAAGTAGGGCGTAACCATTTCTCCACCCATGTTGACGCATATCCTGCTCCCATTGGAAGGGTTTTTTTCACAGGCTTTCCTCAAAACGTTTTCAATGCTCTTAACACTGTTGATGCTCCTCATGTTTATCGACACGTATAGCCCGTTTTCAGCAACCTCCGCAACCTCCTCTAAAGCCGGATGCTTATCCTCAACCTGGCCTATCGAAACATAGTTGACAATGTTTAGATCAAGAAGCTGAGAAGCCCTTTTCATAGGGGTCTCCTGGCTATCTAAGGGTGGAAGCGCAACCCTAGTGCTCCAAACGCTTTCCGCTAGAAACATTGATTCAATGTTGAATGAAAGCATCGAACCCAGGTTGAAAATGCGCTCCCTAAGGCTCTGTGAGTCTCCAGAAGACACGAAAAGCGTCACAGACCTTATTTTCATTCCGAGTTATTAGTGCGTCTCCTTTTTAAAAGGCTTTCTTACTATAAAACTCGGCGAGAAAGTCCACGTCTTTTAAGCGTAGCGCGCGCGTGCTCGATGAGGATAATGGGTGGGCCGTAGGCAAATGCCTGCGGTAATTAATAACCAGGCCCATTGTATCTAGCAAGCCCTGAGCCGGGAGCCTCACGCTAAGAAGCTGGGGATCGTATACTACTGTCCAAAAAAGTTTATTAAATCCCACATGTTTCCCCCGCCGGGTTGTCAGTAATCCAGCTGATAAAGGACAGGGCTAGGCGGAGGCCGATGAGGATTGTCCTGCCGGAGCCTGAGGATGAGAGGATACTTAGGGCGGCTGCAGCCTCTTCGGAACAGGGTGTTGCAAGACCGGTGCTTCTAGGCCCGAGGGAAACTGTGGATAAGAATGCTTCCAGACTAGGCTTACCCTTAACCGGAGTTGAGGTTCTTGAACCATTGACATCAGGCTACTTGGATGGTTTTATCGAAGAATATTGCAGGGCTAGGGAGGAGAAGGGTGTCAGCGAGGCTGTTGCAAGAAGAATACTCAGCAGGCCGCTCTACTTTGCGTGCATGATGGTTAAGACTGGTCTGGCTGACGGCATGGTTGCCGGCGCCTCCACTACCACTGCTAACGTTATTAAGGCCAGTCACCTTGTAATCGGGTACGAGGAGGGGGTTGAAACACCGTCCAGTTTCTTCATAATGGAGACCAGTAACACGAGCATCGGTGAAAACGGTATCCTGATTTATGCTGACGCTGCCGTAAACCCGGACCCTACTCCGGAGCAGCTTGCGGACATAGCTGTAGCCACGGCTAGAAGCGTAAGGAGGCTCCTGGGATGGGAGCCGAGGGTTGCGATGCTCTCCTTCTCAACCAAGGGTAGCGCTATACACCCGCTTGTGGATAAGGTGGTTAAGGCCACGGAGATCGCCAGGAGGAAGGCGCCTGAAATCAAGATTGACGGGGAGCTTCAGGCTGACGCGGCGCTAGCAATGGAGGTGGCTAGGAGGAAAATGAAGGACCCTGGGCTGGTCGCGGGTAGGGCGAACGTCTTAATATTCCCGGACCTGGATGCTGGAAACATCGCGTACAAGCTTACTCAATACGTGGCTGGGGCTGGAGCCTACGGGCCTATCCTGCAGGGTTTCAAGAAGCCTGTCAGCGATCTTTCCAGGGGCGCTAAGGTTGAAGACATCGTCGGGGTCATCGCGGTGGTCTCTGTTCTAGCGCAGTCAGCCGGGTGAGAGGGTTGCCGGGTAAGATACTTGTCGTAAACTGCGGCAGCTCCTCGATAAAGTATAAGCTTTTCGACGCCGACTCGCTGAAAGGCATTTCCAGCGGGCTGCTGGAGAGGATTGGAAGCAGGCCGGCGGTTCTAAGGCATGAGGTTGGTGGAGCCTCGGCAAAGAGAGAGGTTGATGTTTCAAACCATAGACAGGGCCTGGAGCTTATTCTAAGGGTTCTCCTCGAGGCTGAGCCCAAGGCTATTAGGTCGCTCGAGGAGATCGTTGCCGTTGGACACAGGGTTGTTCACGGCGGGGATGCTTTCTTCGAATCCACCCTTGTCGACGAGAAGGTTCTGGAGGCTCTTAGGAAATGGTCTCACCTGGCGCCCCTCCATAATCCTCCCAACATAGCGGGTATAGAGGCTGCGCGAAGCCTTCTTCCAAGGGTTCCTCAGGTAGCTGTGTTCGACACTGCTTTCCACCAGACCATGCCTGAAACCGCTTATCTCTACGCTATACCTTTTGAGCTTTACGAGAAGCTGGGGATCAGGAGGTATGGTTTCCACGGGACAAGCCACAAGTATGTTGCTCAGAAGGCTGCTGAAATCCTTGGGGTGCCTATTGAGAAGCTCAGGATAATAACCTGCCATCTGGGTAATGGGTGCAGCATCACCGCCGTTAAGAACGGCCGCTCGATAGACACTAGCATGGGTTTCACGCCTTTAGAGGGCCTGGTCATGGGGACTAGGAGTGGGGACATAGATCCGTCGATAGTCTTCTACCTGATCGGGGAAGGCTTCTCCCCAAGGGAGGTTGAAGACATGCTTAACAAGAAGAGCGGGCTACTGGGCGTTTCAGGCGTTAGCAACGACATCAGGGATGTGGAGAGGGAGGCTGAGGCCGGTAGCAAGAGGGCTAGGCTCGCGCTGGAGATCTTCGCGTACAGGGCTAAGAAGTATATAGGCGCCTACGCCGCGGTTCTAGGTGGGTTGGACGTGCTCGTCTTCACAGGAGGGATAGGTGAGAACGATCCTCTAATGAGGAGAATGATATGCGGCAACATGGGTTTCCTAGGGTTGGAGATCGACGAGGAGGCTAACAGGGTCACGGTTGGTAAAACCGGGGTTATAAGCGGGAAACAGTCTAGGATTAAGATTCTAGTCATACCGACTGACGAGGAGCTCGCTATAGCTGAGGAGACTAGGAAACGCTTATTAAACCATTAAAAGTATAGTGCTGGCAGCGGTGAGAGGAATTGAAAGTCTGCCTGTTCGAGGATGAGAAGTTCAACCTGCTCTACCCTTTAACGCTCACAAGGGCTTCTTTCGAGCTGAGATGCGGGTCGATGACCCTGGTTGAGAGAATCAGGAGGATCAACCCCGGTATAGAAGTCTCGTTTTTCCTAAGGGACCACTTGGCGCCGGTTCTTAGGGAAAGGCTTGGAAACGCTGTTGTGAACAGCCTTGAAGACCTTGGTAGGGATGACGTTATTCTGGTTAACGGCAGGTGGCTTCCTGAGCACGGTCGCCTCCCGATCGAGGGGGATGAGACCGTTGCTACATGCAGGGGTGACGTGGTGTATATTCGCGCGAAGAGGGAAACGGTTAGGAAAAGCCTCTCCGACAGCCTTCAGAAGACTATTGAGAGCCTGAGGTCTGAGCTCAGCGTTGAGGAGGTTGAAGCCCGGATGGTGGAGTATCCTTGGCACCTGGTCCAGTATAATCATGAGCTGCTTAAGGAGGATTTTGAAGCATACTGGTCCAAGAGGGAGGGGGTTAAGGCTCTGGGGGAAATGGTTGCAGTCTTCGGCGATAAGAGCCTGCTCAACGTTAGTAGGAGTGCAGCCATACATCCTTTCGTCGTGCTGGACACGAGCTCCGGCCCAATAATGGTTGACGACGGCGCTAGGATATACCCGTTCAGCCGCATAGAGGGTCCCTGCTATATTGGCAGAGATACTTGGATAGTTCGTGGAAACATTAGGGAGGAGACGAGCATCGGGCCTGTCTGCAGGGTCGGCGGTGAGGTTGAGGCGAGCATCATCCAGGGTTATTCGAACAAGTATCACACGGGTTTCCTGGGCCACGCTTACGTCGGCGAGTGGGTTAACATAGGTGCTTTAACTACGAACAGCGATTTGAAGAACGACTATAGCACTGTCGACGTGTACGTGAAGGGGAGGCTTATGGACACGGGGGACCTTAAGGTAGGTAGCTTCATCGGGGATCATTCGAAGTTCGGCATAGGCTGCCTGCTGAACACCGGGACCGTAGTGGGGGCGGCATGCGTAATGCTGGGGGGAGAGGTTCTTCCAAAATATATTCCGAGCTTCTGCTGGTATGCGGATGGAAGGCTGAGGAGGGGCGCTGGCTTCAGGAGGACTGTTGAAGCAGAGAGGAGGGTTATGTCCAGGAGGTCTGTAGTAATGTCGGAGAGCTACGTCAGGATGCTTGAGAAAATATATCAGGACACTAAGGAGGAGAGGGAAACTTTAATAAGGAAGGCTGAGATGAGGCTGCAACAGGGAGGTCTATAGAATGTCGGTTGAGGAGAAAGTTAAGAAGATCATAGCTGAACACTTCCGCGTCAGCGCTGAGAGCCTGAAGGATGATACTTCGCTTGTGGATGACCTTATGGCTGAATCCATAGACACCGTTGAGCTGATCGCGACCTTCGAAGAGGCTTTCAACCTGGAGATTCCTGAGGAGGAGGCAGAGAGAAACCAGACTGTCGGGCAGGTTGTGGAGTACATAAAGGCTAAGCTTGCTCAAGCGGGGCACTGCTAAACGTATCTCCAGCAGGCTTGATAATCGGGGTTGGCGTGGATGTTGTTTCGATAAGCAGGGTTAGGAAGGCGGTAGAAAGACGTGGGGAAAGTTTCCTCAGCAGGGTTTTCACAGAAAGAGAGCTTGAACATTGTTTTCAATCGGGATATCCCTACGAGAGGCTGGCTGCCAGGTTTGCTGCTAAGGAGGCGGTTTTCAAAGCCATAGGCCAGGCTAGCAGGAGCCGGCTGGGGTGGAAGGGTGTTGAAATCGAGGCGGGTGGCTCAGTAGCTAGAGTTGTAATGAGTAAACCCCTCACCAGCCTTCTCCGCGAGAAGGGTGCGAGAAACATTTTGATCAGCTTAAGCCATGATAGGACGAGTGACGTTGCTATCGCTGTAGCCTTGCTTCTAGCATGATTATCGGGCTACTGTGGCTGAACACTTTCCCCGGCGCACGCAAAAAGCGTGTGAAAGTTCTAGAGCCTTCCACCCAAGGCCTTCGCAAACCCGATTACTTTTTTAGCTAGGCTCCTCGCCTCCTCCATGCTGCTCCTCGCCTTCTCCCAGTTTCTCCAGGTTTCGAAAACCGTTTCAACTATCTGCGTATCCGGCAGCCCACCGTATTCTTTGAGAAAGTCTTTAATGCTTTTCTCAATATTGTTCACATAGACGCCCTTAATGTTTAGCGCAGCCTGAACAAGGCGTAGCGCCGTCTCAACCGCTTCGTAAGCCAGAAGATCCGGCAGCTGCTCCGCGGTGAAGTCGTAACCGCCGGAGTTATACTCTGCCAGCATTCTCTGCTCATCCATTTCAACAAGCTTCTCCAAGCGTTCAACCCTCCGGTAATAGTTGTCCCAAATTGTTTTACCGTTTTCCTTCAGAGCCTCCTTGGCGGATTCTGAAAAGCCTTGTTTAAACAGCCCTTTTTCACACGCCTTTTTCAAGGCAAGCATGAATTCATCCGTCTTCACAACCCTGTAGGTTTCACCATCCAGTTTTCTGATTACGCTGCGTAAAACCGGCATTTTAACCTCCTCCCTAACATGGACGGCTACGAATAATGGCCTTGCTTTACAGCCTTCCACAAGCCTCTTCAACTCTTTCAGAATATCTGTTGAAGCCGAAGCGTAGAGTGAAGTGTGAACGTAAGGAGTATTGTTGGCGAAGACCGTTGGCTCAAAGGCTGAACCCGCGTAGCCATGCAGGAACCCGTAGCATTTTTCAATCTTTTCGGCATAGGCCTCAGGGATATTAGGGTCTTCAAGCTCTTGGTAAGCCACCCTAGGGTCACGGTTCATGATTAGTATAGACCTTAAATCACACGCCTCCATATACCTCCTGGTGTGCTCGAGAAACTCGTCGAGACGCTTGTTAACGCTTGGTGCAGTGTAGCCCGCTCCAGAGGGCCCCGCTATGAAATAGTCGTTGGCCGTCGCAGTCCTGTAGTAGTATTCAAGCATTCCGGGCGCCAGGTCCAGCAGCAGTGGCTGAACCTCCCAGGTGTAGGGGAACCTTCCCCTCTGGCTGTCAAGCCAGTTCAGGTTTTGAAAATTGTTCATCGCCCAAACAGCATCCCCGTCCGACTGGACGAAAACCACGTAAACCTTGTCTTCTAACAATACCCTGCTGGCGTGCTTCTGTTTAAACTTGAAACCGGTTTTTATGCCCGCGTGGACAGTCAGGTTTGGAGACTGCAGGTTGCAGAGCACGAAGAAACCGTTTCTAGAGGCTCTTGCGACAGCCTCAGACTCCAAGTCCCTGATGCAATGCCATCCTAAAACTACTCCGAGCGAGTTGAAGGAACCTAGAATCCTGTCGAACAATTCTGCTTCGCGGCGGTCCCTAGCCTTGGTGGAAAGGTCGAAGGAGAATGCTTTAACCGCAACAAGATAGTCTCTAACATGATGCTTGTTCGTGAAGGATGTTAAAGGAGGGTCTACGCATACGCTTCCGACAATCCTCCTGTTACACTGTTGCAACAGGTTTTGAAAAGCCCACTCGTAGGCTTCAAGCCTGCTTCCCCATCTACCCCTGAAGTCGGCAGCCTTCTTGAAGCCCGCTTCAGAAAGCTTTTCCGCAACCTCTGGGGAAGCTGGGACCAAGTTGTGAATGCTGCCATACGTCATCGCGACGTTCGCAGAGTGCAGCATCCCTTCATCATACACCACAAACCCGGATACCTCTTTTCTGAAGGACGCCAATAACTCGTAGGGGTCGTTAAACTCCTCATGCTTCACCCTGTATCTTCTCCCGTATATTGATAGCCACAGCCTGTCCACGTAGTCGTCGAACACAAGGTAGACCCTCGGCTTAACACGGTTTATCAAGCCCTGTGCGCAAGCCATCGTCATCTGTTCATGCCAGGAGTATGGTCGGGCGTCAAGCACTCTAAGCTTCCCAGGCTTCTTAAAAGCCGGGAAGATACTGTCCTTCACAGCCTGTCACCATTCCTCCACATCTCCACAGACGTATTTAAGAGCATCGCTACCACCGGCCTATAGAATTAAGCTTAGGGGCGATTCGCAGCAGCGTTCGTGTCAAGGTTTAAATTTTAATAGGGGGCTTTACTGGGCAATCCGGATGGAGCCGTTCAACCAAGTTAAGTATTCAAGTATTCTCGAGGAGAACAGGAGGCGTGTTGAGAAAGCGGCTGAGTTTAAGGAGCCAGACAGGGTTCCAGTAGTCATAGGGCTTGGAGGCCCATACTATGCTAGGCTCTTCGGATACACGTTCGCCGAATACTACAATGACATGAGTATAATGCTGGATGCCCAGGTGAAGGGGTTGAAATGGAGGCTGGAATGGCTTAGAGACGATTTAACGGGGATAGGGGTTCACCTCGACCTTGGAGCCATATCTGAAGGCATAGTTTTCGACTGCAGGGTTGAAATGCCTGATGAGGGAAACCCGTGGCTCAGCCCTTGGATAATACCCAGGATTAAGACTCTCGAGGATATCGATAGGCTGGAGGTTCCGGATCCGCGTCGTCACAAAGGTATTCAGGCCTACTACGAGAGGCTTGAAAGGTTCAGGGAGCTCGTTCGCAAAAACTATGATGGTCTTCCAGTCGGCGGCTGGCTTCAGATACATCCGCCGGTTTCAGCCGCTGGCTCTCTAATCGGCCCTGAAAAACTATACCGGTGGCTCTATGAGAATCCTAGTGAGATGCATAGGCTTTTCAGAAAACTCGAGGAGGCTTTCAACGTTCTCCAGGAATACTACTATGAGCTTTCCGGGTCAGGGCCAGGAAGCCTCGGCTTAGCTGACGACCATTCAGGCTACTTGAATAGGAGGATGTACGAGGAATTCACGCTGCCTTACAACCTTAGGCTTTACGAGCGGCATGGCGCTAACCACCGGTACCTTCACATGGATTCACACATGGATCACATAACGGACATACTTGTGAATGTTTACAGGATAGACGAGGCTGACGTAGGTGTTGAGAACAATATTGAAACGATTGCTGGAGCATTCAAGGGGAAAGTTTTCTTCAACGGCAACGCGGACTGGAGAGCCTTGTTAGACGGTTCTCTTGAGAGGGTTGAGCTCGAGGTTGAGAAATGCGTGTTCCACGCTGCACCGGGCGGCGGCTATGTTTTCGACAACGGTGGCGAGACCTATGCCGACATATCTCCTGAAAGATTAAGGTACGAGGTTGAATACGCTAAAAAGGTTGGAAGGTATCCGATCAGGAGAGAGTGCTTCAAACACTTAAACAGGTTTTTAAAGCCTTAGCACCGTGTTCTTCAACCAATCCTTATCGGGTATGTCCCGCTTCTAAAGCCTTCGTCGAGCATTGCAAGATAGTTTTCTAAAGGCACGTAGTTGGCTACAGTGTTTCCGGAGCCTAGAGCATAGGCACCCCCTGGCGCACACCTCCTGATTATCAGCCTAACATGCTCTCTCAGGCTTTTCTCGGGCAGCTGAACAAGCTTATTCATGTCTACACCGCCCAGTACCGCTATCTCATTCCCATACTTCTCCTTAACCTCGTATACCGGCATTATGTTGTCCTCAAAAGAATGTTTAGCATCTATCCCAACGCTGTCCACAAGATCATCCATTACTGTTCTCCCTGTTTCGTCAGGAGTGTACAGGTTCCCGCAGGAATGAATTATGAAGGGAAGTCCTTTCGAATGCGCCAAGTCGGCCAGCCTCCTATAGTTTGGGAAAACGTATTCCCGTAGGATTCTGGGTGACAGAAACGTGCCCGTCTTATATCCTAAGTCGTCGCCCATTCTCAGGGCGTCAACATACCCCTCCTTAACTATTCTCTCGTCTAAGGCAAGTATGAGTGAGGCAATCTTGCTGAACATTTTTTCAACAAGCTTTCTATCCAGATGCACAGCCCTGCAGAGTTTTCCAAGGCCCATCAGCCAGCTAACGTGCTCGAAGAATCCTCCGGCAACTCCTCCAACAATCCCCATGCCTTCAGGCAGCTTTCTCCTAAGCCTTTCAAAAACTGAAAAATCCAAGGCTTCCTCAGGGTTTGGCCAAGGGTATTTTTCGAAATCCTCGATTGTTTCAATCACCCCCCTGTTCTCATCCTCCCAAGTCCTCTTCCCGCGGGAAAGATAGGCAATGTCCCTCGTCTGAAGAAGATTGGTTCTAGGGAGTTTGGGTGAGACCTCCATGGGGACATAATCGTATCCAAGCCTAGAATAAAAGTCAACCAGGGTTTCCAGGTATTTCTCTGAACGCAAGCCTTCCTCGGCTAAAGCCTTGGACACCGGCTTACCGGTTAACGCCTCAATAACCTCGTTGTCTACGAAGTGCTCGTAGAAAGGCACTCTATCCGGCTCTCCCTCCCTAAGGAGCACTTTAAGCAGCCTGCCCATGTTAGGGTTCCTAGACACGTTCCCCCCACTGTTTCCCGACAATACTTAAGCCTTTTTCCAAGCCTACGTGGAAACATTCAGAATAAGGTAAGGCTTAAAGCCTGATAGAAAACCGCATCCTTCGGCTGTGAGCATCAGGGAGAAGAAGCTTCGAGTCATAGACATTAACGGTTGCGGATGGATCCCGTGTAGACTAGGGATTTTCCCAACGACTTGGAGCAAGTATAGGGAGAAGCTTGAAGAACTTCTCGCCAAGCATTCAAGGCTTTTCCCAGGCTTCGAAAAGGGGAGTGTCGACTTCAGCAACTTCGGAGCCAGGGTAAAGGGGAAAGAGGTCTTAGACGCCTTCGGATGCTTATGGAGGTTTAACATAAGCGGGCTACAGGGGCAGGTTGTGAAACACCCCTTGGAGGATTGGGCTAGCCTGGTAAGCTATCGTCTACCAGACCCGGAGAAAGGTATTGTTCAGGAGGGAGGGGGCATCGACACTTGGGATACGGTTGAGGAGAGAATAGAGAGGGCGAGAAGCATGGATGACATTGTAGTTGGAAGCATGCCCCACGGGTTCTTCTTCCAAAGGCTCTACTACCTGAGGGGCTTTAAAAACCTGATGATCGACTTCGTCAGAAACCCTAGTCGGCTTGAAAAACTAATAGAGATGCTTACTGAGTATAATCTCGCCCTAGTTGAGAGGCTCATCAGGCTCAGGGTTGACATGGTTTCCTTCGGGGACGACCTGGGTCTTCAGGACAGAATGCCCATAAGCGTCAAAACATTCAGAAGATTCATCTACCCTTCATACAGGAAAATATTCCAGAGGGTCAAGGGCTCGGGAATAAGGGTTTACCTGCATACTGATGGACACGTAATGGAGGTGGCTGATGCTCTAATAGAGGCCGGGGTTTCTGTTTTAAACATTCAGGACAGGGTTAACGGGATAGACAGCATAAGGGAGAGGGTTAAGGGGAGGGTTTGCATCGACCTGGATATAGACCGGCAGCTCATAGTGCCTTTCGGCAGCCCTGAAACGATCAGGAGCCACATACGTGAGGCTGTCTTCAAACTTGGCTCTGAGAAAGGGGGTTTAATGATGTACTCTGAGATTCACGCTGATGTTCCGCTTGAAAACATAGACGCTGTCTGCACAGCCTTCGAGGACTTCATGAATCATTATGGTGGATGCGATGGGTGAAAATAGGCTTCGGCTCATTCAAACCATAGGGCTATCATTCTCAGACCCGTGAGAAGGACGACTATGCTTAAAGCTTTTCTCAGCATCATGGGCCGGAGCCTCCTGGAAATCCTTGGGCCGAGCTGCCCCCCTAGTGTTGCCCCGACAGCCAGAGGCACGCCGTATTCCAGTAAAACGTTTCCTAACGCGAGATGCGAGAAGACGCCCGCAATCTTCGTTATAGTCATTCCGAAGACTGATGTCGCCACAGCTACGTGAGGCGGGACTCCGATCAGCATCATCACAGTAGTGTCCACCGCCCCCCCTCCTATTCCGAACAGGCCCGTGGCAACGCCGCTCAAGACGCTTGCAAGCTGTGATAAGACGAGCTCCGGAACGCCGAGCTCATACTCGTAGACGTTTCCATCCCTATCCGTCAGACGCCGCTTAATAAAATGTCTCCGGCTTTTCCTCTCAGCTTCCGTAGCCTGCTTAACACCACCCGCCCAGAGCCTCCACGCTGAAAATAGTAGGAAAACCCCCATGAGGAGGGCTGTGACCCTGGATGGCAGGATAACGACTAAGTATGATCCTGCCACAACACCCAGTATGTCTAGAGTGTCGAAGAGCAGGGCGAGCCTCACGTCAACCCTTCTCTGTCTGAAATACGTGAACGCTGCTGAGAAGATTCCAAATATTATCGCGAAGACACCTGTCCCCGCGGCATACCTTGATTCCAGCCCGTAAAGCAGGATTAAAGCAGGAACTATTAGCACACCACCCGCCAACCCGACGGCTGAAAGCAGCGTTGTAGATAGGAACGCAATAAGAGTTATGCTTATGGCTTCAGCCGCGTTCACACGGGGCCAGGCTTTCCATAGCAATATAAGTTTTAAACGTAGCTGGGGGAGTCTCCGTCCAGTGCCTGCGATGAGCTGGCTCCAGCATGGTTTTTCGACAGTAAGCTTAGTGGACTTGGACGGTTTGAGAATGTTTTATAAGGCTGTTCCCATAATGCTCCCATAAGGTTCCAGTGGGACTCTTTTCACGGCAACATATTAATAACCCTTGTTCACACTCCTACCCCGGCTTTAAAGATTCTCGGGTGAGACTATGAGTCCAACCATAAGCCCTCCGGAGCATGTGACATGGCTGCTTACGAATAGGTGCAACCTTAGATGCGAGCATTGCTACGTTTCCTCCCGCTCCTGGGGTAGTGAGCTCGGCAGAGACCGGGTTTTAAAACTGGTTGAGGAGGCTTGTGAAATGGGTGTTAAAAACCTTCATTTAACAGGCGGAGAGCCGCTTCTCCGGAGAGATGTTTTCGAAATACTTGCCGCCGCGAAAAACGGGGTAAGCGTCTCGCTTTTCTCAAACCTGTCCGCTATAAACCGGGATAAGGCTAGGAGGCTAAGCTCGCTGGGGATCCACGTGTTCACCAGCATAGACGGCGCCAATAAGAATACGCATGAGGCTGTGCGCGGGCCCGGGGCCTGGGACGCGTTGATGCGTAGCATAAGGGTTCTGAGGGAGGAGGGGGTTGGCTTCACACCCATATTCTCCATTTCCCGGCTTAACGCTGGTGAAGCCGGAGACTTTGTGCGGCTGGCTGAGAGGCTAGGGGCCTATTCTGCTGTGCTGCTTCCAGTAATGCCTTTCGGAAGGGCGGCGGACAAGGGTTGGCATGCCGATGCTTACTCCTGCGTCAGGGCTTTACGCCTAGCTGGTGAAGCGGCGGATGAGCTGGGCTTCCGTATTACTCTATGGTGTATACCGTTCGCCAGCCTAATAGTTAGTTCACACTATGTTTCATGGGACTCCTGCAGGATTGAGAAAAATATGGATATAGGCCCCGGAGGGGAGGTGCTTCTCTGCGATACTCTTGACGTTGTTGTCTCAGACGTTCGAAGCAAGAGTCTCGCAGAAGCCTGGAGGGAGCTGCGTTCTAGCAGGGTTCTGAGGGAAATCATCGGGAGCAACCCGTGTCCAGACTGTGCTTTAAGCGAGAAATGTAAAGGAGGATGCTACGCTAGATCGTACAGGCGGTACGGAGTGTTTAACAATCCAGACCCCTTATGCCCTAAAATCATGGAGGCTTCGATAGCTCGTTCATAGTTTTGTAGGCGGCCTTCCTCTCAGATTTCATGTTTTTCAAGCAAACTGGATAAAAGTTTATTTTTCTTCAGCGAGTCGAGTTAAAGCATGTGCGACACTTTAGTAGCGCTTAAAAACTCGACTAAGAAGGGTGTGACTATTTTCGCTAAGAACAGTGACAGGGAGCCGAACGAGCCTCAGGCGCTGGAGTTCTATCCTAGAATGGAGCACGACGAGGAGTTCCTTGACTGCACATACGTCAGGGTTCCCCAGGTGAAGAGAACACACGCCGTAATAATTTCGAGGCCAATCTGGATGTGGGGTGCTGAAATGGGTGTTAACGAGTTCGGGTTAGCTATAGGAAACGAGGCGGTGTTCACCAAGGAGGAGAAGCCTGATAAGGGCTTAACCGGGATGGATTTGCTAAGGCTAGCCTTAGAGAGGTGTAGAGACTCGTATGAAGCCCTCATGCTTATAGTTAAATACTTGGAGGAGTTTGGTCAAGGGGGTAACTGCGGGTTTAAGAGCAAAACGTATTATCACAATTCCTTCATAATATCTGACCCTAGGGAAGCATGGGTCTTGGAGACTGCTGGAAAACACTGGGTTGCTGAGAAAGTGAAGAACGTGAGGAGCATCTCTAACGCTTTAACCATTAGAAACAAGTGGGACCTGGCTTCGAAAAACGTTGTTGAGAACGCTGTTGAGAAAGGCTGGTGCAGGGATGATAGGGATTTCGACTTCTCAAAATGTTATTCAGACTGGTTTTACACGCATTTCGCCCGCGGCAGGGAGAGGCACGCGTATACGCAGGGCTTCTTAGAGCGGAATATGGGGGAGATAGATGTTTACCTAGTTAAGGACATTATGAGAAGCCACATGCTAGGGGGAGGCTTCACTCCGGCTAAGGGGTCGATGAGAGACATCTGTATGCACGCCGGGCCTGTCACAAGGCCTTCTCAGACTACAGCCTCCTACATCGGACAGCTCTTCGAAAAAACGCCGATACACTGGTTTACAGCCACGTCGACACCATGTGTAAGCGTTTACAAACCGGTCTTCATGGAAGCGGGTCTGCCTGATTTTAAACTTACTCCTAACAGGCTTTACGACCCGGATTCAATCTGGTGGGTTCATGAAAAATTAAGTAGAAGAATGCTCGGTTGCTTCCAAGAATACTTTTCAAAGATACGTAGCCAGGTGGAATCGTTAGAATCTCGTTTCCATTTGAAGGCTGAGGAATTAAGGCTTAGTTTTTTAAACGGGGAAGCGTCTCCCGAGGAATTAAGGAGGCTTACGCAAGAGTCTTTCGCGGAATCGCTAGATCTTGAAAAAAGCCTGATAAATGAAGTAAAGCCTAAGCCTTCAAGCCCCCTGTTCCAACTCTACTGGGGAAAAGTTAACTCTGAAGCCAAGATAATGCTATAATCGTCGCTTCAAAGGTTGCTGAAACTATTCCAGCAGGCGTCCGAAACCCTCCTCGGTTGCACTATTATCATAAACCTCCTCGACATTCAAGATGTAACACGGCTTTAAGACTCTTTTTTCACTAGGAGTGTAGTGGAATGCGTCGTGGGCCAAATTAACGAATTTAAAATAGTTTCCCCTCGTAAACACGTCGAGCTCGCCTCTAACTTCGAAACTCGTGTTGGGAGGCATATAGTAAAGCATGACTGCTCGTCTATGGCTCTGAACATTCTCCCACGTGTGTTTCGACGACCCTGCTATTTTCACACCGATTTCAAGAGTCGCTATCTTCGTAAAGTCTACTCTACGATCCGCTTCCTCCTCATTCTCAAAATACAGGTGTCTGAGCAAAATTTGAAGTCCATTTTTAGCATATTCTCTCGCCGTCATTAAACCTCCAGCTTCCACATGAGTCTCCAATTCTCTAACCGCATCTTCAAGAAAAACTTGTTTAGGAACAAACCCAGCGCCAACGATCTTCGCGTTCAAATCTATCTTGTTATTCTTAATCCGGGCTGTGCAGAGAGCAGGGCTGTGCCTGGTCGACTCTATAAGGAACATGGCCCTATCCGTGTTTTCAGCGTCTAGGATTGACTTGATGAAGCGAACCCTGTCAAAGTAAGCCCACTTAAGAAACTTATCCGGCAGCCTCCTAGCCATTTCTGAACCCTCTTAGCCTAAGAAAGGGTTTATAGATTTTTAAGCCAAAGATGATTACGCTTAAACTTCTCTCTCCCAAAAAATGTTTCGAGAAAAATAGCTTGCTTTTCAGCTCCAGGACGCTGCTTGCCTTATTTACTCAGTCCCACCACTTCTTCTTTAAGGGCATGCAGATTATCTCTCTTACTTCAAGCCTCTTAGACTTGTCGCTGCTGAAAATCTCCTTCGTCGGGGTTGCTCTCGCCACTACTGCTGTGTCAGCACCCTCCCCGCTTCCACCGACGCCTATGACGTCCTCATACGGCTTCACAAGCCCCCTGTCTGCAGCTATCAGAATAACCTCTAAAGCTACTTTAAATCCTTGCCCGAGAGTGTAGAAGGCATCCCTAACCTTATCCATGCCCCTTCCGTGGAGCGGCAGGTGCGTACCGTCCTCGGCGACTCCGCCCAGACTACTTATCTTTTCCTTCAGCTTAGGCTCCATCTTCTCATGGGATACGGCTACAACCTGTGTCTTACCCTTTAAAGCCCTGGCAAACCTGACTCCCGTCCTTCCGGAAGTGCTTGCGACAACAACCTTCGCGACACTCCCTTTCCTTATCCTTTCCGCAACCGCCTTGATCACTTTACCAGTGTTCTCTGGACCTGGTTCAGCAAAATATTTCACACCTGCACTGCGTTTAGCCATATTATTATTGCTTTAAAAGCCTTTTAAAAACTTTGTCGTCAATGCTTATAAGCCTCTTGCTGAACGGCCCGTAGCACATGCCAGACAGAAAAGGACTGACTGCGCTGACCATATCCACATGGCTCTTCGGCTTCTCCTTCGGGCTTTACGAAATCCTGTTCCCCCTTTACATGGATTATGTTTCCATTCCGCTTATGGAAATCGGGTATGTTTTCACAGCCTCAGCAATATTCATCGCCTTCCTCAGCATCTTTCTCGGGGCTACATCAGATAAGTACGGTAGGAAAATTTTCATCGCATTGGCTCTACTGCTCGGAGGGTTCTCCCACTTTCTGACACCCTACTTCAAATCGGTGATTATAATGGGTATTGCCAAGATTCTCTTCGACTCCGCGGTTGCGATTAGGAACGCTGTTTTCGCAACCATGGTTTACGAGCAGGATCGCAGGGGGTTCATCGCCTCCTACTCTAAAGTATCAGGGCTCGAGTTCATCTCTCAAGCGTTGGGCCTCGCGTCCTCCGGGCTTTTCATAAGCATCTATGGTTACTGGCTTCCCTTCGTTTTTTCAGGGCTTCTTCAAGTAATAGGCTTCCTAGTGGTCGCTCTCTTCTTCAGCGAACAGGATTCTACAGGAGTACGGCATGTTGAGAAGCCCTTTGAGGAAAAGGGTGGAGGCAAGGGTTTAAACAGGGGGCTTATTATTCTGGCTGCCTCAGGGCTTGTTGTGACGATTGGAGGATCAGCTACACACTGCTTCATCACACCCATGTTCTTTTCAAAGAAATTCTCACTTTCTCCAGAGACACTTTCAATCCTGATGACTGTTCACAGGCTTAGTCTAGGAATACCCATGTTGTTCAGCAGCAGGATTGTCACGGGCTTGAAAAAGTTTTCTTACAAATCCTCCCTGATCCTTTTCACGTGCATACAGGGGTTTTTCACAGCCTTGGCCACCGTGCCGGGTGATTTCACCATGTCCGCAGCACTATGGCTTCTACACGATCCTCTCGGGGCTTCAGTATGGCTCCCCCTCAGAAGCTACCTTATTCAAAAACACTGTAGTGATGAAACCAGGGCGAGGGACTTCAATGTGGTCAACTTTGTAAGCTCCCTGGGGAACATTATCGGCCCCCTCTTGGCTGGATACTCCGGCTCCATGAGTATAAATCTGCCTTTTTTAATCGGCGGGCTCGTTATAATCCTGTCAAGCCTCCTGCTAATACCATTGTAAGCCCCTGGTTTAATTTCAACGTTCTTTAAAACTTAAATCCCTCCAGTGGAAAAATCCTGCCGTGAGCCTGTTTAAGAAACTCAGGGATAAGGTTACCCCGCCCAGGGTAAACATATCTTTGTTTCTGAAGAAACAGATCTTCTATCTTGGTGACAACGTGGAGGGTGCAGTACAGGTTGAGTCTCAGGAAGAGTTTGACTGCGCTGAGATAAGGTGCGAGCTTGAGTGTGTCGAGCGGGTACGTAAAACCAGGAGGGTTTATGACGCTTCTCTTAAAAGGGAGGTTGAGCAACAAGTCTGGGATTCTGCAGTCATATTTTCAGCTAGACCACAGTTGGCTGGGGCTCTGCACGTTCCCGAGGGATTTGTCCAAAGCTACCAGTTTAAAATCCTAATCCCTCCTGGAGCCCAGCCTTCTTTCAAGAGCCTAGATAGGGTTGTGGCCTGGAATCTGAAGGGGGTTGCTGCTGTAGAAGGGCGGCCTGATGCGACGAGTAAAACCATCGAAATACAGGTTTCCCCGCCTTCACTGGTTCAGCACGCAATATCCACTGTTTCATGCAAGTATTGTGGAACTGTTTTCCCGCAGGGTGAGACCAGGTGCCCTAACTGCGGTGCGCCTCGAACAGCCCAGTAGACCTGTTTAAACGCTTCTCAGCCTGCTCGACAAGCTTCTCGAAATATTCCTCGTCGAGGTAAGCGCCTTCCCCAAGCCCTGGGCAGAAAGGGTCGGCGTGAAACACGTATGTCTCCCTAACCTTCTGCATTACGAAAGGGTAGAACCTGCACACCAGGGGTCTAACCGGGTAAATACTGCACTTGTTATCCGGCTCAAGGAAGAAGCATCTCCCGTTGACAAGCCTAATAGCGTATGGGTAGGCTTCACTACTGTTTTCCTCCGCAAACTCGCTCAAACCTATTCCGGTAGTGCTCGAGATTTCTAAGGCGTCAGTCTTGGTTAGGACTATCCGTCTACCATGCCTAACATCCTCGACGCAGCATTTCCCGCACACCCTGCATTCAAACATGGTTCTCGGGAAAACCATTTTACGCTTCCTTTTCCGCCTCATCTCTAACCGTTTGCCTTCCTCGTGTAAAAAATGTCTCGCCTCGTAGGATTTAACTTTATCTAAACCTCTGGATGCCCAGGGGGGATGGTGCTTGCTGCGGCTGGCCGTCAGGCAATCTTTAAAAACTACCTTAGGCCATTTTTAATAAGGTGATACCGGCTGAACGAGTTCCAATTGCTCGCGCTTGTCTTCGCCGATACTCCTAAGGGGGTTACGGAGAAAATGGTTAAGAAGGCTGGCAGGCTTACTGAAAAAGAGTTTAAAGAACTAGTTAAAAAAGGCTTTCTAGAAGCGGTTGAAGGAAGGCCTAGAACCATTAAAAAGTATAGGACTTCTGAGTCGGGAAGGGCCTACTGCGTTGAAAACGTTTGGGGCTTCCCGGTTTTAAAGTACGCCAGGCTCAAGGAGGCTGAACAGCTGTCGCCTGAACGGTTCCTCGAGACTTTAAGGTTGAAGTACGGCGAGCTGGTGAGAACCAGTCCAATAGCCCCATACGTGAAAATATCTGATCTCAGGCTTAAAGTATCTGAGGAGTTAAATATAAGCGGCGATGAATTCGACAGGAGGATAATAGAGTTAAACAGTAATGATCCATACGCTGTTCAACTTCACGCAGGAAGCGGGGAGCCGGGTAATGGGTTGAAGACGGCTAGGGGTGTTTACCATTATGCAATCGTCAAATAGGTATTCCCGTCTGATGCTTGAAGCCAACCCGTTCCCCCTGACCCCTGTCCCGAGCAGAATATGGATACTCGGCGGGGAGTCCAGAATAAGCGCGTTGAAAAGGATTAGGGAGGAGATAGACTACTCGTTCAGGCTTGAGGAGCCCAAGATCGACATGCTTATAGGGGATGCTGGAAGCGGGAAGACACACCTCGCCCTACACCTTCAATACCTTCTAAGCCAGGAGAAACCGAGCCAGCCCTTCTCATACATGCCTACTATTCAAGACTCTGTTTACAAGCCCTCCCTCGTCTTCTTCACCTTCAAGGTTGTGGAGACGCTGGGCAGCAAAGAGTTTCTCATGGAGCTTTCCCTGAGGCTACACCAGGCGCTGATCTCCAAGATGGGTTACGAACTGTTTCAGAAAGCCGTTAGCGTCGGGCTGATTTCAACAGTCCTAGGTAAGAAGGCTGAGAAGGCTAGGGAGGCCTTCAACACGATTTCAAACGATTTCAGGGTTGTTAGGAAGCTTGTTGAAGAGGGGATGATTGAGATAACAGGGCTCGTAAGGCTCGAGCTTGAAGAGCTTGGTAAAATGTTTGAAACAAGGTTTGAGCCCTCGAAAACAAGGAGGTTCATAGATCTCAACCTGGCTAAATGGATACTGTGGCTTCCAAGCCCGTATTACGGGAGCTGGGGTGTTAAGCATTCGAACGACTACCTCAGGGAGTCCGACGAGAACGCTTTAAAATTCTTAACGACGCTGGTGAATCTCTCGAAGCTAGTCAGCAACTCGCCTTTCGTAATCGTTGTTGACGAGGTTGAGACGCTCGTGCAGGATAATATTGACGTTTTCTTCCATACTTTAAAAAGGATTGTGGACAATGGTCCAGGCGGTCTATTCATACTTCTGCTTTTAACACCAGTAATGTTTGAAGAGTTGAAGGGGCAAAGGTTCAGGGTGGCGCCTGCGATAGTCAGCAGGGTTTCCTCAACCCCGATAAGCCTTGAGAAGATAAGCGTGGAGGAGGCTAAGGACATAATCGACAGGTATGTGAAGGCCCTCTATCTCGACAGGGGCGGTGGCTCTTATTCGAACATGTTTCCCATGAACAGCGTTAAACTCCTCTGGGCGAACTCAGGCGGGGAAATCAGGAGGCTTCTGTCAGAGTGTTTCGCCTGCATCGAGATACTTGCTGAAAGGCTTGAGAGAGGCATTACCCAACCCGATTACGTGGATACTGTGATAGCGATGGAGGCTGTTATGAAAATGGGTCTGCCCGTCGCCAGGCTTGCAACCCCGGTTACGCCGGACAGCGATGTTAAAAGCCAGATAATTACAAGGTTCTACAACATTGAGAAATCCTCTGAGAGGGCAATCGTACTTGAAAAAGCTGTTTCAAGCCTTATTGAAACAGGCCTCGGGAAAGAGAGCCTCATAGGCAGGAGGAGAATAAACGTCTCCCTAACCAGGAAGAGGGAGATAGACCTGCTTTTCACGGACAACACTAGAGGGGGGGCGCAGGTCGGGGTTATTATTAAAGCGCCGAAGCCTTCCGAAGGGCTTAGAAGAAGCAGTATCGAGCCCCTTATAGACTTTGCAAGGAGCAGGAAGCTCGACAGGGTTATTCTACTTACCACGTGCCCAGTCGACCCAGAGCTTCAGAAAGCCCTCGAGTCCCTCGGGAATATTAAGATACGTGTTTTAAGCGATGAAGAAGTCTCAACACTGCTATATGTTTCACAAGCCTTCAGAAGCCTTTCTAGGCCGGAAAGCCCAACCAGAGACGTCTCTCTCGAGCTCCTGAAAAAGTTAAGCCTTATAGGCTAGTATCCTTAAAGCCCTGCCGTGAGGTTTCTAATAATCTTTCCATGCGGCCTCGAGGACATTGTTAAGTCTGAGCTGGAGGAGAAGATCGGTTTTAAAAGCGTCGTCGAGGAGAATCCTCAGGGTGTTCCCGGAAGGATAGTTATAGACATACCTGCCTCCGCGTCTTCAAGGCTGCTGTCGCTCAGGAGCGTAGACTGGTTCATAGAGTATGTCGGGGCTTTTAAAGTGGACGCGGGTCTAAGGGGCCTCGAGGATATATATGACGAGGTTATGAGAATCGAGTTTCCCAGCGGTTTTCGCGAAGCCTCCTCGTTCAGAGTGACTTGCAGGAGGCATGGCGAGCACGAGTTTACAAGCATGGATGTTCAGAGGAAGGCTGGCCAAGCACTAGTGGACAAGTACGGCTTGAAAGTGGATCTTGAGAATTTTCAGGCTAATGTTTTCCTGGATATTGTTGGAGACACATGCTTCATAGGCCTTTTCAGAAACGAGTATGCCTCGGGCAGGTACATCGTCTTCACCCATCCGGCTGCACTCAGGCCCTCGGTTGCTTACGGGATGGTTAGAATCGCCAGCCCAACGCCGGGGACGGTTCTTCTCGACCCAATGTGCGGCGGCGGAATCATACCCATCGAGGCTGCTCTCTCAACCAGTGGCGTTAAGATATACGGATTCGATGTTTCAGAATATTTTCTGGAGGGCGCTGCCCTGAACGCTGAAGCCATGGGTGCTTCTGAAAAAATAGTCTTCATGAGGGTTGATTGCAGGAGGCTTTCTAAAGCTTTAAGGTTTAAGGTCGACAGGATAGTTACAGACCCTCCCTACGGCACTAAGCCGGTGGCAAGGATCAACCCATATGCTTTATACAGCAGGTGCCTGCCGGAGATGAGGAATGTTCTTAGCGACGATGGGAAGATCGTGCTCATAACTCTCAAGCCTGGCTACGTGAGAGAATTATCTTCGGAAATAGGTTTGAGCCTTGAGCATGAGAGGGCCATCAGGCATGGAGACGCTCGCCCGAGAATAATGGTTTTAAAGCCTTCTTAACGGGAACAGGGCTTCCGCTTCCAAGGTTTTTAAACCTGCTAATACTTATAAAACAGTATGAATAATCTCAGTGAGCATGGTTAGGCCAAGGGTCTACGTTTCGAGGAGAATACAGGACTCCGCGCTGAGGCTTCTCAGAGAACACTGCGATGTTGAGCTGCATGACTCCGATCGCCCTGCGCCCAGGAGTATCCTGGTTAAGAGCCTCGAGGACAAGGATGCCGCGCTAATACTTCTAGACGACAGGATAGACAGGGAGGTTCTAGAGAAGGCTGGGAGGCTTAAGGTTGTAAGCACCATGAGCGCTGGCTACGACCACATAGATTTGAAGGAGGCTACTGCGAGAGGAGTCTACGTTGCGAACGTTCCCGGGGTTTTGACAGACGCTGTTGCAGAGTTCGCGCTGGCCCTCATCTTCGCGGTTGCCAGGAGGGTTGTGGAGGCAGACAGGTTTCTCAGAAGCGGCTCTTGGAAGATAGCTTGGTCCCCGATGTTCATGCTCGGCTCCGAGATAAGCGGTAAGACGCTCGGCATAATCGGGCTTGGAGCCATTGGAAAGGCCCTGGCAAGGAGAGCCAGGGACCTGGGAATGAGGGTCATATACTTTAGCAGGACTAGGAAGCCGGATGTTGAGGCTGAGCTAGGCGTATCATACAGGACTCTCAACGAGCTTCTAAGGGAGTCAGACTTCATCGTTCTCTCAACTGCTCTAACCCCTGAGACTGTTAAGATGATTGGTGAGAGAGAGCTTAGGAGTATGAAGCCCTCCTCCTACCTGGTGAACGTCTCCAGGGGGGCGGTGGTCGACGAGAAGGCTCTGGTTAAGGCTTTGAAAGAAGGGTGGATAGCTGGAGCCGCGCTGGACGTTTTCGAGAAGGAGCCCATCAACCCAGGCAACCCGCTCATAAGCATGGATAACGTTGTCCTAACCCCGCACATGGCGAGCGCCACCTTCGAGGCTAGGAGGAGGCTTGCTGAGAAGGCTGCCGAAAACATTCTAAGCATCCTCCGGGGAGAGGCTCCTCCAAGCCTTCTCAACCCTGAGGTTATGAAAGCAAAGCCTTTAGAGAGGGTTAGGATGCTTTAAGGTGAAGAAAGATGAGTCTGGTTAGAGTGGGAGTAATAGGCTGCGGCGTTATGGGGAAGTATCACGCGCGCGTCTACTCGGAGCTCCCAGGGGTTAAGCTCGTGGCGACCGCGGATGTTCTCGAGAAAAATGCTAGGGAGGCTGCGAGGGAATACGGGGCGGAGAAATGGTATACTGACTACAACGATCTTTTAGCGAGGCCAGATATTGACGCTGTTAGCATCGTTGTTCCAGATCACCTCCACCGGGAGCCTACGGTGGCGGCGGCGAAGGCTGGGAAAGCAGTGCTCCTGGAGAAGCCTATTGCCACAACTCTGAGGGATGCCGACGCCATTGTGAAGGCTGTTAAAAAAGCAGGGGTAACTTTCCTCGTTGGCCACATAGTGAGGTTCGACTACAATTATGCGAAGGCCAAGGAATACATGGATAGGGGGCTGCTCGGCGAACCCGTTTCAATCTGGGCTAGGAGAAACAACTCGATAACCTCCCCGATGCGGTTGAAAGCCTGGCTTAAGGAAACCTCTCCCCTTCTCTTCCTAGGCGTGCACGACATTGATGTAATGAGGTGGATCATTGGGAGGAACATTACCCGTGTTTACGCTGAAGCGGAGAGCAGGGTTCTCAAGCCCTACGGCGTCAAGGACGCGGTCTGGTCTGTCTTCAGGTTTAAAGGGGGGACAGTGGGTTCTCTTGAAAACATTTGGGTCTTGCCCTCCACAATGTCTTTCGACTTTAAGCTTGAGCTCGTGGGGACGAGGGGAAGCATCTGGATAAGCCAGCCCAGCGACAGCTTTTTGTTCTGGGGTGAGAAGGGGCCGGAAACCCTGTCCTACTACCAGCCGGTTGTTCACGGGCAGGTTAGAGGATATCTCAGGGACGAGATTAGCCATTTCATCAACTGCGTGAAGGGGGTTGAGAAGCCGCTGGTTTCAGCTGAGGATGCGAGGGCTGCTGTGGAGGTTGCGCTGGCAGTACACAGGTCGCTTAAAGAGGCTAGGCCTGTAGCGCTCCCGTTGTGAGAAACGTGTTTTTAAATTCTTCTATAAGTAATGTTTTTAAGCTAGTTATGGATAATGTCTTTTCATGAGCGAGTTCATAAAGGAGTATGAGGAGAAAAGAGGACTGGCTGAGAAGATAGCTTCCTACATCCCCGGCTACAGAGGGTATAAGCAGAAGGAGGTTAGGAGGGAAGCAGACAAGCTTCTAAGGGATTTCATGGTTAAAAAGCTTGAGGCAGCCAGGTCTCATTTGAAAACGGTCTCAAGGGAGGCTGCCGACTCGGATGCGGTCGAATTGTTTAAGAATCTGAACAGGGTTTCCGCGGTCCTAGACAGGGTTATAAACAAGATTGAGCATGCTGACTACGGTTACGCGGGCTTCTTCGACCTTGTTAAGGTTCGCGAGGCCGAGCTCGACAAGCTGATGGATTACGACTACAGGCTTCTAGCGGCTTGTGAAGAGGTCTCCAGAATAGCTGGGGAGGCTGAAAATGCTGCGAGCACAGGAAGCCTAAACGTTCTTCCTGGTCTCTTGAAGCAGCTTGAAGCCAAGGCTAGGGAGCTTGAATCAGCCTTCGCCTCCAGGGAGGAGGAGATAGTCTCCGTTAAGAGAGGTGTCTAAAGATGCCTCAGATAATAGAGTGGGTAGGGGCTTCCGCTGAGGACATTGTTTGGAGATATCCTAAGGAGGAGATAACCTGGGGTGCTCAACTGATCGTCCACGAGTATGAGGCTGCCATATTCTTCAGGGACGGCAAGGCTTACGATGTTTTCGGCCCTGGAAGACATACTTTAACCACCATGAACCTCCCATTGCTGACAGGCGTGTTGACAAGGGTGGCGGGCTTCGAAACCACGCCCTTCAAGGCGACAGTCATATTCGTTTCAACGAAGCAGTTTAAAGGATTGTTCGGCGCCAGTGGGCAGACGGTTGAGCTCGCACCCCTGAAGTTCTACGGGGCATTCTGGTTTAAAGTCGGAGACCCGAAGACCTTTGTGATGGAGGTTGTCGGCGGGCAGAGCGCCTACACGACTGAAGCCGTAAACAGCTTCCTCAGGGGGTACATGAATGAGAGGCTTATAACGGGGCTCTCCAAATACGACCTTGTAACGGTCTTCACCAAGCTTGAAGAGGTCTCGTTCAAGGTTAAGGCGACGATAGACGAGGAGTTTAAGCGCGTCGGCGTAGACATCGTGGACCTGAAGTTTGAAGGTGTTGACACAACGCCCGAGTACAGAGACAGGCTTTTCTGGATAAAGCAGACAGGTGGCGCAGCCACACAGGTTCTAGCGATGGACACGACTAAGAGCGTCGCCGAGTCCCTAAGCAAGTCGCCGGGGGCGGCGGCTGGAACAGGAATAGTTCTAGTGCCCCAGCTCATGCAGCAGGCTGCCGCCGGAGCACCCCTAGTAATATGTCCAAGCTGCAAGGCGCAGATTCCTTCAACCAGTAAGTACTGTTCAAACTGCGGCTCGCCAATACAGGCGCCCCCGCCGCCTCCTGCGCAGCCGCCTGCCGCTCCTCCCGCTGGGACGGTAGCATGCCCGAAATGCGGGACGCAGAACCCGGGTACGGCGAAATTCTGCATAAGCTGCGGCACACCTCTGCAGGCCACCGTGAACTGTCCTAAATGTGGAACCTCGAACCCTAGTGGAGCCCGATTCTGCATGAACTGCGGTGCAGCGCTGCAGCCTCAGACCGTTAACTGTCCAAAATGTGGGTCAACAGTACCGGCGGGTTCGAAGTTCTGCCTGAACTGTGGTGAAAAGCTACAATAATATTTGAAGCATTTCCATTAACAAGTAGACTATGAAATGAATGAGTAAGAATATGCGCTGAATCGGTCCTGATTTTAGCTCCGCTTTTTATGGACCGAAGATTTATAAGAATATTCTAAAGGGAATATTCTATGGAGAATATTCCCAATATTGTGATACGGAGAAGGGAGGAAGATGAGTTAAGAAGCCTGAAAGGGTGGATACTAGTGTATGGAAGGCGGAAAACTGGAAAGACTTTCCTGTTGAAAAGAGTTTTCACACAGGCTATTTACTTCATTGTTACTAGGTCTGGCAGTATTGCAGCTTGGGAGGGGGATGGCTTTTCCCATATTGGTCTCGATGAGGCGGTTAAGCGTATTGGAAAACTGTTGAGGGACAGAAGAATTGTCATATTGGACGAGTTTCAAAGGTTGCCGGATAAGTATTGGGATTCGATTGCCGTTAACCATCCGAATGGAAAGCTGATTGCAAGCGGCTCCAGCCTCGGCATCGTTAGAAGGGTTTTTGAGAAAAAGAGTCCTCTCCTAGGCCTTTTTTCCCCTTTCAAAGTGGACCTGATAAGCTATCCTGACGCTATTCTCTCCCTTAGTAGAGTGTGCCCCTCCTTGAAGGATGCTTTACTCTGGGGGCTGATTGTCCGCGATCCCTGGGTGGTCCCTATGATCTCATTCCACAGGGATGTTGTTTCAGAAATATGCGACAAAGTTCATTACTTTCTCGCGTCAGCACCCGGACTAGTGGGAGAGGTTTTCGAAGAAGAGGAGAGAATGCTTACCAGAGTTTACGATGCTGTCATCAGGATGGTGGGTGGAGGCATGTGGATGCCGGCTGAGATCTCCGGGGCTTTAACCGCGAGCAACCTGATATCAGGCGGGCTTCCTACAGTAACCGGTTTACTTGAAAGGCTCACAGGCATGGGGATTTTCGAGAAGATCCCGCTGTGGAAGACTAAGGGCCTGAGGAACTATTTCAAGCATAGATCTCCGCTGCTCTCACTAACCTATTACCTTGACCAGAAGCTGAACATCAGTGAATCCTCGTACATGAAAATCGATAGAAGCATGGTTCTAAGCGTGCTGGGTAAGGAGCTACAATTCAGCCTTGGAGAGATGCTTGCCGAGTATCTCGGAGGAATCAGGAGCTACATGATTCTGCCGGATGGAAAGGGTGATGTAGATATAGTCATTCTGGATTCGAAAGGCAAAACCCCAATCATAGGATACGAGGTCAAGATTGGAGAGATCAGCGAGAGCGAGGCTAAGAAAGCCGTAGAGCAGATTCATTCTCAAGGGATTCCTAGGGCGGGGCTTGTAAGTTTAAGCGAGAAGCCTCCGAGAGTAGCTGGTTCACACGAGGAAATCGGCCCAGAGGAGTTAGTGGATTTAGCTATGAAATTGAGGCAGCATGCTTAATGTTTTCAGATTATCGATTAAAAATTAAGGGAAAAGTTATATATTCGGAACCTGCCTTGTGGTTCAGGAGGCTTATGTGATGAGTAGAAAAATCGGGTACGGAGGCTATGCGCTGGCCGTCCTGCTCGTCTCGATCGGCATAGACGGCATACTTTTTTCAACAGGCTACAGTGAACCACTCATTCTGTTTTCGCTGCCGTTCATCATGCTCGGATTATACACTGTTTTCTTTTCCATATACGCTGCTGACTGGAAGTACTACCTGATTTGGGGACTATTGATGTGCTGCCTAGGTTTCTCACTCTTCCTGACGATTCTCACTGGCAACCTGCCGCTGAACCTGAGCGTATCCCTCGTAATAATCGTCTTGGTAGGAGTAATAGTTTCAAGGATTGGTAAACATTGACTGAGACAATGGTTTCTCAGAATGTCTTTAAATGCTCTAACTGCGGCGCGCCTTTAAACTATACTCCTGAGACAATAGCCTGCGTGTGCGAGTACTGCGGTACGGTCAACTGGTTTTCAACCGGGAGGCTTGAAATATTCGTTCTCCCGACTCGCAGTAAGGATGAGGTGGTTAACGCTTTCTGGAGCAGGATGAGGCGCGACCCGGATATGAGCAGGGTTTACGGCGACATTGAGCTGATAGAGGTTCAGGGCTTCTACGTGCCTGTTCTAGTCGGAGACGTTTCAGCGGTAGGCGAGTGGTCCGGCTTCCAGAGGGTTACTGAGAAAAGGGGTAAATCCTACGTGACTAGGACAGTGACGAAGAAAGGGTCTTTCAACAATTCTATGAGACTCGCGTTCCAGGCTAGGAGGGAGGCTGCTGAATACGGCTTGGAGGAGCTTGTTGAACAGGCGAAGTCCGCTAAGGATCCTCAGCCCCTGGCTGCGATGGACTGGAAGAGGGTTGGGCTGCAGGTTTTAAATGCAGAGCTTCTTCCAGAGGAGGCTGAGGACGAGCTTAAGGACATGGTTGAAGACGAGTTGAGGGATAGGATACGCTCGTCAAACGGCTTAGACGGCTTCTACTACTATTCCTGCCAGCCCAGGGTTGACTCGCTCTGGATACTGCTGGCCCCGATGTGGATCCTAGTGTACAAGTATAAGGGCGGCATGTACAGGGCATGTGTCTCAGGCTACAATCTTCAATTCCTAAGGGTTTCTGAACCAGTCTTTCTAGGTCAGAGGATACTCTACGTGATAGGGAGCATCCTTACGGTGGTGCTGGGCGCCTTCGCGCTAACCCTCTTAACATCCTTTGAAAACTGGTTCCCAGTGGTGGTCTTCATACTTGCTTCAGGAGCCGGAGCCCTACTAGCCAGCAGGGCTGTTAGCGACGTTAGGGAGGAGAAATGGAAATGAGCATGAAGACAGTCACATGCTTAAACTGCAACGCTTCCATAACTGTCCCGCAAGCCGCCTCGATAATCGTCTGCCCGTACTGCGGCCACACCTTTGAAACCTCAACCGGGAAGGCGTGGACATACTACATGTTTCCAGCCTACGTGGAGAGTTCTTCAGCATGGCGTAAAGCAATGCAGTTCATAAGCAGGAGGTACGGGGTCCCAGGTGATTTCAACACTGAAGCCAATCTCCGGAGGGCTGAGCTCTACAACATTCCCTACCATGTTTTCAGCTGCAAAGCATACTCCTCCTGCTCATACGGCGGAAAGCAGGCAACCTATCTTGAAACCAGGAACATGCCTATTCTCGCAGCATACACCGGCACCTGGCTTGACAACCATGCTAAGGAGCTTTCCTTCTCAGTAAGGGGTAGGAGCTTCTTCAACCCGAGTCAGGCTCAGAGAAGCAGGTTCTACATGCCCACCGTGAGCTACGAGGAAGCCTACAACGCTGCTCACAGGTTCATATCCGGGCAGGCGATGGCTGAGGCAAACAGGAGCTGCGGAGGATCAAAGAGGCTTGAGAAGGCTGAAGTCAACTACCTCGGGCTAGTGCACTACCCGTTCTGGCTCATGGAGTACGTTTACAAGGCTAGGTCTTTCAGGGTTCTCCTAGACGCGTCCGGCGGGAGGGTTCTCTTCGTCGAATACCCTTTGAGCACAAGGTCTAGGGCAACCATGCTAACAGCCTCCGCAGTAATCATGGGAGCAGGCCTACTGGCGGGTCTTCTGGCAACAGCGTTAACACGTTCCCCGCTGGGCCTCGTAGGCGGCCTAGTCTCATCACTCATAGCATCCTCCCCAATGCTTGCGAAAAGCATCTCGATAAAGGATAAGGGTTCGGAAACGCCTGCGCAGCGCAGGTGGAGCATAGACGCCTGGAGGGTGGCGAGCAGCCTGACTAGGATGCAGGCTTTACAAAGGTTCCCGATAATCCTTGATTATGCTGATCATTGAGGAACTCGTTTAAACTAAGTTCATACATGAACCTCTACCTTCTCCTGCTTACCTCAGACACTACCACGGGTCTGTATCGAGGCTTATCACACGGCTTCCTCGCGAGAGGGACTGTGCTCAGTAACTTTCTAACGACATTTTGAGTCCCTCGCCATCTCCGGCTTCTGAACGATAGTCACGATGTTCTAATACTGGAAACCTCTTGTTATTCAGAATAGGTCGAACTTTCTTAGAATCTTTAAATATCCGCTCTCCATGCTTTATAGAACAGCCTATGGCTGAGAAGCTTAGACGCGAGTTCATCGAGCTGCTTGAGAAAGACCTAGAGTTCCGCTATACTGTAGCAGGTTACTTAGGGTTATCGGAAGTCTTGAAAAGACTGGATAAGTTAGAAGAAGGCCAGAACAAGCTTTGGGAGGAGGTTAGAAGCCTGAGGGAGGGTCAGAACAGGCTCGTGGCGGAGCAAGAGAGGATGCGTAAGTACATGGTTGCCGGCTTCAGGGACCTGAGCAGGGCTCTCGGCGTAACCTTTGAAGATCACGCTGCATCGTTTCTAGAGGTTATGCTCATCGAAATGGGTTACCCTGAGGCGAGGGTAGAAAGAAAGCATTTGGTTTATGAGGGCGAGGTTATAGAAATAAACTTGTTCTGTGAGGAGCCACTTGTCATGGGAGAGGCG
>JBNAVT010000013.1:0-15407 GCA_049700215.1 Thermoproteota archaeon
ATTAGGATGAGCGAATATTTGATGCTCTTCGACGTTCACGAGAGTAATAGGAGGTGGTTTGAAGAGAATTACGATGCGTTGGTTAAAAAGTTTGACAAGAAGTTCATAGCTATTTATGACCAGAAGGTGGTTGATTCAGACCCCGACTTAGATAGGCTTATTAGTAGGGTTGAAGCCAAGTTTCCATTAGAAAAAGTTTCAATAGAATACGTGACTAAGGAGAAGATTCAGCTTATTCTATGAGGATTAAAGGTTTCTTGGAGAGAAAGTTTGACCCACCTGCCCCCTTCGTTAAGGCAATATTAGTCTCCGAGGAGCTCAACTTAAGCAAGCTTGTGGATTTTCACATTGATACTGGGGCCTCAGCATCCATAATTCTCGATAAGGACCTGAGGTATCTTAAATTAGATGTTACCAAGCTTAGAAGGGCTGAAAGAAATGTTGGTGGAATAGGCGGCATGATCGAAACATATATTATTAAAGACGCAAATTTAATGTTTAGAGTAGACGATGGCTCTTTATGTAAAGAGCAAATAAAAATGCTTGTGGGTAGACATGATTTAATGAGCCTTGATGCAGAGTCGAAGAAGCTGATCATGGTTATGCCTTCCTTACTTGGAAGAGATGTGTTGCGGAGATATAAACTAATATATAACGAACGATCTAATGAAGTTTTCCTGGAAAGATGAAACAAGCTGTGGGTTGATATGCATTAGACCTAATAGTTCTTCTTTCATTTTTTAGCGCGCGCGCATATGGTTTCAACTATCTTTGAGTTTTTAATTTCTTCATCTTTTGTAATTAACGTGGCGTTAAGAATCTTCGCAGTTGCAACAATGATTCTGTCATGAAGTTCTTTCAGTCTTATGTGAGGAAGGAGCCTTATCACTTGGAGGTTAAGAGAAGCAGGAACGAAATTCATAGCGCGCTACAGTATAAAGCTTCTCAGCTTTTTAATCTCTTCTTCAAGCTCATTCAGCCTTTTAGTTACTTCCACCATTTTCATAATAACTTTGATAGAAACTATTAGCGCGCTTGATCTACTAATGCTTTTAAGAATGCTTAAATACTGGTTTTTGTTTTCTTTAAAACGTGAAGAATAGGAGATTCACAGTCCGGTTGAAGAAGGATCCGGAATCCGGCTGGTATGCCGCGAGGTGTGTAGAGCTTCCGGAAGTTATTTCTCAGGGACGAACTGAGGAGGAGGCTTTGATGAATATTAGGGAAGCGTTAGAATTAGTGCTTGAAGAGTATGAGAAAGAGGCGGAGAAAGAAGGGCATAAACTGGTAGAGCTCGTTGTCTAAGCTTCCTGTTGTTTCCGGAAGGGATGTGATAAGGGCTCTTTCTAAACTGGGTTTTTATCCAGTAAGGCAAAGGGGGAGCCATGTGTTCCTGAGGCATGAGGACGGAAGGCGTACCGTGGTTCCTCTTCACGAAGAGATTAATAAGACGACGCTCATGGATATTCTGAATCAAATTGGTCTAACTAAAGAAGAATTTCTGAAGTTATTAAAGTGAAAAGACAAGAACATATTCTGGTCGAAAATAAGGGTTTGAGACCCTAGTCTACGAGGCTTCTAAGGCTACTTACGATCTTTACGGTGTTGCTGTTTCTAAGACTGGTGACGTTTATGTTTCCTGCCCGTATACTGACGAGCTTGATCTACTAATGCTTTTAAGAATGCTTAAATACTGGTTGGTGAGAATACCGTAATGGACATGGCTGAGATCGTTGTAAGGATTCCGACCGAGGTTAGTGAGGAGCTTCTCGCCAAGTTGAAGAAGGATATAAGCAGTTGATACTAACATCCTGTTTTCATTCTTTAGCGCGCGCCTAAAATAATGTTTATATAGGAGCTGGATGGGTAATCTATAATGATGAGCTCATCTGGTAAGCTCGTGAATGTATCAGTGAAGGTTCCGGAGGAGCTTAGGGAGCGGATGCGCCGTGTGAAAGTTGATTGGAGCGAGTATCTCAGGGAGGCGATAAGTGCCAAGATTAGGGAGGAGCTTGCAAGGGAGGCGGCTGAGAAGCTCGACGAGATCAGGCGGAGGGCGAGAAGGGTGCCGACGGAGGTTCTTGTTGGATGGCTGAGGGAAGAGAGGGAAAGAAGGTAAAGCTGGTAATCGATGCAAGCGTCGCTACGAAATGGATCATACCCGGCGAGCCCTGGGAGGAGGAAGCCGACGCGTTGAAGAATGCGATTGCCTCGGGCAGCTTAGAAGCATATGCCCCCACACTCATAATCTATGAGCTCGCCTCAGCCATGTCTAAAGCTATTAGGAACAACGTCCTGAAAACTCGAGATGGAACTGATGCTCTAGAAGCGGTAGGCTCCCTCGGAATCAAACTAACTCCAATACTCTGGAGGGAAGCCGCTGAAATTCTCGAAGCAGCCACCACTTCAGGCCTAACAGTATACGACTCAGCATACCTCTGGCTCTCAAGAAGACTTGGGGGAAGGCTCGTCACAGCAGATGAAAAACTTAAGGAGAAAGGAGCAACCATCACAGAAACCATCTTGCTAGGAGAGCTGGAACTAAACATCTGAATAGAAGGGCAATGGATAACCATAGTAAATCCCTTCCCCGGGAAAACAGTAATAGAATACCATAAATTCCTAAAGAAAAGCTAGGCGGATAAAACTCCGAAAACCTGGCGCGCGTCATTTTGAATAAAGTTGGCCTAACTAGAGTGGCGTGCGATGCTTGAACATTCCGTATAAGGTTTAAATTTCAGGGAGATTACTGGTTCCACTAAATGAAAGGTGTTGTCTTGCATGGTGGCGCCGGCACTCGGCTTCGTCCCTTGACTTTCAGCGGCCCTAAGCAGCTTATTCCCGTGGCGAACAAGCCTATAAGCCAGTATGTTTTAGAGGATTTGCGGAGTATCGGTGTTGTCGACGTGGCGATTGTTCTTGGCGAGACTTTTCCGGAGCTTGTAATGCAGCATTACGGTGATGGAAGCAGGTTCAACATGAGGATATCTTATGTTCACCAGGGTAAGCCCCTGGGCATTGCTCACGCAGTATACTTGTGCAGGGATTTCGTTCAGGACGATAGCTTCATAGTTTACCTTGGGGATAATCTTCTTCAGAACGGTATTAAGGCTTATTTCGAGAAGTTTCTCGTGAACGATTACGACTGCATGGTTCTTTTGAAGGAGGTTGATGATCCTTCGAGGTTCGGCGTCGCAGAGTTCGATGATAAGGGTGGTCTCGTGAGGCTTGTCGAGAAGCCTAGGGTTCCCCCCAGCAGGTTCGCATTAGTCGGAGTATACTTCTTTAAGCCCGTTGTCTTCGAAATCATTAAGGGTTTGAAGCCCAGCTGGAGGGGTGAGCTCGAGATTACCGACGCTGTTCAAACAATGCTTGAAAAGGGTTTTCGAGTGAGCTACAGTATTGTCGACGGGTGGTGGCTCGACACTGGGAAGAAAGACGATATCCTGTACGCTAACTCGCTGATCCTGGATGAGTATGGGGCTAGAGAGGTTAAGGGTGAGCTGGTCGACTCCAGGGCTGAGGGAAGGGTTTCCGTCGGGGAGGGCAGCAGGGTTGTCAACAGCACTGTAAGGGGTCCCGCGGTGATAGGTGGGGGCTGCGTTATTCAAAACTCTTTCATCGGTCCCTACACGAGCATAGGTGATAACGTTAAGGTTTTGAACAGTTCGATAGAGTACTCCATCGTTTTAGAGGGGGCTTGCATCGAGGATGTTGAAAGGCTTGAGGAGAGCCTCGTCGGCAAGAATGCTAGGGTTGTGAAGAACAGGGCTAGAAAGGCTTTAAGACTTCACGTCGGGGACTACTCCGAGGTGGAGCTATAGGCTTATTACCATGCACGCTATGGTTTAAACATGCCGCAGGATAAGGCTAGGGAGCTCCCTCTCGCTGGCGTGAGGCTTCTCAACCTGGCTAGGCATCCTGATGAACGCGGAGTGTTCGCTGAAATCATGCGTTCAGACTGGGCGGGCCTTCTAGAGGGGGATTCTCTTCTGCAGGCAAACCTCTCCGTGACGTACCCGGGCGTCGTGAGGGCCTGGCATAGGCATGAGAGGGGTCAGACAGACTATTTCCTCGTTTTAAGAGGCTCTGTTAAAGCCTGCGTCTACGATGAGAAGGAGGCCCACCTGCTTGAAACAGTGCTTTCAGGTGAAGTACTGCAGGTTCTGAGGGTTCCTGGCCACTACTGGCACGGCTTCAAGGTTGTGAGCCCTGAGCCAGCCTACCTGGTTTACTTCGTGAACAGGCTTTACGACTACGAGGAGCCTGACGAGGTCAGGAGGCCCTGGAACGATCCCCAGATAGTTCCAAGGATGATAAACGGTAGGATTGATGATCCGCGGTGCAACAGGCCGTGGGACTGGTTTTACCCTCCCCACAGGTGAGAGCATGCGTCTCCTGGTTACTGGCGGCTGCGGGTTCATAGGGAGCAACTTCATCAGGCACGTGTTGAAAACGCACGGGGATGTTGAGATTGTTAACGTTGACAACCTGTCCTACGGCTCTAGCCTGAGCAACCTGAAGGATATTGAGGATGATAAGCGGTACAGGTTTGTAAGGGGGAGCGTATGCGACCCTGCTCTCATGAGCATGCTCGTGAATGATGCTGATGCTGCCGTAAACTTTGCGGCTGAGAGCCATGTTGACCGCAGCATAGCCGACCCCTGGCCCTTCTTCAGGAGCAATACTGAAGGCGTTCTAGTCCTTCTTGAGGCGGTTAGGAGGAGCAGCAGGAACGTTAGGCTTGTTCAAGTCGGCACTGACGAGAGCTACGGCGATATTCTGGAGGGCTCCTTCAAGGAGGAGGATGGGCTTAAGCCCTCAAGCCCCTACGCTGCTTCAAAAGCCTCAGCAGACCTTTTCTGCCTAGCCTACCATAGGACCTACGGGCTGAACGTGTGCGTTACGCGCTGCACTAACAATTTCGGGCCATACCAGTTTCCAGAGAAGCTTATTCCCAAGACGATAGTCAGGGCGATGCTGAATCTTAAGATTCCGATTTACGGGAGCGGGAGGAATGTGAGAGACTGGATTTACGTCCTGGACCATTGCGAAGCGTTAGACACGGTTTTGAGAAAAGGGAGGAAGGGTGAAATCTACAATATTGCTGGAGGAAACGAGCTTTCAAACCTTCAGGTTGTAGACAGGATTCTGGAGCTCATGGGTAAGCCTAGAGACCTTGTGGAGTTTGTAGAGGACAGGCCTGGCCACGACGTGCGGTACAGCCTCGACTCCTCTAAAATCAGGAGCGAGCTGGGCTGGGAGCCTAGGCACGTTTTCAACGAGGCTTTGAAGAAAACTGTAGAATGGTATTTGAGTAACGAGTGGTGGTGGAGACCTCTGGCTGGCGAGCAGGTTCTTCACCCTACACCTTGGAGGCTCAAGTGGTAGTTTTGAGAATCCTGGTGACAGGGGCAAGCGGGCTGGTCGGCCACAGAGTCGCCAGGCTAGCGTTGGAGAAGGGCCACGAGGTCTATTGTCTCTACAGGGAGCATGCTGTGAACATCGGCGTGCCTCTTACGCTCGACATAACCGACGGGGGCAGGCTGTTGAAGACTATCTCTGAGGTCAAACCGAACGCAATCATTCACACGGCGGCCTACACTGATGTCGACGGCTGCGAGGCCAATAGGGATCTGGCTTGGAGGGTGAACGCGGAGGCGACGAGAAGCATTGCGGAAGCGTCAGCTGAAAACGGTTCACACATGGTTTACGTTTCAACAGACTATGTTTTCGACGGTGAGAAAGGCCTGTACCTTGAGGATGACCAGACTAATCCTGTTAACTATTATGGTTTCACGAAACTTAAGGGGGAGGAGTTCGTTAAAGAGTATGCTGTAGAGTGGTGTATTGCCAGAACAAGCGTAATCTACGGGTGGAGCCTCACGGGGAAGCCTAACTTTGCCACATGGGTGATTAATAATTTGAGGCAGAGGAAGGAGGTTAATGCGCTCATAGACCAGTACGTGTCGCCGACGCTTAACACTAACCTGGCTGAGATGCTTCTGGAGGTTGCGGAGAGGAGGATAACCGGAGTACTACATGCCTCGGGCGCTACAAGAATCAATAGATACATGTTTGCATTGAAACTCGCTGAAGCCTTCAGCCTAGATAAGGATTTGGTGAAGCCGGCTGAGATGAGAAGTATCTCTTGGAAGGCCAGGAGGCCGAGAGACTCCTCTCTAAACGTGGATAAGGCTTCAACATTGCTTAAGGCCAAACCGTTGAAGCTTGAACAAGCTTTGCGGAATATGAGAAACATTAAACCCGGATAGCACGCGCATGAAGATATTATTTAGCCGTGCCAAAACAGATTGAAATAGAGGTTCCGGAAGAAATACATGCCTTAATCGAATCCGATCCATTTATGAAGCTGCTTTTGGAGAGGGTCGTCAGAGAAGAGGCTGTGAACTATGCGCTATCCATATTGACGCTTGATAAGCTTACAGAGGACTCTATGCTGACAGAGGATGATGCAGTGAAGGTGGACAGAAAGGTCAAGGAAGGTATCGGGAAAAGGGTTGAGGATGAAAATAATCGTTGACGCTAACAAATTAATCTCGTGCCTGCTTAAGGATAGTTTAACTCTGAGCTTAGCGAAATACGAGGTTGGAAACCCACTTTGGAAGGAGGCTCTGCTTCAGAAAAGAATAAGTATTCAGGAGGCTTTTGAAACAATGCTCTTGCTGAACAAAGTTTTGAAAATAATGGGAACTGTGAATCCTTCGAATGATGGAATGGTTCTAAAGCTAGCATGTGAACTTAAAGCAACGTTCTATGACGCATCATACATAGCGGCGTCGATAGAGAACAATTCAAGGCTAGTAACCGATGACGAGAAGCTTACGAGGAAAATACGGGAGAACGCTAACACTATAGTTAAAATACTTGGACATAAAACGGAAGCACCATCAAGCAGTAACATCACGGGTTGAAAGGAGAGAATGATGTCAAGTTGTCGAGCGCACGTGTTTTCCTGAAAAGGCTTATAAGTAATCTCGTTAAATTCTGAAGAACGGCAAAATGTCTGAACTCCTGGTCGTGTTCGAAGAGCATGATAAGAACTGGTCGCGCGCTAGATTCAGGCTGGTTTGTGATAAAAGCAGGGATGAGATTTACCTGGAGCGATAGAACAACGATTTCGTTCTCTCAGGTTTCTGTTGACGGCCTGCTCAACATGGTTAAAGTGTTGAAGGGCATGGAGGTGGCTTGTGTAACTAGGAGGAGTCTAGAGATTTAGGCTAGTGTTCAAACATCTTTTTTAAAGCTTTTAAGTTTATTCTTCTTTCTCAAGAAAGCATGAAGCTTCGGGAAAACGGGAGAAATATTGAAGGCGCATCCGTATCGCGGTTGGCCGCTGTGCCCTGGTAGGAGGGTGTTGAGCGCTGCCTGACGACGAGGGTTTAAGCATTGCTTCCGTCGCCGTCGGCTCAATATATCTTGTTCTTCAAAACGTTGTTTCAACAGCTATCGGCGTCTTGGGCTATGCTTTCATGGCTAGGGTGGTGACGCAGGAGGAGATGGGTGTTGTAGCCGGGGTTACTCTCCTCCACTCTCTAGCCCAGGTTCTGGTTGACTTCGGTTTGAACGCGTCTATCGCGAGGTTTGTTTCAGAGAGTATCGGGAGGAAGACGGGTTACGCGAAGCGTGTTTTCTCAGCCCTCGTATTCAGGCTCCTAGTCTCCCTGGCTGTCTTCCTCCTGATACTGTCTTCGTCGACGATTGTTTCCCAGGTTTTCTTCGGATCCCCCGGGTACTCTAGCCTGCTAGCCATAGTCACTGTGGACATGACGCTTGCCTCCATCGCTTCTCTTCTGAACGGTGTCCTCCTTGGCTCAGGGCGTTTGAAAACCATGGCTTTCTTCAACACGGTTTCCGTCGCAGCCAGATGGGTCTCAATAGTCGTACTCCTGCTCCAGGGCTATGGCTTAACGGGGGTGTTCTACGGCTGGATTACGGGGAGCATTGTGCTGCTAGCGTTGCTGGCTTCCTCAACCCTTAGGCTAACGGGCTTAGGAGGAGGCTCCCCAGGGGAGCATGGTATCCTTTGGAGCATGCTGAGGTTCTCAGCCCCGGTTTACGCCGCTTCAATGGTTTCCTTCCTCTACAACTGGTATGATAAGGCTCTCATCCTCGCCTTCCTCCCGCTTCAACAGCTCGGAGTGTACAACGTTGCCTACACGGCTTTCACGGTCTACGCGTCCATTGCTTCAGCAGTAGGCTCCTCCCTCCTCCCCTTCTACGGCGTGTTGTACGGCAGGGGTGAGCACTCAGCCGTCTCCGAGGGTGTTAGACGGGTTAGCAGGTACACGATGCTGCTTCTCTTCCCGCTTGCACTAGGCTTAGCGTCAACCTCTAGGCAAGTGTTGATTGTTTTCGCGGGGAGACAGTATGAGCCGGGCTGGCTTACGCTGGCGACGCTATCCGTCTTCGGCATGGTCTACGGGGTTTCCACAGCCTTCAGCAACCTCCTGCTAATATACGGGAGGACCAGGACTATTCTCCTGGTGACGCTTGCTTCAACACTGCTCAGCATAGTTTTCATGCCCCTGGTGACGGTTCTCAACCTGGTTGGCCTCGCCGTCGTCAAGGGAGCATCCATCCTCCTAAGCTTCCTGCTCTCACTATTCTTCATAAAGAGGATCGTGACGGTTAGGATAGATGCTACGGCTGCTTTCAAGACCATCCTATCCTCAACTCTCATGGCGATAGTGGTGCTTGCTTCTCAACATTTTCTCCAGGGAAGCCTGTTCCTCCCCCTGCATTTTTTAACCGGCGTCGCAGCCTACGCTCTACTCGTCAGGGGTCTTAAAGTGTTGAACAGCGACGACGTGGAGCTTATCAGAGAAGTTTTCGGAGAAAAAGTCTCCCGATACCTGGTTAGAATAATGGGGATGAAATCCTAATCCGCGCGCTAAAGGCCTATGGTCGGCTTCAAATAGGCGGTTTCTAACAATCCCCTTCGTCAGAGCTCATTCGCTCTATGTTTGGCGCGTGCGGGTGATGAAAAGTTTATCCCACTATAGAAATGATAAAGCTTAAATCCCACTAAGAATTAAAGAAATAATCAGGTGGGAAAATGAGCATTCTAGAATTAGACAGCAAGGGGAGGCTGACGCTGCCGAAAGAGGTCAGGGAATCACTCAACATCGGGAGGAAAGTCTTAATCATAAACGCTGGAGACCACCTTAAAATAATCCCGCTGCCATCAGACCCATTCCAGGTTCTTCACGGAGCGTTCAACGTTAAGAAACCGTTCAAAGAGCTTAGGAAACAGGCGGAGCAGACCGCTGGGAAAGAGGTTGAGAGGGCTGAGGACTAATGCCCCTGTTGGAGAACGATGTTGTTTTCGCATACTTGAACGAGTATGACCCTAACCACGCCGTCGCGGAAAGAATCTTCCAAAAACTCAAAAACAGGCAGGTAAACGTGGAGATTTCGAGCGTCAGCCTGATCGAGATGGAGCTGATCTACAGGAGCGAGAAAATGGAGGATAGGCTTCTGAAAGACCTGGCGGCCATAGCGGCGCTGCCGAACGTGAAATATGCCGGGTTAACGCCGGACGTGGCTGTTGCAAGCGTATACTTGAGGCAAACCCTCAGCCTAACGTTCTTCGACTCGCACTACGCCGCGGCTGCGCTGAACCTGGATAGGAAAATCATTTCCTTCGACCAGGCATACGACAGGGTGCCCGGCTTAACACGAGTCAGGCCTGAAACAGTTTAGCGTATGAACGGAGGGGAAGAGTAGCAGGCAATTGGTGGCGCATGCTCTTGAGCGTGCCATTGAGCTGCAGCCGCTACTAGGCTTGGCAAAGTTTATAAAGTGGAATTCCATCTTCCATTCCAAATATGGGGAGTAAGACCAAGGTTTCCTCCCAGGGGAGAACAGTGATTCCGGCGGAAATAAGGGAGAAGCTGGGGATCCGCGAGGGAGAGGAGGTTGAGTGGACCCTGGAGGGAGATGCTATAGTGGTTAGGCTGGTGCGGGAGGAGAAAACGCCTGACGAGATTATGCGTCAAATCAAAAACCATTTAGTGGAGATTAAGGCTGTTGGAAAGAAGATTCCTGCTGACCTGAAGAGCTGGATGATGGAGGATTGGGCGAGAAGGAAGCTAGGGCTGACGCCGTAGTCGACGTCGGAATCCTGGCTGTAGGCTTGTCTAAGAACCCTGCTACCGACTATTGCCTAGAGCTGATGGAGGACGCTGTTAGGGGTAGAATCAGAGTCCTCATCCCGTATACTGTGGTTTTCGGCGCCCACTATATTTTGACTAGGCTTTACGGCGTTTCGCCCAAGGAGGCAGGCGGCTTACTGCGAAGCTTACTTTCCTCTAAAAGGATAGTTTGGCATGGGCGTATTGACGGAGACGATGTGGAGAAGTCCTTTGAGAACACTGAGAATTATGGTTTGGATGCTTGGGACGGATATATTCTGCGCTTGATGGAGGAGAATCAAATCAGGATTATTTACACACTCGACATGGAGCATTTCGGCAAAATAAACTGGATAAAGGCGGTTAACCCTATTCCGGAGGATAAAATGCAGGAGCTACGCGCCTTCTTAAAAGGAAGCGTATAACCAGTATCGACGTCTTGGGCTGTGCTTTCATGGCTGGGGCAGTAACGCAGGAGGAGAATGGGGAAAGCGCAGCACGCACTTGACATAATTTCCATCTCAGAAATTTCGCTGGGCTTAAACGATAAAGAAGCGCGCGCTCGCGAAAGCCTTATAATTAATTTAGCAGCTTCTTAAATATGGCGTTATAGGTTGGTAAGTATGGATACTGGCGATGAGAGGATTTCAAGGCTTCTCAAGGATGTTGGAAACTCTCTTAAAATAGCTGAAGACCTTACTTCTCTAAGTCTTGACGAATTCTTAGGTGATGTCAGAAATAGGTATACTCTGAGGCTTGCTCTTGTAGAAATAGTTGAGGCCATGACTTCGCTAGGTCTATACATTCTCAGAGAACGCCTCAAGACTGAGGCTGAGGGATACATAGCAGTCTTTAGAAAACTTGTTGAAAATGGAGTAATATCTAAAGAGGTTGGGGATAGTGTAGAGAGGTTGACGAGACTGAGGAACCTCATTATTCATAGGTATTGGGAGGTTGATGATGCTAGAGTATATAGAGAAGCTAGGGAAGGAGGGTTAAACATCATAAAGAGGTTTGTAGATGAGGTGAGGAGTTATGCCTCTGGATCTTGAGGAGAGGGAGAGGTTCAGGTTTTACAGGATTAGTAAAGGGGAGAAGGAGAGGGTTGCGGAGGTTCTTAAAAGAGTTCTGTATGGCCGTGGGGAGACGGCTCTGGCAGTGCTCTATGGATCGTTCCTTAAGGACTACCCGTTTAGAGATATAGATGTGGCGGTGTACGTGGTGGGTGAAGGGCTTGACCCCCTAGACTACGAGCTCAGCTTGGAAGCAGAGCTTAGCGAGAAGCTGGGCTACAATACTGATGTGAAGGTGTTGAACGACGCACCCCCATGGTTTGTAAAGAAGGCTCTGAGAGAAGGGGTGATCCTTATCGAGAAAATACCGCTTCTCAACGAGAAACTCTATCTTAAAGCAGTAGATGAGGAAGCACTAGCCGAGCATATCGAGCCCTAGAATACGCACGCCTTTACAGCCGCGCTTAACAGGGTTGGGGAAGCCGCACCTCCTGCGCGCGCTTCAATCCTGAAAGGTTTCTAATTAAAAGAAGTCGAAAGAATCGATGTCGTTGCAATACCTAGAAACTAATGAAAAACTTAAAACCTCTCTTTGTATTTCTCGAGTTGAGCATAGATTTTCCGGAGAAGGTGAGCGTGCGCGATGAGGTTGCGCGCGCGCTTTTTACACCTTTTTTAACTCAACCGGGATGAACGATGAGCAGAAGCTGGAAGAGCTGGAGAAGAGGCTAAGGGCGGTGGATCTAGCCTACGAGATGTTTGACGATCTTGACGCGGAGATGAAATTCACAAGAGCATTTCGTAGAACAATGGAAAAAACACGTAGGAGAACCGTCTCCTGATTCACGTTAAAAAAATATTTAGAAAAAAGCACCGAGGGGAAGCGTGTCTACCACCAGGGCTTAACCTCAGGAGGCTCAACTCTCACAAGGGGCTTAAGGAAGAACAACGCCTGCTCCACGCCAGAGTCCCTGCTGAAACACGGGTCCTCATGCTCAACACTCAACACGTAGTTATACCCTGTCTCCAGTAAAGCCGTTACAAGTCTGCGCCACGGAACCTGCCCCCACCCCACTGTCCTGAACCTCACCGGCCTCGCAACCCTGTTCCACGGACCGTACGCCAGAACCCCGGTTTTATCCGCCGTGTGGTGAACCACTTCAACGTCTTTCGCATGCACGTGAAATATTCTGTCGTGAAGCTCGTATATGAATATCACCGGGTCCATCTGCTGCCACACGAAGTGAGACGGGTCGTAGTTGAAGCCGAGCGCCTTGTGCCCCCCAGCAGCCTCAACCAGAGCCTTAGCCGTGTCAAGATTATAGTTCAGCTCCATCGGGTGTGTCTCGAAAGCAATCCTAATCCCATGGTCACTCGCGTAGTCAAGAATAGGAAGCCACCTCTCCCTGAATATTTTAAAATAGTTGTTCCAAATCTCCTCGTTCGTCGGTGGAAAGTTGTACCATTTTCCCCACTCGGGCACGCCTGTGAAGCCGCATACTACTGGGACGTTGAGTGTTTGCGCGGCGTCTATGGTTTTCTTCATTCTGCTGACGCCGTATTCGATTTTCTCTTTAGGCGTGCCTTTGAACCATATGTCTGTTGACTCGTCGAGTGGCCCCAGTATGAGCTGGCTTTCAAGATGGTTGCTTAAGGCGGATATTTGCATCCCGTACTTGGTTACGGTGCTTCTTATTTCGCTTGCTCCGCCTGAGGTGACTTGGTCGATGTTGATGTGGTTTGAGCCTTTCCAGCATGCTAGTTCAACAGCCTCGTAGCCTAGGGAGGAGACGTATTCCAGCGTTTTGTCAAGCGGCCGATCGTTGTACAGGACTGTGAAAATGCCTACCTTCATTTCTCCAACACCAAGTTTTAATAACTCTCGCGTGAATATAAATATATCACCCCAGTTGAAAACCGGATTTAATAAGGCGGCGGTCGAAGTGTTGATAATCCTCATGGGGGACGCTAATCCCGGCGAGCTTGATTTTCTCCTGGGAAGCCTTACCCAGGTTTTCAGAACGGTGCGTTTCAGGATGAGTAGAAGGGTTTTCAGGCTGCCGCCGCATGCTTACGACAAGGCTAGGGGACAGTATAATTCCACGCTTCTGCTGGGGTATCTGGCGGTGTCTAAGCCCGGGGGCTATGCTAAGTATCTTGGGGTTACGGAGGCTGATCTCTACGCCAGAGGGCTGAACTTCGTCTTCGGCGAAGCGATTCTAAACGGGCAGTATGCCGTCGTCTCGCTGCACAGGCTTAGGCCGGAGTTCTACGGCAACCCTCCTGACAGGAGGCTTTTCGAAGCCAGAGTGCTTAAGGAGGCTATTCACGAGCTCGGCCACACTTTCGGCTTAACCCACTGCGAGAAGCCTGAGTGCGTAATGCACTTCAGCAACTCGATAATAGACACGGATGTGAAGAAGGCTCAGCCGTGTTTAAACTGCCAGGTTAAACTCTTTAGGAAGACTTTCAGCAACCTTAAATAAATACTCGGGGTATAACTCATTGGGATGGGGAGGGTTTTCACTTACATTTGCGGAGACGCTGGTCCAGAGGATGAGTACAACCCGTTCAAAGCGACTCGACAGGAGCATGCGCCCGAGATCCTGTTCCTACTGAACTTAGAGCCTCTTAGTGCAAATGAACTTTCAGCCAGGCTGAGTATAGGAGTCGAAACCGTCAGCAGGCTGCTTCAAGACCTCTCCAGGATTAACGCTGTTGTTGAGAAAGATGGAAGGTGGCATGTCTCCTTCCCTGTATTCATGAAGCGGGATGTTCATCTGATTTCCGAGAAAACAAGGATGCCTGGTGCGAGGCTTGCGGAAGAGATAATGGGGGTGGGGTTGAAGCTTAAGGAGCAGCTGGCCAGGCTTTCATGTGCCAAGCAGGTTGAGATCGGTAAGCTCATGTTCGCTGTTGTAGGCTGTTTCATCCTAGACTGGAAAGCCCTGGAAATCCTTAACGAGAAGGGCTTAAGCCTCTGCGGCAGGAAGCAGCAGCCCGGCGGCCGTAGATACGTCCTGCTCGGAAGGGAGGAAGGTGCGGGAGAAGGCCTGTACGATAAGATGTACTGGGGTAGTCACAGCAACAGGTTCGGCAGAATCACTTTCACAAGCTTCGGCGACCACACTGGCTGCAGGTATGTGTTTCCAGACGTGGCTTGGAGCCTCAACGCATTGATTCTAAGAAGGGGGGAAGACGGGCTGCCCGACTGGTTCTCGGGAAAGATTACGAAAGTATTCAACGTTTTCCAGACGGAGTGCATGCTTGAGCTCGGAAGAATGCTCCTGCTATTGAACGATGAGGGACCGGTGGAAGCGTCACTGTTGAGAGGGAAGCTCGGCGTGGAGAAGGAGCAGGCTGAAAGCCTACTCGGGCTGCTGGCCGACATGAAATATGTTTCCCTCACCGGGGGAAGGGTGAGGCTGAACCATCCTGTTTTCACAGCCGGCGATAAGACGGTTATCGAGGATGTTTGGCTAGCCCTGTCTCCGCTGGTTGAAAAAGAGGCGTGCGAATACTTTAACTCTCTACGAGACGAGTTGGCTGAAATAACCCCGGTTCGCAGAGGGATCGACCCGAGGGAAATATATACCGACGTGTGGCACTGGGTCTTCGGGTGGGCCAACCGGATCATGGCTGAAAAAGGCTTCTTCTTCGACCCGCCTAGGGAAAGAGAAGGAGAGGGCAGGTATATCGCCTGGATCGAGGAGGGCTATGCGCACTAACTAACCCTTCCCTATAGGGTTTTCGGCGCATTAACTATTGTTGCTGCATACTCTTGTCGATATCTCTATCGTATTTTCCGCCGTATGCTTGAACCAGAACATAAGCCCACCGTGTGAAAAAAGGTATTGTCCAGCTCATGAAAACCACTATGAAAATCACTACGGTAACAATGTCCGGCGGACGACTCGCTTGGAAAAACATTGACGAGAAGAGGAGTATCCATGCGAGTGAGAGAGCTAGCAGGGCTGAGAAAAGCGTTATTCTCCGCCTAACTTTGAACAACGTTATTAAAACACCGAGGAAATAATGGATTGAGAAGAACAGGAAGCTGCCGAGAAGCATTATGCCGCTTAAAACAGGGCTCCCGATGCAGAGTCCTAGAAGAAGCAGGTTAAACACTATGATAAACCCAACTGACCATGATGACAACTTGTAGATTTCCCAAGAAAGCCAGTAATACCCCTTGTAAAGATTGCTGGATCTTTCTATGATTCTTTTCTCAAACTCT
>JBNAVT010000013.1:15507-17267 GCA_049700215.1 Thermoproteota archaeon
GTTCTCGACTCGCTGGAGAGGTCGACAGGCTTAGCCGTTAAAAAGCTGGAGGAGGCAGGGGTCCCGGTGACTAGGGCAGGGGTCACAAGCATGAATGATGTTAAGAATGCTTTGAAGAATATTGATGTTGTTGTTCACGCCGCGGCCTACACGGATGTTGCGGAGTCTATGGAGAACCCGTCGCTCTATTTTGATAAGAATGTTCTGGGGACTGCTTCGGTTGCAGAGGCTTCTTTGAAAACAGGAGTCGGCTTATTCATCTACCTTAGTTCAGCAGCGGTCTACGGGGATCCTGTTAGGCTTCCTGTCGACGAGAATCACCCTGCTGAACCTTTGTCGCCATACGGGTTGAGCAAGCTTATGGGCGAGGATGTTGCCAGGTTTTTCTCAAGGCTCGGGCTTAAGTATGTTGTTCTCAGGCTTTTCAACGTTTACGGTCCCGGTCAGAACGCTGCGTACGCCGGCGTGATAACGAGGTTTATGGAGAGGGTGCGCAACAGGCTTCCTCCAGTGGTCTACGGGGATGGTGAACAGACGCGTGACTTTATTCACGTCGACGATGTTTCCCAGGCTGTTGAGCTCGCCATTTCAACACGGTGTTTAAACCAGGTTTTCAACATAGGTACAGGTAAACCCGTAAGGATCAGGGATCTTGCTATCCTAGTCATGAGGCTCCACGGGGTTGGGGGCGAGCCTGTTTACGCTGCGAAGAGGCCTGGCGACATAAAGCATAGTTACGCGGATGTTTCCAAGGCGAGGAGCCTCCTGGGTTTCGAGCCGAGAATAGGGCTGGAGGAGGGTTTGAAGAAGCTTATGCAGGAGGCTTGCTGAACGCTTCCAAGTCTTTAAAAGGCTCCTCCGCCTCTTTTCTGCTAAAAGTTTTTAAAACCGGCTTCTCGAGAAAACCCATGGGCTCGGCTGCTCGCCCAGTAGCCTGTTTAATGCTGCTAGCCTGTTTAACCCTGGCGGCGGCAAGGGTTTACCCTGAGAAGACTGTTCAGACAGGCCTGCAGATAGTCGGTGGGGAGGCTGACTACGTGGTTTTCAACGACCTGGTTGTCCTCGGCGACGCCGTCTACATCGGAGGCTGCTCAGGAAGCTTTGAAAACCATGTTTGGACGGTTTGGAAGATTAGTTTAGACGGCAGGCTGGTTTCATCCACGAGCGGGGGAAAGGGCTATGTCGCGAGCATTACTTCAGACGGCTTGAGAATATATGTTGCGGGCATACTGGAGCACGACACGCTTCCAAAGACGACGGGCTTCTTAGCAGCGTTCAACACGGATCTTGAAAAAACATGGGTGAAAGAATGGGTGGGCTCATCTCTGTTCAGCCATTTTAAAAGCGTCGCCGCACGGGATGGCGTGATTTATGCTGCCGGGGAGGCTCAATACTTTGGAGAGCGGGCTACTGACATTGTACTCCATAAATACGATGCTAACGGTTCACTCCTCTGGGAGAAAACGTTCACCGGAGTCGGACACCAGGAGGCAGAGTCAATAGTTCTGCAAAACGGGAAAATATACATCGTGGGCACGACTGCCCCCTACGGTTCAAGCGGGAGCGTGGACGGGCTGCTACTGGTGGCTGACGAGAACGGGAGCGAGGCTAACCGTGTCAGCTGGGGCGGTGGGAAGCGAGACTACTTTTCAAGCGTCAGAGCATGGGACGGGTTGTACGTGTGCGGCTACACAGACTCCTACGGAGAGGGGGGCCTGGACGGGCTGCTGCTTAAAATGGACTCCTCCGGGAGGGTTGTG
>JBNAVT010000013.1:17277-50311 GCA_049700215.1 Thermoproteota archaeon
TCGGAGGACCTGGGGACGATTCTTTCCTAAGCCTCTGCGTAGACAACGAGAGGGTCCACGTAGTTGGCCACGCGGCTAGAGCCACGGGGATGCTGCCGTTATACTTGCAATACGGGTTTAACGGGACGCTTATCGGCAACTGGACTCTTTCAATAGACTTCCTATCATCCTGGACGGGGGTTTACCCTGCTGACGGCGTTATCCACATGGTTGGGAACAACGTGAGGAGCCTGTTTCGCAACAGGGGCATATACGCCCGTTACGTTACGAGCTACGGGTTGACGGTGAACTTTCCGGGCGACGGTTTCTGGGCTGCTTTAGACGGTGAAAACAAGACTGGGAGAAGCGTCAGCTTCGAGGCCACGGGCGTGGAGCACAGGCTTGAAGCAGCTTTTTACAAGACTACTGGGGAAACCAGGCTGGCTTTCAGCGCGTGGAGCGACGGCGCTGCCGATAATCCCCGCGTTATAAGGTTGAGCAGGGACACTGTTCTCGACGCCGTCTACAGGGTTGAGCATCATGTAGCCGTGTCGAGCGAGCTTGGAGAAGCCTCTGGGGAAGGATGGTATGCCGAGGGCTCGACCGCAACAGTATCAGTAACGCCGAGCATAATTCCCAAGGATTTTTTCACGAACAATGTTTTCGACGGATGGGTTGAGAACGGGAGGAAGGCGTCGTCTTCAGCCGTTTACTCGTTCATCGTGTCGAAACCCGTTTGCCTCAAGGCAAGTTGGAGAACCGAGCTGAACCCTGTCATGTTAGCCTTAGTAGGACTCATAGCGATTCTTCTAGCCCTCTCAGTTCTGCTAGTGTTTTTGGCAAGGAAGAGGAGAAGATTACCGGTATCTCCTCCGCCTCCACCACCGTGACACGTATGAGGACAGCGTTTCGGCGTTACAGCTGGAAAAGAGACGGTGTAAACATACTCCTCGCTTAGAAGCGGTTTCCACCAGTATGAAGCGCTGCTAACCGGGTTTTAGTCAACATGGTTTTAAAATGCGGAAAAACACTTATATTTCCAGCTTTCATGGATAATGGTCTAAAGGGGGCATTATGATGAGGAGCACGGATAGGGCGTTCTATGTTTCTCTCGACGCGTTGAAAAGCCGGGAATCCGTGGAGCACGCGGTATCGGAATGGGTTGAAACCGGTGTGAACAGGATCTACCTGTTGACTAAGCGTTCAGACGGTGTTACGTATAGAAGCAGGATTGCAAGGTCAAGGGTTGAAGGCGAGTTTGACGCTTTCGCAGAAACAGTGGGGCGCGCGAAGGATGCTGGGATAGAGGTCCACGCATGGTTCTGCTGCTATATTGAGAGCGTTAGGGAACCCAGCGAATACCTGAGGACGCATCCTGAGGCTCTGCTTGTAAACAGGCTTGGAAAAACGAATCTGGAGGAGCCTACGTGGAGCACGGTTGACACCCGTTACAGCACTTACTGGGTTTGCCCAAGCCACACTGGGTACCGCCAGTACTTAACGTCCCTTATGAGGGAAGTGGTTGAAAACTATCAGGTTGACGGGATTCATCTCGACTATATAAGGTATCCTGAAGCAGTTGAGGGAAGATACTATTGTTACTGCCGTAGATGCAGGGAGAAGTTTAAAGAGGAATACGGGTATGAGCTTCCAGCCAACGATGTTATTAAAAACAGGTATTATGTTTCAATACTTTGTGAAAACGTCACGGATTCCGTTAGGGAGTTTTCAAGCCTGGTGCACCGGATGGGTAGGAAAATATCAGCGTATGTTTTCACCGACTACGTGACGGCTATTGAATCCTGCTACCAGGATTGGCCCTACTTCACCAGGTTTCTCGACTTCCTCTGCCCAACTACCTACGAGGTTTCTCCGGATCACGTGAGGACGCTGGTTCACAGGGCTAGGAGCGTCATGCATGAGGGGTGTGCGCTGACACCGGTTGTGTTATCGTAGCGCGCGCGCTCTAGGGAGGGTGGTAGAAGGTGGAGCAGGGACAGGACTCCTGAATACGTGTCATCGGCGGCTAGAGCATGCTTGGAGAGCGGGGCTGACGGGGTTGTTTTCTTTCTCTATGACTCTACGCCGCCTGAAGTCTTAAAAGCCCTGAGGTCTCAGGCTTTTTAATGTTTTAATGAAAAAAACAGGAAGTAAACTTCTATTCTATGCCCCATTTCGCAGTGACTTTCACCAGCAGGAAGATTACGAAGGCTACGATTAGGAAAGTTATCAGCGTTCCTGTGAAATGACCTATTCTGAACGGTCCAGCCGTAACCTGCTCCCATGCTACGTCAGGCGTGGCGAGCTCGATAATAGGCATTATCAGGTCGTTGACTAGCGCCTGCACCAGTGCTCCGAGATACAGGCCGAGTATGAAGGCGACAGCCATCCCGAGAACCCTGTATTTCGAGATGAAGGCTTTAAACTCCTCCAACAGTCCTTTCGGCGCTGGCGGCGCGGGCGGAGCCGGCTTAGGCTCCAAAAGCTGCCTGATCTTTCTCAACTCCTCCACTATCTCATCCTCTTTAGACGGCATGCTTAACACTGTAATAGGCTTTTAACCACTGTATAAAGCTTTCCAGGCGTCTGCTGAAAGGATTGTTGAAACGCTTAAAAACAGGTTTGGAACCATGGTGGCGGGTTGAAGATTGACCTGCATGTTCACACCGTCTACTCAGACGGGAGTGGGACGGTTGAGCAGGTTCTTCAGACTGCTAGAGCAAAGGGTTTAGACGGCTTAGCCATTACTGACCACGCTACTCTCAAGGGGTATTTCAAGGCTAAACAATACTGTGGCGGGATGCTTGTCCTACCCGGGTATGAGCTCAGCACAGACGCTGGCCACGTTTTAGTCATAGGGCTGGAACACCTGCCGCCGGGTAAAAGCGTTTTAAACTATGAGGAGCTTGTCGAGTGGGCTAGGGGCGAGGGCGGGTTAACGGTTCTGGCCCACCCTGCTTTAAACACGGGTAAACTGGGAAGATGGATTGATTGTAAAACTGATGCCGTTGAGGTTCTAAACGCTTCATACCCGTTAAGCATCCTCGTGAAAAAGGGTTTGAAAATCTCCATGATGCTGAGTATCCCAGGCGTCGGTGGGAGCGATGCTCATTTCCCAGGAAGCGTTGGAGACGCGTACACGCTTATCGGGGTAGACAACATGGGCTTCGAAGATTTTTCAAGAGCCCTTAGGGAAGGCAGGGTTTCTTACAACGGCCGGCTGTCACCCTTATCCTCGAGGTTGAGAATCGGGTTTAGATACTTAGCGTGGAAAACCCTTTCCCCAGAGGCTTTCTGAAAAACCTTCCAGTCTTCAAGATAGGCTTAATACTGGTCGCGCTTTTTCAGCCTAGGGCTTAGCGATGAGGGGCTTCGCACTAGTTGACGGACGAATATACGTCTCGTTTAAACCTGTTTTAAGAGTCGAGGCGGCTGTGATCCTTGGGAACAGGGTTGCATACGTGGGTAGTGAAGCCGGGGCTCTCAGCATGTCTAGGACACTCGGCCTCGACACTGTGAGCCTTAAGGGTAGGACTGTGCTTCCAGGGTTCATAGATGCTCACGTGCATCTCGACTCCCTAGGCGTTTTTTTAAACACTCTCAACCTGAGGGGGGTTAGAAGCATAGGGGAGCTTAAGACAAGGCTGAGAAACCACGCTGCGAAGAGCTTGTCACGCTGGGTCCTGGGCCGCGGCTGGGACCAGGAGACGCTGGAGGAGAAGCGTTACCCAACCAGGTGGGATCTTGACGAGGCTGTGAGCGAGAGGCCCGTGTTTCTCAGCAGGGTGTGCGGCCATGCTGCAGTCGTTAACACTATGGTGCTCGAGCTGACAGGGCTGACAGGGGGGAGCGTGCCCGGTGTTTTGAAGAATGAGGCTGGCGCGCCAACAGGGGTCCTAGTGGGAAAGGCTTTGGAGACTGTTAGGAGCATGATTGAGGAGCAGACGGCTTTCCAGGAGCGTAAAAAACTCCTGACGGATGCGCTTGCATACTCTGCCTCCCAGGGCGTGACCACAGTGGGCTTCGTATCCTGCGGCTCAGCGAGCCTCAAGGCTCTTCAAGAGCTTGAGGCTGAGCTTAAACGCCTCCCGGTTAGAGTAAGGGTGTACTTGAACCCTGGTGAGGCTGGGGAAACGGGGCTTCAAGCCTTGAAACACGGCTCACCATTCCTAAGGGTTAACGGTGTTAAGCTTTTCGCCGACGGTTCCCTCGGGGCTAGGAGCGCGCTGCTTTCAAAACCATACTCGGATTCTCCAGAAACCTCGGGCTGTGCAAGCATGGATGAGGCCTCGCTGCGGGCACTGGTTAAAGAGGCGTGTGAAAAAGGCTTGCAGGCTGCTGTCCACGCGATAGGCGATAAGGCTGTTGAGAACACTCTTAAAGCCTTTGAAACAGTGGCCGAGTGCTCCAGGAGACTAAGGCACAGGGTTGAACACGCTTCAGTCTTGAGGAGCGACCTGGTGGAGATGATGAGGAGGCTGGGCGTAGCGGTAGTCGTTCAGCCGCATTTTATCATGACTGACTGGTGGGTGGTTAACAGGGTTGGGGTTGAGAGAGCAGGGCTCGTCTACCCTTTCAAGACCCTGGCTGAGAACGTTAGGCTCAGCCTGAGCACAGACGCGCCTGTGGAACCCTTGAACCCTTGGGAGACGGTTTACGCTGCGACGACAAGGGGCGGGCGCGACGATATACCTCTCTACCAGCATACTGCTGGCGAGTGTTTAACGCTTGAGGAGGCTCTCCACCTGTACACGGAGGGCTCCGCCTACGCGCTGCTCGAGGAGGGTGGGCTCGGCTCTTTGAAAGAGGGCAGGCTGGCAGACCTCGTTGTCGTCGATAAGGATCCTTTCAACATCCCCCTGGAGGAGGTTAAGGAAACAAGGGTTCTCGCAACGTTCGTCGACGGTTGCTGCGTGTTTACCGCCGGGGGCTCCGGGTTAGAAGGCTTTTGCAACCTCTTTTAAAAAACTATCGGGCAGCCGGGCTCAGGTTGAAAAATTTTAAGAAACCGTGGGAAACCATGGTGAACAATGCTAAACTAAAGGAAGGTTAAAAAACGCCTGAAACTGTTTTAAGCGGAGACGCTATGAAGCTGGTCCAGGTGAAAATCTACAAGGGGGAGAGATACTATATTGCTGAATGCGTCGATATCCCGCTGTTCACCTACGGCAGGACTCTAGACGAGGTTGTTGAAAAGATGAGGGAGGCAGTCGCCCCCCGTTTGAAAAACGATGGCTTGAAGAAGTGGGAGATTCCTCCGGACTTCTCGATCCTGCTGAACCTCGAGCTCCCTTCTCCAGCTGGAAAAGGAAGCGTGGAGCAGACCAGGTTCAGCTAGGCTTTTCAACGGGCCGGCTGCTTCAAAAAATCTTTCAGGAAGACCGTTCAGGCTTTGAAAGCACGCTGCATGCTCAGCCTTGGCTGGAGAGCCTCATCCTTACTTCCTCAAGGTCCTTAACAGTGTCTATAGACTTCCAGTATGCTTCAGCCTCAAAATATTTCCTCAGCAATCCTTCTCCAGCCAGCCTTGGGAAAACCAGTTTCTCAACATCACCCTCCTCATACTCTAGAAACCTGTGTTTAAGCCCACCGTCTATCAGGTAGATGCCGGCGTTAATATAGTGTGGCAGCACTGGTTTCTCCTCGAAACCCGTTATCTTCTCCCCGGAAACCTGGACGACGCCGTAGGGCGACCTTAGGCTTGTCAGAGCCATGCTCACCGTCCCAGGCTTCCACTCCGATATCATTCTAGACAGGTCTATGTCGGTGACGATGTCGCCGTTCATCACGAGGTACAGGTCTGACTCGACACTGCTCAAAAGGCTGTTGATAGCGTACAGCGTGCCCCTAGGCTTGTCCTCAACAATATAGTGGATTCTAACGCTCCTCCAGTTTTCCCCATATCTCTTAACCAGCTTCTCATGCTGGTAGCCCGCCAGCAGGTAGACGTTCGAGATGCCAGCGTGCTTCATCTGCATTATCAGCCTGTCTAGGATCGTAAGGTTCCTACCTATCTCCAGCAGCGGCTTCGGAACATTGTCTGTCAGAGGCCTCAGCCTTTTCCCAAGGCCTCCGCAGAGCACTCCGCCCACGATCATCCTGAGGATTCGGGGGTGAGCAGGGTGGTTAAAAACTTCTCTCCCACGGATTCTTGAAACCAGTGTTAGCCTTGAGGCGAGCAGGCGAGGCAGGCTGGCGTTTCACATGCTTAAGCGCGCGATCGTGGAGGAGGAGTTCAGGGGGAGAATGCTTGGAGAGGAGCCTGTGAAACACTGGCTTGAAACAAGGTTCAAAGAGGCTTCGGAGTTCGCTCCCCTCGGGGTTGTTTTCGACACTATAGAGGTTTCAGTAGGCTGGAACAGGGCGGTAAGTCTCTACCGAAGCCTTGTTGAAGCGATGCGGGCTGTTAAGGGAATGCTCTCCGCATCCGCTCATGCTTCACACTTCTACCCTCAGGGCGTCTGCTTAGCGCGCGCCTAGGCGCGCGCACCGGAGAAGTATTACAGCGACGTGTGGGACGCTGCGATGAAGACTACTCTCGAAAACGGCGGGTCGATAAGCCACCACCACAGCGTCGGCAGGCAGAGAAGAAGATGGCTTAAGGATGAGCTCGGCCCTGCCCTCGACATTCTCAAAAAGGGTTAAGACTGCTCTAGACGATAAGGGTTTGTGAACCCGGGGGTGAGCCTAAGGCAAGCTGGAGCAGAGCCTTGAGAAGGCTTCTTTAATCAGCCGCCAGCCTGTTTAAAGTACACCGGGTTCGTCAAGGCGAACACAGTATCATCCTCGCCAGGGTTGACTGAAAACGGGTCCGCAAACCAGCCGAGCTCAGCCCTTATAAACAGGCAGCCGCGTCTCAAGGCGATCTCCTTCACACGCCTGAAGCTTTCCCCCTCAACCGGGACAGCCTCCTCAACGCCTTGGGAAGAAATCAGCCTGAGAATCGCACCGTCTCCGCCCCGGGCTTCAACCACCGTTTTCAACACGTCCCCATGCTTTGCTTCAACAGTTTCCCCGGTTTCGAAGACGCTGGAGCCGGCGTAAGCCTTCAACCCTAGGAAGGGGCCGCTTGGAGACTGGGATACGAATACCCTGCCCTGCTTGATGGAGCTGATCACGCTCCCCACTGTTGGCGAGTCCACCAGTATCCATGTAGTAGGCTCGCCGAGCCTGGCTAAAGAACCCTCCCCGCCGTGGTAGTCGCTACCGCCTACCGCCGTCACCGCGAGCCCTTCGCTCAGCAGGCTGTGCCACCAGGCCAGGGGCTCCCAGTTCTTCACAAACCAGGGGCCGTTCCAGACTTCGACAGCGTCGAAACCCCTTAACTGTTTAAACTCGAAGTCGCAGCCTATGCACAGCTCCCCCAGGTCCCTCGGATGGTCAACCGATATTGCGAGGCCTTTCTCATGCACCTCGCTGATCAGCCTCGCGAAGTCTTCGAGACGCCTCCTTCTGAAGTCGAACCAGGGTCCTCCCCAGACGCTCAAGTGCCCATGGTAAGTGGTCACCTCTACCCCAGGTATGAGGAGGACAGGCGGGTTCATGATCTCCCTGATCTCGTAAACCTGGCTTACCGTGCTGTGATCAGTCACGGCAATGTAGTCGAGAGCCTGCTCAACAGCCTTGGCTACGAGCCCGCGGACACTGTGCTTACCGTCGCTGTGATGACTGTGAACATGCAGGTCGCCCCTTATCCATGCTGGGGCTACGGCTGGCTTCGGAACACTCAGCCGTGTAACGCCCTCCTCGGGAAAACGGTTCACGCAGGCGTGGCCCCCGAGTCTTGAAGCCTTGACTAACACTCTGTAACCGCATCCTTCCGGAGGTATCTTCGCCAGCCCGAGGATGATGGACCAGGCTCCCGGGTTAACCTCCCCCGCGACATACCCGGGCGTGGCTTCTCCAGCGGATATTGAGAACACGGGTTTATCAGAGCCGCTCCAGCCCCTGAAGCACCCCTCCGGGTCGATTAAGCCTATGTCGACAACACACTTAGAGCTCTTCGGGTACTCGTACGAGACCTCTATCGCGTCATACCCCTGAGGAACGTTGAACTGCAGATACTTATACTCGTCCTCATCCCTGTCCCTGAGGGTTAACACGCCTTGAAACTCCCATTTCAAGAACCCCGTGTCTCCCACGGCTTCCCTCAACACTCGTTAGAACCTTGCTTAGGCTGATTTAAACCCTGCTGGCCGCATGCGGGCTGAACCGTCACCGGGCACGGTTAAATACTTGCTCAAGCCTGTTTAGAACGACCTGGAATGAGCCAGTGGGGCAGGCTTCTTCTAGACGAGATCGAGGGTGCAAGCGTAGAGCAGGGTTCTGCAGTCGTCTGGAGCATAGGGGGCGCTGGAGTAGTCGTCAAAACACCTTTATCCACCGTGATGATAGACCCGTTCTTCGGCTCAAGCGGGTCCAGCGAATGGGTTAGAATGATCCCTGCACCCCTAGACCCTTGGGAGATGCGTTTCTGCAACCTGTTCCTGTCAACCCATGAGCACGAGGATCATTGCGAGAGGAACACTGTTCTAGCAGTGGCGAGGCGGACTGGGGCAAGGTTCATAGGGCCCGAGTCCTCATGCCGCAGGTTCCTCGAATGGGGGGTTGAGGAAAACAGGGTTACTGTCCTTAGGCCCGGAGAATCCCTCAGCCTTAACGACGTTACTGTTACAGCATGGTTCGCGAACGATCCTGACGCTGAGTCAGCATTATCCTTCGTCATAAGTGTCGGCGGCGTCAAGCTGTTCCACTCTGGAGACGGCAAGTTCTCAGAGGAGTTTTCGAAAATCGGCGAGCAGGGCGGTGTCGACGTCGCCTTCCTCTCCCTCGGCCGGAACCCGCGTGGCCACAAGTATTACATGAATGCTTGCGACACGCTTGAGGCTGCAAGGGACCTTGGCGCTCGAACACTCATACCCGTGCACTGGGATCTTTGGAGGAGGACTCGTGAAGACCCTTGGCTTGTGAAGGAGATCGCGGGGCGCTGGCGGCTGCCCGTGGAAGTCGTTATACTCGGGCTGGGGGACAAGCATGTCTGCAGGGGGCACGGGCATGAACGCTGCGTGCGCTAAGTAAGCTTGTTGAAGAGCCTCATGCTCTTCTCATGCGCCTCAACAGCGAGCCTAAGCCCCTCCTCAAAGCCTCCAAGCCTAAGCCTTGTTTCAGCCTCTTCAACCAGCCTAGCCAGCTCAGCAGCCTCCCTCGTAACGCTCCTCCTGAGCAGCGCTTCGACCGCAGACCTTGCGAGGTAAAGGATTTCGTCAGTAACAGTGTAACGCATGTACGGCGTCCCCTCGAGTTCTGAAAGCCTGCTGTAAAGGTCGCTTCGCTTCTCCGCGAAGGCTTTCTCCACTAGCATCCCGCCCCAGGACCCGGCTAGTCCAAGAGCCAGGTCAAGATTATACCTGGTAACGGGCTCAGCCACAACAGGGCTGAAGCCGACCATCACCATCCACCTGCAGATCTCTTGAAGCGCGGTTATGCAGCCCTTTCCCGTTCCGCCTGCCACAGCCACGGCGACGGAGGGCCTAACACCCCCACGATAGTTCCTCATCCTGTCCATGAAGCTTTTCGCAAGCCCGTTGACTGAGAGAAAGTAAACCGGCGCTGCGAAGACAAGCGCGTCACACTCGTTGAAAAGCATCCTCAGCTCAAGCCCATCATCTTTAAGAACACACCTCATGCTCTCCCAGCATTCAGCGTTTCCACACGCTAAGCACGGCTGGACCGTTTTCCCAGAGAGGTCGACCAGCTCTACACTAGCACCCTTCTCCACAGCCCCCTCGACTATTCTGGTTAAAATTTTTTTGCAGAGCCCCTCCTTGTGCGGCGACCCGTTAACAGCCAGGATCCGCATGATTAAGAAGCGTGAAGCCTTTTATTAAGGATTCTGAATGCTTGCTGCTGCACAACAGGCGTGGGATGCTTCAGCAAGCTGATTACGAATGGTTTCCGCCTTGGTAAACGGCTTTGAGAAACACACGCCGCCGGCGTGTCGCTTAAAGACAAGGACAGGTTTAAAATTTTTCATCAGAAGCGTTTTATACGCATTTTTTTAAAAAATAAGCTTAAAAATACTTATTTTCATAAAAAGCTTAAATATTAGGCTGTTTGTCAACTTTTGAACAGACAATGAGCAGATTAGAAGCCGGTTACAGGTCCGTTAAGCGTCTGGGGAAAGCGTGGGCCGGAATACTCGTCGCGAGCATGATGCTCCTGCTCACACCTCTACTGCAGCCAGCCCCCCTGCAGGCTGGAGTAACCAGCCCGAGGGTCGTGCTCTACACTCCGACTCAAAACGGCAACCTGTTTACCGTCGAGGGGTTTGCAAGCTTCACCATCCCCCCTGGGCAGCCTAGTCAATACCATGTTCAAGTAGTATGGGAGCACGAGGGGGAGCACGAGGGCACGGTTGTTTTCCAGAACGATTCAGCGGAGCTCCCTCCGCTGAGGGACATGGGGGGAGGGAAATACGAGTTTAATTTCACCGATTCTCAAGCGTTGAACACGGGTGGAGAATGGATCGTAAGGGCTAGGCTCTACCACCAGCGGCCCCCTGGGAACGATAATCAGGCAGACGCTTTCGCGACGATCATAATCGAGGCTTTCACCGTGAGCGTCACCACTGAGCCGGAGGGCTTGAGCATAACTGTAGACGGGGCTGTCTACACTTCCCCGCAAACCTTCACCTGGCTAAGCGGCACTGTGCATACGATCGGCACCGTGTCGCCGCAGCTTGGGGACGGCACGATTTACACTTGGGTTTCCTGGAGCGACAGCGGGGGAATCAGCCACACTATTGCAGCGACTGGCGACGCTGTCTACGTCGCCTACTTTAGGAAGCAGTTCTCAGTATGCTTCAGTCAAACAGGCCTCGACGATTCTGCAACCGGGACTGTTGTCACAGTTAACAGTGTTTCTAAAAGCATGAGTGAACTACCGTTCAGCAACTGGTATGACGAGGATGCTTCAATAAGCTATGGCTACGCTCCCATCGTGGAAAGCTCTGAAACAGGGAAACGTTTCAGCCTCCACTCCATCACGGGGCCCGCGTCACCCTTCAGAGTCACCGCTCCCACTCTCGTCACCGGAAACTATGTTATGCAATACTGCTTGAACGTTGGAACAGAGCCGGAGGGCCTGGCGGCTATTCCAGGGGGAGGATGGTATGACGCGGGCTCCTTCGTCACTTTAACCGCTCCCGGAGAAATACTTGTTTCACAGGGTGTTCGCTACAGGTTCAGCCATTGGAGCGTCGACGGAGCGTCGCAGGGCAGCGGGGTCAACCAGGTTACTGCGAAGATGGACATGCCGCACACGGCGATAGCCCACTACGTTACTCAATACTACTTGTCTGTAGACTCCCCACACGGGGAGCCTAGCCCGGAGAGCGGATGGTTCGACGCTGGAACAGTGATAACCGCGTCAGTAACCTCACCCTGGCCTGTTGATGCCGTCGACACCCGGAGCTTCTGCACCGGGTGGACCGGTACGGGAAGCGTCCCGCCCTCTGGAGCAGACACTACAGTAACCTTCACTATCGACGCGCCTTCAAGCATAACCTGGGCTTGGAAAACCCAGTTCCGAGTCGTCTTCACCCAGACGGGCGTGGGAGACGACTACACCGGGGTGGTGGTGACTGTAGACGGCGCCGACTACGGGAGGGAGGGACACGCAGCCTGGTGCGACGCTGGGGCAAGCATCGTCTTCACCTACAGGAGCCCGCTGGTTGCCGCAGCCAACCGGAAGCAGTACGTGCTGACAGGCGTCGACGCTTCCACACCCCTGACTGTCACAGGGCCTGTCACGGTCACAGGCAGCTATAAAACACAGTACTACGTGGAGGTTTCCACGAGCCACGGAACCGTCAGCCCGGAGAGCGGATGGTTCGACGCGGGTTCAACAGTGGAGATAGCCGCCGCCGCGCCTCCGACGGTTGAAGGCGAGCGCTTCACCTGGCTGGGATGGGTGGGAACCGGAGCCGGCTCCTACACGGGCATGGAGAACCCTGCTCAAATAACTGTTAACAGCCCGATTAGCGAGACAGCCTCCTGGGCACACCAGTATTATCTGACTGTCGACTCGCCCCACGGCACTGTCGGCGGCGGAGGCTGGTATGACGAGGGCTCGACAGCGTACGCTACAGTAGCGCCGCTTACGGTAGACGGGCCTGACGGTGCACGCTACGTCTTCACGCATTGGAGCGGCGACGCATCTGGAACAATATCGCCTTCAAACCCGATCACGATGGACAGGCCTAAGACGGCAGTAGCCTGCTGGAAAACACAGTTCAGCATCGTCTTCACTCAGGAAGGCTTAGACGGGACAGCAGCCGGGACGGTTGTCACGATAGACGGTTCAGCAAAAACCTTCAGCAGCCTTCCTTTCACAGCTTGGGTTGACAACGGGGCTTCAGTCGGCTACGTTTTTGAAGAAGTTGTTTCAAGCAGCGCCCCGGGTAGACGGTTCAGGCTTAACAGTGTAAACGGGCCGGCTTCACCCGTAGTCGTCACAGCCCCCTTAACCGTAACAGGCAGCTACGTTGCTCAATACGAAGTCACCTTCGCGCAGAGCATGCTTGACGATTCTGCAACCGGGGTTGTAGTGACGGTGGGCGGCGTCGGGAAGACGATGGCTGACCTTCCTTTCACAGGCTGGTTTGACAGCGGGGCGACATACTCCTACAGCAGTATTGTCCCAAGCACGGAGCCGGGTAAAAGGTTCAGGCTGGAGAGCGTAACCGGGCCGGCTTCGCCGATAACAGGCCCCGGCACGGTTGCAGGCGTCTACGTGCCGCAGTACAGGCTGGTCTTCACACAGACAGGTTTAGACAACACTGTAACCGGGACTGTCGTCACGGTTAACGGTGCTCCGAAAACCATTTCGGAAACACCGTTCGCGACAGACTGGCTTGACCAGGGTTCCCTGGTTTCCTTCGAGTACTCCGACCCTGCGGCAAGCCTGGTTGAAGGCAAGCGGTTTAGGCTCGTGAGCGTGAGCCACGCTTCCCCGCTGACAGTCACGCAGCCCGCTACAGTGACCGGCAACTATGTTGCACAATGGCTGGTCGCCTTCACGGTTAACCCGCCTGGCGCTGGAGCAACTGTTCCGTCCGGGGCAGACTGGTATGACGCCGGCGCCCAGGTCAGCGTCTCAGCCGAAGCCAGCGCGGGATACTCTTTCTCAGAATGGAGCGTGAACACCCCGTTAATAACCGTAGCAGACGCTTCATCGAAGCAGACTATCGTAACCGTAAACGGCCAGGGCACTGTGACAGCATGCTTCACACCTTTCTACACCATCTCCTTCACCCAGGCTGGTTTACCGCCTGGAACAGAGTGGAGCGTAACCTTCAACGGGGCTACGAAGTTCTCAACCGCCAGCATCATTGTCTTCAGCGACATCCTCCCCGGAGACTACTCGTGGAGCGTTTCGACGCCTATCTATGCGGACCCGGGTGTGAGATACGTGGCTTCACAGTCTTCCGGAACAGTAAGCGTGCCCTCGCAGCTGACGCAGACAATAGTTTTCACAGCCCAGTACAGGGTTGCAATATCATGGTCTGGTCTCGGCGCCGACGCCGACGGTGGGAAAGTGGCTACGATAACCGTGGGCGGCACCATCTACGTCAGGAATGCTGGAGAAGCTTTCTACGAGGAGTGGGTTGACGCTGGAACCACCGTGGGCTATTCTTACGAGGAGTTCGCATCAACCACGGTTGATGGGAAAAGGTATAGGCTTTACTCCGTCTCCGGAAGCTCTGGAAGCATCTCCCACGACTTCGGACCTGTTTCGGAACCGGTTTACGAGACAGCTTACTACAGGGCTCAATACTACATTGAGGTTGTCAGCGCCCACGGCAGCCCAACGGCCTCAAGCTGGGTTGACGAGGGAAGCAGCTTCACCGCCTCGGTGACAAGCCCGGCTGAAACCGTGGTTAACGATCACCAGTGGGTTTGCACAGGCTTCAGGGTTGACGAGAACCCTGTTCAAGAGGGTGTGGGCCATACTTTCGAGAGCGTGGAGGCGCCGCACACCATAGTGTTCTACTGGAGGCAGCAGTTCTGGATACAGGTGAACAGCGCCCACGGTTCTCCAACACCCTCCCAGTGGGTGGACCAGGGTGGAAGCCTCGCTGTGAGCGTAGCCTCGCCCGCGGACGAGTCCGGCGGGTCCAGGTTCAGGTGCACAGGCTACACGCTCGACAGCAACCCGCCGGTTGAAGACGGGAGCACGAGCCATGTTTTCACGAACGTTCAGAGCGCTCACACCATTACTTTCAACTGGATCATCCAGTACAGGGTTACTTTCTACACTAATCCGGAGGGCGGGAGCATAACCGTGGGAGGAGTAGTTAAGAACAGTGGGGAGAGCGAGTTTTACGACGAGGGGGCAGCCGTCCCAGTTGCTCCCGGCGCTACCGCAGGCTACTTGTTCTCAAGCTGGACAGTAACCGGCGGAGTGACTGTGGAAGACCCTGCTAGCGAGACGACCGTTATGAGGGTTGGCGGAGCGGGAAGCCTTTCAGCCAACTTCGTCGTAAACACTGTTTCAATAACCGTTACTTCAAGCCCGGTTACAGGCGGAGGCTTCATCATGGTTGACGGCACCCCCTACGCCACGCCGGCGGCATTCACATGGGTAATCGGCTCAACCCATGTTCTGGAGGCTGTTTCAACAGTCTCAGGCCCAGCGGGCACCAGGTACGTCTGGACAGGTTGGAGCGACGGCGGGGCTCAGAGCCATGTCTACACTGTTCCCAGCACGCCTGAGACTTTGACGGCATTCTTCAAAACCCAGTATTATCTGAACGTGGTTTCACCCCACGACACGCCCGGGGGCTCAGGCTGGTATGACGAGGACTCGACAGCGTACGCAACCCTTGAAGCTGGAAGCGTGGTGGAGAACGGTGTGCAATACTTGTTCACCGGCTGGAGCGGCGACGCGTCTGGAACCAGCTTAATAAGCAACCCGATGATGATGAACGGGCCTAAGACTGCTGTGGCGAACTGGGTGGCGGGAGCATACACCGTCACCTTCGACAAGAGCCCCAGGCAGGGAGTAATCACGGTGGACGGCACTGTTTACACGAGCCTACCGGTGGTTCTCCAATGGGTTCCAGGATCATCCCACGAGGTGGTTGCTCCGGAAACCGAGGGAGCTGGAGGCACAAGGTATGTTTTCAGAGAGTGGTCAGACGGCTCAACCCTAGCGAGCAGAACAATCGTTGCAGACACGCCTGGAGCAGTCTACACTGCTTACTACAACGTGCAGCACAGGCTGACAGTACGTTCTGAACACGGCGTAACCACGGGCTCCGGATGGTACGACGAGGGTGTTGAAGCAGTCTTCTCCGTCTCGCCCACCGTAGTCAGGGACGAGTCGGAGGGAGTGGAGTACAGGTTTAAAGGCTGGGTTGGAAGCGGCGCCGGCGCATGCTACACTGGGCCTGATAATCCTGCGCGAGTATTAATGACCGGGCCTGTTGAAGAAACAGCGGAATGGGAGCCGACAATGTACTATTTGAAGGTTGTCAGCATGTACGGCGACCCGTATGGGAGCGGCTGGTATCCTGCAAACTCTGAAGCGAGATTCGGGGTTAACACGCCTGTGAACCATGGGAACGGGACGCTTAGAGTGTTCCTAGCCTGGTCTGGAGACATAAGCCTCAGGGAGCCTGCTGGAACCCTGTTGATGGTTAAGCCTTACGCTGTAATAGCCGGCTGGGATACTCAATACCTCGTGGTCTACAACACTACTGCTCCAAACGGGGTTCTGCTATCCATTCCGAGAGTGCCTCAAACCCTGCCCCCTGGCTTCAACGTTTACGCCGCGTACTACCCCGCTGGCAGCAGCGTTGAAGTCGGGCCGGCGCCTGAAACCGTGTACGGGGCTGAGGACGTGAGATACTGTTTCGAAGCCTGGGCGATAGACGGGGAGCCTGCTGCTTCAAGCCTGAACCTGACCTTCACCGTAGATAAGCCTCTAAACGTCTCAGTAATATACGGGATCGAGATACTTCTTACTGTAAACGTCGTAGGCGTGAGCCAGCCGTACACGGTTAGGCTGACGGTGGAGAAGAGCCCAGCCCACGTGTTCGACATCACCCCCGCGTCACCGTTCAGAGAATGGGTTAGAAAGGATTCTACAGTAACCCTCACAGTCTCAAGCCCGAACAAGATTGGCCGCGGCGAGTGGGCTGTTTTCAGAGAATGGGCTGGGGACGTTCAAGGGGTTCAGAGAACAGTCTCGTTTAAAGCCTCCAGCCCAACAACTGTGAACGCGGTGTTCTTCGCAGTCAACCCGGTGGCGCAGTCAATACCCTTCTCGCTTCTAGCCGGCTTAGCGTCAACAGTCGTCTCACACTTAATCCGGAGGCGTGGAGGAGGGCGGCGGCGCTTCCGGCGCTACTCTCCAACCCTGGCAGTAATGACGCTAACAGCTGTGCTGGCTGCGGCTGCAATAGTCAGCTCCGCCGTGGCCGCGGGCTACGGGATAGACGCGTGGGAGCTCCCCGACTTCACAAACTGGGCTGTAGTGTTCACTGCTGTTGAGGCAGCCGTCTTCCTGGCGGCTACGCTGCTCGCCACAAGACTAGCCTACCCGAGGAAGGTTGAGATCCCCGCGATCTACCCGAACCCCTACGGTGTTTAAGATGGGAGTTAGACAACTCATGGACAAACAACGTCTTTATAGCAACGTTAAACCTAGGTTAAGGGGATTGATGGAGAGTTGAAGGAGCTAAGGGAACTCAGTGAGACTCACGTCCACTTCCTGAGACAGCCGTACGGCTCCTTCTACTCCATGGACAGCCTCGACCTGAAAATCGTTGAAGAAGTCCGTAAGCGTGGCCCGAGCAACATTGCGGAAATATCTAGAGTGTTAAACGTGGCGCCGTCGACAGTCTCGAGGAGAATGGATAAAATGGCTGAGAGCCTCAAGCTCAGGATCCTGACGAACCTCGCCTACCATAAGATAGGCATTAGGAGAGCGATGGTTGAGATTGAGCCTGAAGCCTGGAACGAGGCGGAGGTAATGGGGAGAGTCTCATCCTTAAACTACTGGTTCCAATCCTACAGGATCCTTGGGAGCATGGGCTACCTAGTTGGCTTCAAGATACCGGATGTGTTCTACCATTCTTACGAGTCGATGCTGAACGATCTGAAGGAGAAGTACGGGGTGAGGCGCCTCAGCATGCACCCGCTCGGCGAAATAGTTGGCGTCGGCCCCTGTTTCCAAAACTATGACGCTGAGGCTAAGAAATGGAGGATTAACTGGAGCGACGTTAGGAGGAGCCTGACCGAATCAAGCCCAATAATCCTGGAAGACCCTGTCGGCTACAGCATGGAGGCAGACCCGCTGGATGTTCAAATAATGCTCATTCTCGAGAGCGATGCACGGGTCACAATGTCGGAGATCGCCAGCGTCACAGGGGTCTCTGTCCCAACCGTGTCGAACAGGATTAGGAGGCTGACGGCGAACGGGCTGATCCTCGGCTACGTTGCAAACATCCTCCCGTTCCCGCTGGAGGACTCGCGACTCCTCCAGCTAGTGGCGGAGTTCCCGGGGGGAGCAGAGATGCAGACTTTCGCCTCAGGCCTCCTGCAGACGCCTTTCCTCCTGAGCTTCCAGAAGGAGATTATGAAGACAACGCTCTTCGCGAGGCTTTACCTGCCTAACCGGGAGTTCCCCTCGCTATCCGACCTCTTGAGAAGCCTTGTGAAAGACGGGTTTCTGAAAGGCTTTAAAATTATTGAGCTGGACATTGTGAGCGAGCAGTCTAGAAAAATACCTTTAGAGCTTTTGGATTCTAAAGGCAGGTGGCAATTCGGCTGAAAAAAGGCTGGTCGCTGAAGCCTAGCGCGCGCTACTTTTCTTCCAAAAACTACGGGTTACGCTTTCCGACAGGCAACCAGCCTTTTAAAATGGTTTAGAGGCAGCAGGCTCTTCCCCGGTTCACGCTTAGAAGCCTTCGATGCTCAGCAGGCTGCCTTCAAACCCTGTCTGTATTCTTCAACGCAGACAAAAGTGTCTGTCTTTTTCAAGCCGAACTGAATCATAAGTATAGATAAATCTACATTTTTCCCTGTGGCGGGTTTAGAAAGACCGGGGAAAATCCTTATTCGAGTCCTATTGATAGCGATAATGATTCTCCCCTGCTGCCCGCTTCTAAACCATGCTGTGGCCGAGACACCCGCCGGCTACGACCTGCTGATCATCGGGCCAGAATCCTACAGGAGCATCCTGCAGCGCCTTCTAGAATTCAAGGCGGCGCAAGGAGTGAAAACCATGTTCTTCACGATCGAACAGATCAGCATGAACGCCACGGGGCCGCGTGCCGCTGAAAAACTCCACGAGTTCGTCGCCGGAGAATACGAGAAGTACGGCGTCAAGTATCTCCTCCTCGTGGGAACATACGAGCAGGTGCCCACCAAGTACGTTTACTCGCCTAGCGACGAGCATGGGCTGGCTGATTTCAACTATAAGCCGTCAGACTGGTATTACGGGGTCCCAGACTGGAACGACTCTGAAGTCGGCCTCCTCGGCGGAAACATTCCGAGGATCGCTGTCGGAAGACTACCCGTTAGAAACGGGGAGGAGCTGGACCGTTTAATCCGGAAGATCATCAGGGTGGAAACAGGTTTTCAACCAGGCTTGCTCCTAATCCTGAACGACCCGCGTGTCGACGCTGAACCCCTAGCTGAAGCCCTGGGCGCTCACCACCCGGCGTGCGTGGACGCGACGGTGAAAAACCTAGACCCCTCCCTCTTCAACAACGTGACCTACCTGGTGACGGTAACCCACGGCAGCCCGGACGCGCTTTTCACCAGAACGCCTGACGGAGAGCTGAAACCCCTGATAACGTCCAGGGAGGCGAGCCGGGTGACTTGGAACTACGCTATTCACTACATGGCCGCCTGCTTCTCTGGAGCGCTCGACCTAGACGGGGAGAGCCTGGCCCGCGTCCTCGTAACGTCGGAAGAGGGACCAGCCCTAGTGATAGCCAGCACCCGGACAGAGTCCTCCGGCAACCCTATTCTAACCGTTTTCTGGGAAAGGTTTTTCGCAACCGGGGACGTGGGCAGCTCGTTCATAGAGGCTGTTGAAACATACCTGCTTGACGAGAGAGTCTTCTCAACCTCTAAGCACCTGTTCAACGCGTATAATCTCTACTTGACTAAGGAGATATATGGAGACGTGTCCTGGAGGATTAGAGACCCGGGGAGCAGCATAAGGGGTGAGAGCGCCACGCGTAATCCAGACACGCCGGTGGGAAACAGTGTTAAAGAACCCTTGAACACGGGCCCCGCTGAGAAAACAGCCCCGCCGTTGGGAAGCACCATTATCCTCATGCTGGCCCCCGCGTTTTCAACCTGCATGCTCGCCGCGGGGCTGAGGCTGTTCGCAAGGAGGCGGCAGCCCCGTTTATCAAGCCGGGCGGGCCGTCAATAGACGGCTGGGGCGCTGAAAGTTTAAAAACGATGACTCCATCCCCGGATTAAGTTGCAGCATGCGAAGCTCATCCTGGGAGTGTTTTTAATCGCCGTGGGTGCCGGACTAGTGTTGGGCTTCCTGCCCGGGGAAACGCCATACCCGCAAGAGGAGCATCAGGCTGCCCCGAGGGAGGCTCGGGCGGAGTATGTTGAGAAACGCAACTATACTTACCTGCTGAGCCAGAGCTTCCTGCTTAGAAACCCGTCTAATAACACTGTAGCCGACCTGGTTTACATGTTTCTCCCGGTTAACGCGAGCAACCAGTTCGTCAGGCTCCTGGAGACGAGTCTAGAGCCATTATACTGGAAGAACAGCGGCGACGGCGGCGTGATACTCGTATACAACGTCAGCCTGCCGAGCCGTGAAACCACTTGGCTGAACGCTACTCTTCAAGTAACGGTTGAAAAATACAGGCTTCTCGCCGAGAACCTTCCCTGGCTCAACTATTCTCAGGTTGAGAAGAACACTGGGGGTAAGAGATACTGGGCTGTTGAAAACCAGACATATGTTTCAATAGCCCAGGACATCGGCCTAGACGCCAGGGACCCTCTGGAAGCGTGTAGAAACATTGGGAAATGGATTCTAGCCAGGCTTGACTACCAGCCGACTTGGAGAAGAGGCGCTGAGCACGCGCTCGTCACCAGGGGCGGCAGGCTGATCGTCTACGGGGACTGCGAGGAGGTTGCCGACGTTTTCGTAACGCTTGCAAGAATACTTGGAATACGTTCGAGAGTTGCTCACGGCCTCTATCTGCTTGAGGACAAGGATGTTGTGACTATGTGGATCAGGAGGACTGAAACAGGTTACGAGACTTCGGACAACTGGGGCGGGCACGCTTGGCCGCAGATATATGTTTCCAAGGCGGGATGGGTTGACGTCGAGCTTCTTGAAGGGGGCACTGTTAAAATAGGAGACTTCTCCCAGTATCATGTTAAATACGGCTTCGAGGAGAAAAGCTTCCTCGGCTCAACCATGCTTTACTGCCAGGCGATGTACCTGGAGACAGACTTCTTCCACTTCACCTTCAGGAGGGTTGAGGGTTGAAAAACTCCTGGAAAAACCTGGCAGTAATCATCGTAGCAGCCTCCCTATTGTTGAGAACCCTGCCCGCTAAGCCGCAGGAGAACTATCTGACTGGGCTCAACATGGAGGTTGAGTTCGCTGAAAACGGGGTTGCCAGGGTAACTTTGAAGCAACACCCGTTCGACGCATCCGGCAGAAGCCTTATTTCGAACACTGAGGTCGTGGAGAGAGTAATAGGCGAGGAGGACTCGATCATAAGCCTGGTCCTGCTCTTCTTCACGACGGATCCTTCTAAAACATCCTACGTGGTCCACTCGCATTCAAAGCTGGACGCTGGCGAACAGGTCTTATGCAACACGGGTACACCCGGCGAGATGAAGAGGTTCGAAGGCGCTGTGACGCTTACCGTCGACATACTTCTGAACACTACTAGCAGCCTAATACCGCTCGGAGGAGACGTTTACCAGATTGTTGTCACAGACTATTTCACGCTCACAGACCCGCGCAGCTGGATAGACGTTATGGATTTCAGGTTCACCGGGAGCGTTAGCCTCCTGAACTTTTCAGTAGACCCCTCCTGGGCTAAGCCTCCTGCAGTAGCGAGCCCAGCGCGGCTGCAATGGTTGAACATGAACGAGGCGGATGCCCCGGACAATTATGTTCTCACCCTCCGAATACCCGGGGTCGTTCTCTCGACAACTCCCCTAAGGCTTAGGGCGGAAGTGTCTGGAGCAAGGTTTTCAAACGCGACCTCAACCCTCCGGGTGGGTGTTAGAAACACTGGGGGCGACGAGGGAGTGTTCACCGTAGTTCTGCTCGAGGAGGGTTTTGAACAAGCCAGGAAGATAAGCCTTAAGCCGGGTGCTGAGGCCTGGGTAAGGTTCCCGGTTCACGCGCCGGACGGTGGGGAGCTAGTGGTGAAAGTATACGGGGGAGGAGAGCAGCTGGACGAACAAAGGCTAACCGTCGCGGTTGAGAAGCCGGTGGAAAACCGGTTACCGATGCTCAGCGCAATAGGCTTAATCCTGATGGTTATCGGCGGCTTCACGATACTTCTTTACCTCGGCGAGAGGCTTAAGCGTCAACGATAGCGCGCGCTTCGGGTTGAACACGGATCCTGAGACGAGGGTGAGGGTTCACGACGACGCGCGGGCGGCGATGTTGACAAGCGGGTGCTTAACGGTTCGCGTTGAGAAGGAGGGGGGATGGCGGGTTGCGTTCCAAGACGGCGGCCGCGTAGTCACGAGCAGCGGCTGGAGAGCAATGGGTCTGATGGATACTCCTGAGGGAAGATACATGAGGGAGCAGCTTTCCCTGGGCGTTGGCGAATGCGTCTACGGGCTGGGAGAGCGGTTCACAAGCTTCGTTAAAAACGGACAGACGGTTGAAACGTGGAACGAGGACGCTGGAACAGTCAGCGAGCACGCTTACAAGAATATTCCCTTCTACTTGACGAACAGGGGCTACGGGGTTTTCGTAAACCATCCGGAGAAAGTTTCCTTCGAAATAGCCTCTGAAAACGTTGAGAGAGTGCAGTTCAGCGTACCCGGGGAATACTTAGACTACTTCCATATATACGGGCCGTCGCCGAAGCAGGTTTTAACACGCTACACTGCTTTAACCGGGAGGCCAGCACCGCGATGACGCTGGAGGCGAGTAGAACAGGGGGGAAGCATCAGGGTTAGGGCTGACGGCTATTCTAGAAAATGGTTCCTGCTTCTAAGGGGAGTTGGCAGGGTTGAGTCGGTCGAGGGAGGGACGGCTAGAGCGGAACCGCTGGGCACGCTGATAACCCCGCTGGAAGACGCGGAACACCTATCCATCAGCCTTTAGCGTTTTTAAGGACCCTGGGAGCCGGTGAAGAAAACACACCATTATGTTTTCCAGCCATCCTCCGTTTCCCCCGCGCTAGAAACCTAGGGCAAGCGCAGCTTTGAACGCCCTAGTGTCAGTGGTAAATCAGCCCCTATTCAGAGTGAAAAATATTATAACTTAAGCCGAATGCTTAACACGGAGAATGTGCTACGAGAGGGGTCTTGCAGCAGTGATGCTTGAGGAAGCCGACCGGGTTGCTCAAGTAGAGTTCATCTCGCACACGGGCTTCGTGAGGAAAGTCTCGGGAATAGACCCGGTGAAGCATCCTGATGAAGCCCTTAGAAAAACGTATGGTGCTCTCGACCTAGACATGATCTGGGCAACCTGGGACCCGGTGCACCCGTGGGATATTCTTGGGAGAAACACGGAATACTTCAAGACCAGGGTGGACTCGTGGTCGGAAGCATACCCGACGACGTGGAGAACAGTCTTCAAAGTTAAATCCGTTGAAGACGTTCTGGAGTTCAACCCTCTGGAGGAGTGGAGAATACCGGGTAGAGAGGAGCTGGCTGAGTTCTTCAGAAGAGAACACTCCGCGAAGCAAGCGTTCTACAGGAGCCAACTGGTTCCAGGAGGCAAGTACCAGACGTGCTTCATGTGGCTGATAATGACTTTCGGATTGGAGTGGACTGTTAAGGCAGCTCACCGCGACCCGAAGCGTTTCGAAAAACTCTTGGATAGGTTCCACAGGGTTTCGAGACTCGAGTTCGAAGCGTGGGCGGAGACAGACATTAAGGTTTTCATAAGCCACGACGACATCTGCTCCACTAGAGGACCATTCTTCCCGCCGAAGTGGCTCAGGAAACATGTTTTCCCACGCTACGAAGAGCTCTGGAGCATTCTGAAGCAAAAAGGGATAAGGGTTCTCTTCTGCTCGGACGGCGACGTCACCACGATAGTTGACGACATAGCTAGGGCTGGGGCAGACGGGTTCATACTGGAGGAGTGCAGCGACCTAGGAAGCATAGTTGAGAAACACGGCTCCGACAAGGTTATAGTGGGGGGAGTGGACATCGGTGTTTTAACATACGGGAGTGTTCAAGAAGTTGTCAGCGAGGTTAAAAAATGCTTGAGGATAGCCGGCGGATACCCGGGCTACTTCATAAACGTCTCAGGCTCTATTCCTGACAACGTTCCCATGGAGAATCTTGAAGCATATTTCGAAGCCTGTAGAAAATACGGCAGGAGGCCGGTTGAACTAGCCTAGTGCGCCGCCCCTTTTCGTTTTCAGACGGCTTGAGACGTTTCGTCGGAAAAGCGCGCGCGCTCACCCTCACCACCATAGTGCTTGTAAGCGCCGCGGTCTTCGCATACTGTACTTCAAGCTTGGCTGCGGGATGGGCTGACCCGCCTGTAAGGCTTCGAGACCCGGGAACGCTGGGCGTCACAGTAAATCTTTACGATGACGATACAAGCGCGAGAGTGGACGTGACTAGCCAAGGAGTCCTTGCGCGTGTCCGGAGAAGCGCCTTCATCTGGGACGACTACTCCGACGATCCTTTCACCAGCGGGAGGCTCACCGTTAACGATGGAGCATGGAGCTGGAACCCGGCGGGATACGTGGCGGTAACAGCAAGCTATTTAGCCCAGACTTGGGGAGGCGCGTGCGTCGCCTACTATTCCACCAGCCCACCTGCTGGAGCCAGCGTGATACACGTGCTTGTGAAGGAACTTCACATTACGAATGCGAACAATCAGTACAGTGGGCTTATCACTGCTAATTCACCCGTGCTTTTCAACCTGATTGGGTATCGCCGTGGAACCGGGTCCAACAGGTTTATAACTATAAGGAGGTTTTCAGGCGCCTGGTCCACTCTCGTCACTGCTTCATTAACACTGGCTGAGAACACTTGGTTCATCCTGCTGGGAAGGAGAGAATACTCCGGATCAGTTGGTTTAACCGTCTATGACTCTGCTGGCGTGCAGCAAGGCAGCCCTATAGGCGCCGCGGACACAGCGTTCCAGGTTAATCTCGTCGGAGTCGGCGTGTACAGGGCAGGGGTCACCATAACGGCGCGTTTCGACGACTTCGTTGCCTGCGCCGACGCTAACCCTAGCTTCGTAAACGTCACGGGGCTTGAAGAAGGCTGGACGGTCTATCTCTACGATGAAAACGGGAACCCTGTAAACCAGGCTACAGCAGGCCAGGATGGGAAGGCGAGCCTAAATGTTTTAACCAGGCCCATAGTCAGGAATGCCCGCTTCGAAATAAGGCTTGGAGAAACAATCATCCTGCCCCCGCAATCGTTCAGCGAGGTTGTCGGCGGCGACGTTTACGAGTGCAGCATAAAAGACATGGTTATCCTAGGCTTTCAAAACCAGGATTCTAAGGCTTACAGCGTCTACCTTAAGGTTGAAAGCATCCAGGTTCCGCCGGGATACTCCGGCTCGATAAACCTGTGGGTTGGGCCGGATGCTGGAACAACACCTATTCAAATAGTTGGAGACAGTGTTCTAGTGGACACTACTTCAGAAATAAACTTGAATCCATCTGATACTGGCCATATTCACAGCACATTCTCCCTGAGCCCGGCACCGCCCTCGCAAATAGTGCTTTCTCTCAGCCTCCACTACTATATTCCAAGCTCCAAGGTTGAAGTAGAGTATCCTGTTGAGGTGAGTATGCACAGGTAGGGAAAGGGGGTTAGATGCATGCCACGCCAACCTGCCTGGGGAAGCGATAGCGCGCGCTTATTCTGACCTTAAGCACGATTCTGCCGTGGTTGAGACAGAGCGTTTAAACAATATTGTTAGCCCCACCGCGGGGGTGCGTCCATAGGAGATGGAGCCACCCAACCCCTTCAAGTGTTCGCGGCGCAGTCTTCATCTAGCAGGCTATTTCCTCCTCGCCATCCTCATCCTACTCGCCTTAGCAAGGTTCCTAGACCTACCGGTTTCTTTCTTCATGGTTTCAGGCAGGTCGATGGAGCCAACCCTTTTGATCGGCGACCTTGTTTTCGGCGTTAAGGCCAACTATACTGTTGGCGACATAGTTATTGTCGAGGGTGCTAACAGAGTCAACTGCATAGTCCACAGGGTTGTGGAAATAACCCTGAGAAGCGTCACCACCAAGGGCGATGCTAACCCTGGCCCGGATAACCCGGTGGGCAGGGAGCACGTGCTCTACAGGGTTTTCCTAGTTGTCCCAAGGCTCCTCTGGATCCCGCCGCTTCTAGCCGTTTTATTCCTCACGGGGCTCAGGTATTTGAAGAGTCTTCTCCACGGGGCGGAGCTCGGCAGGACCCTATTAACCATCGTCCTTTTCTTCTCCGTTTTCGACATCGCCACTATGACGATGATCCCAATATTCCATGTTAACCAGGCTATAGAGGTTAAGAGGCCCAGCATAGTTCTGCGGTCAGCATCCCTCTCAGGAGACTACCGGTTTTTCAAAGCCGTCTACGGGAGCGTAAGCATGCTGGAGCCCATCAGAGTGGGTTGGGTTAGGATCAACATAACCAGCATGGAGTTCACACCCAGCGAGTATTTTCTCGAGAACAACACTCTGATAGTGAGCATTCCGCAAGGGGTTTACGATGTCCTATACGCAAACTCGTCTTCAACCGCGTGCAGCTTCCGGGTATACTGTAACATCGTCTTCGACAAAGCTAGCCTCTACGGCTCCTACCCTGTTGTTTTAAGCTGGAGGAGGCTTGAAGTCAAGACGGTTAACGACACTTTCACGGTTTTCAACAATAATCCCGTCGCCTTCAACGCCACGTTTGAAATCCAGTATTACGATCTCGACCAGTTTGGAAGACTCTACCACATTGGCTCAGACAGGTTTAACAAGACGCTTCAGCCTGTTTCAAGCTTCACGGTTAAGCCTGAGAAGAAGGGCGTCACCTGCTACATCATAATGAGGTATGTTTTCCTTGGAGACAGCGTTATGGAGTCCAGGAAGGTGAATCTGGTTGACGGCTAAGATAATGATTCGGCTTGAAAAAAGGCTTCGAAGATTGCTGCTGCTCGGCGCCCTGGCCTCAGTGGCTACGGGAGTATTCTTCATAGTGCTGCTAAGCCTCCCGCTCGTGGTTTTCGACGGCGACATGCTGAACGGGAGTGTCGCAATAACATGGTACGACTTGAAGAACTACGGTGAGCCTGTTGAACACCCAGGCTTGGCAAGCATCCCCCTTCTTTCAATACCCGTCTTCGTCACAGCGTTCTTCAGCATAGCCACTGGCTTGTTAACAATAGTTAAGGCTTCCAGGAGCAGCATGGTCAGCCACATTATTGTCGAACTCCTACTGGGTGGTTTAGAGGCCTGCGTGGTTTTCACCGGCGTGTTCTACTCTCTGAGGTTCAACGTCATCCACGCTGTCTCAGTTCTTTCAACACAGGTCGGCGGAGCCGGTTCAGCAGACCTGCTCGTCGTCCAGGGCTCGGCTAGAAGCGAGACCCTAGCGTCAACACTGATAAGACAGTTCTACCCGCTGGTCTTCGCAAACACTCTGCTCACGGTTCTCGTAGCGATAATAGGCTATGAGACTGCTAAGGCTTTAGAAACCCCTGTTGAAGGACAGGTTTAACGTATGCAGCGCGCGAAAGCAAGTCTTAATAATCTAGGGGGCTGTTTTCAAAATGGCTTGAGAGACGAGGCTTCAAGATGGTTAAAGGAGGGGGTTTGGGACCTAGAGACCGCGAAGATACTTCATAACTCGGGACGGTACAACGCAGCCGCCTACTATTCACACCAAGCTGCTGAGAAGGCTGTCAAGGCCCTACTCTACCTTGTGAACGAGGCTGCTTGGGGCCACAGCGTGAGAATACTGTTGGAGAGGTTTGCGGAGAAGAAGAAGCTGATGGTCAACGAGCTTCTACAATACGCTAGGGAGCTGGACAGACACTACATACCTTCACGATATCCTAATGCGCATCCTGCGGGAACGCCTCATGAAGCCTATGATGAGAACACGTCCCTGAAAGCCGTCGAAGCCGCGGAGCGTTTAATCAGCTTCGCGAGGAAATTCATCGAGACGTGAGGATGCTTACTCTTGCATGGCGTTGAGGATGTTGTGAAAAGGCTGGCTTCAAGATACAGGCTTACAGCAGTAATACTCTTCGGCTCCCGCGCCAGAGGAGACTGGGGACCCTGGAGCGACTACGACCTGCTAATAATAGGAGGCTTTGAGAAAAACTATGTTGACAGAATAGGCGAGATCCTGGAGCTCCTCTCAGACGTAAAGATCCCGGTGGAACCACACCCCTATACTCTTCAAGAGGCTTTGCAGATGCTGGGTGAAGGAAACCCGCTGATGGTTGACGCGATTGAGGAGGGAATGGTGCTTTACAGGAGTGGGGACTACGACAGGCTGCTCGAAACCTTCCGGAGGCTCAGGGAAAAAGGCATGCGGAGAAGCAGCACATCCATTATCCTGCCTGAGAAAGACGCTTAACCCCTGTTCCCCTAAGCGTGATTCCAAAGCAAACTGATTCCAGCGTGCTAAAGCCTAGGCGGCAACACACGCTTGAAACACGCGGTGGCGAAAACCGTTTTGAAAGAAACCAGTGCAACCCGCCTCCTTGAAACGCGTCAGCAGCATTTAGCATGGCCTCTGGCGACGCGCAAACGGGTTTGAAAAAAAGATTTTCGGGGGTTAAGTGGCTTCCAAGAGAGTCTCAGTGCTTCTAACGCCCTTTAAAGACAGTATTTTCAAAGCTGTTTTCCTCAAGCCCTTAACGTCCTCAGCCTTGATGAAGACCACGGCGTCGAACCTTCCGAAAACAGGGTAAGCGTCTACAACACCCTTAATCTTCGAAGCAGCCTGACAGATTTCAAGAGCAGCCGCGTAACCTGCTTTAACAAGCATGACTCCCCTAATCATGACTCTACACCTCCAGCGCTATCAGCGTCTCGGTTGCAAGCACGCCACTGACCCTGCTGATCTCAGACAACAGTGACGCAAGCTCCTTGAAATCACTAACCTTCGCGTCCACAACAACGTCAGTCCTACCGAAGGTTGGGAAAACCATTTTAACGCCAGCCATGCCTTTTATTTTCCTAGAAACATCCTTATGCTTCCCGGGACCGGTTTTAACCAGGATACATGCTTTCATTTCTACACTTATAGTGGGCGGAGGTTTTTATATATTCTTTTCCCTCTTCACGAAAATCCCTAAACCCTGGCACGCTCGTCCCCAAGCCGCCAAATCAGAAAAACCCCGGGGAAGAACAGTCTCGCAAGCATCTTGAAAAGAATTCGTAAACCAGGCTATTAACGGCTGGAAACCCTTGTTTCAAGGAGGATTCAGCCTAGCGCGCGTTTCTCGGAAAAACAAGGATTAGCTCAGAATCGTTCAAGACGGTTTCTAGTGGAGGGCTTGAGGCTGTTGCTCCAAAGTTAGCGCGCGCTCCACATGGTCGAAGCTTTCTGAAGGAGTTCTTTCGCACTCCCCCGTCAAGGAACAGCCCGAGGAAGACGCCGGTGTCAAAGAGAAGCACTCAGTCGACGCTCCTCCAAGCCTCGTGCTGCAGCCCTACAGAATTAGATTCCAACCTACCACAACGCCTCAACTTTTTCCAGTCAACCCTACCTGACGCTGTGAAGTGCCCAGCCGCCCGTGTTTCAAAACGAAACCCGTCAAGATGCGGAAAAGCCGGAATAAGGATTAGGAATACTTGTTAAACCCATCCCCTGGCCTTCATAGCCTCAACAACCCTTCTAACAGCAACAACGTAGGCAGCCGTCCTAGGGTCAATACCCTTATCCTTAAACTCCTTCAAGGCTTCAACAACCTCCCAGAAAGCCCTAGTCATCTTAGCGTCAAGCCTCCTGTAAACCTCCTCATAATCCCAGTAGTACCTCGAAAGATTCTGAACCCATTCGAAGTAGGAGACAGTCACACCCCCAGCGTTAGCCAGAAAATCCGGAACGACGAAAACCCCCTTACCGTGAAGAACCTCGTCCGCCTCAGGCGTCGTCGGACCGTTAGCAAGCTCCAGAACAACCCTAGCCTTAACCCTGCCAGCGTTACCCCGGGTTATCTGGTTTTCAAGAGCAGCCGGGATCAAAACGTCAACCGGAAGCTCCAAAACCTCCTCGCTACTAATCCTCCTCGAAGACCCATAGTTAACAACGCTCCCAGTCTCCGCCTTAACCCTGCTAACCCTGCCATACGGCAGCCCATCCTCGTTGAAAACCCCTCCCCGGGAATCACTCACCGCAACAACCCTCACGTTTTTAAAAAGCCTCGTCGCCAAGAAATGCGCAAGCGAGCCAGCATTACCATAACCCTGAATCGCAACAGTCACTACATCACCCCCGGGAGAAGCATCAGGAATATTCGAAAGCACTTGAGGAGGCAAGTAAAGCCTAGACTCGTCAACCTCAAGACCAAGCCCGAGAAACCTGGCAGCCTCCCTTAAGACAAACATGCCACCCCTCGCAGTAGCATCCTCCCTACCCTTCGAACCACCCGTCGCAAGCAGCTTACCCGTAATAACCTCAGGCACATTATACCCGGCAATCACTGAAAACTCATCCATCATCCAAGTCATCACCTGAGGATCAGTGTAAACATCCGGAGCAGGAACATCCTTCAACGGTCCCAGGAATCCGGAGAGAGCCCTAACATAAGCCCTAGCAAGCCTCTCCTTCTCGCCAACACTCAGCTTCTTTGGGTCGCACACAACACCACCCTTCCCACCGCCAAAAGGCAAATCAAGAAGAGCACACTTCCAAGTCATCCAAGCAGCTAAAGCCTTAACAGTATCCAGGTTCTCCTCAGGATGCCACCTGATCCCACCCTTAGTAGGACCAAGCGCATCATTATACTGAACCCTGAAGCCGGTGAAAACCCTGACAGAACCATCATCCATCTTAACAGGAATATTAACAACCAGCGTCCTCAAAGGCTCCCTAAGCAAAGAACGCGTAGCCTCATCCAAACCCAAAACCCCAGCACACCTATCAACCTGCCTCTGCGCATTCCTAAACGGATTCAGCTCCTCAGTCAAGCCACAAAGCCCGCAAAAATGGAATATATAAACTTTTCCTTAAATCCCATTTAAACATATCGGAAAAAACATCCATCAAGCATCGCCAGGACACTGGCACACGTTAAATACGAGGAGGCAAATATAGATTTAGCAGGTGGAAATGCCATTCGAGGAAAGAAGTGAAAGGTTGGCGAAGTTTCCGATTTACGACGCGCGCACGCGGCGAAGTAAAGCTGGTCGTGGATACTGAAAACAGGCTGGAGCCAATACGCCTGGAGAAAATATTGTTCCTCAGGGAAGATTACCCGGAGCTATTCACCTAACATAGCACGCGCGGGGACATGGGTTTGAGGGGGTGGGGTGGCTAGTGCGCGCTAGTGGATGCCACAGGATTGCATGATAGGCGAGAGCGATAAAACAATAAGGCCGGAACTCTACATTGCATGAGGTATTTTTGGGGCATTGCGCCATGTGGTTAGCGTTAGGGGGAAGCAGGAAAATCGTCGCGACCAATAATGTTCCTAAACACCCATAGCGCGCGCGCGCTAGAGTTATATGGAACGTAAAGAGCACGCCCGAATCTTTTTATATACAATTTTATGACTCCAGCGCACGCTAAAATGCTTGGGGTGCTACTGCTAAAGCCACTGATGCACTTCTTTATGCTAGGGAAAGTTTGAGGTTGTTGGAAGATTAGAAAGGAGAAGGGAGTTGTACAAATTAGCCCGTAGCGCGCCTTTATTTAAGTCTTAATCAATAGTTTATAAAAAGCTTCATTCCACATATCCCCCTTCAGTCCCTCCAGAGTACGTGAAATCTGACGAAGACTTTTCTCTTCCTCCTCCTTATTTTTCGGAAACTCGAATAGCCGGCATTAATTGCCGTTAATTAAAATCAGGCTTGGAACAGCCCAAATCTCCGAAATTAAAACTCCGCTGTCCTTATTCTCCTCTTTCAGCTTTCTCAGCAAGTTCTTGTTATCTGAGCAGACTATGACTCTCTTAAACCTCTCCAAGGCGCTTTTGATGTTCTTCTCAGCATCGGACCTTCCAAGTTCTATGTTTATCGCAGTCTTGAGAGAAGGTATTTCTACGTCAGGCTTCTCCTCCCCTATCTTAGCAACCCTGCAAACCAGCCCCCTACCTGTAAGCTCATTGACAATCCAGTAGACGTAATACTCGTGCTTGATGCTCGGCCTCCTACGCGCGCGCCTGAGCCATACTTGTTCTTGTTAGGTTTAACGTTATGCTGGATTTTTATCTCTTGAATTAAAAGTTATATATATTTCCAGTAGCTAATAAGAACTATGGTGAACAAATGCCTGTGAATGAAGATCAATCAGCCAAACTCTTTGAATTTTTGTCAAAACTCTTGAGACTTATTGAGAAACATCCAGAAGAAATAAGTAAGTGGTTAACAATGAAAGAGGGGAGAGAAATATTTTCGCTGGCATTCTCCTTCTCTCCGTATGCTTTTAAAAAGAAAAGATGGGAGTGAGAAATTAATTTGCCGCTTTCTCTGCTAATTTTTTAGCAAGTTCCTCGGTTATTCTCAGAGCAGCAGTCCCGCAGCAACTGTGGCCCATCCTCCAGCCACCGCCTGTAAGCGCAGTAATCAAAGCATACATCCCTATTTTGGCAGCTTCTTTCTTTGCACCCAGTTATAGGCTTTAGGTAGAAAAATATAAGTTTTACCATATTAGGTTGTAGATTTTTAAAAGGCTAATTTCGGTTTTTAGCGTAGGCTAATCCCTTTTTTGATTTGTAGTTATCTAAAGGCTTAAATATTACCAACTTCCTTCACTCTTCGCACAATTCTCACATAGCAACATCCTGGTTAGCATGCCCTGCCTCCAGACCTCAACCCTTCTGACATGGTTGAAGCAAAATGCTTTCTGACATTTCTCGCAAACCCTATAACAGTATATGCAAGTCCTTTTACCGCAGATGTTGCATTTGCCCTCTATCTGGTCTCTCCTGACTATTGACTTGCAGGTTTCGCATTCCCAAAGCTCGTTGCAAGTCTTCATGAAACGTTGAACACTCATGCTGAGAAAACTCTCCCTCCTGCAATCTAGAAGAGAATGCGTTTAACACGGAAAAAGATTTAAGCATCAGGCTTCAGTTTATTATTGAGCCTTATGGAAGAGGCGAAAGAGATAGAGGAGTACCTTGAATGCATAGACCCTTTCGAAATTCCTTTAGACAAGTATAGGAAAATTATTAACGATGATAAATATGGCAGCTTAGCGGAACAGATAATAACCAAGAGACTGGAGGAGCTTCATGGAAGCTGGATAAAGAAGAAGCTGAGAGAGACGAAAGCTCAGTCGATAGTTGTCTGTGATGGAAGAGTGATCTACTTTTCAAAAAACAGGTATGAGCCTCCTGACGAGAAGCTGAGAGAAATGGAGGAAGAGACGGGTAAGCCGTGCTACGTGATAACGGGTGAGCCTTTGATAGAAGAGCGAAGCGGCTGGTCTTATTTGAGCAAAAGCGACTATTACCCTACCGTCGAAATCTACGTGGGGAGCATCAACTGGGAAGATGAGGACATATTCAAGAAAGGTGTTAAGGTTAGGAGCGATTTCGACACTGGAAATCCTGAATATACTGTTTTAGATGAGAGATTGTGCAGAAGCATAGAGAAGGAAACATCAATGAGAAGGAGAGGATACCATCTTGGGATACTTTATCTTTATTTCCCAAGGATGATGAA
>JBNAVT010000014.1:0-49869 GCA_049700215.1 Thermoproteota archaeon
TTATTCCCACATAGCTGTCCACCCGCATGTCGGGGAGGAAGACTTGATCCCTCTCTTGAAAAAATGGAATGATGATAGGGTTTTGGATCTTTCCCCTGCCTACAGGTTGAACATCGGGGAGGGCTTCTACGTTTTCGCCGGGGTTCCTCATGCCCCCGGAACGGCTCTAACGCTAGAAATACAGGAGGAGTCTGATGTTTACAATATTCTCCAGGCAGTATGTGGGGATAGGAGAATTCCAAGGGAAGACATGTTGCGAGGCCTGCCTAACGAGGAGTCTGTCGCCGGGTTGATTGACTGGAGGAGGTCGCGGGACCCGTTTTTCTACAAGAAGTATCACGTGGTTCCAACGGAGGTTGAAGCACTCGAGCTCGAGGGCAAGGCTGTTGAACACTGGGTTTTCCCTCCTAATCGTACGAGGAAATTCTGCGGGAAGGAAACCAGGTTGTTTCCAGGAGAAACTGTTGAAAGCGTTGAAAATAATGCTTACCTCGCTTTCGTTTGGAAGGGGGAGGGCAAAATCGGGAATCTCAGGGTCCAGGGTCAAAACCCGGGTTTAGACGAGCTCTTCGTATCCGCCGACGCAGCAACTCAGCCTCATAAAATTGTTAACACTGGGAAAGAGGACCTTGTGCTCTATAAGATCTTTGGCCCCGATGTCTATAAGACCAGCATAATTTTCAACGATTATTAACAGCCTGGCTAACTAGATTAAATATTCTTATATTCTGGTTGATAGCTTGACACAGCATGGTGGGCGAATGGAGGGCTAAGTGGATTTGGGTGAATAACCAGGACGAGACGGCGCGAAACATTTACGTCTATGCGCGTAAGGCCTTCCAGGTTCCTAGCGATGTTGAAGCCGCTGAACTTAAAATAACTGCTGACGCGCGATACGTTCTTTTTATAAACGGTCGGAGGGTTGGCAACGGTCCTATAAGAGGATGGCAGCATTCATGGTTTTACGATGTGTATGATGTAATGCCCCATTTAAACACTGGTCTAATAAACACTGTTTCCGTAATTGTCTGGCATCCTGGCGAGACTAATTTCCAGTACCCGCTTGGCCGAGGCGGCTTGCTTGCACAGTTGAGCATGAAGACCAGGAGTGGGAGGGAAATTATTGTTGCGACAGACAGGGATTGGAGGGTTTCCGTCAGCACAGCATACGACCAGCATACTCCACGCATATCTTGCCAACAGGGTTTCGTCGAACACTATGACGCATCTGGGGATCCGGAGTGGAAGAATAATGGTTTCGACGATAGTTACTGGCAGCATGCGATCGAGCTTGGCGATGCCTCGACACATCCATGGGTGAAACTTGTTAAGAGGCCAATACCGTTTCTCACGAGTGAACCGGTCTATCCTGTGCGAGTAATACGTGCACGCGTAGTAAAGCCTCCAGGCATAGTTTACAGTTTCGACCTTCGTCCAAGCCTCGTTCCAGGCGACCGCTTGTCAAACCTTCAGCAAATTACTGGGCTGGCTGTCACAGTCGTGGAAACGTCGGAAGCAAGAGAAGTTAAGGTTACCGGGGTGAATGGAACCGGTCTCGGTGCGCGTCGCGTCCGTGTTAACGGTGAGGATATGCTGGTCGACGGGAACACTGCGGTGCTCAGGCTTAGAAAGGGTGGGAACCTGGTTGTTTTCGACGTTACTGGTCTTTATCACGACTGGTGGTTTACAACTGTCTGGGATGGTGAAGACCTGAGTTTTAGAAGCCCACTGGGTAAAACAGGTACTCAATGGGCTACGGCCGGCCCGTTTCCGACACGCGATGACGCCGGCTTCAAGGCCGTCTTGGATGCGAAGACGGTTGAAGAGATTCTGAAAGCACCTTTCGTACAGCCCGTCTCGCCTGAACATTTTGCATCAGACCACGTTTTTGCAAGAATTGTTTTCGCAAAGGAGGTTGATGAGGGTCTTTTCTCTGAAGGCATTGAGAATCTTTGTTTTCCGAACGAGGAGGTTGCAACCGTTTGGCCTACGGAGGAGGGTGATGCTGAGCTGCTGATAGATTTCGGCCGCGAGCTAGCCGGCTTCATAGATTTTGAAGTTAATGCTCCGAAGGGTGTTATGCTGGACTTCTATGGGTTTGAAGCTTTACACCCCCGAGACGATTACGGTTTCGACATACAGCATACCTTCGGCCTAAACAACGTGCTGCGTTACACTACTAAAGAAGGGTGGCAATGCTACACCAGTTTGGTCCGCCGGGGATTCCGCTACCTGATCCTAACCATCCGTTTCCCGAAGGGGGTGAAGACGCCTGTGCGCATCAAGCTTGTAAGATGCTTTCTGAATACTTATCCTTTCGAGGAGGCTGGGGAATTCGCTTGCAACGATTGGAGGCTCAACAGTATTTGGAGAATGTGTCGATACACTCTGCGCCTCTGCAGTGAAGACACTTATGTAGACTGCCCGGCTTACGAGCAAACCTTCTGGGTTGGGGATGCTAGACACGAGGCTTTAGTAACTTACGCTGCTTACGGTGGCTATGCTTTAGCCAGAAGATGCTGGCTTCTAGCGGGGGAGTCGCTCTTCCGGTCCCCGCTGGTTGAGAGTCAAGTGCCAAGCGGCTGGGAAAACATCTTGACCGCCTGGGCGTTGCTCTGGGTTTGGGCGTGCGAGGAATACTATCGATACACCGGGGATGAAGCCTTTCTGAAAGAAGTATACCCGTTTGTTTCCAAGCAGATGCGCAATATCGCTGAGAAGTTTATGCGTAGCGATGGCCTGATGGAGATTGAGGCTTGGAATATGCTTGACTGGGCGCCGATGGATACTCCGAGCAGAGGAATAGTGACGCATCAAAACGCGATGCTTGTGGAGGCTTATCAGCGTTCAGCAAATATCGCGAGAAAAATAGGCGAGGAGGGTGATGCTAAGGAGTTTGAAATGCTTGCTGAAAGGGTTAAACAGGCTATCAACCGGCACCTTTGGGACGGGCGGAGAGAAGCCTACGTTGACGCGATGCATCACGACGGTACGAGTAGCAGGGTCTTCAGCCTGCAAACCCATACAATGATTTATCTTTGCGACGCAGCGGAGGACAATAGAAAGAGTATCGTACGAAAGTATATCTATGAATGGCCTGAAGACTTTGTCAAGTTTGGAAGCCCGTTTGCACTGGCCTTTCTCATCGAGGCGTATGCTAGAGACGGTGAGACTGGAAAGGCATTGGATTTAATAAGGCGGGAATGGGGTGCTATGCTGGATTACGGTGCAACAACCGCGTGGGAGATTTTATCGTCGAGAACCAGGAGCCACTGTCACGCATGGAGTGCCATGCCAGCATTCTTCCTAAGCAGCCATGTTCTCGGCGTAAAGCCCAGAGGCATAGTTTCGAACGGCGTGGTGATCGCGCATGAGCCTGTTGACTTAACGTGGGCGCGAGGATCTTTCCCGACGCCTAAGGGTGCTGTAAAAGTGTTATGGAGCCGGGGGGAGAAAAGTTTTACACTATGGGTGGAGTTGCCCAGTGGCCTTAATGGGGAAGCAGTAATGCCGTCATTCATTCCCGCTTCGGCGGAAATAAGCATTAAGGCTAGCTGCGGGTCTTTGAAAGCGTTTTTTGAAAATGGACGCTGGAAGGCTGAGCTGCCGGCTGGCGTGAAGGCATGCGTTAAAGCAACCTGGTGAAAACCAGCATAATTAAGGTAAATTCTAAAGCAACTCTTAAATAGAATTTAAGGCAAAACGTTCCGATGGAAGAGAGCATAAGGGTGGTTGAGGCTTCTGAGAGTAATCTGGATGATCTTTGCGGGCTGTGCGTCCCGTCGGGGAGGCAGGCTGACCCGGGTTTCATGATGGGGGTTGAGCTGAAGAAAAATTGGGCTAGGGGCATGCTTAAGCGTTGGGGATCGGTCGCTAAAATCGCATACTTGGGTGAGACTCCCGCAGGGCTGGTTCAGTATGTTCCTGTTCCTGAGGAGATGATTGTCCACATCACTTGCATATTTGTTCCCCACAGGGAGCATTGGAGGAAGGGTGTTGGCAAGCGCCTTTTGACAAGTCTTATTGAAGAAATGAAGCGTCCTAAAAGCTGGTTCGGCGGCGAACCACCGTCGGCGCTCGTGACTCGTCCTTTTCCAGGGGAGAAACCCGGCCAGTATCCAGCCATTAGCTTCTTTAAAAACATGGGTTTCAAGCAGGTGGAGGAAGACCCTGGCTTACTCTACTATCCTCTTAAGCAAGGCTTCGTCTACCGGCCAGTTAGGCGAAGGGAACCGGCTTACATGCCGCAGGAGGATGACAAGGGCAAGTTGGTGATAGTTTACAGCCCCTCCTTCTGTCCATGGTCCTATTTTTTCCTGAAGAAGTCTGAGCAAGAAATAGAGAAAGCTGTGCAGGGCCTGCATGTCAGGTGGATAAACAGTTCGGAGGAGCCTGCTGAAGCTGAGAAACGCGGTATTTCTGAAGGCGTGATCGTAAACGGCAGGCTCATAAGGTCATTCATACTCGACGATAGAGAGGCTTTTATTAAGGAGGTTCTTGCTGCATTAGAATGAAAAGTATTGCATGGAAAGACATATGGGCTTTGACGAGCAAAATATTGGTATGACATTGTCTGAGTCTTGAAGAGCTATGCGAAATAGCGGTGAAGCTTGGGGCAGCAAGGTGATTAATGCTAGCGACGTGGTGGTCAGGGACTGGGTTAGGTTGAAATGCCAGTATGGTTGCGACGGATATGGTAAATGCCTTACATGCCCTCCCTACTCGCCAAACCCCGAGCAGATGAGGAGAATACTAAGCGGGTATTCCTCAGCTATGTTGTTGCGTTTCGAACCAGAGTGGGAAAACGTGCATAAAGTGGTTGCAAGGCTTGAGCGAGAAGCATTTCTCTCCGGATACTACTCTGCATTCGGGCTTGCATCCGGATCCTGCCCACTCTGCAAGGAATGCAACTTGAAGAACTGTGTTCATCCTGAGCTTGCAAGACCATCGATGGAGCATGCGGCATACATGTTTATGCTACAGCTAGAGGAGCGGGCTTTACGATAGGGGTTGTGAGGACACGTCAGGGAAAGCCGAGCTATTTTGGACTTTTGCTAGCAATTTGATTATCATGTGACTGCACACTAATCATTTTTTCTCAGTAAACTCCGTAATCTCTGCATCTTTAGGTCCTATCGATTGGTGCAACTCAACTTCTCCTCCCTCTATGGTTCCTTCTCTTCCTGTTCTTAACTCTTTGAAATTGAAGCTTCCGGAAGGCAGGTTTAGCTTTGTTGAAACAATTTGCCTGTAGGGTGCAGCATTTATGACAAAAGCAACATATCTCGATTCAGTTTCAACATCTTTCTGTAATGAAGCAAAAGACATGGGTGAGGTTGTTCCCGCCGGTAGCTTGATGTTGAAAGCTTCTAAAAGGAATTTCAACAAGGATACGCTTGGATCCAGCCCGATTACTGTCATTCTGCCTTCTCCAAATTTTCTTGTTAATCCAACCACGTGCTCCCTTAACTTCGGCATGACGTCGACGTAGGGTGATTCCACCTCGACCCCAGACATTGTTATAGATTCTTCCCACGACTGGTCAAAGAATTCAAAGCCCAACGTTTTTATCTTTTTCATCAGTTTTCTGAAAGAGATCTGGAGGACCATGGGTGAGCCCCTTGGCTCCGCCCTGCTTCCAATCGGCTTAGGTGTCCCCGAGAATTCTTTAACTTCCGCTCCGACGAAATCTGTAAGCGGTATTCTTCGGAAAAATACAATGTGGCCTCCTTCGTAGCAAGACTTAACAAGGTTCCGTGCATCTCTTGCCCACATCAGCCCATCGCCAGCGTAAAGCAGAAGCGGCCTTTTTTCACGGTCGGCCTCGGGATTGTAGAAGGTGAAGTCTAACCCCGCCTTATGAAGGCTGGAGAAGCAGCGTCCCCAGCCCCATCCTTCTGAAAGTACTTCAGAAGGGTGTCTAAGCAGCATCTCCGGCCTATAGTGAACCAGTGAAATAGAGGTTAATCTTTCAAGAGCATAAGGCTTAACGCGTTTGTATATTTTCGAGAGACCCCGAATAGATTGGTAGACATCCGGGTTTATTAACCCCCATTCGTTTACTGGTGCACATGTCCAATTATCTCTTCCGACAGCCATATACCAGTTCCATCCCTTCAGACCCCATGCCATTGCAAACAATCCCAGCATCCTCTCATGCTTGCCGTCGATTGGCCCGGTTGTGTACAAAGCATCGATCCAGATTCCTGATTGAAATTCTGTAGCAATAGGAAAAGCAGTGTAGGCAGCATAAGACTTAACCCAGTATGAAAGCTTCATCATTTCGCTTTTAGGTAAATGCTTCTTCAGGTAAATGTCCATGCTGGGCAGGTCTACAATCCTGCTTAGCTTTGTCAAGTCATGGAAGACCGGGTCGTCGTAAGTGTTTACCAGCATGGGTATCTCAACACCATTCCTCCTATACTCATCCCTAGTCCAAGATATTATTTGTTCAACACCCCAGTCTAGGAAAGCCCTGTAATCCAAGTATTGGATGATGTTCTCATACTCCCTGCTTCCTCTTGCTAAGGGATGTTCTTCGTAAGCCTCTATTTCTTCAAAGCTCTTGTATTTGCAACCCCAAACATTATTCAGCTTATTGATCTCTCCATATTTTTCCACCAGAAAGTCTTTGAAGGGGCCTTTTCCTCTGCATAATCCAAGTTGGTCTCTGTAATATCTTACCCAAGGGTCAACCTCATTATCCACTTGGAGGACGAATATTGGGCCTCCCTTAGTAGCTTGATTGGGCACTATGGATTTCTGGCATACCGCTTTTATATATTTTGATGCGAGCCTCCTGAATTCTTCACTGAACCTGTGGTGTCTGAACGCCTCCTCGGGAACACCGCCATATTTCCACTCCGCATATATGTATGGCCCGGGTCTAATCATCATTAGGAAGCCCTTGCTCTCAACGAGATCTATGAAGCGGTTTAATGCTCTTTGAGGGTCAGTGTCTCCTTCGAAATCAAACTTGTCGCCGATTTTATGGAATTCCCAAGGTATATAGGTTGAGATGATTTCTAAACCCGCCTCTTTTAGCTTACTCATTATTTTATCCCAGTTCTCTCTTTTGACTCGCCAATAATGGAACTCTCCAGATAGGAACTCGATCTCCTTTTCGTCTAACGTAAAACCGTGACGGTTTATACTAATCCTCATCCAGTGATTATTGTCTCTCAATTTTATATGTTTTATGGTCCTCGGCTTAAATGATCGACGGCTTCCGATGTATTATCCATGGCTTACTGAAAAACGCAAGCATGCTTAATCTATTAAGGGTAGCTTAACCAGCTTTCCTTCTTTACAGCTTTTCTCAGCAGCTACTGCTGCCTCCATCGCCTTTAATCCTTCTAAGGGTGTAGCGAAAACCTGCTTATCTTCCAATATGCTTTTTACGAAATCTTCCATCTCTTTCTCATACATGACTATGGGGTCTTCCTCTATTTTTACTTCCTCCACGCCCTTACTCCTGCTGCTGACCTCCATCGTTCCTAAGACGTATCCTTTTATGCTTACGGTGCCCTCCTTGCCCACTATACCCCAAGACTCATACGTGTGAGTAGCAGTCCAACTTTGCAGTATGCTTGAAAAAGCATTGTTACGATGAGTGAATACTATGTAAGCATTATCCTCTATGTTTATTCCCATCCTCTCCGTTTTATACTGTGCTAAGGCTGAGATAATGTCACCGGCGAACCATCTGAACGCGTCTATCATGTGTATCGCGTTTTCAACTACCATTCCGCCGCTCCTCTTCTTGTCGGTCAGCCACCCCATCGGGGGTAGAACACCAATAGCGGTTCCTATGGCTATTCTCCAGAGAGCGACTGGTTCTCCAACCGTGTTGTTTTCGACAAGTTCCTTAGCATACTTGAACATCCCGTGGTGTCTTAGGCAGAAGCCGACTGCAAATTTTACCTTGCTCCGCTTCCACTGGCTGTAAATTTCGTAGGCATCCTCCAGGTTTGCGGCTAGAGGCTTCTCCAGAAACACATGCTTGTCGGATTTTACTGCGTCTACAGCTATTTCTTTATGAGTGTCAGGCGGAGTAGCTATTATGACTCCATCAAGGTCTTTTAATTCAAGGACTTTTCTATAGTCTGTGAAAAACCTATCGGCTTTAAACTTCTCAGCAGCCTGCTTCGCCTTTTCCTCTACTATGTCACATGTAGCGACCAATTTTTGTCCAGTTTTCAACAGGTTTGGCAAGTGAGCATAGTTGGCAATGTTGCCGCAGCCAATAACAGCCATATTCAGACTCTTCATCCTAATCATTCTACATATAGAGAAAGTATTTTAAGGTTTCTCTTTAAAGGTTGAAATATTGTTCCGAAAAATTATTGGAGAGCTTTCTATGTTATTACTATTTCAAGTGAATCCCCGCTGCCGAGAGAGACAGGCTCTTTAAATAGGATAGTTGCATACTTCTCTTCAATATTCAAGAGAGCATCTAGCTCTCCCTTGCTCGAATGCTTCACCTTGAAACCTACAGCTGGTGGTCGATCAACGACCAGTCTAACCTTCTGGAGTTCAAGCCTCCCGTAACGGATCTCTATTACCTCTTTCTGAAGACCCTGTTTGAGCTGCCTGCTGTAGCTTCCCCAGCATCCTCCTGTGGAAAAGAAGCATCTGAAATTGTTCTTAGACACTCTTGGCGCAAAACCTATCGTTTTTTCGGGCGCACTATACTCGAACCCGCTTAACGCTAGGAGTAGAGACCAGCTTGACATGGCTCTCGCATAATGGTGGCCGCATTCAGCCTCGTCCCACGGGTTCCTCTTAACACCGTCATGCCTATCCCTAGCTCCCTTGACTATTTTAAGCCCCTCGTTAACAAAACCCTCGTAAATCAAATGGGCTGCCACCTGGTACTCTATGCCTGTCCAAACCTCGTCGCAGTATGGAAAAGGATAGTTTGGTTTACCTCCCTTAGGCCAGGAGCAGAGAACCAGTCCACTCTCGTCGTTCAAAGCGTAAGTCCTTTGACAGTTCTCGTGTTCTAAAAGGCTTTCCTTCCAATTATATCGGAAAACAGCCATTAGTGCGGATTTAACCTGTTCCTCAGGCAGAAGGTATCCTAGCCCTACAACATGGCTGAACCATTGTCCGAGAAGCTGGTCTGAAAGACATCCTTCTCCAAACTGGTACCTGATGTTTGGGTTGCCTTGAAACCTTTGCACGAAATACTCGCCATTCCACAATAGCTTGCTGAAATTGGCTCTGCCCTTTTCGAAAACCTCCCTATACTTTTCAGCAGACTCTGAATCGCCTAGGCGTTTAGCCATCTCCTCCGCCGCCCTTAATGCTCCAAGATATAGAGATGTAACCATGGGGTTAGGCCCATAAAACTCAATATCGTACGTATTATGCTGCTCCCCCTCCATGAGGCCGTCGCAATCCTTGTCCCAGGTTTTCCAAGCATACTCTAACGCCTTTTTAGCATTGGGCCAAAGCATTCTTAAGAATTCTTCATCTCCACTGAGCTTCCACTCCCTATATAGCTTCATGATGCACCCCATCTGCCCGTCAGCCGCAGGCTTAAACCTCCATCTCGCACCCGTAAGCGGAACTAGAGTTCTGAAGACCATATTTCCATTCTCATCAGTATTGTTTAGAAAATCCGTTAGACGCATCGTTCTCTCCAGACTTGGGAAAAGATGTGCCAGGGTCTGCTCGTAGTTCCAGACGTGCGTACAGTTCATCCAGCAGCATCCACTGTTGTCACTACACCCTTCAAAAGCGTAAAACCTTCCGTCCTCAGCCCATAGGCATGTTGGAGTCCTTATGGTTGAAACCTGGCTGGATACGGCGTCGAGAACATAGTCTGGAAGAGTGCTTTCGAAAAGCGTCCTATGGAAAAGCCTAGTCTCTCTTTCAAGTCTCTCGAATTCTTTAACAACATACTTGGCAACGTCTAAAGCATCTTTGAATAGCTTAGCATAAAAGTTTCCAATCCTCTTCCCCCGCACCTCCTCCTCCCTGTTCCAATAATTAACCAGGTTTGGGAAATACCATGTAAGTATGAATGGAAGAACTACTTCCTCTTTCGGATCAAGTGTGGCCAGCAACCCAAGGGTCCCGACGTCTGTCTCCCCCTCCATAGAGGGGTCGGCTGAGGGCTCCTCAGCCAGCAGCCCGTCTTCAGAGAAATCTCTCCAAAAGCTTTGGACATCATCCCACCAGACAGATCTCTCCCATCTAAGAGTATATGTTATTTCCTTCCAGCTTGTTGCAAGAATCATTGAGCCAAACTTCGGATCCTCTCTCGGATACTTGCTACTGCTCATCCTTATGCCGGTTAAACCTGTGTCTCTAACCAGTTCATTCAAGTTCTGCCCGAACAGGTCGTTAAACCTGTTGACGAGTGTCGAAGTGCCGTCGTATCCAACGGGGTTGAAAAGGCTCATTGCTAGGGTTAGGCGAATTCTTCTCGCAGACCTGTTTCTCACCTTCCATTTGAAAATCGCCACGGGTAGGCCGGAATCTTTTTCGTTGAGAGGAATCAGAGGGTTAAAGGCTTCTAGCGAAATCTCAAGCGGAATGTTGTCTTCGAAATCTATTCGTGCAAAAGGGTATTCGCCTCTGAACCTTGTCTTCGCGAGCCTAGGGAGACCTGGCACGTAGGACCAGGGGATTCCGTGGCTGCCCCGGTAGGGTGGGGGGATTCTTGACTCTAATACTCTTGAAACTGGTTTCGACCCTTCCTCGCGAAACCAGATTGAGAAAAAAGTGTACGGCAAATCTTTTCCTTTACCCGGCCTGTTGAATATCTCCCAGTCTCTAAGGTTTCCCCTTCCACCCAGGGAAACTGTACCAGTGCCTATGCCTCCTATTGGGAAAGCTATTTCGGAGAGCATATTGCCCTCGAAGGAACGTGTTCTTCCATCCCTCAAGCCTGGACACTTGGAGTCTAAGACCATTATAAACCCTCCTGCCTGGAAACCAGTATCTCCGCCCTCTTAGCAAGCTCCTTCTTCTTCCAATCTATGTCATGAGGAATGAAGATGGCCGCCGTGCTTAGAAGGACTATGCATATTGCCCAGGTAATGTTTACTATCGTAACTATCCCCCATTCTAACCCCATAGTGTCTGCAGCATAACCAGTGATGAGTGGTGCGAAAGCCGATCCAACATTGTAGAAGAATAGCAGCATGGCCATGGCTGACCCTCTTATCTCCGGAAGGGCGACGTCTTGAACAGAGGATGAGACGCATGGCCCAGCCATAGGCATGAATAAGGCTGTCATAGCGCCAAGTATAAGGAAGAGCTCCACGCCACCCTTAGTCAGGAAGGCCATGTTGAAAAAGACTAGGCCTATGACTACGGTTAGAGTTGCGAATACGACTCTCCCCCTCTTGTTTCTCCTAAAGGCCCAGTCTCCAGTCAAGCCCGCCAATATGTTTCCAGCAACCATGGAGAGGAGGGCGGCCAGCATTACGAGTAGCTGAGAGCCTGCTTCAAAGCCCCTGACGTCAGTCATATAGGTGAAGAGCCAGTAGGAAAGTATGTTCCACGGGAAGACTCCGAAAAACCCTTGAAGGTATAGAAACAAGACTGATTTTCTTTCGAAAAGCTTTTCCAGAGATTTTAGTGAGAAAGTGTCCTTAAGCCTGTCCCTAACGTTTACCAGCTCGGGCTCGGTTCCTCCTCTTGGAACATCCTTCACAGTGAACAGGACTACGAAAGCTAACAGTATGCCTGGGATTGCCGTTATGAGGAAGGCGTTGCGCCATCCGGAGCTAATCCCGATTACGAGGCCTATTACGACGCCAATTAGAGCTCCAAAAGTTTCAGCAGCCTGCAGGACTCCCAGTGCTGTAGCCCTCTTCTCAGGGGGGAAATAGTCTCCTAGGAAAGACATTAAACCGCTGGTAGCCTGATTATCGACCCCCGTCACGGATCTCGTGAGAATCAGCTGAGTATAGTTCACTGAAAAAGTGGAGAGTATTGTCGTACACCCCCAGATTATGCTCGCAAGAGCGACTAAAGGAGGTCTAGCATACTTGTCGAAAAGATAGCCCCAGAGTGGCATGAAAGCGACAGCAATTAGAATAGTACTCGTCTCGATGGCTCCCAGCTCCGTGTAGCCTAGTTTGAACTCGTCTCTTATTAAGGGTAGTAATGGGGATATGAGGAACTTGTCTGCATAATGCAGCACGATGAAGACGAAGAAGATGAGCGTTACATACCATGCGCCGCTTAATGCTCCGCTCTCACGCTTCCTGTTCATGAAAAGAATACGATAATATTAAACCTATATATAACGTTAAAGGTTGTTCCGGAGTAAGCGGAAAATGCTTTTAAAAGCCTTTTATTCAAAAATCAACACTGCCTCATTAATGATCCATAGGAAAAACTTTATATTGGTGTAAAGGCCTACTTTAATCGAAATGATCCCTGCGTTCATGTTGAGACAGCTGTATGAGAAGGGGTCTTTGAAAAACGTTGTCGACGAAAAAGGAAATACGGTTGCCTTCAGCTTCTCCCTGTTTAACAGGCTGGGGTCGGGTACTATTGAGGGCGGTTTCAAACTTAAAGTAGATGGTGAAGAGGTTCCCCTGGAGAAAATAACTATTGAGAAAGGCGGGGTGATGGCTAAAGCAGAGGAGTTCGCTAAGACTTCTACGCTCTTTACTGTTGGAGATAGGATTAAATTCACTGTTGAAAAGCCCGGAGGCCTACAACCAGGGCTTCATAAAATAGTCGTCAGCACGATGACGATGGAGTATGGAAAAATAGAGTTCGACTTTTCAGACACTGTCTCCTAACTTTTTTTATTTTTTCCACCAATAGCATCATGCCTTTTCACCAAAGCATTCCGGATCCTAACGGCAGCCTCCTCAATTATCTCCAGGGGGGAGCAGAAGTTTATCCTCACGTGCCCAGCACCACCGTCGCCAAAGCCGCTTCCACCATAAACCAATACTCTAGCCTCTTTCAAAAGATATTTCACAGCATCCTCGTCTTTCTCAAATAGTAAGCTTAGGTCAGGGAAAGCGAAGAACGAGCCCTCAGGTGGGGAGGCAATTATCCCCGGGGTTTCGCTCAACACCGCTATAAGCCTGTTTCTAACCCTTTCTAAATAATTCTTCAGGAAAGCAACGTAGTAGTCGCATTTCCTGAGCGCTGCTGCGGCACCTATCTGTTCAACTGTTCCGGGATGAATAACTATGCCCGCGTTCTCCTCCCTCATGAGTCTAATTATTTTCTTCTCAGCGACAATATAGCCTATGCGCAGCCCAGACATGCCGTATGTTTTCGTAAATCCGAAAGCCGTGACCGTCCGCTCGAACATACCTGGCAGCGAAGCTATGCTAACATGGTTTCTACAGTCGTAAGTAAGGTTCTCGTAAAGCTCGTCGGAGAAAACGTAGAGATCATGTTTCACAGCTATTTCCGCCAATTGCTCCAACTCGTCTCTAGTGTAAACCGTTCCAGTGGGATTATTGGGATTACAGATAGTAATAATCCTGGTTTTGCTGGTTACCGACTCTTCGATCCTAGCCATGTCTAGATGCCCATCCACCTTTGTCTTGACTTCCGTCACCTCAGCCTGAAAGCTCTTTGGTCTGCCTGTTAGAGGCGGGTAGGTTGGAGTGACTACGATAACATGGTCGCCAGGCTTTAGAAGAACCCTGTAAGTCAGCCATATTCCATTCATAACCCCTACCGTCGGAAGTATCTCCTCCTCGCCGGCTGAAATGCTGTTGACCCTGAGCAGCTTTTCTCTAGCCGCGTCCATGAACTCTGCAACCCCATTCATCTCATAATGGTACCTTCCACTCATGATCGCTTCAACCATCGCTTCCTTAACTTCCCTAGGCATTTCGAAATCGGATTCAGCTAAACCCAGGCTTATCACGTCTCTCTCGAGCCCAGCATACTTGCTCGGCCTACTTCTCCTTATTTCTTCGAGGCTCGGTTTCTCTATTAAGCTCGTTTTCCAAGCTAGAAAGTTCAAACCTATTTAAGAATATGCCTGACGTTACCCTAGGGCCCGGTAACGAAATCAACTATTTTCGTCTGGCGAGCTCAAGCATGCCCAGCTCTTTTATCCTTCCTCTAGCCTTGGGAATCAGAATCGTCTTTATCTCGAATGGTTTAAACCTCGCTTTAAACCTCTTGCCGACAGAGAGGAGGTTAATCACTGCCTCCGTCTCCTCCCCATTCGTCTCGTAGAGACGCATTACGAGGTTTCCAGAATCCTCGTGTTTTTTAAGCACGCTGACTATCAAGCTATCCTGGTTGACCTGGATCAAAGAGCAGCGTGGTGGCAGAATGCCTTTATGCGGGTAATCGACGAAAACTATTGGTTTAGAGTTTAACTCTTCTGCATGTCTCACGGTGTAGGCTGGTTTCCACGAACCGGCATGCGGTATAAGCATTAGGTTGAAGTCTTGCCATCCTTGATCAATATAACTGTAGGTCTGGCTTGGGTCAAGCTTGTAAGGCTGATGATGTGCATAGGGTGGGCTTCTCAGAACCGTTATCCTTATTTCCGAGCCTTTAGCATCATAACTATACTTACAGTCGTTGCATATGCTAAGCCCATAGTCCTTTGTCTCGCCGTCAACGCTCATTATCCTCCCAGCCATGTCTACCCATTTGTGCATCGGCTCCTCCTCCCCGTTGCAGGGACGCTTGGCCCACCCATACGGGATTGAAGAGGCCAATACTGGTTGGTCAACGTTTACTGTGAAGCTCAGTTTAAGCATTTTATGCTGCTCGTTCCAGTTTAATGAAAACCTTAGCTCGACATAGGGCAGCCCCCTGTAGATTGAGACGTGCATACGCATGAACGACTTGTTATAACTGCTTTCAACTCTTATGGTGGCGCGTACCGGACCCTTTTCAACAAGCTTCACATTCGCGTTTCCAAATGTTCCCACATCCTTCCTAAACTCGTCAACCCCGTGGCTCCAAGTGTCACTCTGGTCTTCAACGACAACAGGGATGCAGGAGTCTTTGCGGAATACTTCCACCCTGTTTCTCTTGTCGTGGAGGCGTTTAATATAGCCGTTTGCCGGGTCTATTTCCAAGCGGACCCACTCGTTCTCGAGAAGATTATCTGAAGCCACAAGCCCTTCCATAGGAGTAGTCAAACTATTCTTTTTACTAGTGTTGCGATAAACCCTGTAGCCTAGGGCTGGAACATCTGCGATAAAGACTATTCTCTGCCTCCAGTCTCCAACGTTTGCCGAGGATTTTACACGCTGCATAAGTACTGCCTGACCATTTTCATCAGTCAGACTGCCCTCGCCATCGACGTCTTCAACCTCCACCGGGGAAACCGTGTTCCACGAATGCGGGTTGAAAACTATTATCGGGATGCCTTCTCCCTCAGTATTGATTTTAGACGCTATTGCTTGGACAGCCTTGTTTAGGACGGCTCCACCCGTGTTTAAGACTTCGCCGTGAATGTTCCGAATGTCTTCGTATGCTTCTGGAATGGATGTTCCGCATAGCGCATCATGGAATTGCGTGAACAACAGGTTTTTCCAAGCCCGGGTAAGATCTTTCTGGGGGTATTCCTTACCCAAGAGTAGGTAAGCCGCGGAGGCTATTTTCTCCGCGGTGCATAGCAATTCTTCAGCCCTGCGATTATTTCTCTTAACCTCAGAGTGGGCTGAGTAGCAGCCTCTCGCATGATGCTGCATTTCTCCATGGAAAACGGGCAAACGTTGTCTCCGCCTTACTCTGCTGAAAAACTCGTCGAGCGAGCTGAAAACAATCTCTACATCACCTTTTTCTCTTCTTCGGAGAATACTCAGTATGTTTTCCCTAGTGGGTCCTCCTCCATGGTCTCCCACGCCATAGAAACACATAGCCTCTGTAAAAGGAGGCTTGATTTTACTGATCGTTCTATCTATGTGATCAGTAATATCTCCACCACTCGTACAGTAGGCTAGGGGAAGCCTGTAGCAAAGCACTCTTGAGCCATCGTAACCCTCCCACCAGAAGGCGCTCTCCGGAATATCTTTGTTTTCAGATACTCCAGGGCGCATAAAAACGTAGTTCTTTAATCCGCATTTACTTAGTATCTGAGGCAGCATGCCGTTGTGCCCAAAAGAATCAATGTTGAATCCTGTGATCACCATTATCCCAAACTTCTTCCTAAAGTATCTCTGTCCATACAAAGCTTGTCGCACAAAGCTTTCTCCACTCGGTATGTTACAATCAGGTTCCACTATCCATCCCCCTGTGACTTCCCAACGCCTCTCCTTAATTCTCCTTCTCATCTCTCTGAACATTTCAGGTTCGCTTGCTTCAATCCACTCGTAGAATGCTGCTGAGGAAGCTGTGAATACGAAAAAGTTAAACTCGTTCATCAAATCTAAAGCTTTTCTGAAAGTTGACCTTACAACCCGATACCCCTCCTGCCAGCTCCACAGCCATATCGGGTCTATGTGAGCGTTTCCAACCATGTGTATTCTAATCTTTCTTCCATCCATTTTTCTAAGTTTTCTGCAATACTGATTAAATAAAGTTTCTGCTAGCGTATAATAACCGAATAGGCTTCATACAGGTTTTTCACGAATTTAAAAACGAATATTTTTCGAAATAGTGTGAGCTATGAATCTATGGTGCTGGAAAACCCGTGCTTCTTTATCAGCCTATAAAGTTCATCCGGTTTTGAACTATAGAGCCTGATCCGTTGCGGCTTCTTCTCGTCTCTACTGACTAGTTCCACGAATTTCCTCTTAGAGTCGAGCTTGACTTCATAGTTATCCATAGGGGGTTTTATGACTATTCCTTGAGCAACCAGTCCTTGCTCGAAAAGAGCATAGCTTCGAGGAATCTGGGCAAAGTTTTTCGACGCTTTGTTCTGCTTGAAGCTTATTACCGCCATTACGGCGTAGGGGACCTCGTAGCCGATCAGGAAGACCGGGAATCTGAACGAGTCTAAGGATGATTCGCCTGTCAGGCTGCTTGCGAAACTGAAATACACTTGATACCAGATCAGTATAACTACTATCGCGAGAATGGATAGTAAGGAGGAAACTGCTAGTGGCTTCATTTCCTGCGTGAGCTGCGCATCCAAAGCTATAAGTCTCGAAACCTCGGTGCTTTCCTCCTCATAGATCTTTTTGCCTTCCCTTATCTCCTTAAGCTGCTCGGGTGACGAGCCTTTCAGCTGGGATCTCATTCTTGAAAAAGTCAGGATCATGGAGATTGCTAGGAACGCTATGAAAGTATGGGTGAGGTACTGAGGATAGTAGGTGTTTAAAACTGCGAGCGTCAATATCATGATCTGCCCGTATACCTGGTTTAGCGCGAAGCTTCTCTTATCTTGATAAGCCATGCGGATAATATGGGTGGTTGTTGATATGGTTTTTATGCTTTTCCGTATGGGCTGAAGGGTTGCAATAACCTGCTACTTTTACGAGGCAGTAGTGTGGAGCGTTTCAAGGGTTTAAGCTGGCCGGCAGTAGGATTTTTAAACCGAAAAAAGAATTAAGGTTCGCGTTACGCTTATGCTCTAACCACTTTTATCCCTAGAAATCTGCATGCGCTCTCCATCTCTCGAGAAATATCTCCGTGAACCATGCTTGCGTGATGTATGAAACCCTCGTTTACAAGCGTCCTATACACTTCGTCAAGGTTTTTAATCCTAACCCAGCTGTACGAGCCCCTCGTGTAAGGTCCTTCCTCAACAATCTCTCCGTTAACGCTCAGCATTTTGAATTCTCCATCGTACTCCACAAGCCTGTTGATCGTAACTGGACCCGGTTTAAGCCTGAACTCGCCAGTCCCCTGCGACCTGTCTTTGCCAACCGCCCTGTAAAGTATGCTGTGATACCTTACAGTTATCTTGCAGCCGGCGCAAGCCAGGGAAGGCGGTGCGTTCCCACAGTGCCACATTAAGACGAGGTCCTCTTTCTCCGGATGCTTGATAGTCCAGTCTACGAAATGGGGCGCTGATTTTCCTAGTGTCGCCCAGTACTGCATAAGCATGGTTAGCGCTCCGTAAACATCGGATTCGCATGCGGAGACCAGACCCTGCTCCGTCAACCTGCCTAGCACGTGGCAAACCGATATTCCGTAGAGGTCCTGTATCTCGGTCCAGCATCTGAAGCCGAGTGCCGACAAACCGTCTCTCTCCGCCATTTTTTTCAGCAGAACTTCAAGCTTCGCCATCTTCAACAGGTTTTCAACAGGTATCCCTGTAACCTCAGCATAAGATTTCATTTGCTCAACGACTCTCGCCACATCCGGGTCGTTATCAGGGATCTTGTTCAAGCCGAGTATGACTCCCGTGAGATCGTAGGGTACGGCTCTCTGCCCAAACTTGTTTATCATCGCCACCTCGTTGTAAGTGCAGGTTTCGAAGCGTTCGGGTCTAGGTCCAAAAACGCCAACCCTTGCTCCGAGGAAAGCTCTAACCAGGGAGCATGCTCTCGCAAAGATCCTGACTTTCTCCAGGAAATGATTCTCCTCTGGGAAAACTATGCCGGCGAAGTCGAAGGGTATTTTTCTCCTGTAGAGCCCTGAGGTTAGGGAAAGGGTTCCGCAGAACGAGTCGGAGCTTCTAAAGCCTTCGCTCGATATCGGCGGCTCCCTTGTTCCGAAAACTAGAGTGGGGACGCGTAGAGCTTGGGCTATTGAAGAGCCTGCGACCTCGTCTCCGAAAGTCATCGTGCCAAGTATCAGCCCGTGTATCCCCTGGTCTTTAAAAAGCCCTATTGTTTTCGAAGCGTCTTCATCATTCCTAACCAGCCCGTTTCTAGTGAGTTTTTCATCCGGATATACTAGTATTACTTCTTCTAGACCGGAGAGCATGTTTATCGTCCTGCTCCGTAGCTTCTCAGCCCATTCCTCGTCGAAAGGTTCCCTGTGGAGAGGAACAAACCCCAGCTTAACTTTACCGGTTTCCCTAATCATTTTTCTTCAATATTTCCTCTGCAAAATCCTGAGATAAATCTTTAGCTGGGTGGTTACGCCACCTAGAGCAAGTCTTCCGACGAATTGGGAAAAGAACTGAAGACTTTTTCGCCGGGGTTGAGACTGGAAGAAGATCTTATACGTTTCCAACTCCACTGCTTTACAAAATCTTGGAATCACTCGTTAAAACAGCTCTAAGAATAAGTTACTCCGAGCTTCACGCATTCCCACGGCTGTTCATCTATCTTCCTATAGGCTTCAACCACTTGGCTGAACTTCACGATCGGGTCGATTATTCCTTTAACATCTAGTTTCTTCCTGGTGAAAAGCTCTATTACTGTAGAGTAGACCCTCTCCCTATCCCAAAGAGGATAATCCCTATAGGGCTCGCTTTCAACGCGTGCCCCGGAGACTAGTGTCAGCCGGTTGAAGTGAAACTCTTCGCCGAGGTAAAGATCCTTGGCTTCCCCATGATACCAGGAGACAGGTATTACGCTTCCCCCGTATCGGGTTGCCCTAACAGCCTGATGCAACGCTCGATAACTACCACTGATCTCCAGAGAAACATCCACTCCTTTCCCGTTCGTCAACTCCCTAATCTTCACTCCTACGTCAACAGAATTCGGGTCAATCACGTAGTCTGCCCCAAGTTTTTCAGCGAGGCCTCTCCTCTTCCCCACTGGTTCCACGGCGATGACGCATAGGCTACCGGATATTTTGCACATCTGGAGCGTTAAAAGCCCTATTGCCCCCATCCCGAAAATCGCAACCCGGTCGCCCAGCCTTACATGTCCCTCTCTAACAGCCATGAGGGCTACGACCGCTGGGTCGACGCAGACAAGCTCTTCATCACTTACCCCCTCCGGAGCAGGCATAACCCGCTGCTCTGGAACAACATGCGTCTCCCTTATTGGAAGATAGCCGTAGACCCTGTCGCCTACTTTAAACCTTGAAACCTCCGGAGAAACCTCTTCAACAATACCCACCGTCATGTTTCCAAGGGGGAATGGAAAATAGATTCTTCACCTTTCCTGCTCACGAAAAGCATACGCTCCTGATCATAATGCTTGTTGAAGAACGGTGCTTCCCCTCTGTAAAGCAGCAGAGTCGTGCCGTGTTTCTCAGCTGAGAAGACGCTTCTTATTCGGAGCTCGCCTTTTTTAAGCGGTCTCTCCTCATACTCTAGGAGCGCGGGTTTCCTGGGCCCTAGGGCAACTAACTCTTTAGGCATCGGTCTTTAAAACAAACGTGGATTTTAAGCCTTTCCAATCAGGTTGAAACATTTGTTTCACGGATTAGTTATGGACTGTGGTAAAGCTTTAATTCTCCATGTCCAGAGTACACTGGCATGGAGAATGATTATTTCAGTAAAAGGTATTACCTAGAGTATCTTCATAAGACTGAAAGAGAGCCTGTTTTCGACAAGACTCGTTGGAAGTATCACTATGCTTCGCAAGTGGATTCATGGAGTATTAAGGATGGCATGGTTAAACTTGTGGTTGGAACAGAGCCTAAGGCTAATCCTCTGCACGTCGAGGTTTCCTTCCTCGGTGAGCAGGCACTGATGTTGAGAGCAGGCATAGGCGGGGTTCCGGCGTTCGAGCCTGAGCCCCTTATGGTGAAAACAGTCTTGGAGCCGGTGGAAGCCAGCGTCGTAGAGTCTAATGATGGTCTATCTTTTTCATCTGGAAAAGTGTCTTGCGAGATCCGGCGGAGGCCTTGGTGTCTCAAGCTGAAGGATGAAACGGGGAGGGTTTTTTTCGAAGAATATCTTTCAGGTATTCTTCGCAGCTGGTTTCCAGTTTATCCTCTCGGCTATAAAATTGCAGATGGTGGGAAGTGTTTCTTTGAAAGTGTTTATTTGAGACCGAATGAATCGGTCTATGGTTTCGGCGAGAGGTTCGGGCCTCTCGATAAAAGGGGCCAGGCTCTTCTCCTCTGGAATACTGATACGACTTTAACCTCTTCCGATAGAAGCTATAAGAGTATACCTTTCTACGTTACGAGCGAGGGCTACGGTTTATTCGTGAAAACAGGGAGCAAAACGCTTTTCGAAGTGGGCTCCGAATACTGCTACAATTCCATCTCGTTTGAGACTTGGGACGATTGCTTAGAGTACATTGTTTTCTACGGTCCTGACTTGAAACGTGTTTTGAAAATGTATACTGAGCTCACGGGGCGTCCCAGCCTACCGCCTTTATGGTCATTCGGACTCTGGATGTCGAGGGCAACATACCGGAATAGGAGGGAACTCGAGGAGGTTGCTCAAAGACTGAGGAGCCAGCAGATACCTTGCGACGTGCTGCATATAGACCCGTCTTGGATGAAGCCTAAGCATTATTGCGACTTCGAATGGAATGAGGATGCTTTTCCAGATCCAGATGATATGTTTGAGAAACTGAGGGAAATGGGTTTCAAAATATGCTTATGGGAGCAACCGTATGTTCCCAATGGGACAGCCATGTATAAGGAGGGCCTTGAAAAAGGCTTTTTTCTGAAAGATAGGGATGGCAGAGTAATCCATATACCCGACTTTGAGCTTTGCGAAGTCGCCATAGTTGATTTCACCAACCCGAAGGCCAGGGAGTGGTATAAGAATAAGCATTCGAGTCTACTCAGAAAAGGTGTTTCAGTCTTCAAATGCGACATGGGTGAAGCCGTGCCTGAGCAAGCAGTCTTTCACAACGGTAAGACCGGAGTGGAAATGCATAATCTTTACCCTCTCTACTATCAAGGGACTGTTTTTAAAGCGGTGGAGGAGGTTTACGGAAGGGGTAACGGCCTCGTCTGGGGTCGTTCAGGATGCGCTGGAATACAGAGATACCCGGTTCAATGGAGTGGTGACAGCCACGCTACTTTTGAAGACATGGCGTGCGTGCTGCGCGGCGGGCTTAGCTACTCGTTGTCTGGAGTGCCTTTCTGGAGTCACGACATCGGTGGTTTTCAAGGGCCTAAGCCGAGTCCAACTCTCTACGTCAGATGGGCCCAATGGGGTCTTTTAAGCCCACTCTCCAGGTGTCATGGGACAACGCCTCGAGAACCATGGGAGTACGGGGAGGAGGCCCTGAGAATATTTAGGGAGTTCGCCCGCCTCAGGTATAGTCTCCTACCCTATATTTACTCCTATGCGTATGAAGCGTGTGAAACAGGTATTCCAATAGCCAGGCCGCTGGTGTTAGAGTATCAGGATGATCCGAATACGAGGAAGGTTGACTTAGAGTATCTGTTCGGCCCATCCCTGCTTGTTATTCCGGTTCTAAACGAGGAGGGATACGTGGAGTACTACCTGCCAAAAGGTGAATGGTTAAACTGGTGGAGTAGGGAGTCGATTAAAGGAGGATACTGGGTTAAGGAGAACGTCCCGTTACACGTAATACCATTATTCGTCAGGGAGAACTCGGTGATACCTAGAGTGACTCCTATGCAGCATGTTGGTGAAAAACTTGAAGAAATGATTCTAGAAGTCTTTGTGAAAGACAAGGCGTTCTTAAACTACTTTTTCGACGAGAGTTTTCCGATAGAGGCTTCAAGAGAAAACAATGTTTTAAGGCTGAAAATTGGGCCTTCGAGAAAAACGTGGAGGATAGTTTTCTACTATGAGAATAAGCCGCTGAGGGTCGACTGCACAGGAGGAGACCTTGCCTCATACGAGTATAACAGTGGGTTGAAAGCCATAGATTTGAAGATTCTTCTAAAAGGTGAACCATGCCTCATCGAAGTGGTGGAATAGGTTTCAACTGTGCAGAACCGGTGATACAGTGCACCAGGGTTAAAGCCTTTGAAAGCTTCAGTAAGATGGTGCAGCGTCTGCAACGTGCTGCTCCTCGGAGAGAAACGCGACGTGTGTGGAGACAAGGGTTTTCATTTAAAGACTAATGGGAAGACTGATTTAAGACCTTTTTTCGAAGAAGAGAGAAAGCTAGCGCGCGCTCAAATCCCACCTCCGCATTCTCCTCATAATACCGGCATAAACCATGTTGTGGCATGTCATTAAACCGTTAGGTTTTAATATGGTTGCTGCGAGATGGTTGCTCGATTAGTCTTGGTTAGCAGGTTCGAGTCAGTGAGAGTTTTGGCGTCGAGAATCGTTTACAGTAAGCATGGCTTTACTGTTGTTGAAGACACATTGGGTTTTGCCGATGGATCAACCTATGAATACATATATTTTAAAAGTAGCGGGACCGTTGCTGTGGCTGCTTTCGCCGAAGACAATAAGATTATTCTAACGAAGCAGTATCGTCATCCTCTTCGGAAAATAGTTTACGACTTGCCTGGAGGCGGCGTCAAGGCTGGGGAAACTCCTATGCAAGCCGCTTTAAGGGAACTTGAGGAAGAAACGGGCTATACCGCGGAGAAGCTTGAATGGATAGGACGATTCAGTCGTGGTCCAAGCACGGAAGCGGTTACGGACCTCTTCTCGGCTAAGGCGAGGAGAAAAGGTGTTTTCGACTCTGCGGAGATAGTAGGAGTAGAGCTGGTAGATTTTAATCAACTTGTGCAGAAGGTTCTTGACGGAGAATGCTTCGACGCTGCATTAAGTATCGCTACCCTAATCATTCTGGCTAAGAAACTTGTATAAGTCCTTTTACACAGTAATAGGCCGTAGCGCGCGCTAATATAGGAATAGAAAAGTAATTAGCGTTGTTTTCAGAGCAGCATACTGTTTAGGATGCGGTTCTTGCGAGGTTTGGTGACCGCAAGATGCCTTGTTCCTAGATGAAGACGGGAAGGTTCATGTGGATGAAACCATGTGCAAAGGATGTGAAACCTGTATGGAGAAATGTCCAGTAGTCGAGTTTCTCCTCCTGTTCTGAAATCTGCAGGCCCACTTATGGTGTTGCATGCCTAGAATTGCACTTGGACACGGAATAACTTTTTATTCCTCTGATTGAGTTGTTCCCTTCATGAATTCTCCTGGGAGATGGATATCGGATGAAGACCTTGAAAAGCTAAGAGAAATAGGCAGAATCGCGCGAGGAGATATAATTAAGATGACAACTCTCGCCGCCTCAGGACACCCCGGAGGATCCATGTCCAGTATCGACATTTATCTTACTCTCTTCTCTTTCGCAAGAGTCAAGCCTAAAGAGCCCTGCTGGCCGGCTAGGGACAGGATAGTCGTAAGCCACGGTCATACTTCTCCAGGTGTTTACGCTGCCTTAGGCAGGCTCGGGTTCTTCGACATTGATGAAGCGATAGCCACTTTCAGGCTTGCCGGCAGCCGTTTCGAGGGTCATGTGGAGAGATGCGTCCCAGGGGTGGAATGGTCCACTGGGAACCTTGGCCAAGGGCTCTCTGCCGGATGCGGCTTCGCCGTCGCAGGAAGGATTAGAGGCGTGGACTACCATGTTTTCGTCACTATGAGCGACGCAGAGCAGGCTAAGGGACAGGTGGCGGAGGCCAGGAGGTTCATCCATAAGTATGGTTTTTCAAACATTACTGTCATAGTCGACTACAATGAGAGGCAGATAAGTGGTAAGACGTATGAGGTGATGCCGGTTAACATTAAGGAGGGGTATGTGTCAGACGGCTGGAGAGTTGTTGAGACGGATGGTCACGATTTTAAAGCTCTGCGAAGCGCGTTGGACGAGGCTGTGACCGACGGTTCTCCAACAGCCATAATCGCTCGAACAGTAATGGGGAAGGGGGTTTCCTTCATGGAGGGCAATGAGGAGTACCACGGTAGACCGTTGAAAATAGACGAGTATAAGAAGGCTGTTCTGGAGCTAGGTGTTGAGGATGACCTGGACAAGTATAGGGCGTTGAGAAACAGACTCGCCTCAGAGCTTAAAAGTTCACGCCGCAAGGCTTACGAATTATGCTCGGAAACAGTAACCCTTAAGCCGGGGGTGCCGAGAACATACCGGGCTGGAAGCCAGGTGGAAACCAGGCAGGCTTTCGGCAATGCTTTAATCGACCTTGCTGAAGCCCAGGGGGTAGAGAAACCGTTAATCGCTGTTTTTGACTGCGACCTGGCGGAGTCCGTCAGGACGGTGGAGTTCGCAAAGAAATTCCCCGGCAATTTCTTCCAAGCCGGTGTTCAGGAGCACACCACGGCGACTATTGCAGGGGCAGCGTCAATCCAGGGGGTTGTATCCTTCTTCGCGGACTTCGGGGTTTTCGGCGTTGACGAGACCTATAACCAGCATAGGCTTAACGATATTAACCATACGAACCTTAAGGTTGTTGTTACACACTGTGGTTTAAACGTCGGCGAAGACGGGAAGACTCACCACTGCATTGATTACGTGGGTGTTTTCAGGAACCTTTACGGCTTCAGGGTTATAGTGCCTGCTGACGCTAATCAGACTGACAGGGCTACGAGGTTCATTGCGTCGACACCCGGAAACTTCCTGCTCGCCGTAGGGAGGTCGAAGCTACCAGTAATCACCGATGAGGCCGGTAAAGAGGTGTTTGCGGGAAACTACGTTTTCAAGTATGGTAGGGCAGACGTTTTGAGGAGCGGCGGGGATGCTGCAATATTCACCATGGGCTCAATAGCTCACAAGGCTGTCTCAGCCTGGGAGAGGCTGAGAGATATGGGTGTCAACGTTATGGTTGTTAATGTTTCCAGTCCTCTCGAGATTGACGAGAAAGTGTTGGAGGAGGCTGCTAAAACAGGCAGGATTGTAACCTACGAGGATCATAATGTTAACACTGGGCTGGGCTCTTCCGTCTCACAGGCTATTGCTGAGCTTGGCTACAGTGTTAGAATAAAACGGTTGGGAATCCGTGAGTACGGCGCCTCTGGGGCGTTTGAAGACCTTTACAGAATGGCGGGGTTGGATGAGGATTCGCTGGTTGAAGCCGTTATGAAACTTGTCCGCAGCTAAGCAAATGAGGGTTGCAGAGTAGAAGTATCCTAGACCTTCAGGGCTCTGAAAAACCGGTTGGCAGCGGGCTCGTGAGCCTTTCTATCGCCGTTAAGAATAAATGTTTCTCCTCGTCTTGCATACTGGTGTATGAGGGTTCAGGACCTGGTGTGTTTCATACCGGTGGGTGGTCAAGCTAAAAGGCTGAGGCCTCTGTCCCACGATGTTTCCAAGCCGTGTGTAAGGTTTCTCAACAGGCCTCTGATAGAATTTTCAATGATCGCCTTGGCCGAGCAGGGCGTTAGGAATTTCATATTCGGGGAAATGGGCTATACTAATTATGCTAATCTTTTCGACCAGTATGGGGAGGGTATTGGCTTCTCAGCCAAATATAGGATTGAGCCTAGGGTCCATATTAAGCATCAGCCTAATCTTGATGATCTGGGAAGCGCCGACTCATACCGTATAAACATGGATTACTACGATATTCGTAGACCCGTGATTGTAGTGCAGGGTGATAACCTGTTTAACATTGATCTGGAGGACTTCGTCAGAAAACATGAGGAGAGGAATGCTGTAATGAGCATCGCATTAACAAGGGTGGAGGACGTTGAGAAGTATGGTGTTGCAGAGCTTGAAGGGGATTATAGGATTAAGCGTTTCGTGGAAAAGCCTAGGCCTGGGGAGGCTCCAAGTAAGCTTGCAAACGCTGGAATATACCTCTTGTCCCCGGAGATGAGAAGCATAGTGAGCAGCGAAGAGTTGCTTAAGATTAGGAACGAGAGGAATAGGCTTGACTTCGGGTACGACTTAATACCGTATCTTGTAGATAATGGTTTTCCGGTTTACGGCTACGAAATCCCAGTCTGGTTTGACATCGGTTCTCCTGAAAAATATCTGGAAGCCATGGTTAATGTTCTCAGAGGAGCGTTAGACATCAGGATAACGGAGGAGAGAATTGTTCCCGGCAGGAATATCTGGGTTCAAGGGTATAGTGAAGAATCGATGAAAAGAAGGGAGGAAATCGTTAGAAAGCATAGGGAGAACAGGCTTGGCTTAGAGGGTGCAGTGTTAATCGGGCGGCATACGAGAATAGGCGACTACTCTACAATCACCGATTCCTCGATAGATAATTTCTGCATTATAGGTGAACACGTAGCTATTGAAAGGTCCGCGATTATGGATGCGGCAAAAATCGGCGACTATGCACGCATATATGACAGCATTATCGGTAGAAAAGTCGTGATCGAATCCTCGCAGGGAAACCCGACTAGCATAGAGTCTTTTTCAACTATTGGAAACTCCGTCAGGATACGTGAGGGCTGCAGGCTCGTGAACACTAGGGTGAACCCTGGCCTGATTCTCCCTCCCGGCATGGTTTATAAAGACAAGTTTCTCCAAACCTATGAGGATGTTGTTAGAATGGCGGAGTAAGAGCGCAGCTCTAGCGGCATCTAAGCATTTTTAGACCGGCTTTTTAGAATGGCTGCTTCCACTACGTTAAGACTTATTTGGCGAGCGACTCGTATATCTTGATAGTCTGCTGAGCCACCTTGTCCCAGGTGAAGTAGTTTAAAACCCTCTTCCTGCCGTTTTCACCCATTTTAAGCGCTTTATCTTTATCCGACAGTATCAGGTTGACGCCCCACGCTATGTCTACAGGATCATTACCATTTATGTGGACACCGTTTTGATCCGGCCCGCTGCTTATCACTTGCTCCCTGAACCCGCATACTCCACTCGCGCCAACGACGATCGGCTTCTTCATCGCCATCGCCTCAAGCGAAACTATTCCAAACGGCTCGTAGATGCTTGGAAAAACGCACAGGTCCGCTGCCGCGTAATGCAGGATGCGTTCGTTCTCCGGTATAAACTCATACCTGTAGTAAACGTTGTTTGAAAGCCCCAGGCGGCTCGTCAACTCCTCAATATCCTTCTGCTCTTCTCCTCTTCCAAGTATCACCAGCTTCGTATTGGGGTGCTCCTTGAGGATCAGGGGCATTGCTTGAATCAGGTTTCTAACGCCCTTAACCCAGGTCAACCTGCCAATGAAAAGCAGCATATTCTCTTCTCTACTTATATTATACTTCCTTCTAACTGCCTCTATGTCTTCAGGCCTGCATTTATCAGGATTGTAAACGTTAGCATCCACACCGTTCCAGACTACGCTTATCTTATCCTCAGGCCAACCGTGCTTAACCAGGTCCTCTTTCATCGCGTAGCTTACTGTAATTATCCTCTCCGCCGTTGAAGCAGCCTTCTCCTCTAAGTATTTTATTACTTGGGATCCGTCTCCAGTCCTACCCCATTCCGTTGAATGCACATGGAAAACCATTGGTATGGTTGTGTGTTTTCTCGATATTAACGCCCCTATGCAGCTCAACCAGTCGTGAAACGAGATTATGTCGATTTTAGTCTCCCTAATCTCTGCAACAAGGTCTGACGCAGTCATCACGTTGTAGATGAAAATATCGCTGAAGAACCTTATGTAGGTGCCCCAGTGCTTCAAATCCTCAGTCACTATAGGGGCGAAAACGTCGCTCGCATCCACCGTCGGGTATCTCCTGATTTCAACGCCTCCAGTTATTTCTCTTAATTGAGTTGCTCCCCTATGCATGGTGAAAACAGTAACATCGTGCCCAAGCTTAACGAACTCCTTTGTAATGTACTGCGCGTATGTTCCAAGCCCCCCCACGAGATACGGTGGGTATTCGTACACCATGAACGCTATCTTCAAGGGGTGTTCTTCACTAAACGTGTAATTATCCTTTATATGTTTTTAACTTCTCAAGATTTATGTAGTCGTCCAGCGACGTATTCATTATGATTAACCCGCCTTCCGGCGAGGTGGAAAGCGAGGTGAGGTTCGACGATTTCACTGGCAGGATTGTTATAGTTGCGAGAGGAAGACGGAAAAGGCCTCACTTCTACCGTGAGGAATTTAAAGAGGATGATAAGGAGTGCCCGTTCTGCCCCGGTCGCGAGAGCAAGACTCCTAAGGCAAGTCTTCTATACATTTCGGAGGATGGGCAAAGCGTTCTGAAGACTTTTGACGAGAATGGGCTTAGGAGGAGCGACTGGTCTGTTAGGGTTTTCCCCAACATGTTTCCCGCGCTTAGCACTAGGGTAGGGTCCTCCGAGCCAGGATGCTTTAGCCCGTATGGTTATCACGAGGTTGTTGTAGAGAATCCGAATCACCTCTGGAGCTATGAGACGGCTGAGCCTAGGAGTATTGAGCTGCCTCTACTAGCACTACTGGACAGGGGGAGATTCATGGAGTCTGACGAGAATGTTAAGCATGTTGCTGTTTTCAAGAATCACGGTAAGGAGGCTGGAGCCTCCATCGCGCATCCTCATTACCAGATTATAGGCGGCTCATTTGTTCCTCCTTTAGTTTCAAAAGAGTTAGAATCTTTCTCAAGGATTACACGGGTTCGTGGTGAATGCTATTTTTGCGCGTTGATCACGGGGGCTCAGGAAGGCGGTCGGCTTGTGTCAGCTGGTGAACGCTTTACGGTTATAACTCCTTTTGCAAGCATCTTCCCGTATGAGTGCTGGATTGTGCCGAAGCGTCACACCAGCTCTTTCCTTGATTCCCGTGAGGAGGAGATCAGTGATCTTGCGCTAATCTTTAGAGAGCTTTTTTCCGCCTACAAAATCGTGTTGGGCGATTTTTCATTCAACATTGTTTTTCATTCAAGGCCTGTGGGTTACAGGGATTTTCACTGGCACATCGAGGTGTATCCGCGTGTTGCTGTACACGCCGGCTTCGAACTCGGGTCTGGCGCGTTTATAAACATCGTATCGCCGGAGGAGGCTGCTTTTCAACTGCGTCAAGCTCTCCACGCGTCTAACAATGTTTAATACACGGCCTTCCTCTCCTGACTTTTCCTGTTGTACGCTCTTCGAACTCTGAGTTCAAAGTCAAGCAGCGCCTCCATCATATTGTTGTACGCGTTCAAAGGATTAGGGTATGGGTTAAAATAGCTGTGGACTTCACCTGCTCCCCCTGTTTTAGTGCTTAAATAATAGTAATAGTCGCTAGTTGTAAGCCTTCTCCACAGCTCTAGGGCATCATTGTCTCCAACAGCCTTTACTAGGGGCTCCAAAGCCTTAATTCTTTCGAAAAGAAAAATTTGCATCGGGTTCTGCAGCCATGCCGTCAAATCCTTTTCCTCGTCAGCCCAAGACACGGTTCCGCCAAGCTCGAAAACATCTATCTCGTCCTTTGCGTCGAAAAGTTCCACTACCTCGCTTGGAAGCATGAAAGAAAGGTTCTCGTATTCAAGTACTTTCTCAGGTAGGGCTCTTAGAAAATCGAATATGCCGGTCTCCTTCCAATGGTGTTCCCCGAAGGTTTCATAGTCCATGAATATGTTGATACAGTCTCCAGGTGTGGCGGCAAGCCAGGACGCGTATTTTTCAGCGGTCAAAGGATACTGCTCCCACCTGGTTGATGAAAACCTGAAGCCTATGTCGTCAGTAAGCCTGTAGTTTCTAAGCAGCAGCCTCAACCTGGATGCTCCCTTTGGAGAATAAACGTAGTTCGGAGACCTCCAGCCAAGAATTCTTTCAACGCCTTCAGTGAAAATAGCCTTAAAACCCATTTTTTCAACCGTTCTGGCTATGGAATTGTTATAGATAAGCTCAGTGTTTTCGAAGACGGTGGGTTTCTGATTAAATTCCTCGCCTACAGCTTTCACGTGCTTCCTAACCTGCTCTATAAACTCAGGCCTATCCTCCGAGTAGAGGCTTACAAGCGAGTGGTAATAGGTCTGAGCTAAAAATTCGACTCTACCAGTGTCAGAGAGGTTCTTGAAGGCTTGAAGCACTCTTTCATCGTATTTTCTAGCCTGCTCTATGAAGAGCCCGCTCAGGCTGAAAGCAACCCTTAACCCTCTGTCTTCAGACTTCTGCCTTTCAATAATGTCGAGCAAGACTTCACTGGCCGGCAGATAGCATCTCTCCGAAACCCTCTTGAATATCTGTTTATTAAGCTCCTCGTCAAAATACATCTTCTCAAGGTCTCTGAACCTTACTATTTGCTTTGAAGCTATCCGCTCTACTATCCTTTGCCCTATCCTGTAAGGCTGGTGGGCTTCGAAGCATAATACCACTCCCTTCATCCTTAATACGGGGCGGGAAGACTTTATTTAAGCTTAAATAGAACGCCTGAAATAAACGTATTGTGGATGGCTGAACCAGATGCTTACGAGGATACTGATGTAAAGATACTTCTGCAGCTTCATAACTTGGCGGCAGTAGACCCTGGGAAAGCCGTGGACGCTGAGGATGTTGCTAAGATCCTTATGATAAAACCAGAGGAATTGATTCATAGGCTGTTCGACCTTGTTAGCAGGGGCTACGTAGCATCTCTTCAGGACAGGGTTGGTAAGAAGAAGTTTCATTTGACGGGTCTAGGCCTGATAAAGATAGAATCCCTGTTCTCGTGATACGTAGCATTGAGGATCGTTCTACTTACTACTGAATTTCCTCCCCGCGTAGTAGGCGAGCTCTCGAACCTTGTCAGTTTTATCGCAAGATCTCTTTCGAATAAGGGGTTTGATGTTAATGTCGTGGCCTTCGACGACTGGAGGAGCGGGTTTGAGGTGAAGGGCGGCATAAAGGTATACTATGTTTCCAACAAGGTTTCGTCTCACGTTAACCCTTTCACCTGGGCATCAAGCCTAAGCTGCGAGTACACTAGAATACTGGCCGACCTGCTGTGGGAGCAGCCTAGTATTGATATAATTCATGCTTTCGAATGGAGTTCTGCCTTACCGTTGATTTCATTAAGGGAGGCTGTTCCAACCCCCTACGTTCAAAGCTTCCTGTCTCTAGAGGAGCTCAGGTCTCATTCTAATCTCTCCCTCCTAGGCCAGACTATTAAATGGGTTGAATCCTTCTCTGCGAGTCTTGCAGACCGCATCATGGCGCACTCGGTGGCAACCTACAGTATGATTAGAGCATTGTATCCCTGGTGTGTTAAAAAGCTGCACCTAGTAGATTTCAACGATACGAATGCTGTTGAAGAATTAATTAGGGTTTACGAGGAGGTTTCTGAGAGGCGTGGATAAGCTAAGGGTTCTTATGTTGTCTTGGGAGTATCCTCCACGGGTAATCGGGGGGTTAGCTACTCACGTCAAGCATCTTACGGAGGAGCTGCGGAACATCGGTGTAGAAATAATCTTGCTCACGTGCAATTATCCAGGGGCTCCTGAGACGGAGAGGCTTGGAAACATGACGGTGAAAAGGGTTGAATCCTATACTGCGCCGACGTCGGATTTCGCATCCTGGGTCCTCCTTATGAACATCAATATGGAGCGCGAGGCTGTGAAAACAGTTAAAGAATGGGGCCGTGTCGACATTGTTCACGCGCACGACTGGCTTGTTGCTAAGCCAGCGATATCGATAAAACACCTGTGCAGGATCCCGCTCATATCCACTATACACTCAACCGAGCAGGGCAGGCGGCGCGGGTTACACACTGATTACCAAAGAATGATACACCAGATAGAATGGTGGCTAACCTACGAGTCTTGGAAAGTGGTTTGCTGCAGCAATTACATGAAGGAGGAGGTGGTGAGGTTCTTCAACACGCCTCCTGACAAGATACTAGTGATACCGAATGGTGTGGATAAAAACAAGTTCGACGGCTATTCTTGCAAGAGGGACTTCAGGTCGCGGTACGCTGCAGACCAGGAGAAAATGATTCTTTACGTTGGGAGGCTCGTCCCGGAGAAGGGGGTAGACGTGCTCTTAGGTGCGATGCCGAGTGTGCTGAATTCTCATCCCGAAGCCAAGCTGGTGGTTGTTGGAGAAGGGTATTATAAAGAGGAGCTGATGCGGATTGCGGGGCAATTAAGCATTTTCCCCAAGGTGCATTTCACCGGCTACGTGGATGACGAGACTCTCAGACGGCTCTATAAGTGTGCTTCAGTAGCCGTATTCCCAAGTCTATACGAGCCTTTCGGCATAGTTGCTTTAGAGGCGATGGCTTCCGGGGTTCCAGTAATAGTTTCCAATGTAGGGGGTCTCTCAGAGATCGTTGAGGACGATGTAAACGGCCTGAAGGTGGAGGCTAACAATTCAGACTCGTTGGCGCGCGCGATCTCTTACTTGCTGGATAATCCTGACGCGGCGGAGCGTTTAAAGCAGAATGCTTTTAAAAAGGTTGCTGAGACGTATGATTGGAGGTCTATTGCTGAGAGAACTAGGGCTCTTTACCTGAAGACGCTTGAGGAAGCGAGGGTAAACCCGTGGATGAGGGGAAACCTGCCGGCTGCGTCGGAAGCACTTTAGGAAAAACATGAATCCTCAAGGTTTAACTTGAGTCTGGCTCAGAAGGTTTCTAAGTGTATGCTCCATACTTCTTAACCAGCTCTATGACTCTCCTATAGTTTGCGAAGCTCACGTTTTTCGGTATCGAGTGGTCAGAGTGATAAATGTATCCTCCACCCTGTTTCGCGAGGGATATTTTCCGCTTTATCTCATCCTCAAGTGGAGTAGGGTCGTCTAAAGCCATCAGCCTCACGTCTATTCCCCCCATGAAGCAAAGCTTATCGCCATACTGCTCCTTAAGCTCGGCGAGGTCCATACCCGCCTTTACTTCAAGCGGCTGCAAGCAGTCAATGCCCTCCTCTATGAAGAAGGGTATTAGGTCCTTAACTCTTCCGCAGCTGTGAAGCAGGACCGGCATGTCTCTACTGTGGAAAAACCTGCAAAGCTCTTTAAAAACAGGGTGAAGCTGCTGTTCATAGTGTTTCGGAGAGAACAATAGGCCGTTCTTATAGCCTAGGTCGCAGAAGAGGAATGCTCCGTCAAACTTCAACCCGGCCCTCATCATTCTATCGCACATCTCCATTGCAAGCTTAGCGTCAGTCCAATACATGTCTACCACCCAGTCTGGCTCCATTACGATCGCTTTCAGAAGTCTCACAGTGGCAACGTAATTCTGAATCTTATCGTATCCTACAGCCGCGTTGTAAGTTATGAACCTTCCTAGGCTCCTCTGGTAATGATAATTGTTGAAAGTCGAAACCCAGTCAACCCTCCAGTCGCTCGGCTGAAGCCGTGGCTTAAGCTTCTCCCAGTCAGCCCTGCTCTTACAGGGGTAATCTATTATCTCTGGCGTGGTTGACCTGTCTCTATGATTTCTCCTAACCCCTCCGTAAGAATCTCTTTCAACTATGTACTCTTCATCCTCCCTAATTACCTCAACGGGGAGCTGTGGCGTAGTGTCGGCTGAGAACCCGGCCAGCTCGTAGCCAAAATAGTCGGCGGGTGAAACGCCTGAGGGTAGGCCTTCACTCCTCCACCTGTCGACAGTAGCGCCCCAGGGGCTGTCATGCATCGGTATCCTGTCGGCTTCTTTATGCTTAAGAGCCATCAACACTCTTTCCCGCGATGTCAGAGCCATTTTAAAACACGGCATATGAGACCTGCATATATGTTTTTAGAAGTCCAGTGGCGGCGAGCTTCTAAAAGGTTGCATGATTCTAGGTTTAGCGGTTATTGAAGAGTTAATATGCTGGGTTTAGCCATGCTTTAACGTTTTCACGTGTTTCAAACCCTGACCTCGTCTTCCCAGGAATCCCACTTCGTTTTAAGCTCAAACTCCCAGTATTCCTTCTCAGTCTTAAACGTTCCTTTGCGGTCAATGTCTGGCCGGTTGGTAAGGTCGATAACACTCGGCTCCTCGGATGAGAAGATCGTCTTGTCTCTGAACAGAAGCCTCATCCCATCTATGAAAGCGTATTTTAGCAAGCTACCGTTAAGCCTCGCGTAGAGGTAGGCTGCATCGGTTGCAAACTCGTCGTATCGAACCTCCCCGGCTTCATACGTGTAGACGGGTCTAACCTCTGGTCTAACTAGCCCGATGGAGAGGTCGTGCTTAACGCACACGTATGCTGCTCCGTTGGGCTGCTCTATTCTTATAGCGGTGGCATTCGGATACTTGTCTACTTTAACTCGCTTAAGTTTCCCGAGCATAGTGTCAACAGCCTCGTCCTCCCTGTGGGGCCATAGGAAAGTTGTGAAGGAGGCGTATTCTCCTTTTTTGAAGCGGTTCGAATAAGTCTGGTAGACGCATTTCTCGGGAAGATAGCATCGCATGGTCTCGTCAACCCCTTGCGTCTTGCCCCCATCAGGGTGGAAATAGATCAGAAGTCTCTCTCCCTTCTTATTAGGCCATGCGAAAAGTTTTCTCTCCTCGAGAGTTATATCCGGTTTGTTCATGGCTCCAACCATCCCTATTAAGTCGATCGAAGTGTCGAAGAACTCTTCGCCAGCAGCATGAATGTTCTGGGTCCATAGTAGGTTGCTGACTGTAAACTCGCCGTCTCCTAGAATCTTAACTCCGTCATGTATTACGAATGCCTTCAAATCCTTCAAGTATGTTACAACCCTGTCCCAATGATACCCATTCTTACCATCCATCACTTCAGTCCTGCTCACATCAACGTCTCGGAATGTTTTGAAATGAACCCTCCTGGTTCTAACAGGCTGGTAAACCCCTTTATCATGAAGAAATTCGAAAAGCCTTTTGCGCGACGGTGTTCCGGGCCGAACGACTATGCGATTATGGTAGACGTCAGCCCTGTAGGCCCCGTTCGGCAGAGCCTCGCGGTAACCCCCATCGTGAAGCAGGAAAGCCCCGTTTTTAATGAGGGTGACGATAGAGTTTTCGTCAGCATGACCGTGATGCATCTTCTCAGCGGTTACTACAAGAGTGTTACGCAAGTGCTCCTTGTAATACCAGCCGATGTCTCCCTCATCCATATAGTTGAGAAGCATGTAGGCTGCGTTCTCATCCCAGCCTTCTCTGAAAACAATCTTCTTCCCAATAGCCTCGTCCAGAACCTCTTGGCTGAGGGATGCTGGAACCTTGGCTTCAACACTATCGTCTGACCAGAGGTATGCGAATATGGCGTAGACACCCAGCCTTTTCTCCTTAACGGCGAACCTGAAGATTCTGTCCGCGGCATACTTCATATAGGGATCCCTATACACGCTGGCCCCCTTCTCCAGGATCGCTAAGTATAGCTCGGCGTTTGCACCCCATGTCGCATCGCCGAAATCCGGGATCATTCCGAGTGGGCAGAGCAAGTATGTAAAATAGTGGAAATAGTATTTCATAATGGGCGAGTCGAGTACTTCACGGTCTCCGGTAACGTCTAGATATAGCAATAGGTCTGAGAGCCAGATTGGAACATAGAGCTCACTGTCTTCAAGCGACCAGTGTTTCAAGCTGGGTTCAACCATGAGTTTTCCAAGTCTGCTCCACTTCGAAGCATCAGGATGATCTGGAAAAACCTTTGCAGCGTAGGCTAGTGCTAATCCTCTTTTAATTGCACGGTTATGCGGTCCCCACTCCGGGAAGGAGAAGAATGGTTTAAGACTGTTTCCAACTATATGCTTAAAAACTTCCCTGTCCTCCACCCCTATAACCCCGCTGTTTCGAATGAATTCGTAGGCTCGCAGAAACAGGGTGACTCCTCCAAACCAATTTAACATCGGGTGTATCCCTTTAACGTACTTCGGCATTCTCCGCATGCGGTCTGGAACCATTTCAGGCAGCTTCTGGTATGTGAGCATCGCTTCCCTAGCTTTTTCAGCATACTCCTTAATTCCTGTAACAGAGTAGAGAAAGCCCTCGACAAGAGCGCGTGCAACCGGAGCCATGGGTGGGTCAAAGGAGTCAGCGGTCTCCATCCTTTTCTCCCAGTCTTTCAACGACTGGTCGTAGTTTCTCAACAATTCTTCGTAATACTTCTTGATGAAGTCGAAGTAGTCTTTCTTCGTCGCCATGCTTCGGCCTCCGAATCGTCTCGATTAATAAAGATTTCTAACGACTCGCGTAACCTTTAATAGAATCGAAGGATGGAGGTAGCGTAGGGTTGGAAGAATTAGCTATTCACGGTGGTCCAAGAACTAGGTTGAAAGAGCTTCCCAGCAGGAGGGACATAGGTGGCGAGGAGATGAAGGAGCTTGTGGACGTCATCTGGTCCGGTAATTTAAACAGGGTGGGCGGGACAAAGGTTTTAGCCTTTGAAAAAGAGTTCGCTAAGCTCTACGGGGTTAAACACGGGGTTGCCTCAACATCCGGAACAGCCTCAATCCACGTTGCTCTAGGGTCGATTAACCCTGATCCCTGCTCCGAGATCATAACTGGCCCTATTAGCGACATAGGGAGCATAGTTCCAATACTCTGGCAAAACTGTATCCCTGTGTTTGCCGACATCGACCCGGAAACCTACGGGCTGGATCCTGAAGACGTTGAGAGGAAAATAACGGATAGGACTGTGGCTGTAATCGCGATACATCTTTTCGGCCAGTGTTGCGACATGGACCCGCTTGTTGAAATCTGTAGGGCTCATGGGCTTTATTTGATTGAAGATGCTTCTCAAGCCCATTTAGCTGAGTATAAGGGTAGGCTGGCGGGAACAATGGGTGATCTAGGCTGCTTCAGCCTCCAACAGTCGAAGCAGATGACTTGCGGAGACGGTGGAGTAACTATTACGGATAATGATGAGCTTGCTGAGAGGGCGCGTCTATTCGCGGACAAGGCTTGGCCCAGGGGTCAGGCTGGGGAAAGAGGGTATCTTTTCCTAGCTATGAATTACAGGATGACTGAGCTCCAGGGGGCCGTAGCGCTCGCCCAGTTGCGCAAGGTGCAGAATATAGTTGCTAGGAGGAGAAGGGTTGGGGATACTTTAACGAAGCTTTTAAGCGAGGTTGAGGGCGTGAACCCGCCAAAAACCCTTCCTGGGTCGAAGCACTCGTACTGGCTTTACCCTCTGACGATCAACCCTGAAGTTATCAGGGTTACTCCGGAGGAGTTTGCTAAAGCTGTTTCAGCGGAGGGGATACCTGCTTCCACCGGATACATTAAGAGGCCGCTCTACATGTTCAGCATTCTTAAAGAACAGGCTACGTATGGCTCCTCGCACTGCCCGTTTGACTGCCCACGCTACAGCAGGAGGATTCAGTACAGGGAGGGAGACTGCCCCAATGCTGAGAAGGTTCTTAGAGAGATAATAACTATTCCTGTGAACGAGTTTTACACGGATGAGGATATTAACGACATATTTAAGGCTATAAGCAAGGTGGCCAGCTATTATAGGGAGAATCCTAAAGTCTGAAAACCCTCTTAGCGTTTAAATAGAATATTTTTTCTTTATCGTTTTCCGAGATCTCAGCATCCATAACCATTCCGATCGTGTGAGCAGGGTTTAAAAGTGTTAGGTCGCTGCCGAACATGATTTTTTCAGCACCCGCCTTTTCGACAGCCTCCTCGAGCTTCCCCCTTTCAAAAAGCGTCATGCATATCTCTAAATAAAGGTTTGAATACTCTTTAGCGGCAGCAATCGCCTTCCTCCAGCTTAACCCGGTTCCAGACGCGACTGTCCCACCCATGTGTCCAGCTATGAATATGTTGTCAGGAAATCTTTTAACGAGTTCAATAAGCACCCTCACGTTGTCCAAACTGTAAGTATGTATTAGAAACGGCTTTCGGTATTCCGCTGCTTCGCTTATCACCGAGATGCTGTCCTCAGAGTCTACTGAAACCCCGGAGTAATCCGGATGTATTTCGCCCACGCCTTTGAAAAGCGGGTTGCCAAGATACTTCTTTACCTCAACCTTAGAGAGCTCGGGATAATTCGGGTTAACATACAAGTAGCCGTATAAACCTTTGTTTGAATCAAGGATACTGCTTAAATCCATGTTTCCCTCCACCATGTCGTAGGTTATTGCTTTGCTTGATGATAGAATAATCGCCTCAATACCGTGGCGATTCATCAGCTCCTCTATATCCTTCTTCGTCGACCTGTAGATTGGGAAGAACCATTCCCCGTAGTGAGCATGCGCGTCGACTATGGTCAAGTCAGCAAGCCTCCTTAATAATCCTGAGAATGTTTCCACCGAGAATCAAATCCTTGTCTTCCTCCCTGATTCCAGCCGATTCGATCATCCTGTAGGAGGCATTAAAGTACTCGAGGAGTATTTCGGAGCCGAATATGAGCCTGCTGGCACCAACTTTTTCAACAAGAACCTCGACAGCGTCAGTAGAGGCTAGAAGACGAGTTTCAACATACAGGTTCCTGTTCCTCCTGGCTGAAACTATGAACTCGCTTAGAAGAGAGTATGTGCATCCAAGAATTATCACGGGGTAATCCTTATCCGCAGTAAGCCTCGAGAGAACGGTTATACACCCGTATTCATTGCAGGGAACCAAGAGTGGCACTCCTAATCCCTTCATGCTTTCAGCGATCTCGATTACGGGGGAATAGTCCAGCGGGTAGCCTTGAAACTCCCTGAAAAGCCTGAGCCCTTTAAAACCCTGTTCAACCAGGTTTTCAATCTCCCTCCTCCCTTCCAGAAACCTTCTAGGGTCGACCGTAGCTAGAGGAATAAGCCTCTTATCCGTGTAGCATGCTTTAAGGGTTTCCTCGTTTCCCTCCTCATAGCTGTAGAAAGCCCCTTTCAGAGAAGCTGTTAGGGCTTTTTCAATCCCGTGAAGATCCAGGGTCTTAAGCAGGTTTTTAAGCGAAGCATCTATCTTCCTCTTCGGATATGACCCGAAGACAGTGTTTGCATCAACTATCAGCCTTTTATCCGCACGCATCACTACTAGAAACATTATCTGCTAATTAAAAAGATTATTGGGGATGCGGCTTGACCAAAATTTCTGGGCTGTGAAGACTAGGCCTCATGTTCTTAAGAGCTCCCTTACTTCCCTAAATATTCTTTTCTTCGAGTCTCTTAACAATTCGTACATCAACATTTCTGTTGAAGAAATTATGACGCCAGCATCCCTCATCCTTTGCAGAGCGAGATCAACGTTTTCAATTCTACGGGAGGAAACCGCGTCAGCCACGACGCAGGTTCTTATTCTCCTAGGGGTTTCAAGCGCTGTCTGCATTATGCAGACATGCGCCTCTATTCCTACAATTATTAACGTACTTACCCTCGTCTTTCTAACAGTGTCCCTGAATTCTTGAGACCCGAAACAGCTGAAGCTTGTCTTCTCAATGGGCTTAATGTCCCCCAGCTCGCTCCTTATTTCATGCACAGTTCTTCCAAGCCCCTTGGGGTACTGCTCAGTCAGTATGACGGGTATTTCACACTTTTTACAGAAACGTATCAGTTTCACAATGTTTCTCAGGATCTCTTCCCTCCTGCTCATTAGGGGAACCAGCTTCTCCTGCATGTCGACGACCAACAATACAGATCCCTCTATATTAATCAGTTTTGAACCAGCCTTCATCTTAATAGGGACGATTGTGGAAGGTCTTAAGCTTTTTCCAATTCTCATCTGAGAATCCCTTCGCCATAGGCGGTTTAAACAGTCTGTTCAACCTGTTGGAAAAGGATTTAAACCAGCTGCTTAAGACATCGTTATGCAAAAAACAGTGTTAAAGATACCTGCAAGATACTATAGGCTTTATCTTGAAGAGAAGCCCTACGGGTGTCTAGAGGGAGATTTTCATTATTTTCAGGAACTGCTTGAAATACCTGTTGTCGAAAGCGCTTTAATCTTGGTGGACTGTTGGAGCATACATTACTGTGAAAGCTATCTTTCAAGGTCGAGAAAAATAATAGAGGAAAAGATCGTTCCAGTGGTGGAAGCTGCTAGAGAAACCGGTGTGACAGTGGTACACGCTCCCTCGTCGAACGTGGCTGAAAAATACTCTCAATCATCCAGGTTCTTCGAAAAGGGGGATGAGGAAAGGTTCCCTACCTATGCCTCCATAGACCCCGAGTGGCCTCCTAGGGAATTCGTAGAGCGGAGGGAAAACTATTCTGTGTTCAACAGGGTTTTTTCACCGCCGCGTGAAACTTGGGAGGAAGTTTACAGGGAGAAACTATTGATAGCTGAGCCTCTGACTCCTAAGCCGGAGGATTACGTGGTCAGGTCTGGAAGACAATTGCATAAGATACTTAAAAGTCTTAGGAAACTCCATCTCTTCTACGCCGGCTTCGCTACCAACATGTGTCTGCAACATAGGGATTATGGGGTTAGGGCTGCAAGCGAAATGGGTTATAACGTGATCCTTCTGAGGGATTGTACTGCGGCAATTGAAGCTCACGATACCGTTGGCCAGCAGCTGGCGACAAGAATATTTGTTCAAGAGATTGAAACTAAGTATGCTTGGTCAACAACCTCCAGGGATTTTATAGAGGCTTGCAGAAACCGTTCAAAGAATCCTTGACTCTAACAGTTTCAACTCGTGGGAATGCTAGAGGAATAGTTTGCCGAACTATAAAAGTTGCTTCCAATCTGATTTTTTATGAAATCCTCCAGCTCGTTTGCGAGTCTTTCCACCTCGTCCTTCTTGTGAGCCGTTGACACTGCGAAATGAGGGGTCTCGGGTCTTAGATACGCTATCCCCTTCTGAAGCATGTGGTAGAATAATTTTCTACCCAGTTCCCTGTTCTTAGTTCTCTCAGCCGTCAAACCGTTAACCGGCCTCTCTTTTGTAAAATGCAGTCCGAACATCGACAGTAATCCGGTAACGTATGCTTCAAACCCTGTTTCCTCAAGGATCTCTCTAATCCTCTTCCTCCCGTATTCTGCAAGAGAATTAACATAGGGATATATTTCATCACTTCTCTTCTCGAGCTCGCTTATTGTAACGTATCCGGCACGCATCGTCAAAGCGTTGCCGACGTAGGTTCCACCGTGGAATGACCGGCTCCAGAACTCCGGCCTATTAAGCTGGTCTAGTAGACTCATTATCTCCCTGTCTCCACATATCCCTCCTGCTCCAGCGAAATACTGCCCGCCGGCCGTTTTACCTATTGTTATTATGTCCGGCTTAACTTTGAAATAATTCTGCATACCACCGGGATGCCTAAACCCAGTGATAACCTCGTCGAATATTAACACTATGCTCCTTCTGCTGCAGAATTCTCTAAGGCCTTTCAAGTAGTCTTCGCTCGCCGGAATAACTCCCGCGGATCCGAGAACCGGTTCCAAGATTATGCCGGCCAGATCCTCTTTCTCAACTATTCTTATCGTTGCCTCAAGATCGTTGAATGGAAGTGGAACAATGTTTTCAACACTGGCTAAGCCTAAGGAGGATGGCTTATCATAGGGATAGTTAACCGCCTTATGCAGCCCGTCGTATCCTCCATGCCATCCCCCCTCCATCTTGCCGATTTTCCTCCTTCCAGTGTAGGCTCTCGCAAGCCTGACAGCATACATGTTTGCCTCCGTCCCACTGTTCGCCGGCTTGGCCATATCCATATTGAACCATCTGCACACTGCCTCCGCCCACTTCACCTCCCATTCGTTGCACCATCCGAAGTGCGCCCCGTAGTCAAGCTGTTCCCTAACAGCGTTAATTACCGGTTTATAGCCGTGTCCAAGTATGGCTGCGAAATGAACCATCCAGAAGTCAATGTATTCATTGCCGTCGACATCCCAAATCCTGCTGCCTTCAGCCCGGTTGACGTAAAAAGGATAGGGCTCGAAATACCTTATGGAGTATGCTGACCCGCCTGGAATATGTTTCTTTGCTTTTTCGAAAAGCTCCCTAGAGACTCTCGTTCTTTCCCCGTAGCTCATCTTCCTGGTCTTAAGGTGGTTAACCGCCTTTTAAATCTAAGAAGGCTGATGGCAGAGGGATATCCGTTATTCTGAGCAAGCCTGTTCTCGCCCCTAAAACTTTAGGGATAAGGTTCACTACTACTGCGGCGGTGGCGGTGTCGCCGGCAATACCTGTGCTCCTCCACTTAACCGGTGGCTCTCCCTCTATCACTACTTCTTCAAACTCCTCCCCACCGGCTTCAGCTAGAAGCTCAACCCTGACGAGCTCTTTTTCCCCGGCATAGCCGATTCCGTAGCCGTGCACTCCCGAGACTCTTCCCGGCGTTATTTCAAAGTATTGTGTTTTCAACGGTTTCGTCGACACTATTGGCTCCTGTTTTTCAACTATCCTAGTAAGGTTTACGCCGAGGGCGGACGCGATTAGGTCGACGGATTCACCATAACCTATGTGCGCCGTTATCTCGCCGCTCTCCATTTTACGCGTGAACTCCTGGACGCTTAAGGCAAGCCCATACTTCTTTTGGAACGAGAGTCTTCTTTTCCCAGCGTCTAAAGACCTTGTGACTCTTAAACGGTTTATTCTCGCGCATACCAGTGTCATGAGTATGGGCAGGGCGTCGAAAACAAACCCAGGGTTTACGCCGGCACCTATGATTGAAACATTGTTTTCCCTAGCCATTCTGTCTATTTCCGTGGCCAGCTTAGGATAACGATACCAGGGATTAGCCAGTGTTTCTGAAGTCGAGATTAAATCCGTCCCGGCTTCTATACACTTAACTATCTGCGGATAAATTTTCTCCAAATGCGAGGAGGTTGCGTGGAGCACAATATCGGCTCCGCTTCTCCTCAGGATTTCAGCCGCTTCCGACTCTCTTGAGATAGTGACGCCAATCCTACTGTTGACTCCAATCACTTCGCCAACATCCCTGCCTATTTTAGAATCATCGACCTCGAAAGCCGCTACTAGTTCAAGGCTCTTTCTCTCCAAAACTTTTCTGGCTATAAGCATTCCGATGGGGCCTAATCCATAGACTGCCACCCTGACCAGCATGCTTTACCACAACCCTTAATAGATATTTAAGGGTTCGTGAACCATGATTCAACGCTTAAATACGAATTCCTAGGAATGGGTTCAGCGTAATGATGAAAACTGTCTCCTCTTGGATTGATTTCATCAGCTCCGGTCCTGGAGCAAGTAGGCTGGCAGAGATATATGGGCCGGGTTTCGTTGAAGAAAGGAGAAGAGTGGTTCTGAAGGTGTTGAAGACGTTTGGTGAAACATATGGTTTTGAAAGAAAGGTGATTATAGTCCGGGCTCCGGGTAGGGTGAACATGATGGGTAGGCACGTGGATCACAGGGGTGGGTTCGTAAACCCGATGGTGATTCCGAGGGAAGTCATAATGGTTGCCGAGGGAAGAGGAGACTCCTGCATTGAGATTCATAATGCAGAGGAGAAGTTTGAATCTGGAAAATTTGAAATAGGAGAAGAATTACCTGGCAAGAAAATATCTACACTAGATGAATGGAGGAGATGGACTCAGGAAAACCTTGAGAAGAAGCCTGAGAGGGAGAGGAAATCCTGGATAAACTATGTTAAGTCAGTATGCTACTTGCAGAATGTTTACACTGGGGAGGGGTCGCACGGGAAAAAGTTGCTGGGGGCGAACATTGTCTGCTATGGTGACATACCCCGGTCCGCAGGGCTTTCCTCATCGTCAGCTTTAGTCGTCGCCACATTCTTGACGGTTTCAAACCTGAATGGTCTTGAAATCCCGAGGGAGAAGATGGTTGAATACACGGGCATCGGGGAATGGTACGTGGGAACCAGGGGTGGATGGGGGGATCAGGCGGCAATGCTCTTCTCGAAAAGAGGCTTCGTAAGCCACATAGGCTTCTTCCCATTCCGAATATCCTACATACCGTTTCCAAGCGGGGTCAGCATTATTCTTTGCAACTCCTTCGTTGCGGCAAGCAAGATGACGGGGGCCAGGAGTATTTTCAACGAGAAGGTTTCTACCTACGAGTTCGGGTTTGAACTAATGAAGAAGTTTAACCCGAGGCTAAAAGGCTTCGAGTATTTGAGGGATATTAATCCTGAGAATTTTGAGACTGCTGAAATATACCGGATGGTCAAATCCCTGCCTGAGAGAATAAGCAGGAGCGAGCTTAGAAGCCTCCTTCCGGAGAAAGAGGAATGGTTGAACAAGATGTTTAAGGAGCATGAGGAGCCGAGGGAGGGCTATGATTTGAGGGGAGTATGCTTATTCGGGATTTCAGAGTGTGAACGGAGCAGGAGAACCCGGTGGATCCTACCCGGGGACGTGGAGCTTTTCGGAAGGCTGATGAATATTTCTCATGACGGGGATAGGGTGGTTAAGTCAGGCTTGAAATGGCGTGTCAGGGTGACTGATGAATACCTGGAGAGGCTTACCCGTTCTGAAGGCGAGACTAGGCTGGAGTTTCAGTCAGGCTACTACGGGTGTGGGGCTGAGGAAACTGATTTCCTCGTCGACACCGCGTTAAAAGTCCCGGGTACCATAGGGGCGTCAATAGTTGGTGCTGGCCTAGGGGGTTGTGTAGCGATCCTCGCGTATACGGGTGCTGTGAATGAGATTGTAGATAGGCTGGAGAGAGACTATTATTGTGGCGAGAGCAAGCCGAAAAGCGGGGTCATGCTTGTCAGCCCTGTCGAGGGTGCTTGCCTAATTTGAAAACCTATTCCTCAAACTTTAAAAAAGCTCTTTCTTCCCAGGTTCAGCATGCGTGAGGAGTCTGAGGGAAAGATTAGGGAGAATACTGTTGCGATTGTTCCTGCAGGCGGCTCAGGCTTCAGGTCTACACCGCTCTGGACTAGGTTGGACCCGTATACCGACACTATTTCGAAGCCTGCGATGAGAGACCTCTTCTGGAGAAAAACGTATTTAGACACTATATTCGAAACTATAATGCGCTCCGGCCTGGTTAAGTCGATTCTCCTGTCAGTCGGCAGAAGAGTAGGGGGGAGCGTTGAAGAGTGCAGGGATGAAAGGGACCTAATAGATCTTAAGGCACTGATGGATTTGAAAGCGGTTGTGGCGAAATGGAGAGGTGTTGAGATTTTCTTCGACAATCCTGGCGACAAGGGTACTGGTGCTGCGGCAACAAGCGTGGAGGGTAAGAAACTGGTTAGGGAGAGCGGTGCGAAATACGTTTTCATCTACTATGGGGATGTGCCGACTGTACCTCCCGAAGAAATAAGGAACATTATAAGGAGCCACGTGTCTTCTGGCGCGAAGATCACTGTAGTCACTTGCGACAAGGGTGATCCATTCATGTACGGGAGAATAGTCAGGTACCCGAAGAAGGTTTTAGGCGTTGTTGAGGAGAAGGATGTTAAGGATGGGAAGTCGCTAGAGATAAACAGGATGCTTAAAAGCGGAGAGCTGATCGCTGTTAGGCTTCCCGAGGTTGACACAGGGAAATACGGCGAATGGGCTTCATACGTGTTCCTCAGGAAGCAGGATGTTGACAAGGCTGGCGGCGAGATCTGCATATACCACCCCATAAGAGAGGCTCTCCCGGAGGGGAAAATAGTTATTTCAAGAAAACAGCTTGAGGAGAGACGGGTTAAGCTAGACGGGAGGGCCCTGCTTTTCCACCCTATGTCAGACGAGTTCCTAGATATAAAGGAGCAGGATGAAATCGGGGTTACTGCGGAGCAGAGGAGGAGCATCGGTTCTCTGGAGGTTAACCTTCTGGACTTCAGGGTTTCAACAGACTATCTTAACGCGATAAGGGAGAGGAACACGGGGCTGATGGTGATGAACGCCGAGGTTTATCTTAACGTGATAAGGGATGTTGACGCGCCCAACTATGGGCGGGTTTTAAGAGGCGATTCGGAGATTGTGGTGCCTAACCCTGATGTTTTCTCTCTAAAACCCGGTGAGAGGAGACACGGGTTATCCAGGGAGGAGCTGCTCTCGATAAGCGAGTGCAAGAGGATTGGTCCAAGCCCGCCCGGAGTATACGTTTTAGAGAGGCACGCTGGAGGCGAGTACTTCCTTCCAGAGGTCTCTAAGGAGGCTGTTTCAAAGGGGGAGAGGGTCAACATATATTTGCTTAAGGGTGAGGAGGGTGTTGGCGAGGGATACGATTATAGGAGTGAGGCTAGGGTTGGGGCGATGCTCCAGTCTAGGAGAATGGCCAGGATGCTTGTGGAAAAGGGGTGCGTCATGGAGGGGGAGGCTGTAATAACCGTTGGCGGGGATTTTGACGCGAGCAGGGTTGGGAGGGGGACTGTTTTCACAGGCAGGGTTGACATAAGGGGGAGCGTAACGATAGGCGAGGGCTCCCGCATAAGCAACTCCTTCATTATCGCTCTGCCCCCAGGTGTTGCCAGCATTGGGAAAAACACTAGGATAATTGATTCCGTTATAGTTGGCTCAAATATTGGAGACAACGCTGTAGTGGAGAGGTGTGACGTCTATAAGGCTGAAGTTGATGCCTCAGCGTTTCTAAGGAATATGGTGGTCTGCTCGAAAAACGGTGAATCATACGTGGCGGTGAGGGAAGCCCCGGAGCTGGATCACGCCGGCCTGGAAGTGTTGGAGGGGCCTTCCCTGGAAGCGCTCGAGAAGATTTTCGGAGTTACTGTTGACCTGGGTGCAAGAATATACGTGGAGAGCAGGGTGAAGAGTTTTCTACGCGACATGATGATGGTTGCTGAAAAGGAGGGTGGCTTAAAGAAGTTTGACAAGAAGTTCACTAAGCAGTTAAGGTCTCTAGCGTTCAGCGAGATACCCGGGCTACAAGAGTATAGTGATGTCCGCTTCTACGTTGGCGTCAATTCCTTTCTGAGCGGGGAAATCGTTTTCAAGGGGGAGGTTCACGTCAAGCCCTGGTGCGTCATACACAACTCGATGATAGAGGAAAGCAGGGTTGAAAGGGGTGCTATAGTTTGGAACAGCATCCTGAAAAGATGCTTGGTTAACAGCTCGCTTGCGAAAAGGACGGTAATCGACAGGGAGAGCCTTAGCAGCATGGTTATTGACGAAGGGTGGAAATCACCGGGGAGCGAATGGAAAAGCTTAATAATCTTTAAACACGGCGAGTAGCATCCGGAGGATTAGAAATGCCAGAATACTCTGTTTCACCAGAGGGGATTAAATACAGGATTCCCACTAGGGATGAGTTGAAGGCTGAGCTTGCAAGCATAAGCAGGGTTGTGGAGGATCAGCGGGCTAAGGGGAGGGAGATAGTTACAGTCATGGGGCTGGGTTTCGTCGGAGCAGTCATGGCTGCAGTCGTCGCGGACGCGAAGGATTCTCCATACTTTGTGCTCGGCTACCAGAGGCCTTCGAAAAGATCCTACTGGAAGATTCCCTACATAAACTCGGGTAAGCCTCCCGTCAGCGCGGAGGATCCTGAGATACCTGAAATATTCAGGAGGACCGTTATCGAGAAGAAGACCCTGATGGCTACGGGCTGCGAAGAGTCGCTGGGGCTTGCTGACGTAATAGTGGTCGACATACAGCTGGACGCTGCTAAGCCTATTTTCGGAAAAGCTGAAGCAGGATACGTTGAGCTGGATGCTTTCAAAGCCGGCTGCAGAACAATAGGGAGATACATGAGGGAGGATGCACTCGTACTGGTTGAAACCACCGTGCCCCCCGGAACCTGTGAGAGAATCGTCCTCCCAATACTGAGGGAGGAGAGGGAGAAAAGGGGCATAACTAAGCCGCCGTATCTCGCTCACTCTTACGAAAGGGTCATGCCCGGTAGGAAATACGTCAGCTCGATAAGGGACTTTTGGAGAACCTGGGCTGGGATAGACAGGGAGAGTGCTGAGCGTGCAAGGAGGTTCCTTTCCCGCGTGATAACCTATCCCCTCTACGAGGCTGAAAACACAACAGCCTCTGAAGTCGCGAAGGTACTGGAGAACTCCTACAGGGCTGTTAACATTGCTTTCATCTACGATTGGACGCTTAGGGCTGAGGAAATAGGTATAGACCTTTGGAAGGTTCTGCCCGGGATAAGGGTTCGCCCAACCCACAGCAACATTATGAACCCTGGGCTGGGCGTAGGCGGATACTGTTTAACGAAGGACAGCGTGCTGGCTAACTGGGCTTTCAAGGAAATATTTGGATGCAGCGATGGTGTGCCATACACTATAGAAGCGATAAACATAAACGATAAAATGCCCCTTCACACCGCCGACCTTGTTGCGGACGCTCTTAAGGAGAGCGGGAGGAATATTGAGGGTTCAACCGTAGCGGTTCTCGGAGCCTCCTACCTTGCTGACATAGGTGATACTCGCCACTCGCCTTCAGAGATCCTGATAAGAAGGCTTAGGGAAATGGGTGCAGAAGTAAGGGTTCACGACCCCTATGTGAAGTCCTGGCCGGAGTTCGCTCAGCAGGATGAGGACGAGTTCTCGCTTGCAAAGCAATTCAGGAACCAGGAGGACTTGAAGAATTTGAGTGTTGAGCAGGACCTTAATAAGGTTGTTAAGGGTGCTGACGCCATAGTCTTCGCCGTTAGGCACAGCCATTACCTTCAGCTTGAGCCTAAGGAGGTTCTAAGGATCAACGGGGGTACTCCAGCAGTCGTGGATGCTTTCAACATAATCGATGACGACAAGATAATCGAGTACTTGAGGAACGGGTGTGCTGTCAGAGGAGTTGGAAAGGGACATATAAAGAGGCTTAAACAGCTAGTATAGGATCTTTCAAATAACCTTTATAAATGACTATTCAAGGGGCAGGAACATATGAATTCGCATGAAAGACTCCATACCACGTTTTTGCATAAGGAACCCGACAAGGTTCCGATATTTGAGCAGGGCATTGCCTCTAATGTTGCTTCGGAAATTCTCAAAAGACCAGCCTTTACAGGCTCAGGTGGTACGGGATGGTTTGAATTAGCGAAATATCTTTACGAGGGACGACGAGATTTCTTAGTAAGGCGGATCGGTGAAGATACTGTTGAACTATATAATAAGCTTGATATGGATCTTGTTCGTGGTCGCCTAGTACCATTAAAGGGGCCCTCCAAGAAATTGGATAAGTTAACATATTACTATGAAGATGATTACGGTTTCTGGTCCATTAGACGATTAGCGCGCGCGCTGTAAGGAAGGCATACCACTCATGCGCCCACTCTTCTTCGACTTCCCATTCGATGAGAACGTTTATGATGTAGAAGATGAATTTATGTTCGGTTCAGATGTTTTGGTAGCACCAGTATATGATGAAGGAGTGAAGAGTAGAAGGGTGTACCTTCCAAAAGGAATAAGATGGATCGATGCTTGGAACAGCAATGTTTATGAAGGAGGACAATGGATTAGCCGTGCAACCCCGCTAGAAATAATTCCGATATTTCTGCGCGAGGGTGCAAAAATATCGCTTGCAAAATTGAATAAATGAAAAAACTATAATTTTATGATTTAACTTAATTCCTTATCAGCGTGCGCTTGTATCAATCGCTGGTAAAGCCCCCTTGTTGAAGCATCTCGGTAAGCCTATCTAATTCCCTATTAGTGGCGTGCTACTTCAAGTGATAGATGTTTAACGCGTTCTCGTAAAGCAGGTTTCTAGCAGCTTCAAGAGCAAGCTCCACATCCAAATAATCTTTTT
>JBNAVT010000015.1:0-48506 GCA_049700215.1 Thermoproteota archaeon
CAGCAACCGTTGCAGAAGCCCTGGGCTTAACGCCCAGCCTAACCGCGGCGGACACTGAGTTCGCGTGCAAGGCTGCGACGACAGCGATCCAAGCATGCTTGGGAATGGTTAAGGCAGGATACATAAGATACGGGGTCTCGATAGGGGCTGACACAGCCCAGGGAGCGCCTAGGGACGCGCTTGAGTATACTGCTGCCGCGGGCGGAGCCGCCTACGTGATAGGCGCGGGGGAAGGAGTGGTCGCTGAGGTTGAGGCAACATACTCCTACACGCAGGATGTTCCGGACTTCTGGAGGAGGGACGGCGCCAGCTACCCTAGGCACGCGGGAAGGTTCACAGGCGAGCCGGCTTACTTCGAGCACGTTATAAACTGCACGAGAGGCCTGCTTGAGAAAACCGGGGCGACGCCGAGGGATTACGACTACGTGGTGTTCCACCAGCCTAACTCCAAGTTCCCGTTGAAAGCCGCTAGGGAGCTTGGCTTCGAGGAGAGGAAGCTCCACCCGGGGCTCCTGGTTGACAGGCTTGGAAACACTTACTCAGGCTCCTCCCTAATCGGTTTAGCGGCGGTCCTTGATGCTGCAAGCCCGGGGGAGAGGATTCTGCTAACCTCATACGGCTCCGGAGCCGGGTCCGACTCCTTCAGCATAAGGGTGACGGAAGCCATAGACTCTAAGAGGGAGCTGGCTCCGCCCGTGATGTACTACCTGGATAAGCGTGAATACATTGATTACTCGACCTACGCGAGGTACAGGAGGCTTTTCAAAGAGAGGTGAAAATGCTTGAAGAGGGATGTTGCTATAGTGGCTGTCGGCGCAACAAGGTTCGGGGAGCATTGGAGCAAGGGTCTTAAGGACCTGGCTTGGGAGGCAGGGGTTCAGGCCGTCGAGGAGGCTGGCATAAGCGGGAGAGACGTTCAGTATATTGTTTTCGGAAACATGTCTGGAGGAATGTTCGAGGGCCAGGAGCATGTTGGAGCCCTGGTTGCAGAGTTCCTAGGCTTAAACCCTGTGCCGGCGACAAGGGTTGAGGCAGCATGCGCCTCCGGCGGGGTGGCCTTCTTCCAGGGCTACCTGGCTGTAGCGTCAGGCATGTACGACCTTGTGGCTGTCGGCGGCATAGAGAAGATGACTGACGTTGAACCCAGCCAGGCTACGGAGATTCTTTCAGCAGCCATGGACTACGAGTGGGAAGCATACTTCGGCGCAACCTTCCCAGGGGTCTACGCGCTCATGGCCACCAGGTACATGCATGACTACGGGCTTAAGCCGGAGACGCTTGCTAAAGTCGCTGTTAAAAACCATTACCACGGGAGCATGAATCCTCTCGCCCATTTTAGAAACAGGATAACTGTGGAGGATGTGCTCTCCTCCCCAGTCGTAGCCTACCCGTTGAGGAGGAACGACTGCTGCCCTGTTTCAGACGGCGCTGCCTGCGTGCTGCTCGCCCCCCTGGAGGAGGCGCGTAAATACACGGATACGCCGATAATCGTTAAGGCTGTATCGCAAGCATCCGACACTCTCAGCCTACTGGGGAGGAGGGACATATGCACTCTGGACGCGACTGTGCACGCTGCCGAGAAGGCTTTCGCGATGGCTGGGCTCACAAGAAGGGATATTGACCTGGTTGAGGTGCACGACTGCTTCACAATAGCGGAGATACTTGCGCTCGAGGACCTTGGCTTCTGCGCCAAGGGGGAGGCTTTCAAGCTTTACGAGGAGGGGGAGACGTACGTGGGCGGCAGGCTTCCGGTGAACACTGACGGAGGGTTGAAAGCCGGGGGACACGCGGTCGGCGCGACAGGAGTGAAGCAGATAGTTGAGATCGTGAAGCAGCTTAGGGGTGAGGCGGAGGGAGGCAGGCAGGTCGACGGGGCTGAAGTGGGCTTGGCGCACAACGTAGGAGGCTCGGGGGCAACGGCCGTCGTAACCATTCTTTCAAGGAGGTGAAAAAGCATGGGTGTCTCCGGAGTTCCTAGACACTGGAGGAGCCTGAAGGAAAGATACAGGCTTCTCGGCACGTATTGTGAAAATTGTAAGACAAGCTTCTTCCCGCCTAGGAAGATCTGCCCGAAATGCCGTAGGAGAGGAAGAACCAGGGAGGTTGAGTTCTCAGGCAGAGGCAGAGTGTTCAGCTACACGGTAATCCACGTCGGCTCCAAAACCTTCGAGCAGTATGCTCCCTACGTAATAGGGCTGATTGAGCTCGAGGAGGGCCCGAGGGTTCTCTCGCAAATAGTGGACTGCAAGCCTGAGGACGTGCACATAGGGATGATGGTTGAAGCATGCTTCAGAAAGCTTTTCGAACAGGAGGACGGCGGAATAATAAGCTACGGCTTCAAGTTTAGACCGGTTGACGACAGCTGGGCTGAATACTACGCTAGGCTGCTTTCTGAAAAGAAGGCTAGGGCTGTGCAAACCTAGCCTACTGTAGGATTTCCCTGCACGCCAATGTTTCCCCCAAGGGTTGCGAACAACTAGGCTTAATGTTTAAAAAACACTCCCGCGTATTCTTCAGCGTTGCAGCCTCAATGCAGGATTGGGCCAGCCGGGTTCCCCTTGAAGGGGCCTCACGGGACTGACGCGATGCCCTATCTGAGGAAGATCGGTCTCGACGCGATGGAGTATCAAGCGGTTAGAAGCCTACGGATAAGCAGGAAGCCTGCGGTTGAGCTCGGCTCAGCCGCATCCGAGAACAATATTCTTCTGACTCTCCACGGCCCCTACGCGATAAACCTTTCCTCAAGCAGGAGGCTTGTCAGGAGGCAGAGCATCCAGAGGCTCGTCAAGTCTGTTGAAATAGCCTCCTGGATGGGGGCTTTCCACGTGACTTTCCACCCGGGCTACTACAGCGGGCTGCCCAGGGAGCTTGCGATGCAGGCTCAGAAGGAGGCTTTTAAAAACGTGCTGGAGAAGATGAGTGGGAAAAGCATCAGCGTGGAGCTGGGGCCTGAGACAACGGGTAAGCCAGACCAGTTTGGAACGCTTGAAGAATTGATCGAGCTTTCAAACTCGTTTGAAAACATCAGGCTTACTCTTGATTTCGCCCATATTCACGCCAGAATGGGCGGCTCGGTTAAGAGCCGCGGCGACTATGAGAAGATTCTCGACACGGTTGAGAAGAATCTTGGAAGCGAGAGGATGAGGAACCTGGTTGTACACTTCTCAGAGGTTGAAACGACTTCAAAGGGCTTCGGGGAGAGGCGGCACCACCCTCTTGGAAGCGGCTACGGGCCTGACTTCAGAAAGCTCGCGGAGATAATAGTTGAGAAAGGATACTCGTTCATAATAATATGCGAGTCCCCCCTGCTTGAAATAGACGCGTTGAAAATGAAGAGGATCCTGACCCGGTTTAAATAGCGGCTTGACGGCTTGACTGAGAACCTGGTCTGAAGGCTGGAAGCGGAGCGTCCCTACCCTTCTAATGTTCGGCCAGCGGCTTCACTGCTTAGAGAGGGAGGAGATTATTTCCCTGCAGAACTCTGGAAGATCGTCGGGAACCCTTCCAGTTACTATGTTCCCATCCTTCACGGCGGGAACGTCTTCGAACGCTGCGCCCGCGTTAATCAGATCATCCCTAACGGCTTCATACGCTGTAACCCTCTTCCCCCTAACTATGCCTGCTGAGATCAACACCTGGGGCCCATGGCAGATGGCTGCTATCAGCCTCCCAAGCTGGTTAACTCTCCTAACCAGCTCAATAACCTTCCTGTCGATCCGCAACGAGTCTGGGGAGAACCCGCCGGGGAACAGGAGGCAGTCTACTTCCTCAGGCTTTACCTCTTCAAGCGTCTTTATGACGTAACGTTTACCGGGAGCCATGACTTCAAGCGGCACTGGCGTCCTGTATCTGCCGGACACCGGCTTCTCAGCGGAAGGCCTTGGGTGCAGCCCACTCTTAACCGGCACAATGGTGACGCTGGCTCCTTCCTCGCTCAACCGCAGCAAGGGATATAGCAGCTCAACATCCTCGAATTCGTTAGCCACGATTATAACTACATTCTTTCCACTGAGGCTCATGCTCATGGGAAAGTGCTCGACGTTTAAAAACTTTTCGACCTTGAGAACACGCGTGTCAATATGCTTATCTTGATACATTTACGGGTTTTAAGCATGATGGCACGCTATTACCGTAAAAACCCGGGGAAACTCTTTAAGCAACAATGCTGCCCACCGCCGGGAAAAAGAGACTAAAGCACAAGGTTTCTGCTTTCCCTAGGATCCACAACAATACCCTCAATCGGTTTCCTATCTAAATAGTTGAAAATGGCTTCCACCATCGTCTCATCCATGGCGGTTAACGCTTCCCGAGTGTATGCAGCTATGTGAGGCGTAACCACGACGTTACCATATTTTAGAAGCGGGTGGTCAAGACCTATCGGCTCCTTCTCGACAACATCTAACGCCACCGCGCTTACAACACCTTTATCCAGGGCTTCGGCAAGAGCATCCTGGTCTACGAGTTCCCCCCTCGCAGTGTTAACCAGTATAATCCCCCTTCTCGCGCTCATTAGAGTTTCCCGGTTAATAATATGGTGTGTCTCAGGGCTAAGGCTCGTGTGAAGCGTAACTATGTCGCTTTCAGCCATTAGCTGAACAATGCTGCCGGCAGGAACAACCCCGAGAGCCCTCATTTCCTCCTCTCGCACATACGGATCGTAGGCGATTACCCTTGATCCAAATCCTTTTCTAAGGATTTCAGCCACTCTGGAGCCAATATTACCGAATCCTACAACACCGACTGTAAGGCTACTTAAGTTTCTACTCACGAATTTAGCGCGCTCATGCCACCCGCCTTTTCTAACAGAGTCATTAGCCTCTACGACGCGTCTAAGCGCGGAAAGCATTAAAGCCAAAGCATGTTCCGCAACAGCCTCCCTTTCCCTGTATCCTGGCACAGCCACGACCTTCACCCCGTGCTTTTCCGCAGCCTTTAAATCAATATTGTCGAGACCTATGCCGTGCCTCACTATCATGACTACATCCGCATTACTTTTAAAGAATTCTTCACCATATCGCGGCGTCACGCTTGCCACGATAAAATGGTATCCAACCAGCTTTTCAGCCAACTCTTTCCCCGACAGGTTCTTCGGAACCTCGATCTGGTTAACAGTGCATCTTGATTCAAGCCTGCTTACAGCGTCAGTAAACCTTCCAAAGGATTTGGAGTTCACGACAGCTACACGGGGCTTCACTCTCTTCACCTTAAGCCTTCAGCATACTCGACGTAGGGCTGAGAGATCCTCTTAATCTCAAGCTTCTCCTCCCCGGTGAGCTTTCTCAAAGGGATTGGAGGCTCCCCAACGTCGACTCCCCTCAGCCTAAGTATTTCTCTGAGAACAACTTGGGTTTCAACACCGAATTTACCTAACTCTCTCCTAATCCTGTTTACGACGCTTTGAAGCTCAGCAGCCTTCTTAATATCCCTGTTTTTTACAGCAGCGTAAACCGCTAGGGGAATTTCTGGAAACGCGTTAGCTATTCCGCAGACATGGGCCCTGGCTCCGATGAGAAAAGCCACAGCTATCAGCGAGTCCCCGGCTCCCGCAACATAATGAGTCTTTCCAAACATATCCACGTAATTCTGCAGCTGCTCAACATCGTAGCTCGTATCCTTCACGCCCATTACGCTCGGAACCTCACTGGTTATGGATTCAAAATCGCTTGGCGAAATGTTATACCCCTGTCTCCCCTTATTATTGTACACCATTACTGGAACACCGGCTCTTGAAAGACAACTATAGTATGAGATTAACCCGGTCTTGCCCGGCTTATGGTATATCGGGCCTACGGAGCTGACTGCAGCAACACCTAGGTTTGCCGCATGCTTCGCAAGCTCGAGAGCAGTCTCCACGTCTGCCGCGCCGACGTGAGCAATAATGCTCGCTCTACTCGGAGCAGCTTCAACCACTTTTTCAAGCATCTTTTCACGCTCATCCTTACTTATGAGCATCCCTTCACCATAAGTCCCTAGCACGAAAAAGCCTTTAACACCTTTCTCAACCAGGAAGCCTAATAGTGGAGCAACCCTCTCCCCGTCGACTTCAAAATCATTTTTAATCGGAGTTATTATTGCTGTAACTATGCCTTCAGGATACATTATTAACGGCTTAGTTGAAAGCCGAAACTATATAAGTTTTGTTCCCATGTTTCTCAACAAGACTTTCTCCCAATGCTCCTCAACAGTTTAACGAGTTCGACGAAGACAGCGTAGTTCTCCTCGTAAACCATACTGTTCCTCTCCACGGGCACAACCCCCTCTTTAATACTCACCCATTTACTTGAAAACTCTCCCATGCTGGCGAGATTTAAAGCGTTGAAGGCTAGTGCTGCTGCACCGTAGTTGGTAGCGTCCTCACCCCCAGCTACAACGTTAATCCTACAGCCGAGAATATCTGAAAGTATTTGCGCCCATACCCTGGATTTTGAACCTCCTCCTACAAAGTATACTTCGTCCAGGCTTATCGAGTTTTCGGAGAGCGCGTCGCTAATCGCTCTAATAACGTAACCCACTCCCTCCATTATTGATCTTATGAAATGAGCTCGACTGCAGCCTCTGGTGACGCCTATGAAAGCACCCGTTAAGTTCGGGTCTCTATACGGAAACCTTTCACCCGTGAGAAAAGGCAGGAAGATAAGGCCTTCTGAACCCGGAGAAGCTTTTTCCGCCTCCAGGTCTAGAATACTGTAAGGGTCTCTGCCAATCATGCTGCCGGCTAGAGTCTCCATCTGGCCGAAATTGTCCCTGAACCACCTTAAACAGTCTCCGCCGCTGTTCGAAGCACCTCCTAAAGCGTAGAGACCGTTTGCCGCATAGTAGGTGAAGAACCGCATTTCCAGACTCTTGTCGAGAACAACTCTCCTTGAAAGCTTTCTAACAACACCGGTGGTCCCGATGTTTAAAACAGTGCCTTTCTCAGTCAAGCCTAAACCGAAGTTCTGCGCCGCACCGTCGAACGTCGCCAAGACGATCTTCGTATCCGGAGCAAACCCGTATTCCCTGCCGACGCTAGAGGGAACAGCGTCTAAACTCTTCCCGCCCTCGCACAGCCTTGGAAACCTGTTCTCATCCACCCCAAGTAGGTCAAGCACTTTCTCACTGTACTTGAGTTTTTTAAGGTTAACAACACCACCCCCGCTGGCCGTGGCAAGATCTATATGCGGCTCCGTTGTCAAGCCGCTTTTCCACAACAAGTAATCCTTGCAGAACAAAAAATATCTCGCTTCTCTAAAGGTTTCAGGCTTCCTTTTCATAAACCAGTAAAGCTTGTACGGCATGAACACGAATATTGGAGGAGCCCCGGTTTCCCCGTAAAGCTCATAAGGATCAGTTTTCTCCAGCAGCTCTTTTTCAACCTCCGCCGCCCTAGTATCGTGGTGCGTCACCACCCTTGTTAAAGGAGCCCCATCCTTGTCCGCGAGAAGCACGCTATGGTTGTAAGTCGTCACGGATATTGCCCCGATGCTCCCCCCGTATTTTTTGCCGAAATAACCCAGCATGAAGGTGAAAGACTCCAAGAGCTCTTTCGGCTCATGACCAGCAAACCTGTTTTCCAAGTGGAGCGTTATCTCGCGAGTCTGCCTGTCAACAACCTTCCCCTCACTACTTATGACAAGACCCTTCATATTGGTGCTGCCGACGTCGATCGTAAGAACCAGGCTCATCTCCCCGCCCGACTTTTATTTTTCCCAGGCTCTTCTTAATAACCTCTTCGCCACCAGGGTGAAGTGTTTCTTCAACTTTTTCATTAATGATTCTCACGCCTAAAACCTGGGGAAACTCATGAAACAAGTGGGGAACCGTTGAACGCGCGAAACAAGAGTGTTTAGAGTTGCGCCAGCAGGGCTTAAAGATTTTTATACGTCTCAAACGTTTCAACTGCAGGTTGCCGCGTAAGGAGCCCCGAATACTTCTCGACGCCGAGGTCCTTGTGAGGCTTGCATACCTCACTATCACCGGTGAAACAGAGTTTAAAAACCTGGAGACGCTCAGGCTAGCATACGAGCAGGGCGGAGGCCAGACCGTTGCCGGCGAGGCTCAAGGCTCGCTGGAGCTGACGCCGCTTGAAGACCTGCGAAGATTCTTCGAGGAAACGCTTGGCTCCTCACAGGGCTCGACGGAGGAGTGAATACAGGGCTTAACGCTAAAGCTCCTCGAACTCGTATTCCTCAGGCTTCCTGGGCGCCGGCCTTTCTCTCCCGCGAAGTATCTTAAACACTATTATCACTAAAACTATTGAAAAAACGCCGATTATTATGAGAACCACGTTCATCGACATGGGTATCCTTATAGTCACCTCCCTCTCCGTCAGGAAGCTCAACTTGACAGTCGCTGAATAGCCTAGGTTGGTTACTGTGACGGTCAGCTCCCCCCCGGCAACCCTGCCTACGTCTACAACGCCACCCGGCCCAGTGACATACTTAGCCTGAGTATTGTTCATGAAGACCACCCTTAGCTCAGCACCCTCTATAGGCATTGAAAAAGGGTCGACCAACCTGACAGAACCGCTTACAACGTTGCACGAAACCCTGACCGCCTTAGGCTCACTAACATGTTCAACCTTAGCCTCGTCGAGAACGTTTAACCCAGCGTATTTAACCATGGTCAGCCTAAGGTCTCCCGCAGTTGTCCAGATGCTTCTTAAAGTCCCGTTGTAAACAGTATTGTTGGCCAGAGTGCAAACGTAGAAGGATGGCGTCAGGAGAGCATTATCCCTGTCCACGAAGCTCAGGTTAACCAGGTACTCCTTACGGTGCTCTGCAGTCAGCCTAAGGTCTCCCTCAACAGTCAACACTAGCTCCGGGGAAAATATGGTTGAGCCGTCGCGTTCCCACATGGTGAACACGTATCGCAAGCCTTCAGTCGGATAGTATACTTCCTGAACCCTGAGCGTCTTCACCCCGGACGTAACGTAGAAAACAACCCCGGCTTCATCAGATATGACTTGGCTTTCATTATCCAGGCTAACCGTTACACCCGGCGTGCCGAAAACCCTTATCTCAGCATACCTAGCGCTGAAACCAGCCTCGCCAAAATTATTATCCTCGTTTGAATCATGAAACACGTTGAGCGCTTTAACCCATGCTTTCACAACGTGTCTACCCTCCGGAATGTTTGAGACAAGCCTCTCGTATCTCACCCAGTCATCCTCCATCATGGGTGTCTTAAGCCCAAGCTGGCTGCCGGTGGCGTTCTCCAGAAGAACGTCGTCAATCATGACGGTTACAAGGTAGTCTGGGATGGTTGCGTCGCCGGAGTTTCTTAAAACCAGGATGAGTGTAAGGTTGGAGCCCGCGATGAGACTCTTCTTATCCAGGTAGACTCCTTCAAGCGCGATGTCGCACTTGGTGGCCCAGTTGTCAGGCGAGGATACGGCGCTCCATGTAGACGGGTTGCGCGGGATCGCGTTAACAGGCCAGGAATAGTTGACTCCCACCCCGGAGGCAACCAGGGCGAACCCCAGTGTTCTACGAGTATTAGGATAAACATCCAGCTTCGACAACGGTATCGCTAGCTCCATCGTCCAGGAGACAGTTCCGTTCACGACCTTAAGAAGGACGCCGCTGGCAGGCTCCTCAATCCAGTCCTCACCGTGCCCGTAGAAGTATTTTAACTCGCCCGACCTGTTTACAGCATACCTTGTTGTGCTCACCGTGAGGACAGTACTGTTTAAAACACCAGTGTTAAACAGGAGGTCCACCGTCCTACACGCGTTGCTTAAAACTATTGCGAAAAACAGGTGGCTATTGTTATGGACAGCGTAAGCCTTCACCCATGAAAGGTTAAGCTGTTCAACAGGATACTCGCCTGTTGAAACAGCCCCGTCTACCCTCGGGTTCCTGTAAAGCGGGATGCTTAGCTCCAGCTCGGCTGAAACACTTAGGGTTAAGAACCCGGCTTTGGGAAGCATGATTATAAGTAGAAACAGCATACTGCTTGCAGCCGCTGCCCTAAGCCTCTTCATAGTTCCTACCCGTGGGGAAACTCTTAAAAAGATTTTTTTGCAGCTGGAAAACAGTGGTTTCGCGTTGAAAGAGGTGTGCGTGCTAGCTTATTCAGGAGGGCTGGACACTTCAGTAATGATACCCTGGATAAGGGAGAAATACGGCATGGATGTTATCGCCGTCCTCATCGACGTGGGGCAGAAGGAGGATTTCGAAGCCGCTGTCGAAAGGGCTGAGAGGCTTGGAGCACTGGAGGTGGTTAAGACAGACGCTAGGAGAGAGTTTGTCGAAAACTATGTTTTCAGAGCCATAAAGGCCAACGGCCTGTACGAGGGGGTTTACCCAATGGGCACATCCCTCTCCAGGCCCCTAATAGCCTCGAAGATCGTTGAGGCCGCTGAGAAGAAGGGCGCGTCGACAGTGGCCCACGGCTGCACTGGGAAGGGGAACGACCAGGTTAGGTTTGAAGTATCAATAAGGTCGCTGAACCCTGGGCTTAGAATCCTCGCGCCGGTGAGAGAATGGGGGTTAAGCAGGGACGAGGAGGTTGAATACTTGGAGAAGAAGGGTGTTAAGATGGACCGTGGGAGAAGCAGGTTCAGCATAGACGACAACCTGTGGAGCAGGTCTATCGAGGGCGGTGAGCTTGAAGACCCTTGGGTGGAGCCTCCTGAGGAAGCATTCGTCTGGAGCAGGCCAGTGTCCGAGGCGCCGGGTGAGCCGGAGTACGTGACGCTCGAGTTCGACAAGGGTGTTCCAACAAGGCTGAACGGGGAGAGGCTTGACCCCGTTGAGCTAATACTCCGCGTAAACAAGACAGCCGGGTCCCACGGCTTCGGCAGGATAGACCACATGGAGGACCGTGTGGTCGGAATAAAGTCTAGAGAAGTCTATGAGGCTCCTGCAGCGTTAACCCTGATAAGGGCACACCAGGATCTTGAGAAACTCGTTTTAACGAGGCTCGAGCTCGAGGAGAAGAAGAAGCTGGAGGCAACGTGGGCCTGGCTCGTCTACTCCGGGCTGTGGTTCGAACCATTAAGGATGGCTGTTGAAGCATTCATAGACTGCACGCAGCAGAATGTAGACGGGGAGGTCAGGGTTAAGTTGTTCAAGGGGGAGGCGGCAGTCGTCGGCAGACGCTCGGCGAAATCACTCTACGACGAGAAGAGAGCAACATACTCATCCCTATCCAGGTTCAACCAGAGCCTGGCGGACGGCTTCATACAGCTCTGGGGGCTCTCGACAGTAAGGGCGAACGAGGTGCGTCAAAGTAAAAGCTAAATTTATAAGCAAGAACATGAGGAATGTTCTACACTCCATGAAGACAGAATGCGAGGAATGCTTAGCGGTGTTCGAGGTTTCTGAGGACGCGATAGTGGGTGAAGTAGTAACGTGCCCAGAATGCGGCTCAGACCTTGAGATAATAGAGATAAGCGGCGACACGGTTAAGACGAGGAAGATTCAGCTCTCAGGCGAGGACTGGGGCGAGTAGGCGTAGGAATTGCCTTTAAGCATTTTTTATGACCAGATAAGGTTTGAGGAGAAAGAGCTTTTCAAAGCAGCTGAAAACCTTTCAATACCATTTAAAAGGCTGAACGCCGACAATCTTTCGCTCACACTGGGCAGGAGGACGCCTGAGCTCCAGGATGTTGAAACAGCCCTGCTCAGATGCGTATCCTACTTCAAGTCGCTCCACCTTTCAAGCTACCTTGAGGGGGTTGGAATACCAACGGTAAGCTCCTTCAAAACCCTGCAGATAGCGGGCAATAAGCTTTTCACAACAGTGGAGCTCATGAAGAGAAACGTGAAAACCCCTTTCACAGTAGTCGCCTTCTCCTACCAGTCCGCCCTAGACTCTTTAAATAAGACAGGGTACCCCGCGGTTTTGAAACCCGTCATAGGAAGCTGGGGAAGACTAATCTCCCTTATAAAGGACAAGTATACTGCTGAAGCAGTTCTTGAAGACCGCTTATACATGTACCCCCTCTACCAGGTGTTTTTTGTTCAGGAGTATGTTGAGAAGCCCGGTAGAGACATTAGGGCTACGGTGATAGGGGGCGAGGTTGTTTCCGCAATATACCGCGTGTCTCCGCCGGACCAGTGGAAGACGAACATAGCCATAGGTGGAAAAAGCGAGAAAGCAGAGATCACCAGCGAGCTCGCGGAAATAGTTCTCAAAGCGGCCGAGGCAGTCGGGGGAGAAATAGTCGGGATCGACGTGATGGAAAGCCCGAGGGAGGGCTATGTTGTTAACGAGGTTAATCCCACGCCTGAGTTCAGGGGAAGCGTGGAGGCAACCCGCATCAACATTCCTGAAAAAATTATTAAATATCTCGTTTCAAAAGCCAGAAGATAGGCTGGCATGCTAGTGTGCGTTCAAAGAAGATTCCGCAACATGGGTGCTTAAAAAGCTCCTGTTTACGCTAACTGGATGAGAATATACTGTTATTCGAAAAAACTTATTTAGAACCTTAACCCTTATTAACCCCGCTATGATTAGACTCGTAGGACTTGTTCTGGCTCTAGCCTTACTGTCATTCTTCCCTTCAACGCCTAAGGCTTACGCATCCCCCTTCGAGCTCTCCCACGATGATGGTAAGGCTGAATACGGTTGGAGCGATTTCTATCCTTATGCTGCAGCAGTAAGGTTCTCTCCCCCCTCGCAGAGCTGGAGGATAACAGCAATAAGGATTCACGCAACATGCTTCTTGAGGGGACCTGCACCGGTCTTCTACGTTCAAATCTGGGACAGCGGTTTAAACACTAAATATTGGTCAGCATTCCTCCTCGGCAGCGTCTTCAAGAACTCTACTCTAGACTGGTACACGATTCAGCTTCCAAACGTCGTCGTAACAGGCGTGTTCTACGTTGTTATTGTCCCAATGTTCACGCTCGACGGTGCCCAGCTCTGGATAAGCGTCGACGACGATCCCCCTTTCTCGAACAACAGCCTCATAGTTGACGCCGGCGAGCACACAGTACTGGCTTCTCTAAACGCTACAAGTAAAAGGCCGGGGGACTTCATGATCAGAGTCGTAGGAGAGCCTACTCCAACCCCTCCCGAACTAAGGCTTTCCTCAATCGAGTTCAACCAGGATGAAACAGTTCTGGCTTTCAACTATCCGGGTGAAGCAGCGGGCTTCGAAGCAAGGCTCGTCAAGCCGGATGGAAGCTATACTGAAGAGAACGTTACCATGGTAGGCGGGAAACTGGTTGTGAGGGTTAGGGATGATGGCTTGCTTAACGTTAACCTAGTAACCCCTGCATATGAGACCATTGGGGTGAGCGTGAGGCTTGAAGCAGGCTTGAGAAGCCTTTACCAGTCTCTCCTAGCCAACCATACCGTTTTAAGCCGTGTTGCTAGCGACATGGCTGTTCAAATAGGTTTACTGACTAGAGAGAACGAGGACCTTAGTCTCAGGCTGAACCAGAGCCAAGCGTTAAACAGGCTTCAGGAGGCGAGGATAGAGGAACTTCTAGTCAACGTTTCCACGATTAAAGAGGATTTGGACAACGCGAGGGCTGAGGCCTCGAGGCTTAGAGGCGAGAATACCCTCCTCAAAGCAGGACTGGTCTTGATAATGGTTTCATTCCTACTGATTTTCCTCGAGGTGAGGAGAAGGTGGAGAAGAAGCTAGCTGGAATCCTTCTAACCATCCTAATCCTAAGCCTCGAGCTCAACAGCACCCTGCTAATCAGGGTTTCCGCGCAGCCTGAGGAGCTCGCTAAGAAGCTCGAGGAGTACTTGGGGAAAGCTATTCCAGAGGATCTTCTCGCTGAGGAGTGTGAGTACGTTGTCCCAGAGGGCTTCAACCTCACCCTTGCTGAAAGGCTGTGGAGGGATTTCAGCCTATACGTTAGCACAGGCTGCACAACCAGCGAGCTTAGAAGCGAAGTTAAGAAGATTTATGGGAATTCCTCGCTGATCAAAGCGACGCTGTCAAACGGTGAAACCATAGGGCTGAACGTTAGCAGCGTAAGTGTTGAGAGAAGCCTTGAAGATGGGAGCGTAAGCGTAAAGATACCTGTTGCCTCAAGCACGAGCCTCAACTATACTCGCTACAACTTCACCAAGCAAGCAGGTTTCTACGAGGCCTGGAACAAGACCTTGGTTAGGGAGTACAGGGTTTGGAGGCGTGAGCAAGGCTGGTATGTTTACACCTTTGAAGACCTCGTGTCGAACAAGAGCTTCACAGTGGTCTCGAGAATCTGGGGAGAGTCCTCAAGGGTTGAGGAAACTTGGCTTGAAGGCTTGAGGAAGCTTGGCGGGGGAGCGTGGAACGAGCCTGTTCGCTATCTCCCATCATTCGAGTACACGAAGTGGGGATGGCTGCGCGTAAACGGGCCCGTGATAGCAGTACCCGGGCACTACGAGGAAGTTAGGCTCCTCTACCCGGAGCATAGGAGGAGCTTCAAAGTATTGTTCCCAGCCTACGACCCGGCGATAATAGAGGGCTGGGTTGTCGACGTCAATGTTTCTTCAACAAGCCTCAACACCGGCGAAACGCTTGAGATAAGCTATCTCGCGGAATACTGCTCGCCCTTCGGCGGGGAGCCTGAGCCGTTAAACGCTACCTTGAGCCTCGAAGCTCCAGGCTCCTTCGAGCCTCTAAGCAACCTTGAAACTAAGCTGGATGACGCACATACCTCAGGGGTTTTCAGGCTCAAGGCTGTTAAGCCTGGGACCTACAACATCACCCTAAGGCTTGAAGGCAACGCTGTCTTCGCGAACACCGCCAGCAATGAGGAAGCCTATACTATCCAGATCGTTTCCCCGCCAGCCCCGTCACTAAGCATTGAGACCGTTGAGCGGGACACCTCTGTTTTGAAGCACGCTAAACTGGTTTTAAGGATCAGGAATAACGGTGGCGGTGTTGCTAGAAACATTGTTTTAGAAATAACTGGAAGCAACATGGAGGGCTTTGCCAGAAGCATAGGGAGCATTGAAGCAGGCGAGGCCAGGGATGTTGAGCTTACTCTAAGACTACTCCAGCCTTCATCCTTAGCCAAGATAATTGTCAGGTATAGCGATGATGACGGCAACCCTTACCTGGTCAGTATTGAAACAATGGTTTCAACAGAGACTTTCTGGGTTCCGGAGCACTTCGAGGAGTACACCGTCGTCGTCCCAGAGCACGAGGAGACCCTAAGGGTATTCGTACCGGGCTATGAGGCTGCAACCCATATTAGGTTCTACGCGTTGTGGGATGAGAGGATACTCGGCGAAGCAATCTTCAGGGCTGAAAGGCTGCATGAGACTCCTTATTATGAAACAAGCTTAAGCATGGGGCTCATACCCGTCCCCGTCCCAGGCCTAGGGGTTGAGCTGAGCATGGGTGCAGGCAGAGAAGCCTTAACAGAAGCAGGAGTCAATATCATGGTTAAAACCATAGAGCCGTACTACGAGCACCTCGGCGTCCTCAGCGAGGATGATGTTCTCAGGCTGGTAGACGCGGATAAGCAATCTCTCAGAATCGGAAACATCTCTTCAGACTACAGGGTTGAACCATTGAAGCCATACTGGGTCGAGGGCAAACCCATAGTGTTGAACGAGACGCAGCTAGCCCTCTACCAAGCTATGATGGACGAGGTGAAGAAGGCTAACCCCGATATAGACTACGATTACAAGGAGACCCTGATCGACGTTAGAACTAAGGTGGGAAAGGCTGAACCAGGCTACATTGTTCTAACATACCACCCGTTGAAGGTTGTTGGCGAAGGGCCTCTAAGATCCATCAGGGTCAGGAACTTCGCCGGAATAGGCTTAGACTACAGGGTTAACGTTGAAACCTTCATTTTAACGGTTTTCGGGAAAACACGCAGCGAGAATGGTTGGAAACACCTCTTCCTCGGTGAGAAGGAGGATGCTGTCCTGCTCTCCTCAACCCTGGATCAGGTTTACGACAGGGAGGTCTTCATCAACATAACCTTTAACGGCAGGCTCGTCGCCAAAGCCAGGTTCATCCTTAAGCACGAGTCCTCACCATACTGGAAGGGCTTCTGGGACGGCTTAGCATCCCAAGCCTGGAAGATAGCTATAACCGTGGGGCTGATGGTTATCGTCGGCTTCATCGTCCCAGCTCAACACGTCGTGACGGCTTCGCAAATCATCCTCGGTGTAGGCGTAGCCATGAACCTCCTCGAGGTTGGAATGGATGTTTACAACGCATATCTTGCTAGGGACGAGATGAACACTCTTGCCAGCGAATACGTGAACAAGTCGATAGAATATTCGAATAAGAAGATGCCTGAACACGCTGCCGAATGCCTCGAGCTCGCCCACAGACTCAGGATCGAGGCTAACGCAACCATTGAAAACCTTGGGGTAAACGCCCTCTCAGGACTCGCCGCAGACGTTACGTGGGACGAGATAAGCATAGCACTCGGATGGAAGGAGCCCCTAGTCCTACCTGGAGAAAGCAAAGAGTACAAGGTTGGATACGCGACAGGCAGGGTCGCCGGAGCAGTAGTGCTCTGCATGCTGTACGCGGCGCTCTACACCATGATGGTCAAGATTAAGGCCGAGAGGATAATGGGCCAGCCGCTGAGCATAATCCAAGTCCTCAAGCTGATGGCGAGGGGAGTATACAACTGGATAACGCCAGCAATATGGGACGCAACCATACTTGCGGTCGAGAGAAAAGGAGCCGTGTTCTTCAGCAGGATTAGCGACCTCCTCCTAGGAAACAAGTATAGCAGGAGGTTCGGGGAAGCCATAGGAAACCTTGTGGGAAGCATAAAGGCAGACCCGCCTAAGGTTGACGAAGCCCTAGAGATCTCCACGGAGATCTCGAAACAAGTCGTGGAAAACGTGCCGAGCAGGGAGAGCTCCAGCAAGATTCTTGATGCTATTGGCACGCTCATTGAGCGGTATTCTCCAGACGAGTTAAAGGAGAAGGGAGGCACGGTTGCGAGGAGCATAGTATCCATATGGGTCAAGGATGGGGATGAAGCAATAGATTCGTTGAACAGCTGGCTCAGCGTCAACTCGAAGGACATTGAGAAGATGAAGGCCCTCGACAACATCCTGCTCGAAATAGAGGGAGACGCTGCGAAAGGAGTTGGATTAGAAATAGGAAACATAGTTGACGGCTATCTTAAAGTTAGGGGCATATACGATGAAGATACTGGAAACACTTTTCTCAATATTGTTCTAAAGAATCCCGATGCATTAAACGAGTTATTAGCTAAGATGGCTAGTGCAAAAAATTACTTTTTTGATTATAATGAAAAACCCCATGTAATTACATTGAAAAGAGGAGGATATAGTGATCTAAACTTGGGAAAGGACAATCAGCTAGAACCAGGAGTATATAGGGTAAAGGTTTACTGGAGGTATAGCGATGAGGAGGGATGTGTTGAATTCCTAGTCTCGAAGGATGTTAAATCAGAATATATTGCCATACCAGAGGATCATGTTAATAAAATATTAGATGAGATAAATGTTGATGAAGCAATCATAAGGATAACTGGCGTTAAATCATTTGAGTACATTCCTGAACTCTATTTTCCGAAAAGTTTCCCTCTTGGAGGAAATGTGGTAAACTTAAATTTAATCAGTGCCGAAGTTACGGTAATTGACGGATTTTACGGAAAACCGAGTAAACTTCCCATAATAAATTGGGAACTTAGAAGTATTAAGGGTGAAGCTGCTTTAGCAATAACAACTGAAGCTAAAGATATGTATGGCAGTAATAACCTCATTCTAACTTTCTATGAAGGCGGCAGGGTGAAATATAGAGACCGTTTCATCACCGATATTGAAGTGTACAGGGGACGATGGACTATCAAGTATATGACAACGCAAGGAATGGTTACACCTATGTTTATTGTTGGAAAGTATATTACGGTGCCGCAGGAGCTGAAAATGGCGGATGATGTTAGAGGTGTTACGGGTCTTAAAACTCTTAGTCTGAAAGAGCGTATTTTCAAAAGCGGCTATTACCTTTATGGATTAGAGAAAGTAGGAAACGAGGACATTAGTGCTGATGAGAGGCTAGTAATCAGGGCATGGTTCATTGATGAGAATGGTAACTATAAGCCCGCATTCTGTATGGATCCTGATTTAAAAGTTAGAGTTCCGGAAGGAGCAACCGAGATAGTAAGTATAGAAGTGTTAAAATATCCGGATGTTATTAACGATTTAGATGAATGCATTCGAATGTTAAAACATTATCCTGATGATAAGTATCTGATAGGACAGGTTGGAGAATTGATAGCGAAAAGTAGCGAAAGTACTAACATCATGCTCTCAAAATACCTAGATGAAATATCTAAAGAAACAGGGATCCCAAAGGATAAAATGAATCTCGTATGGCATAAATGGGTATACAATCCAGACCCTGATTTAAAAGTAGTAGTTCCAGAGGATGTAACCGATAAATATGGAAATTTAATTAAAGGTGGAAGCATCATAGCTATTGGTGAAGTGAAAAGCACTTCAACCTGCACACCAGCTAACTTTAAAAATGGGATTAATAACTGCAGGAGTAGCCTCGAAAATTTCTTCAATAGGAGTGAATTTGAAAGCGTTAAGTATGGCATCGCAATAGTGCTTGCCTATAATATAGACAATCCTCCTAGTGGGAAATCCTATGACCTCCCTCCGAAAATCGGTGATTATGGTAATCCCTATATGGAGTTGATTAAGAGGTGAGCGATATGAGTTATCAAGAAGAGGGGGGAGTAGATATGGAGCTTCTGAAAAGGATAGGAATATATATTACTGATGGCAGGGGCAACTATGAAATCAGGACCAAAGGCTTTCTCCCCGGTGAAGATAGCACATTAGAGCAAGTACCTACCAAATGGGTCGTTAGGGGTAGCTTCACTAAGAAGGTTTGTGGGGACATCGAGGGGAGGATAATTGTAGATACAGCCATCCTATACAATATATCGGAAGAGATCTTGGAAGTCTTACGTTCAGTTTATAAGGAGAAGCTTAAAGAAGCCGAGGATAGCGAGGAGGAATCAAAGCTCATCAAGAAGATGGTTGAGGAAAAGTTCAGGATACAGAACGAGTTGAGGGATAGAAGCAACTGGGATAGATACTTCTCTAAAAAACCTTTTGGAAAACTCATGCGAAGGATTACATGGGGCGATGTGGCTGCAACAATGGTTACCAGGGAGTTCGGCGTCGAGGTTGTCCACTGGATTCCTCCAACACCCGATGAATACGTGTATTTTTACTCAACATTCGATTCGAAGGGTATGAGCAATGACCAGATTTTTGACGAAGTAAGGAAGAGGATTGATGCTGTTAGTAAGGCTGAACGAATTTATTATTTAGGTGAGGCTTTTTTGCGTAAGCGGAGAACCGAAAGGAGATACATACGGGGAAGATGGTGAATATGTCTGAAGAAGTGAAGGTAAATGTGGAATTTTTGAGAAAAATAGGGAGATATATCTTTAGAGAGTTAAAGAATGAGAATAATCCTTTTGAAGTCAAGATTGAGAGAGCTTACTTTGTTAGAGATGAGTTATTAACAACAGAGGGTGTACCAACGAAGTGGGTTATTAAGGGTTGTGATCCCTTCGATGGGATTTACGAGATGGTTTGTGGAGATATCGAAGGGAAGATAGAAGTAAGAAGTCCACGTCTATACAATATCTCTTTCGACATATTGAGCATCCTATATCCAATCTATGAAGAGAACCTTAAAAAGGTTGGGAAGAACAATGAGAAAAGATTAAAACTCATTGACGAACTGGCTCAGAGAAAGATCAAACTACAGAACGAGTTGAGGGATAGAAGCAACTGGGATAGATACTTCTCTAAAAAACCTTTTGGAAAACTCATGCGAAGGATTACATGGGGCGATGTGGCTGCAACAATGGTTACCAGGGAGTTCGGCGTCGAGGTTGTCCACTGGATTCCTCCAACACCCGATGAATACGTGTATTTTTACTCAACATTCGATTCGAAGGGTATGAGCAATGACCAGATTTTTGACGAAGTAAGGAAGAGGATTGATGCTGTTAGAGAAGCCAGAATAAGGGCGAGATTTAAGTGACGATGATGATGAAACCCAGAAAGAAGCTCGCTCCTCCTAAAAGAAGAACAATGATATAGCGCGCGCGCTAAGAGGGAGGTTCGTTCTTCAATCACCCTTTGTATTAGAACCAGGAAAGGAAGAGAGGGTAAAAGTTACATTCTTACTGGAAAGCGGTACTCTTGAAGACCTTTTAACACTCATTTCTCAGAGACCTCCTATAAGCCTTTCAGGAAAAGCCACTCTAATCTTAAACTTGGCGGAGCTTCCCCTTAACATATCCATCAACTCTTGGGCTCCGTGGTGATTAGTTTTGGAGAAGTTTAGAATACCCTGTTTGATTAGCGGGGTGCTTTTTCTAATAGTATCCTTAATTGGCGGATCATGGTGGGAACTGATTGGTGGTGAGGCTTCCAAACCAGTTTTATACTTGGGCTTCTCGCCCTTCGACTTCAAAGTTGAGCTTCTTGGTTCACGGGTCGTTGAACCATCGCCATTTATGACTGCCCTATTCGTATCAGAAAGACTTCTTGCTATCCTTGGGTCAATAACGATAATCGTTGGCTCAATATTATACAAGAAAACATGGTCCCTGAGGCTCCTTAACCTTAGACCCTTTACTATGCCAGTAGGGTTTGGGATGTTAATTCTGATTGGCGTTATCTTGATAAAACTCTTAATAACACGCTTCGTCCCTTTAATAGATCGGGCTTTTCCAGACCTGCAGGAAGCATTAATGCCCTACTCAAACCGATACTTAACCATAAACCTTCACTCAGTTATGCATGTCAATGGTTTCGTGAAAGTCAGTGTAACATCCCGGTTCACCATACAATTCTGGCTTGCAATACTCTCAGGAGCATTCTGTCTGGCAGGCATGATCATTCGTAGAATAGGAAAAAGGCCAAAGCCACCTCTACCATTACCCCCACCGTCACAGTAGATATTTTAAACAATTTCCTTATTTATCCTAAATCTGTTCGATACTCACAGGATTGAGTTCATTAAACACAGCGCGGCGAAAAATCTCCACGAGCCTAAAAAGAAGCCCATTCCTTGGGCTTGGACTGCTTTTTCTAGCATTTTCCGTGATGTTGGGGGCTAGGCCAGTATCATACACTGGGGTAGAGATGGAGAAGGAGCTTTGCCGAGAAACTCGGGTTCTTGAGCCGTATAGCATTGAATGGCTCTCGGTTCACGTCACCCCCTATTATCCCGCCAAGATGAAGAACCTGACTCTAAGTGTCTCTGCTTCCGAATACGCCTATAGAAGGTTCAGCCTAATGGTTTACGCGTTGAAGCCCGAGGAAACAGCCGGCTTCTCAGAGTGGTGGGCTGAAATCGAGGAGCACGGGATTTACGAGGAGCCTAATTCCTCGAAAGCGTTGCACGACGTTAAGGATGTTTCAGAAACAACCGCCATGGTTCCGATTACGATCTCCAGAGCCTTCGAGCTATGCTTGATAATCTTAACAATATGCGAATATGAGAAGAACCTGGACAGGAGAAAGATTAAGGCTTATCTGAAATTATACCCGAAGAGTGTTGAGAAGGTTATCAAGAATGCCGGGCTTATCTGAATTCGTTTCCTTCGTAGCTGAAAAATCGGGTGTTAAGGATACGAGCTTAATAGAGTTGGATATAATTCTGCATAGAATGCTTAAAGAATTTTGTTCTTTACTGTTTCCACAAAATATCTCTTAAGGGAGGTAGCTGTTTGACAAAATGCTACTTCGGTTACTACCGGTTTAGCATTGACCTAGACTTTACTTGGAGAGATCAGGAAACATGGGCCGGTTCGGGGGAGAAGGAGCTGAGGGGAAAGCTGTTAGATGAAATAAGGGTTTTCGCCTCTTCCTTAGTGTACTCTCTTACCAAGTATCTTGAAGCTATGTAAGCGTCTTCTAAAAGACGGATCTCGGTTTTATTCTCCTCAAGGAAACTTGCAAGCTCTTTGCAATCAGGCAGCCTATTAAGAATCGAAGCGAGAGTCAGTATCGAGCGTACCCTGGGGTAATTACCTATTTTCTCCAGCAGTATTGATTTAAGATGGGGCTGCACCGCCTGCTCCGATAAGAAGGCGGCCAAGTCGTACTCTCCTGAATTAAGGCTCTAAGGCTCTTGTGAAAAAGGATTTTGCCCTCTTCCTCAAAAGCTTCACTTCATAGGTACGCGGCATTACAAGAAAAATGTTTAGAGGGACTTATTAAAGTTTTCAGGATAGCTCGCGCGTCCAACCTGAAAAGATTGCGGAAACCATAGTAAGCCCTCAGCTAGGAATCTAGCACGCGCTCCCGTTAAACCTGAAGAAGCCTATAGCACGCTGGACAGGGTCCTACTGCGCAGCGGGTAGAAAAAGATTCTTAAACACCCCGTCTGGAGGATTAGGAGGTAAGGTTGGTTAACGTAGCGGTGTACGGGGCAAGCGGCTATGTCGGAGGAGAACTGCTTAGAATACTTCTCTCGCACAGCAAGGTGGAAATAGTCGCAGCCACTTCCAAGAGGTTCAGCGGCATGCCTGTTCACAAGGTTCACCCGAATCTTAGGAAGGTTTGCCAGATGAGCTTCGTGGAGCCCAGGGTTGAGAACGTGGCTAATGCTGAAGTTGTTTTCACAGCGCTTCCACACGGCCAGTCTACGCATGTGGTTAAAACGCTTCTCGACAAGGGTTTGAAGGTTATAGACTTGGGAGCTGATTTCAGGCTTAAAGAGCCATCTGCCTACGAGAAATGGTACGGGTTTAAACACCCCTATCCTGATCTTCTTGAGAAGGCTGTCTACGGCCTGCCGGAGCTTCACAGAGACGAGATAAGGACGGCTAGTCTGATAGCAGTACCTGGCTGCATGGCTTCGGCGAGCATACTTGCGCTCGTACCTCCTGTTAAGAACGGTCTGGTAGACGGAAGACAGATATTCATAGACGCTAAAATAGGCTCCTCGGGAGCCGGCTCCTCTCCAACCTTAGAAGGATATCATCCGGAGAGGTATAACGTGGTCAGGCCCTATAAGCCGGCTGGGCACAGGCATGTCGCCGAGATAATTCAAGAGGTTTCGCAGGCTTCCGGCGGGGGAATAGTCGTAGGCTTCTCGCCGCATTCTGTGAACATCGTGAGGGGGATACTCGTGACTGTTCACACACGCCCATCCGGGAGGCTTCCTTCTTACCCAGACCTATGGAGGTGTTACAGGCAGGCTTACGACAAGGAGCCCTTCATAAGGCTAGTTAGGGATCCGACGATGGTTCACGGCCTGCCCGACCCGAAGTACCTGATGGGCTCAAACTTCGCCGACATAGGTTTCGAGATAGATGCTGACTCGAACAGGATAATCCTGTTCGCAGCCATAGATAACCTGGTTAAGGGGGCTGCTGGAAACGCTGTCCAATGCTTCAACATAATGTTTAACTATAACGAGAAGGAGGGCTTAGCCTTCCCAGGCCTACACCCGGCGTGAGTGTTGGAAGATGATAGTGGTTAAAGCAGGGGGAACCCTCCTCGAGGAGGAAGCTCTGGAGAAGATAGTTGCGGACGTTGCTGAATACTCTAGGGGTGAGAGGGTCGTGTTCGTCCACGGGGGAGGAGTAGAGGTTACGGAGACGTGTAGGAGAATGGGTATTGAGCCAAGGTTCGTTGTTTCAGCAAGCGGGATGAGGAGCAGGGTGACCGACTGGGAGACCATGCAGGTCTACTTGATGACGATGGGGAGACTTAACAAGCTCGTGGTCTCTAAATTCCTCAGGATGGGCGTCAACGCCGTTGGCTTAACCGGTGTAGACGGGGCTCTGGCAACCGCCACTAGGAAGGAGAAGATACTCGTTAAAAGAGAGGACGGTAGGAGGATACTGATGGACGGCGGGTTCACCGGGAAGATTGACAGGGTTAACGTTGACCTTTTGAAACTACTCTTGGACAACGGTATTCTACCGGTTCTAGCACCCATAGCCTTAAGCAGGGAGTTTGAGCCGCTCAACGTTGACAGCGACGCTTTCGCAGCCAAAGTTGCTTCAGCGATGAGAAGCAGCCTGCTGTACCTTACGAATGTTGAGGGCCTCCTGGTGGACGGGAGGCTCGTCGAGTCTCTGACGATGGCTGAAGCATCAGTCCTCCTCCCGAGCATAGGCCACGGCATGATGAGGAAAGTGCAGTCAGCTGTGGAGGCGCTTCAAGAGGGGGCTGCTTCAGTAAGAATATCCTCCGGGCTTGTTGAGAAGCCTGTTTCAAGCGCGCTCGGGAAGAAGCTTGGGACGCTCATAGTTAAATGAGGATGCTTAAAAATGGTTGACCCCTATGAGGTTGAGGACAGGCTTCTGCTTAAAACCTATGTTAAGAGGCGCATAGCGATAATAAGCGGGAAAGGGTCGGAGGTTTTCGACGATAAGGGTCGGAGGCTCATCGACCTGACTTCAGCCTACGGCGTCGCGATACTCGGCCACTCTAATCCCGTGATTGTTGAAGCAATCGTGAACCAGTTGAAGAAAATATCCTCCTGCCACGGCTCGTTCTACAATGACGCTAGGGCGGAGTTCCTCGAGGAAACATCCCGCTTCACATCCCGCTTCTTCCCAAGGATGCTTCTCGTGAACAGTGGCGCGGAAGCCGTTGACCTAGCGATTAAAACAGCCTTCAGGAAAACAGGGAGAAGCAGGATTGTTGCAGCCAGGAGAAGCTTCCACGGCAAGACGCTGGGCGCGCTCAGCACGACATGGAACCCGGAGTACAAGAAGGGCTTGGAGCACGTCGTAGGCGAAAGGGTTGTGTTCGCAGAGTATGGTGACGCTGAGGATTTGAAAAACAAGGTTGACGGGGAGACTGCGGCGGTTATTCTCGAGCCTGTTCAGGGGGAAGGCGGGGTCAGGATTCCTCCAACCGGTTACTTGAAGGCTGCGGAGGAAATAGCCTCCGACAAGGGAGCACTGCTCATACTGGATGAGATTCAGACAGGATTGAGGAGGACGGGAACATTCTTCGCGTTTGAAAAAGAAAAAGTTGAGCCGGATATTGCTCTCTTGGCTAAGGGAGTAGCCGGGGGAATCCCGGCTGGGGTAACGTTTTTCAGCGAGGAGGCTTCGACAGTCGGCGAACCCGGTTTCCACACTTCAACATACGGGGGAAACCCCTTGGCCTGCGCCGCGGGAGCCGCAACAATGAGGCTGCTGAGGGAAACAGTCACCAGGGAAACCGTGGAGGAGAGGTCTATAGCCTTCCGAGAAAGGCTTGAAGCCCTGATGAGCCTCAGGATCGTCAGGGAGATAAGGATAAGCGGCCTCATGATAGGCATTGAGCTGAAAGTCAGGTCTAAGCCTCTCGTCGACCTGCTCGCTGAAAAAGGAGTCCTGGTTTTAACAGCCGGCCCGACCGTGGTGAGGCTACTGCCGTCGCTCAACATACCGTTAAGCCTCGTCGACGAGGCGTGCAGCATTATTCTGGAAGCGATGAGGAGCTATGAGTCCAGGCTTGGAAGCGGTGCAGCCGCTGGTTAAACTCCTCTCCAAGTATTCGCCGAGCGGGGAGGAAGAAGAGGCTCAGCAGGAGGTCTTCACCCTGCTGCTTGAAAACGGCTTTGAAAACGTTAGGAGAGACCAGGCGGGCAATGTTCTAGGGGAGAAGGGTGACGGGGGCAGGACGCTGCTCTTCTGCTCCCACGTGGACACTGTGCCAGGGCTTATTGAAGTCAGGCTTGAATCCGGAAGATTATTCGGCAGGGGTGCTGTTGACGCTAAGGCTTCCCTTGCGGCGATGGCGCTGGCAGCATCAGGCTACTCAGGGAGAAGCCTCAGACTAGTCTACTCGTCAGTAGTCGGGGAAGAGTCTGACAGCAAGGGAGTTAGGAGACTTCTGGAGGAGATCCCGGCTCCGGACTACGTGGTCATAGGGGAGCCGACTGGGATCAGGGCTGCGGCAATAGCGTACAGGGGGAGCGCAACCGTCATCGTAAGGGTTTCGACACAGGGCGGGCACTCCTCCTCCCCCCTGGATGATTTCAACGCTATTGTTCAAACCATGAGGCTTGTTGAACACGTTAAGAAGAGGCTAGCCTTCTCTAAAGACCTTTTCTCAAACATAGGCGTCTCAATAACCATGATTAAAGGAGGATACGGGGACTCTAGAATACCGGACTCGAGCGAGGCACGCTTAAACCTCCGCTACCCTCCGCACGTAGGCTTCGAAGAGCTTTCGAGAATGTTCGCCGAAGCCTTGAAAGAGTATGTTGAGAAAGCGCGCGGAGCCCTGAACGTGAGTTACGAGTTTCTAGACTACCTGGAAGGATATGCTTCAGCGAAGGATCAGGTTATGATTAACGCCGTCAGGGAGGCGGTTAGAGAAACACTTGGAAGAGAACTTCTTCTGGTAAGGAAGCTTGGAACATCAGACTTCAACTATACTGGTCTGAAATGGGGCAGGCCGCAAATAGCATGGGGCCCGGGAGACCCCTCGCTGGCACACGGCTCGAGGGAAAGCATTACGGTTGAAGAGTTCACACAGGGTGTTGAAGCCTACAGAAGGTTTCTTGAAAACCTTGATTCAAGCCTAGCCCAGGGTTGAAAACAACTTTTAAAAAACCCTTCGCGTTTGAAAGACTAATCGGGTTGAAAATCAGGGCCCACGTGTATGTAAGCGGCCTTGTTCAAGGAGTTTTCTTCAGGCATGAAACCAGCAGGCTCGCGCAAGCTCTCGGAGTGAGAGGATGGGTTAGGAATCTTCCAGACGGGAGGGTTGAGGCGGTTTTCGAAGGAGAGGAGGCGCTGGTGAGAAAAATGATAGACTTCTGCGGAAGGGGGCCGCCTGGAGCCCGGGTTACTGGAGTAAGAGTTGAGTGGGAGGAGTACAGGGGGGAGTTCGGAGGCTTCACTATAAGGCATTAAGCATTTTCTCTTCAAGGAATGCTTTAAAAGCTCCAGCGTGCTACGCTACCTGTAGATGGCGAGAAAAGTATTATTCATATGCGTGCAAAACAGTTTCAGAAGCCAGGTTGCAGAAGCATTCTTCAACTCAAATCCCCCGCTAGGATGGGTCGCGGTTAGCGCCGGCCCGAAGCCTGCTGAAAACGTCAACCCTAAGGCAGTCCAACTTTTAAAGGAAAGGGGAATAGATATTTCCGGCAGAAAGCCTAGGAAGCTGACTAGGGAGATGGAGGCTGAGGCGGATATTGCAGTAATAGTCTGCAGCGGCTCAGAATGCCCCGTGGTGAACGTTAATCATGTTGAGAACTGGGGAATAGAGGACCCTGCTGAAATGAGCCTGGAGGATGCTCGCAAGATTGTGAGCAAGATTGAAAACATGGTTAGGAACCTGGTTGAGAGAATAGTCAGGGGCGAGGCTCCTTCCAGGGGAATCGGGCTTAGCCTAGGCTGATTGTAACCTGCGGCTGGCAAGCGGAACGGTTAACCATTTAAAACGCTACTTGTAAACAGCCACGGGTCTTCCAAGCAGCCCGGCATCTAGCTCCACCAGTCCCAGCCCGCTTTCCCGGGGGAACAGTCTCATAGAGTTCTCAACCCTCGTCCCTCCTTTCTTAACAAGCTTGTCGGCGTGAAGCAGGTCGCAATCAAGATCCGCATAATTCACGTTTCTAACTCCTGCTGCAAAATGGGCTCCTGCAGCAATACCTATTTCAGACTCGCTCATACACCCGATCATGCAGGATACTCCCGCAGCCTCAGCCACGTCGGATATTTTCCTCGCCCTCAGTATTCCACCGCTCTTCGCAAGCTTAATGTTCATCATGTCGACAGCCTCCTCCCGGATGAGCCTCAGCGCGTCGGAGGGTGAATGAACGCTTTCATCAGCCATAACCGGTATTGGAGACTCCCTCCTAACCCTAGCCAGGCCCTTCACGTCGTGAGCGGGAACCGGCTGCTCGACGAACCGTATTCTAAACTTCTCCACCCTGTTTAAGACTTCAACAGCCTGCTCGGGGCTCCAGCCCTCGTTCGCGTCAACCCTTATCTCAACACCCTCCCCCACGGCCTCGCGAACCATCCTTATTCTTTCAACATCCTCGGAAGGGTTTACGCCAACCTTAAGCTTAAGAGCCCTGAAGCCCTTCTCCACAGCCTTGACGGCGTCAATAGCCATCTCCCTAGGAGTCTTAATGCTCAGCGTGAAGTCAGTCAGAACCTCAGCCCGGTAGCCTCCGAGAAGCATGAAAAGCGGTTTCCCAGCGGTCTTCCCGAGAATATCGTGGAGAGCAATATCTATAGCAGCCTTGGCGGCAGGATTCCCCTCGACAACCTGGTCCATGGTCTCCAGGTTCCGCTCAATCCTCAGTGGGCACGCGCCCACCAGCCTGGGCGCGATTCTAGACAGGGCTTCGACAACAGTCTCCACAGTCTCCCCAGTTACCCTCCTGGATGGAGAAGCCTCCCCCCAGCCTTCAACACCATAGTCGGTAACTATCCTAACCACGACGTTGCGGCTCTCCACGCTCGCGCCCGGCGCAATCCGGAAGGGCTCGAAAAACCGGAGAGTCACCGGATAAACCTCGATTCGCTCTATGCCCATCTCGCCCAGACCACCCTTAACGGTAGGCAGCAGGGTTTCAACTAGCCGCCTACACCCGCCGCTTCAAAACCCCTGTTCTTAAGATAATCCTGAACTTTCTTCTTAACGTCTTCGGGAACCTCCCGTTTAAACGGGAAGCTCTCCGCGTTAGCCATCCGCGAGAGAAACTCGCTGACGACAATCCCAACCATCTTGAAGCCGATTGGCGCTGAAAACCGTGCATCATCCTCAGGAGTGTGAATATGCGCCCCGGCGCCACTCCTCCTGTAGAAGCTTACAGAGGGCACGCCCCTGTTGGAGAAGGGCATGCTGTCGGAACTGTAAACATCCTGGGTTACGGAGAGGTTTACGCCAAGCTCCTTCGACAAGGCCTCTAGATAAGTCTTCACCTCAGCCGGGCCGGTTACTACAGCGTTACACCCGCCTATCGCACTCCCGTTCACATCCAGGTTGATCATCATCATTACTTTCTCAACCTCATCCTTATGCTTCTCCACGTAGTTGAAGGAACCTCTTAGCCCAAGCTCCTCAGCCGTGAAGAAGACGAACCTAACTGTCCTCTTCAAATCCATGCTGCTTAAAGACTTAGCCAGCTCCATGAGAAGAGCCACTCCGCCAGCGTTGTCAACACCACCCTTCACACCGTAGACAGTGTCGTAGTGAGCCCCGACGACTATTATCTCCCCAGGGTATTTCACACCCTTCTTCTCAACAATAATGTTGAACGTTTCCGCTTCAAACTCCTCCTGCAGGAGGACCAGCCTAGACTTGGAAGCATGGTTCTTAACAAGCCTAAAAGCGTCTTCAAACCTTATGAAGACGGTTGGAACCCTGAACCTCCTGCTTACTTCGAAAAGCCTGTCAACCTGGGAAGGCTTCCTGAAAGGCGTGGCCTCGCTTAAAACAATCCCGGAGGGCTCGTGCTTGGAAAGCTCAAACAGCTTGTCGACAGTAAGCGGTGGCTCTGAGAAAAGCAGTATCTCCCCCCTCGCCCCGGAGAGAAGCAACGGGTCGCCGGTTTCAACGTAGCGCAGAGGGGCGACAACACCCTCTTCAGGAGTTGAACCGCTGAACCCGACTCCCCTGCAGTCAACCTGCTCGCTCCAAGGCTCCAGAACATGGAGCTCGCTCCTCAGAATCCGGAACGTTTTAACAGTGAACTCCTCCAGCAGCGGCTTGTAGCCGGCTTTCTCCATGACGCTCAAAACATACCTCCTAGCCTCCTCTTCACCAGGGGTTCCGGCAAGCCTCTCGCGGGAAGCCAAGCCGGTTAGAAAGCCGTACGCCTCCTCCTCCAGAAACACGCTGCCCATAGGGGCTTAAGACGGGTTCAACAAGTTAAAAATGTTGCGAAAACCCGAGGAGCCTGCTCGCCATGCAGGGAGTGAGGAAAAATTTATTTTCGACACTAGTGTAGCCCCGGCGATGAACGAGAGGGAGAGGCTGCTTAGAACACTCCAGTTTAAAGAGGTTGACAGGGTTCCGGACTACGAGTTCGGCTACTGGACTGAGACGATTGACCGCTGGCACGCTGAAGGCCTGCCCCTGCATCTCCACACTATTGGAGACGTCGAGGACTTTTTCATGCTTGAAGGCTGGGACACGATAGACATGCTTCCAGTGAACACTGGACTATGGCCCCCGCCGCCAGCGAGAAGAATCAGGGAGTACGACGACAAGATGGTGATAGACGATGGTCTGGGAGGAGTCTACGTAACTAAGAAATGGACCTCCACGATCCCGCAATACTTAAGGTACCCGATTAGAAGCAGGGAGGACTGGGAGAAAATAAGACCCTTCTTCAACCCGGATACCCCGGGGAGGATACCGTTAAGCTACGACGAGATAATAGGGGTCTACAGGGAGAGGGATTATCCCCTAGGCATAAGCGTCGGAAGCCTCTACGGCTGGCTGAGAAACCTGATGGGCGTCCAGGGAATCTCAATAGCCTTCTACAGGGACCCGGACTGGGTGGCTGAAATGATGGATACGCTGGTAAACCTCTGGATAAACATGATTCGAAGAGCCTTGAGAAACATCAGGGTTGACTTCGCATCATGGTGGGAAGACATGGCTTACAACATGGGGCCGCTTCTCTCAGTCAGGCTTTTCGAAGAATTCATGGTTCCAAGGTATAGGAGGGTGACGGACGTTTTAAAAGAGTACGGTGTTGAAATAAACATTCTGGACTGCGACGGGAAGATAGATGAGCTTGTCCCAGGATGGTTGAAAGCAGGAATAAACTGCATGTTCCCGATTGAAGCGAAGTATACGAGCCCGGTGAAGCTTAGAGAACAGTATGGGGACAAGGTTCTCCTAATGGGCGGGGTTAACAAGCTCGCGCTCATTGAGGGGCCTAGAGCAATAGACAGGGAGCTTGAAAGCCTTTCTCAGCTCGTAAAGGAGGGAGGATACATACCAATGGTTGACCACAGGGTTCCGCCGGACGTGTCGCTCAGCAACTACGTGTACTATTTGAAGGCTAAGAGGAAGATCATAGGGAGAAAAGAGGAGCTGCCTTATCCGGAGACAGCTTAAGGAGCGCGCGCGCAAAATCAGAGCAAGATGGAATAAACTGACGTTGAATCACTTCTCGAACTCCTTAGACTTATTTCTATTATATTCAAACTTCCTACAAGAGGTGACTTCCCTCCAAAAAGAACATAACGCACCAGACATCCAGCGTTATCTTTCAACCATCAACGCAACGGACTTTCTGAGAGGCCTTTCCTTGCTCCCCCCAGAACAACTTCAAAGGGTCTTTAAAGTTCTGATAGATACCGGCACAATAGTAGCTATAAAGAATCCACTCGAGTTGAGCCACAAGGATAGGTTAACCTTGATCGATAGATTAAGTACGACGGCTAGAGAACTCGAGCAGGTCGTTGGAGTGAGTAAGATCACCCAAATACCAACGGACCTCGACAGACAACTTATAGAAAGATGTAGAGACAAAGACTACCACGACATCGTAAGTAACGCCTTCTAGCGCGCGCATCTTGATCTCCATGATTTTGACAGAGCATCTGTAAATAAGCTGGAAAAGAGGTTTGGCAAGAAGTTTAGTAGACTTGCAAACATCTACCCGCGCGCTAGCAAGCAGAATCTATTACGCACGTTATCCAACAACCACTCTTGATGATCAAGCAGCTGCCTGCCTATTAGACACCTCGTCGCCCTGAGGGCTGCAATGGTTGCCGGTTAATCTTCATCTCAGGAATCGTTAAATAGAGCAAGTAAAGATCTGTCCTGACATCAAGACTCGTGGCAGTAGCAATATGGATGCTGCCAACCCTCTGTGGATCTAGGAGATCTATGAGATCCTGGTCTATTGCAACTGCTCCTGAGAACCCTGTGTCAACCTGAAACATCCTGCTTAAGCCCTCCCCCTTTCCGCCAGCAGAAACCACGACGGTTATCGAGGGGGATGGAGGCTTGTCACGTGCATGAGGCCAGCACTCAGAACCCGATCGCGACAAGCTCCCTCGGTCTCCCAACACTGGTTATATAGATTTCGCCCGGCTTGTGCTTCTTCAACGCTCTTCTTAGCAGTCTTTGGATATCGTAATCCTTGTCAACCATCTTTCCGTTAACAAACAGAATATATTCCCCTTCATGGTTGCTTATTGTTGAGCTTACCCCTGATTTCATCTCGCTGATAACAGCGAGATCCAAGTTATAGACGGCACGCCTCGCATCATCCGGATCAGGCCTCGAAATAAGCCAACCTCTACGCCTGAGCTCGCTGAGCAGATTCTTCATGTAACTGGGTTTTACCCCAAGCGCCTCAGCCGCCTCCTTAAGACGGAAGGGTCCTCCTCCAAACTTACGGAGAATCACCGCATACGCATTTTCCAAGTATTTACGGGAGGCTCTTGGAGAAGCGTCCTCATAAGGATACGGGGCAACCATAAATAATATGACTAATATAAGCTTTTTCGGGAACGATCGGTGAAACCTATCACTCCCGAGGAGGCATTTAAACCTCCATGGCAACCCCTGCGCTGGTAAAGCCGAAATAACTTCCCGCACTGCTAGCGAGTAAAGCGGAGCTTGCTGCAGGAGCATAAACCAATAAATTTGCTGGTCTCTGATTAGAAAGGTGTTTTGATAAAAAAAAGAGGGAGTTACGCGCGCTATGGTGGGCAGCCGGTTACAACATCGTCACCATACCCCTGCAGCAGGCGTCCTACACGGCCTCGGCGTGGTTCTACCAGCCTGGGCTGGCGCGCTAGTCATGTCGCTGAGCACAGTCATAGTTGCCTTAAATACTCAGACCCTGAGGAAATACGAGCCGGAGGAGGCGAGGAGGATGAAGAGGAGAGTGGTCACCGACCCGGTTTGCGGGATGAAGATAGAGCCTGAAACAGCATACAGCAGGCTGGAATACAGGGGGCAAACCATCTACTTCTGCTCCAGACACTGCGAGGAAGAATTCAGGAGAAACACTGAAAAATACGGGAAGAGAGCCTGAGGTGCTGTATCGATAAACCCTACTTAAGCATCCCTGGTTCTCTGCACGAGCTTCCAACGTTTACACGAGCAGTCTAAGACACACGGGTCAAATGTTTGAAAACGAGAATAATCACAGGTTTTGGAGGAAAGCCTTCGGGGAAAAGTTAATACTTCGCGTAGACTGTTCCAGGCCACTTTAACCACGGGTGGCGATGCTGTTGGAAGCACTGATCGATGAAAAGATAAAGCTGGTTCTTAAATGCGGAACGATCGCAATAGTCGGATTATCCAGGGATCCGAATAAGGACAGCTATAAGGTGGCTGAATATCTGAAGAAAAACGGATACCGTATTGTTCCGATCAACCCTTTCGCAGACAAGATCCTTGGTGAGAATTGTTTCAAAAGCCTGCTTGAAACCCCGGAGAATGTTCAAAAAACTATTGAAGTCGTCGACATCTTCAGGCCGTCTGAAGAAGTTCTCCCAATCGTTGAGCAGGCGATTCGACTGAAGCAGAAACACGGTAATCCCCTATTCATATGGATGCAGCTAGGAATAGTTAACACGCAGGCCGCTGAACTCGCGGAGAAAGCCGGTTTAACGGTTATAATGAACAGGTGTATGATGATCGAGCATAAAAGATTCACCCGGACATAGAGGTTGTCAGACGAATCGTCGCAGAACCATTTATACTCGACGCCAGCGCTCGCTTCAACAACATCCCCCTGTAGTCACTGGCTCCAGAATATCTAATAATGTTCACACAAGCATGAAAGCAACCCTCCTCAAACACGTTAAAGCAGGAGCCACTGGTCTCAAAAACCCTGGAGCAGCAGTAAAAACGAAGGTGGAACACCTCCTGGCCTACGGCAGCTCGCCAACCAGTATTGCACTAACATGCTTGCGCGCCACAGAAACCAGGTCGGAGTCAGCGCTCACAAGCGTTGAGCCAGTCGCCCGCGCTGCAACAATGTACGCTGAATCATAGAATGAAACACCCTCCTCCGTAGCCATTCTCAAAGCCTCAAGCTGCCTCTTAAGGTTGAGCGGAAGAAGCTCGGGAGAAATCTTGGAGAAAGCCTCAACACACGCCTCAGCAGTCTCAACACTCATCAACCCTCTTCTCACAGCCTTCCATAGAGAATTGTTCAACTCGTACAGGAGAATATTTGGAGCATAAAGCCTCACACGACCCTCAACATACTCATCCCCCAGCCACCTGGCCTTCACACTCCAGGGCTCACCTGGAATAAACCAGGCCACCACAACGCTCGCGTCGACAACGTAGCTCAACGCCCCCTATCCTCCCGGATCCACCGCACAACCTCACCCTCGGAAACAGGCTTAACCCGCTCCAAAACCGTTTCTAAACGCTTCAAAACCTCCCTACGCTCCTCAACCTCAATCTTCCTCAAAATAGCCTCTCTAACAACCTGGCTCCAGTTAACGTTTTTAAGAGCCTTCATCCGCCTCCTCAACTCTTTGTCTATACGAATAGTAATTACAGACATCTAGAAAAAGTAAATACAAAAGGTATTTAAGCCTTACGGAAAGCAACCAGGGGGAAACGAGAAGACAAAGAGAAAAATCTCAGCCAGACCATTTCTAAATGAGGACAGAAGTCTGCATAAGCGGGAAACCACTGTCGAAACAATAGGCCAATCAGAGACGATACATCTTTTAAGTCTGATTAAACAATATTAACATTCGGCCAGAAGCACCACTTTAGGTTGACCGCAAACCCCCTCAATAACCTTAAAATCCTCATCCCTAGTCACAGCCTCGTCAACGCCGTTAGCCACAGCGATGCCGGCGATCAAAACTTCAATAACGTTAACAGGCTTACCCGCCTTCAGCGCGCGCTTATCAACGGTTTCATACTGTTTCTCAACGCTCCGTATTTCTCCACGAGTATCCTCTTAAACACATAAGCATGCTTCCAGAGAGCATTAGCAACCTCCATGAAGGCCAGCTCAAGGGTAAAATTCTCCTGTCTTAAACTCTTCTTAACAAAGCTTCTGGCAGCATCGTAAAACTCATCCTTCACAAGAATGCTTGCAAAAACACTCGAATTCAGAACCTGCAAAACCTACCTCTCCCTAAACTCCCTGATAGCGCGCGCTTGGGCAGCTTTTCAAAGACATGGCAATACTTGACAGCGTGGCGGTAAAAACATAAAGTTTTTCATCCGACGCAAACAATAATCCAACAAGGCAACGCAGCCAACGCTCACCATCAAAACAACTATAAAAAGCTGAGAAACCCATTGCCCCTTAAGTCTGAAAACAGAAAGCGGGGAAAACGTGTAAAACTCGCGTTAAAAACCTAGAAACGTGAAGAGCCTGAGAACCAATATTTAAATATGTGGCATACATAATATGCATGGAGGATGAAAATCTTATGGCGGCAGAAGTTAAACTGGAAAAGGGCTTAACCGTAAAATCTCTCGCACTCACCATACCTTTGGCAGTATTCTTCTCCTTCATGTCGGTTTTAACAGGCATGTACACTAATAAAATCAACACCTTCAGCTTCTTCGTACTACCAATGATATACATCGTGCTGGTGATGGAGCTTTTGGGACGCGCTAACCCGAGGCTGAGGCTGACAGCCCAAGAATATGCGTTCATGTTCTCAGTGTTGACGTTCATTGCAGGGTATTTGACCTACCTGGTGGTGCATGCCCCCGCGAACGAGCCGGTGCACTACTTCAACTACGGTGCTCTAAGCGACTACATCGCCTTCTCGATAGATGATTTAAAAGAATACTGGAGCAAGGCTGTCCCTCCAGTCATAATTGCTCCTGAGCCAATACGCTTCGAAATCGCCTCGCTTATATTGAACGGCAGGGCTCCGGGTCAAGACATTCCATGGGGCTATATCACTAGCGCTTTAATATACTGGAATCTGATCTACATTTTCTACGCTTTCATAAGCGTATTCGTAACCTTCACCTTCGGCAAGGTTTGGATAGAGGATGAGAGACTAGTTTTCCCACTGGCAGTACCCTCGCTCCACTTGTTCAAGGAAAGCGGCGAGGTTGACCCCGCTACGAACAAGTCTAGAATCTTCAACTTCAGGCTTGCAACCACAAAAATATTCTGGGGCATGTTCGTAATAGGCCTGGTCAGCTCAGCGCAAGTTCTGGTAGCCGAGCTCTGGCCGGAGTTCCCAACGTCCGCATGGTGGGGCGAGCAGAAGATAGACCTGCCTTTCCTCGCCGCGCTCTGGCCCGGAATATATGCTTCAGCAATATTCTTCGTACCCCAGATAGCCGTGGGACTGGTCATGCCTAACGATGTTCTCATAACACTGATACTCGGCTGGATAATCTTCGGCGTGCTCTACCAGGGCATAGGCGTTAGCATGGGTATTGTCGCATACCAGGCTGGAATGGAGTACGTCTGGCCTTGGGAACAATACCCGGGAGTATGGATGCCCTTCCCGTACAACTACGTTGGTTCAACCGGCGTGGGCCTTGGAATAGCGATATGGTGCCTCTACGCCCAGAGGAAGAGGTTTGCAAGCGTATTCAAATCCCTTTGGAAGGGAGGGGAGGAGAGAGGCCTATCCATGAGAACAATTCCATTGCTACTACTTATAGGCGCGTTCGGATGGTACGCTTTAATGCTGGTTGAGGGAGCAGACCCGTTGATCGCCCTCCTAGTACCACTATGGGCTCTTCTCTTCAACATATTCTACGCGAGAGTGTTCGCCGAAGTATTCTGGCACGTCGGCACAGCTTGGGGCAACGGCCCCGCCGTCTGGGACCCAACCTACGTTGCAGGGTCAGCCCTGAGAGGATGGCCTGCGCCCACCGCCGTAACTTGGGACACGCCTATGACTGACCCGGCCTGGTTCACGATAGCCAGGAACATCGCGAACATCGGCAACTGGAAAATATCCTTCAGCCCCCTGTCCTCCGGACACCAGGTAACTCTGTACAAGCTCGCCTACGAGCTGAGAATGAGGATGAGAGACTTCCTCATCGCGCTCGTAATAGGGCTGATCATGGTGCTCTTCATCTACACGCCGCTGGACACCTATTTCCTCCTACACACGCAGGGCGGAATGAACCAGCTGGGCGACCGGCTATACACATGGTGGCCCTGGATGGCAGCAGGCTACTACCACAGGGGCAGGTGGGCAGGGCCCCCGGAGCTGACGGTAGAGTACTCCCTCGAGATATGCTACGGGCTCGGTATAGCTCTGGCACTAGCACTGTACATCCTGAAGACAAAGGTACCGTTCTTCTGGTTCATAAACGTCCCAGCGCTCTATGTCTCCATGACAATAGCCAACTACATGTGGCTGACCTCCCTGATAGCGCTAGTAATAAAGTTCCTCGTGATAAGAACCATCGGAATAAAGAAGTATGAGGAGTACGCCATGCCCATCGTAGCAGGATGGATCCTAGGCTTCGGCGCCCTATGGCTACCAGCGGTACTCATCAACATGGGGACAGTAGTATTCCCAAAGATGCAAACAATGTTCCAGCCGTGAAAACCCGCAGCACTCCCACTTTTTTTAAAAAACACAAACACCCGTGACAGAAGTTTAAACCAGAACAGGCGCGCGCTACAAGCAGGCTGAACCAGATCTTAAACCCGTTAAACCGGCGACTGAAACCCGCTTGAAAAAAGGATGAAAGTCACAGATTCACAACCATAAAAACAAGCCGTTCAAGCCCGAAAAACCATAGTAAAACACACATAAAAACCAGTATTGTGTGCGCTGAAACCACTTTAAAGGGCATTCGGGTTTTCAGAATTAATCAGAGATAACCTTTTAAGTCTGATTATATAACGACAAACTGATGAAGTAAATGAATCTGACTATAGAGACAAGAGTCGGAAAGAGGTACGCGATTTACCTGCCTAAGATCGTGGTCAAGACCCTCGGCATGAAGGAGGGGGACAGAGTATTGCTGAGAGTCTCGGGGGAGCGCATCATCCTAGAGATACTCCGCGACCCCATAGAGCTGGCACTCCACGGGAACAAGTTTGCTTCAATAAAGCCTGGGGAGATAGAGGCGATAAGCGTTGAAGAGCAGGCAAACCAAGCTAAGAATACTCCTTGACACATCCTTCATACTACCATCCCTAGGGATCGACACGGGGATGGAGGCTTTGGAAGGCTTGAGAATACTCGCGGAGGCTAGGGCAGAAATACACTACTCGCGCTTCAGCATACTTGAATCACTCTGGGTGGCCACTAGAATAACAGGAGGAATACCCGGCGAAGCCTTTAACACAGGGCTCAGAAGCATTCTCGAGACCGGCAGGTACACGGAGGTGAAGGAGGATTCCAGAGTCTTCAGCGAGGCTCTAAGACTGTACACACAAGGCCACAGGGACATGATCGACAACATACTCTACGCAAGCTCAATCCACTTCGACCTCAAGCTGCTCACACTAGACAGAGAACTCAAGGAATTTATACGCAAGAATGGTTTGAAAGACACGCTAATAACGCCAGACCGACTAACTTAGCACCGAAGCAGAGGAGTATGAAAACGAATCACCCCTACAAGCGTGCGAGCGATGTAACTCACTCTGGTTCCAACAGGGCTGACTCTGGCTTACTCTATCCGGTTGCCGAATAGAACTTTCCTCGAAATGGAAGTGACTTGGTTTCTAGAAGTCATTTTCATCTCTCCATATCTTCAACAGAATTAACCCCTAGCCAAGTCTTATATTTAGATTTCCATCCTTCATTCAACGCTGTCTGACGGCTCAGCCATTTAGCGTGCACGCTAAATGTTTCCGAGTATGTTCAATGCTAAGACCAGCTCTTCTAGAAGCCTTAAACGCTCTGTAGCCGAGCAGGATGACAACCGCATCCAGGAGGAGCATAGCAGCCCTCAGACAAGATCAGATAACCAGAACAATACTTGCCAAACCAGTCGCGGCGGAAAGCACTGGGACGCGCGCTGGCCTTTTACAATTCCCTAAAACGTCTCGACCCGTCGAGAAGAAACCGGATAATCGTACCGGGAATAATGATGCTGACAGCGGCCTCTGCCCTATACATGTCGATATTCATGGGCAGCGGTTTCGCTGCTCAAACGATACTACCGCTTAAACAAATAGGAAGAGCGCGCTACTGAGAAGATGCGGTATTGTCCTTCGCCATCTCATACTTTGGTTTACAGTATTATCGTAGGCTACGAGTTTAGCGCGCGAAAAGGACATTATAATGTCCAAAAAATTTAAATATTGGAACACCATAGTATCCTTTGGTTGAGCAGTATCTTCGAGTTCAATCCTTGGTAGGAGAGCGGTGGAATAAACAGGGAGTTCGAGAGACTCCAGAGGAGGATGCTTTTCAGCGTGTTAAAATCCAGCCTTCAGAGGAGACCGATTGACGTGATAGTCGGATTAAGAAGAGTTGGAAAGACCGTGCTAATGTACCATTTGATAGACCATCTTTTGAAAAACGGGGTAGACTCAAAGAGGATTCTCTATTTCTCTTTCGACGTGGAAAGACAAGACATCGGGAGAATCATAAGGGAATACGAAGAGAGAGTGTTAAAAGCAAGGGTGAATGAGAAACGATGCTTCCTGTTTTTCGACGAGATTCATAAGCTTGCAGACTGGGAAAACAAGATAAAAGTCCTTTACGATCTGAACCCGAACGTAAAGATGGTTCTATCAGGCTCCGCATCCTTAAACCTGATGAAAGGAAGCAGGGAGAGCCTGGCTGGAAGAGTAGTTTTCCACACCCTGTCCCCCCTGAAATACTTAGAATTCCTCAAGCTTAAAGGTGAAAAAATTCCCGATGAAAACGATTTCGAAATCCATGAAAGAAGGCTCTCCATCTTATTCGGCGAGTACCTGGTAAAAGGCTTCCCTGAAACCCTAGAGATGAGCGAGAGCGAAGCAAAGAACTACGTAAGGGAGCTTGTAGCGGAAAGAGTAATCTACAGGGATATTCCGGAAAGCTTCAGAATAGAAGACATAGAGATAGTGAGAATCCTTGCAAACTACTGTTTCGAAAACCCAGGGACCATCATCAACGTGGACTCCCTTTCAAAAGACCTGGGGAGACACAGGAAAACAATAAGAAACGCTCTAAACTATCTGGAACTCTCGTTTCTGATAAAAAGAGTCAGCAACCTTAGAAAAAGCCTTCTTGCAAGCAGCAGGAAAAACAAGAAAGCATACCCCTTGCACCAATCCCTCGCAACAACAAGGGATGAAGACAAGATTCTCGAAACCACGGTGAGGAGTGAAATCAACGCTGAATACTACTGGAGAAAAGGAAACAGTGAAGTGGATTTCGTGATTAGAAACAAGGAGATAATCCCGGTTGAAGTTAAAAGCACGGAGGAAGTAAAAACCAGAGACCTAAACCCACTAGTCAAATTCTCAAAGCTTTTCAACGCGAGAAAAGCAGTAGTCCTCTACAGAGGAGTGGAAAAAGAGCTCCAGAAAGACGGAGTAAAAATCAGCCTAATACCGATACTAAAATACCTATGCTACCCCAAACCATAGACCAGCCAGCACTCCGTCCCCTAAGAATACCAACTCTCCACCGGCCTATTCAGAAAAACCCTAACATAGGCCTCATCCTTATTCAAAACCCTCACCAAGTCGCCTAAAGAGAAAACACTAATCCTGGAATCCCGCAGCACCCTAACAACATCGCCGCTCCTACAAAACCACTATAATTCTCATAAATTTAAAGTTATCATTTTTGATAACCATAAAACTACGTTTTATCTAGGAACAAAACCTAGCCGAAAATTACAAGCAGGCTGAACCAGATCTTAAGCATGGCCTGGTTACAACATCACTGTCAATGAAAATGAAACTAATAGTGGCGCAGCGTGCCCTTCTTCAAAACCTTCCTCTCCTCCCTGGCGAATACCATTATACCTGCAAGCATCCAGGAAACATTGAAAAGAAACAGGGGTATTAGGAGACCTGTTAACTCACCTAAGCCCCTGTTCATTAGCAGTAGGCTCCTCATCCCTTCTATCGCGTAAGTCGGCGGCAGCAGGTAGGAGAAGCATCTTAAGACAGGCAGGAGGACGCTTAACGGATAAGATATTGGGAGAAGTAGACCCAGTAGCGAGCTTAGGAAATTTACGAACCCGTTGTGCTCTTTAAAATCCAGAACTATTCCGGCGAGAGAGAAACCCATCCCTATAAAGCTGGGCAGGGCGATGAGGAAGAATAATAATGCAAGGGGCAGGTTTAAGATCCTCACGTTCAGGCCGAATACTACTGAAGCCAGGGTTATCTGCGAGGAAACCCATAGGAGGGTCGTCAGCATCGAGCTGAAAGCTTTCCCCAGCAGAATGGAAAACCTGCTGCACGGTGCTAGGAATGTTGACTCAAGGGTTCCGCTCCACTGCTCGCCTCTTAAAGCATAGCCTATCCCCCACAGGGTTGAGTAGGCGAAGCTGGAAACTATCATCCCGACTATCGTGAAAGAAACATAGTCTCCGGTGCTAGTCAGCCTCGCCAGGTTGTCAGAGTAAGGCGAGCCCACGAGAGCCATTCCGTATATCACTAGCGACAGGACCCAGAGCAGAGGCATCAAAGCATCAAAAAGCACCCAAATCGGGTACCTTATGTAAAGCATCAACTCCTTCTTCATCACGGCAGCAAGAACCCTCATCTCATCAGTGAGACTCATGTCCCACCATCCTCTAGTAGGCTTCAACCGCACCCCTCCTCCTAACCCTCTTCTCAACAGCGTTGAATAGAAGCATGCCCAGGATTAGAAACACCAGTGTTGTAGCGGCAAGGTAGGAAAGGGCCATGGCAATATTCAGATAGGGGTTGAACGATGGTAAAAGGAATGTTCTCACAGCCTCTAAAGCGGGTGTCAATGGGAATACTATGCTTACCATCATGATGTAATAGCCCACACCCCCAAAGAAGAATATGAATGTCCTCAAAGGATAATTAACCGGGCAGATAATGTATATGAGGGTGTCGACGAAGTTCAATAATGCACCCGGCTCCCTGTACATCAAAATTAAACCGGAGAGCACAAACCCAATGCCGTAAAGAGCAAAGATCATCAGCAATACTGCTGAAGCTGCGAAAAACAGGTTCTCCCCCCTTATCCTAGCCCCGAACAACAAGCTGGCCAAGATGAATTGAACCACCGCGTAGAAAGTAGTTAACACGCTGTCCGACAATGCTTTCCCAAACAGTATGAAAAACTTGTTGCAGGGCGTGACAAGGATTGTCTCCAGCGTCCCTCCCCACTGTTCCCTCCTCAGGGAGAGCCCCATCCCCCATAAGGCTGACATAACGTAAGCGTAAAGCGAGCTTCCTATTATTGCGAAGGTTACGAAGTCAGAGCTTCCAGCGAGCTCTCTAAAGGATTCTGAAAACCTTCCTCCGACGAGAGCATGCCCCTGGAATACGAAGGGTGCCAGCCAGAAAATCGGCATTATCGTCCAGAAAACAACCCAAAGAGGATACCTGAGGTTGATCAGTATCTCTTTCTTAGCCGTTGAAACAGCAACCCTAAGCTCCAGAATCAGGTTCCCCGCATCCAAGTTCAATCGCCCAACACCCCCCAGTAAGATTCATGAAGACATCCTCCAGCGTTGGCCTCTCTATGCTTAAGGAGAAAATCCTGCAGCCTGCTTTCGAAAAGACTCCCACAACCTCCTGAATGTTAGCGTCAACATTCTTCATGCATATCCTAATCATGGTCCTACCGTCTTGCTCAACATTGGCTACTCTGCAGTCTTCGACAAATGTCAAATTTTCAACCGTGCTCAAAACCCTCTCATCCAGCTTGTTTACAACCATCTTCAAAACCTCGTTCATGCCAATCAAGGCTTTCAGCCTCTCAGGTGAATCCACGGCGGCTATCCTGCCTTTATTTATAAAGGCGACCCTGTCGCACATCTGGTCAGCCTCCTCCATGTAATGGGTTGTGAGCAGTATGGTCTTACCCTGTCTCTCGTTAAGCTCCTCTTTTATGAACAACCTTATGCTCCTCGAAAAACCAGGGTCTAGGCCCAAAGTCGGCTCATCTAGAAGAAGAACCTCAGCGCGCGCTACACAGGAAAAATGACGCTTAAAGACCAGTTGACAAGCCATTTTTAAAGCATGCTTATAAGACGAACTCTGCTCATGACATTTAGGTAACTTATGGAACGTAAGCATGTGAACAAAACCTGTTAACACGCGCTAAAATACTCCTTTCTTTTCTCGCCAAGTTACTTAAACATTAATCCCTCAAATAGCTCGCGTGAGCGGAGTCAGGGGAAACGAGTTCTCGATTTAAGAATATGGCGTCTAGCCGGTTCAGTATCTTTTACATCCAGTACTCCGGTTTCTCGCTCCTCCTCTCCTTCTCCTCGCCCCTGAACCTCCACAACCCTTCTCCAGGCCTCTCTATCACCAGCATAAGCTCCTCAGCCAGCTTATCACTTATAAGGGCTTCAACCTCGATGTGAGATATGACTATGTCCGATAAAACACTTCTGCCTTCACCCTCCTCAGTTAAAACGTTCACTTCAGCTCCAGACGGTATCTTGTAAACCCTCGTCGGCCCTCCCGCGGTATCGTAGATTTCAACGACCGCTTCCTCAGGCAGATTCGGCCATAGGCCCAGCTGCTCAGCAGCCTTAACCGGTATGAGCAATTGAGCAACGGGTGATTCAAACCCTGTATTCACCAATGCCACTGTCTCAAGATACCTGCCATTTTTCAAAACTATCCTTATCCTAACCCTTACGCCCACTTTTCCTCTCACTCAAATACCCGGCTAAATCCCTAGGCTTAATATGTCCAATCCTAGGCCTGCGTCTAACCCATATGTGTCCAACCCGAACCCTGCGAGCCTCAACCCGACACTCCTGCTCGTTCAAGCCAAAAGTCATTCATCCAGCCGACTAAACACCATACTCGCCACATATAAACCTTAGCCCGTTCAAACAATCAAGATCCGCCTTAAAACCCCACATTGAAAACAAGTACCCAAACTCCTGGATTCGACAGGCTTAACCACCGATGCAACACCGACAAACGCGGGCGGTATGCGCAGCAACCTTACCGTTAAGATACAATGCTATATGATCCCATGGCCGTCGCCATCCATCATAATTAATAACATCCCTCTTTAACAAGTCGGTGATTGATGTTTTCTCCCTAGCGCGCGCTATCCGCGCAAGAAGCAAGAAGAGAATACGACGCCCATAGTATCAGGATGGAACCTCAGCCCCGTGCAATATGGCTGTCGACGGCACCCGTCAACGCCAGGACAGCAAATTCCCAATATGCAAACCATGTTCCAACCATAAGACCCGCAGAGCGCGCTACCCCATACTCCTCTTATAAACACCCCGCAGCCAAAGCTTAAACACAACGGGCTTGTAAGCAGGCTGAACCGATACCCAGAAACCGTTAAAACCATCTCGAGCCGGGCTGAAAACCCGCGTGAAAAAAAGAAGGAAACCCACATAGATTCACAACCATAAAAACAAGCCGTTAAGCCGGAAAAACCATAGTAAAACACCCGTAAAAGCAGCAAAAAGAGCATAAAAACATAAGTAGACCAATATTTAAATACGCACTAACCCCTTTATAAAGAGGGGGACAAGATGCAGACAACAGCAGAAAAACCCGAAAAACCAATAGTGGAAATCCAAAACGTAGTGGCATCAGTAATCCTAGACCAAAGAATAGACCTAAACCAAATCGTCAAAAACTTCGAAAACGTAGAATACAAGCCCGATCAGTTCCCCGGCCTAGTATTCAGACTCGAAAAACCCAAGACAGCAACACTAATCTTCAGCTCAGGAAAAATGGTCTCCACCGGAGCAAAAAGCGAGAAACAAGCACACGAAGCAGTCCACAAAATCGTGAGAGAACTCCGAGCCAAAAAAATAATCCAGAAAACAAAACCACAAATCACCGTGCAAAACATCGTAGCATCAGCAACACTACCAGGAAAAATAGACCTCGAACAAGCAGTCGTAAAACTAGAAAGAACAATGTACGAACCTGAGCAATTTCCCGGTCTAATATATAGAATGCATGATCCAGACGTAGTTATATTATTATTTGCTTCTGGAAAATTAGTGTGTACTGGTGCTGTGAACGAGCAGATGGTTTACGATGCTGCGGAGAAGCTGATGGCTGAGCTAATACAGAAGGGTTTGCTAATCAGATAGTGAACGATGCTTAAGCCATATGAGTTTGACTTTTCTCATCCAGCGTTAAGGAGTTGTTTTTCAATAGAGTTAGTTAAGAAGTTGAAAAAAGTTAAGGGGGCTTATGATGAGCTTCTTAACCTTGCTGGCGAGCTTGATGAAAAGTTTGTTGAATATTGCGGAAAATCCTCTGAGTATGGTCATATATATGGTATAATACGAGACTCTATTGATTCAGGTCTATCGGGTGTTAAAGATATGTTTGATCGGAATTGGGAAGATTTCTTCCAACATTATCACTTAGAAAGAAGATGTGAAAACTGTGGTGTCTCTTTGCGTGCGGATTCTCCAATCAATAAGGCACATATCATTAGGCGTCCTTTCTTTAAAAGACAAGGGACAAAAATCTACAGGGATGTTAATTTTGAGCATCATATGGCGAATACACTGATCTTATGTGCTAATTGCCATGACAGGATTGAAAAGAAGGGAGTGAACCCTAGTAAACGCTTGTTGAACAGGAGAGTAAGATTAAAGGATAGAATGCTGGTCGAATTAGAAGCAGATATTGGCTTCTTAAATGAGAAAATTTGGGAGATAACAGGATTCCTATTTGAAATTGAAAGCTATGAAAACGAGCTTAGAGAAGAACTTAACCGGAAAATGATGGAAAAGATTGAGGAATGGGCTTACAGTTTTTAATAACTACGTGTGCCGCATTCTCTTGTCGCGCGCGCTTTGGTGCCTTTCTATTCAGAATATCTCTCGCTTGTCCATTGCCTCAGACCTCTTGATTCATGCGCGCTAAAAGGGAAACCGGTGCTCCTTAAGAATATTTATGAATTTTTCCCTAGTTTCCCTAAGCTTTCCAGCAGCTTCAATGACTTTAAACGGGAAATCGGCATCATCTGAATATTCGATTTCGGTCACTAGTGAGACATCGATAAGGTCTGGTTCTGCTGAGATGCTCGAGTATTCATGTGGCGGAATAGGTTTCACCATGAAAATGATGGATGGTTCCCATATGCACTCAACCTGAATGGGAGTTATCTTCAACGAGTCCGCGGATTCTCTTTCAGTCAAATCGATTAGTGAAGAAAGGATATCTGCTAATAGGGGAGAGAATCTCGTTATTTCATCTAAGTGGGAGCGGTCTAGAAGATATGCGACCGGATTTATTCTCTCTGTGTTTAACATATCAAGTATTTTTTTAAAAGAGGAATTCGCATGAACTCTTACCATTGTCTCACCCAAGAATAGACCAAAATATATGGGAGCACTATAAATTCTGAAACGAGGTTTCTCATCCGCTTTCTGCAACTCTGCTCTGACAAAGCCTCCGCACATATCAAACCATTGTTCATCACTCAGTTTCTGATGACGCCCGGCATATTTGAGATCCGTCACCAGACCCCAACTGGTACCTATCAGTTGAACCATCACGGTCCAGATTGGAAGACCCAACATCCCTTCCACTAGGTCTCTGATTACAAAAGCCTTGTCATCCAGACCTAAGTTGTACACTATTTCTTCCCGAACCCTAGTCCATTCTCTCCAGAATTCCCTGATTGCTGAGGCTCTTTCAATAATCGCTTGAATCCTGTCTTCTTCGTCAGACATCACATGGTAAGGAACTTCTAAATAGAAGCCTTGAGCATCGTGATATTTGATAATGTTTCGAATTTCTCCAGCAACAATATTCATTTTCAGAGAATACTTATTGCTAATCCTAGTCGCTATCTCTGAAGCCTTCTTGAGAAGAAGATGAGTTAAGGGATACTTTGAAGCCAGTTCCTCATCTTCAACTATTTTTTTAATATCAGTGTCAGTTAGACGTCCCTTACTTAGAAAACCTTCATTCATAACTAAATCGTAAATTCCTCTATATCTTTGAGAAAGCAGATCCTCGCTTCTAAGAAGAAATGTTTCAACGACGAGTCTGCCATCGGCATTTATTGGATGAGGGAAATGCTGTACGTCATGTAGTGACCTGCTTATTTCATCGGATTGCCATAATTCTTTAATAGCATTTTGATCTTCTTTCCCATGTAGAACATCGCTCACTTTTTCTCTATATGTTTTGTCTAATATTTTTTCGTTCAGATGAACTCCGTGTTCATCTACTTCATACTTCGTATTAGTCGTATTTTCGAGGATCTGCCTTACCTTTTCAAGAATAGAGTTCATAATATGCATCCCCGTTAATTTTTATAATTCGAGCGATGTTTTTAATCATTTGGGATATCAATCCACCTCCATTTAAAGTAAAATTGTCCAGTAGGTTTATTGAAATAGATAGCAAGTAACATGGCTTTCTTAACAGTTGGTCTCTGCCCTCTAATATTCTCATCCTGATTCCACTTGAGAATCGTATCAACTAATTGTTGCTGAGCAGACCTTCCTCCTTTATCCGTTATCTTGCCATCGAGGATCTCGTCGATTCTCTCCACACATACGGTTGTAGATTTTGCTTCAACAACTAGTAAGTAACCTTTATTCTCATCGACTGCGCATGCGTCGAAGAGCATGTATGGCATTGAAATGTAGCGATTTGAACCACTGGAATCGAAGATAATCTCTGTTTTAGGTTCTAGGCCTATTCTCTGTAATTCTCCAATCATGGAACCCGCGACCTCGTTACCTACCACTCCCACTTCATTCTCACTTTCCCAATCAATGCTCTTTAATTTAACCATAGATAGTTGCCCTTTCCCACTTTTTGTGCTTAGGTTTATATAAAATATGTTTACACTACTCGGTTTGCTAAGAAATATAGTGTTAACATGAGGATCTTTTTCGTTGGAACTTTTATAATATATTTCTAGAACATCAGATTCTGGGAAGTACTTTCCATCGACATATTGTGTTTGCGATGGATCTTCTTCTCTCCCCCAAAGAACATAGACATCCGGATCTTCATATCCATTCCAAGCGACTTCTATCCGGGTATAACGTCCCGTATTTTGATCAATTATGCCTAGAACCAAATAAGGTCTAGTTGCCCCCATGGATAGGCCCTTTAATATATCGACTGGTATCTCCTTTCCATCTATAAGTAAAGCAAGAGCTCCGTCAGATTTGACAATAGGCTTGAAAGGCAACTTGCCGGTAGAATAAGCTTTCGACAAAAAGTCTGATTCAGTTATCTTCATGATCGTGACATCCACTTCTTCTCCCTCTTCCCCGAAGGAACTTGGTACTTCGAATTGAGGTCTCTGTCTTAATGGATTGCAATATCTTATCGCTTCGATTCCTTTACATGCAATCGATATAAAGCAGGTATCATCACCAAGATAATCACGTAAAACTCTCTGAGGTACGTAAAATTGTAGACCTGACCCCATTCCCTTTCTTAATGTGACTCTGAGAGTTAACCCCTCCGGGTAGTTGATCATCCTGTTAAGCGTCTCCCATGCCTCCCTCTCCTCCTTCTCCATCAGTTTAACGACTACTGCTGAGGATAGTGCGCAGCCCTGCGTCAC
>JBNAVT010000016.1:0-19751 GCA_049700215.1 Thermoproteota archaeon
CAAGCTCCGTTAAACCCTTAACAGTCAGCGTGCCTCCTACGCCAAGCTTACTCCCCTTTACACCCCCCTGAACAGACATAGTTCCGCCCACGCTTATGTTTTCAGCATCCACGTCGCCCCCTGATTCTAAAACTCCTCCGACACCTATACTCCTGCATTTCAAACCATTACCAACCTTAACCACTTTCCCAACATCCACGTCCTCGGCTTCAAGCCTTCCACTTACACGCAGCTCGCCATCCTCAAGACTGACGTATCTCTCCACGATAAGATCGCCCTGAACATTAATCTTCCCACCGTTTTCAAGACTAAGGCTGTGGGCATGCAGGCTGGAAAGAATATTGCAATCCCCTTCAAACTCCACATTTCCCTTCACGATAATTGCTTCACCAGTCTTCGCCTTGATGGTTGAATGCTCCCCGACGAAGAGGTCTTCCTCAGAAACGCCTATTTCCACGGTTTTCCTCGGCTCAATCCTCATTTTTTTCCACCCACCGGGTTGAAAGAGTGCCGAAAGTATTTAAAAATGGCTCGCAAAATGTGATTTCGAAAAGTCCTTTCTTAAGGATATGTTATTCCCCCGTCTTCAGCAACAACTATGACAGTTTTGAGAGAGCGGTTTTGAAAACATTATATACTTTATTATGCAGCATATTGCAGGTGAACCATGGTTGCTAACTAGGAGGGGAAAGCTAACATACGCCATGGGGAGGCTCGGCTCCTCAACCCTCTTGTCCCTTATAGATCTCGCGACGTTCTGGTTCTACTGGGATTTTTTGAAGCTGAGTGGTTTTCTAACCGGCGTGGCATTCGCCATCGGAAAACTCGTCATAGCCTTTTTCGGCTGGTACTTCGGCTACCTGAGCGACATAACTGTGTCGAAGAGATGGGGGAGACGCAGACAGTATGTTTTAGCGGGCAGCCTGCTTCTAGCATTTTCAACCATCATGATATTCATGCCGAGCTACTTCATACCGGTTACGGATGAAACCCTGTTGTTCGTGTACGCGACTTTTTTCATTGGCCTTGCGAACATGAGCTACGGGCTTCTAAGCACGCCCTACATGGCGTGGCTTGCGGAAATCGTCGGCCCCGAGGATCGAGTTACGGTCTCAGCATACCAGAACATTTTCGGCATGATGGCGCAAATCGTTGGAATACCCGTCGGCTTCCTGCTTCCAACGCTTCTGAAAACAGGCTCCCTCGCTTTCCTAGGGCTACTACTGGCTCTAGCCGTCTTTGAAATAGTATTGTACATGCCGGCTGTCCTCAAGATAAGGGAGGAGGAGAAACCGATTCCGAAACCCAGTGTTCGGAGAGAGCTCTCCATACTTTGGAGCAACAGGAACTACCGGGCGTGGCTTGCCCTCCAAGGAGCAATGTCTATTCCAACAGCGGTTCTCGCAAGCCTGGTTATAAGCTATCTGCAAAGAGTCCTGGGCCTAGGTGACGTTGAGTATATGGCAGTGGGAGGCCTCATGCTCCTGTTAACCATAGTGCTTTTCTTCGTCTGGGCAAGGATAGCTAGGAAAACCGGGAAGAAGAAGCCACTAGTAACGTCTCTCATGATCCTGGTGGTTTTCCTGCCTCTAACACTAGTCTTCGGCCAGCCGGTTCTAAACTCTGTCCCCAGGGTGATTCAAGCAGTCCTGTTCGTCGCATTCGTGGGAGCAGGGATTTCAGGCTGGTACCTCTTGCCGAACCCTGTCACGGCAGACATGGCGCAGGAAGACGAGTTGTCTAAGAGGGAGGCTCGCGCAGGCAGCTACGTCGGCCTGGTCAGCGTGCCGCTGAACATACTGCAAGCCTTAGCCCGCTACATATCTGGCCTCCTTGCAGACCTGCCATCAGCCCCGGGTCAGACTTACTCCATGGGGTTGTTGCTATGGGGTCCAGTGTCCTCAGTAACGTTAATCCCTTGCCTGTTAATCCTAATAAAATACGTGGAGACAGATCCGTTAAGGAGAATCGCAAAATAACGCGTTTTCTCACTCCTATAACGAGTGGAAAATAAAGAATAGCTTCATGTTTAAAAACTAGGATATTAGGGGAATTTAATGCCGCTTTTTGAGCCCGATTTCCCCCCGTAGACTTTTTCAACGAACGAGTCTCTCACCGGCTTGTAAACCTGGTTGAAAAACTTCTGCTGGTCGAGCAAAACATCCTGTGGAAATTCTTCGAGATACTGTAAAGCCCTTCTCCAGGCCTCCTCATAGGGAACTACCTCGTTTACCCTTCTAACTATTTGCTCATCGTAGTCACGTGGAGTCTGTTTAGCATTACCTATCGTTAGCCACCCGTCCTCCGACAAGTAGGCAGTCTCGTTTCCCAGTTGGAAAACGTTTCTCTCCTCAACCTGCCTAGGGGGCTTAACAGCACCCCTCCGGCTGGGAGGCTTCTTAGCTTCAACCCCTCTCTGCTTGGCCCAAGCGTAGAATATTGCCCTGTTCAAGCCGAATGACTTGGATTTCTCAATATCTCTTGTTAAAAGGAAGCATCGCGCAGCCTGCAGCAGCGCCATAACCTGGAACCTTCCAAGCCTAAGCACTTCCCCTCCGCTACTTCTCACGCTGCCCGACGGCATGGGAGCCACTCTTTTGAAATATCCTCCGACTGCATATAAGGCTTTTTCAGCAAGCTCATCCGCCTCACCGGCTTCAAAATCCGTGTAAACCGCTCTATGCCTGAAGCTCCCCGGGTTGACCCATGAAAGATCAAAGTCGTTCATATCATCGGGTTTGAAGCAGACGCATGAGTAGTCCAGTTCCCTGTGAAGAGATAGCGGAAGAGTAAAAACCCGTTTCAAATCCATCTTGTTCTCGACCTTGGCGCCGGCGGCTAAAGTATTGAGCTTAGGCTTAACCATCCTAGTGACATACTCGACTACTGCGAAGGCAGCGTCAAGAGGATGATGCTTTTTAAGAAACTCCCTGGAAAAAGCTTCTTCAGAAACATGCACGTGACACCCCCGTCCGCTCCATTTAAGGTATACTGACTTCACGACCTTCTCCTTCTCAAGCTCCTCAACTATCAGCCTGCAAACAGCCAGGGTTTCACGCCACCTTTCAACATCATTATCCACATCCCAGGTTGGGGTGGAGCGGGAAATATTGGAAACATCCTCCAGGTCCTCGTTTACCGAGAGCCTAACGTATTTATTAGCCGAGCCGTAGAAAGACCTGGGTTTAGCAAACCAGAATCCTCTGAGCAGCCTGTCGATATCGCTTGAATCCTTGAATCTAAGCGGCGACCCGTCTCTACCATACCTCATGAAAACCCTTCCCCTAGAACTGCCTTCAATAGCTATCCACCTGTCTCTTCCGTAGTTGAAGAGCTCCTCCGCAACCCTTGGATGAGAGTAGTACTCGAAAACCCAATCGACGCTATTCTGGCAGCTGGGCTTTGCCATACAGTGTTTTCAGCATAATTTTAAAATAAACTTTTCGAGCTGCGCGGCAGCCCAGTACCGTGTAAAAAGTTTAATAATAGCGCGCGCTAAAGAACCGTTAAATTGTCCGATGGACAAGAGGGTTTGAAAAAGGAAGAAGAGGTCCCGCTCCCGGCTCGTTTCTTAAGACAATTGCTGTTGACAATCATAAATCCTAAGGAGGCTTTTCTCCGGGTTAAGGATTCGCCCACCTTTCTCCCCGTGCTGGTGATTCCACCGGTTCTCGTAGCGTTGACTTTCGCTCAGTACTATGTTTTCTACAAGGTGAAGATGAATATTCCGGCAGCACTATATACGGGGCAGATAGACTCTTTCATAAACAGCCTTATCCAGTTCCGGCTGATGCAATACATAGTTATAGTGTTGTTCGGCATACTCTTGCTACTGCTTATTTTCTCGAGTGGGAGGTTTTTAGGCGGGTATGGAGACTTTAAGCAGGGCATTTCTGTAACAGGCTATACGCATCTACCCAATGTTCTGGGCCTGGTTATTATTATCCTGCTGATCCTGTCTACACCGCCAGTTCCAACGGGAGTCCTCACATTAGTGGGCTATCCTGCGGGGCAACAGACGAAGGATGACATTGTAATAAGCTTAATGAATTACACTGGAGAGAAGTCTAATTTGACGCTGAGGGTGCGCGGTTACTACGGCATCCCGTTAAACGCGACAATAAGTAGTGGCGGCGTGATAATCGGGGCCACTAGAATAGTTGAAGGCGAAATCAACATTACTTATGCTGTGGCAACGTCCTCAGGAATTAATAAGACTGTGAAACGCATCTGGTTAAACGGAACCAGTCTAAACTATAACACTCCGCTGATAGTGAGAAACATTTTCGACAGCAGAGAGTATTGCGCAGGGGACTGCGCCAAGAGGCTTACTGCCGACTTGACCCTGCTCTTGAACAATACCTATGTCTCTCCGGTTCAGGAAAACATGTCCATACCGTACACGGTGACTTTGAATGTTTACGATGAGAGTATGAAGGTGGAAACCCACGTGGTTTCTTCAAGCTTCTACACGGGAGTGGTGCAGTGTCCGGATCCGCAGCCTTTAGTCAACCTTATAAACGAGAGAATTACGCCGATAGTTCAGGTTCTAATCATAGTTATCTCAATATGGCAGTTTCTCCTCTTAGCCATAGCGCTTAGGATTATTCATGAATTCCAATGGGTCAGGGTCGTGCTTTTCGTAGCCGCGTATGCTGCCGCTAAGTACCTGCTTCTCGGTTTCACAATATAATCCTGACGAACTTTCAAAACATTGCCGCTAAACATTTTACGTATGCTTCTGAAACATCCACCCCTGTGCAATTCCTAGTGTTAATGTAGAAATCTGGGCGAGAGTTAACCTCTATGAAGTAGACTTCTGCATCCTCCAAAACCTCTTCCAAAAAGCTTCTAAGCTTAACGTACTCAGGCGTGCTGAACATTTCTTTAAAGGCTTCATCCATTCTCCTCCTTGCCTCCAGAAACTTCTCTCGAGAGAGCCTGACGCTATTGGAAAAATATTCTTTAAACCTTTTAACCCGCTCGTGAACAGGAGCAATATGCCTACTGTATTCGACGACTTTTTCAACGGCTTCGCTATCCGCCTCAGGTATTGCGTCAACCCCGAGTACGCCTATTGTTTTCGAAACAGCTGCAGCAGCCTTGGCAGCCTCCTTCTCAACCCTTCTGGGAAGGGTCACGCCAACAGGCACAGCTCCCAGGGCAGTGTTTGTTGCAAAAGCCTCTTTTGAGGATGGAACTCTCGCCAGAGAGGCTAGGCAGGTATGGTTCACCCCGTCGTAAGAAGCCACGACTATTCTAAGGTCGAAAGCCTTATTCACGAGACCCTGCACCAGCAGGCCCGATGGGCTGTCCAGGCTTCTAACCCATCTTCTAAGTATGTTTTCAAGCTGTTTCCTTTCCTCGACCAGCGTAACGTTCCTCCCCCGGCTGCCTCTCTCAGGCTTTACGACAAACGGGTAGTTGAACGAAAACTCTATCTCGTCGACTACTCTCCTAACTTCTTCACTCCTGTAAACTGGTTTCTCGCCTTCTTTTTCAACGGTGAAAGGAACGTACGCGGTCTTAACGGTTTTAACCCTGTTTCTAATGAACTTGGCGATCGTGAAAGTTTTATTATTGCAGACGTTTTCAACCTCGAAGGCGTTGATTACTCTGCCACCTTTCTCCTCCATCAGGAAAGAGACTCTCTCCCTTCTGGATTTAGACTGACACCTGTTTACAACTGGAGAGTATTCTTCAACGCCTCCGAGCATGTTTACCTTTACTGGGAAATTTACGGCTTCGAGCAGTATCCCTTTTTCCTCGGCGGCCAGTTTTATCCCTGCTTCATCACAAGTCATGCTGTCATAAAGTATCGCAGGCTTCAAGGCTCCCAAAAGACTCTTTCAACACTCCTTCTTAAATCCTTAACTGCTTTCGCAATACTATTAGCCCCGTATATCGCGGAGCCCGCTACAAGCATCGTCGCCCCTGCTTTAACAGCTAGTGGAGCAGTTTTAACGTTTACTCCACCGTCGACAGCAACATCCACGTTGCCCAGGCCCCTTGAGAAAAGGCTTCTCCTTACGGCAGTAATCTTTGGAAGCGTTTCAAGCATGAATCGCTGAGCACCGAAACCCGGGTTAACAGTCATAACGAGCACGATATCCACACTGTCAAGCAGCCTGGTTACTCTATTAACCTTCGTATCGGGGTTTAGCGAAACCCCCGGCTTAACCCCGAGCTCCCTGATTCTCCTTATAAGGCTTAAAGGCCGGCCGGTGGACTCCACGTGAATAGTGAGAATATCAACCCCCGTCTTAGCCATCTCCTCGACAAACCATTCCGGCTTATCCACCATAAGGTGAGCCTCCAACGGTAGCTTCGTCTCCTTCCTTATACATTTAACAACAGGCGGCCCTATAGTCATGTTCGGCACGAAATGTGCATCCATAACGTCGATGTGAAGCAGGTCAACCCCGGCTGACTCCGCCTGCTTGATGTCCTCAGCCAGCCTAGCGAAATCCGCGGATAGTATGGAGGCGGCAATCTTAACTCTCAAAAACATCCCCCCGGCGTTCTCTATCCGAGCGTTTTTCAAACCTCAAGCCAGCGTGATACATATGAAACAGATTGATGGTTTATAAAGTTGTTGCAGAGAATGGAAAACTAGTTGAATGGAGTCGTAACGATGCCTAAGAATTCTTCAGTCTCCCTTGGATATGCGCTCTTAAAAAGGAGGCTGTAATCCGAGCACACTGAAAGAACCTCCCCGGAGAAGACGGCTACAAAACCTATATAGGTTGCTGCAAGGTTGAGAGTGGGCGATGAGAAACGTTTGGGAGCTCCTTCCTGAGGAGGTGTTTGAAGAGTTAAAGACTACTCCTCAGGGGCTCAGCAAGGATGAGGCGGACCGCAGGCTTAGAGAATATGGTTTAAACGAGGCTGCAACCGGTAAAAGACTATCCTCCCTGCTTCTATTTCTCTCCCAATTTAGAAGCCCCCTCGTCTACATACTGATTTTCGCAACCCTCGTAGCAGCATTGGCAGGAGAGCTGACAGACGCCATTATAATCCTCATCATCGTCATTGTAAACTCTCTAATCGGCTTCGTGTTGGAAAGAAGATCAGGGAAAGCCCTTGAAAAACTAAGGAGATACATCAGATACAGCGTGAAGGTTGTGAGGGACGGTAAGAAAATAGTTATAGATTCAACTCAGCTCGTACCCGGGGATCTTGTAGAGCTTACTGTCGGCGACATAGTCCCGGCTGATATAAGACTGGTATCGTGTGAAAACTTTACTACAAACGAGTCGACGTTAACAGGCGAGTCGCTGCCTGTCGAAAAAACATCCAGCCCGATTAAGGCTAAGCCTATTCCGCAAGAGCTCTCCAACCTTGTCTTCATGGGAACCAGCGTTATCTCCGGCACAGCAACAGGAGTGGTTGTCTCAACGGGGAAACAGACATTCTTCGGAAGGGCTGTGAAATACCTTGCTGAAAAAGAGGGTGAAACAGAGTTCTCGAGAAGCATTTCAAGATTCAGCAGGTTTCTGGTGGAAATAGTTGCGGTGATGACGGCGTTCGTCTTCGCAGCCAACGCGCTCCTCCAAAGACCGTTGATAGACTCTTTGCTTTTCGCACTGGCTCTTGCAGTGGGAATAACTCCTGAGGCGCTTCCATTCGTAATAACAGTAAGCCTTTCAATAGGTTCTCTAAAAATGGCTAGGAAGAAGGTCATAGTCAAGAGACTGGACTCTATCGAGGACATTGGCAACATGGATGTTTTGTGCACTGATAAAACAGGCACTCTAACTGAGAACGTGATTACTGTTGAAAACTTTTTCACTGTTGACAATAGGCCTTCTGAAACAGTTATCGAGCTTGCAGCAGCAGCATGCGACATCACTGTTCAAAGAGGGAAAGCAGTAGGCAACCCGATAGATTCAGCGATCTGCAACTATGTTTTTAAAAAGTTTGGACACGGCAGGGTTGCAGCGTATAAGCGGATACAGCTGATTCCATTCGACTTTTCAAGAAGAAGGATGAGCATGGTGGTTGAGAAGGATGGGAAATACCTTTTGGTTTGCAAGGGGGCGCCGGAGTCAGTGATCTCAACCTGTAGAGACGTTCATGTTTCAGACTCTAAAGAGTCGATTTCAAGCCTAGAGGCGAATCTTAAAGAAATATATTCAAGCTGGAGCAGGGCCGGCTACAGAGTTATAGGAGTAGGGGTAAAGGAGCTGTCCGATGAAGAAGTTAAGGCCGGCAAAAAGTTTTCCCCAAAGGATGAAAACGGTTTAACCTTCATGGGTTTCGTAACGTTTCTCGACCCGCCGAAGAAAGACGCTATCAAGGCGATGGCCGCGTTCAGAAGACTAAGGATTGACCTTAAGATCGTAAGCGGCGACGATCCGAATGTCACGGCTGAAGTCTGCAGGTCAGTCGGCCTCCAGATAGAGGGAGGCAGGGTGATTACTGGAAGCGAGCTTGAGGGAATGGACAGGGAACAGTTGAAAGAGGTTGTTGAAAAACACAATGTTTTCGCACGCGTCACGCCTGAACAGAAGGTTGAGATAATAAAGGCGCTTAGAGAAAAAGGTCACGTGGTTGGTTTTCTGGGGGACGGGGTGAATGACGCGCCGGCGCTAAGGGTTTCAGACGTAGGCATATCGGTGGATACGGCTGTAGACGTGGCTAAGGATGCTGCCGACATCATCCTGCTTCAAAAAAGGCTCAGCGTGATAGCGAACGGTGTAATAGAGGGGAGGAGAATATTCGGCAACACTATAAAGTATGTTTTGAACACGTTGAGCGCGAACTTCGGAAACATGCTTACTGTAGCGTTCGCATCCATCCTCCTCCCTTTCATCCCGCTCCTCCCAACACAGGTTCTTCTGCTAAACCTTCTTTCAGACGCTCCTCTTCTAATGATATCGACGGATAATGTTGACAAAGAGTATTTGAAGTCGCCGAAAAGATGGAACATAGGGTTTCTTTCAGAAGCAATGATGTTCTTCGGCCTAATAAGCACTATGTTCGACCTTTTAACAATGCAGGCCCTCCGCATACTTCTGCAGCTCCACTACGACCTGAACTCTGAAATCTTCCAGATGCTTTTCAGAACAGGATGGTTTCTCGAATCAGTGCTCTCAGAAATGCTCGTGACTTTCTCAATAAGGACCCACTTGCCTTTCTACCGCTCTAAGCCGAGCGGCTGGCTGATTGGAACGACTGAAATAGTCTTCCTAGCGGTTATCTTCATAGTCTACTCTCCTGTCGGCGAAGCCTTCAGATTTACAGCACCCTCAGCCTATCTCTTAGCTATAGTCGCAATAATCTTGGTTTCCTACTTCATCCTGCTGGAGCTGGTTAAGAAGCCTTTCTTCAGGAGACACAGGTTTGGAGGCCCCTTGCCAGAGGTGCTCGTCGAGGTTAAGAAGCTCAGGGGGAGGAGAGGAGCGATAATAAGGAGGATTAAGAGACTGCGACAGTTGAGGGAATCCGGCGGGATCACTGAGGAAGCGTATCTAACGCTCAGCAGCGAATTAGAAGAGGACTTAATGCAGGTAAACGAGAGGCTGAAAGAGTTGTTGAAAGGCTAGCTGAACATGCTTTCCTGCAAAACAGGCTCCGCAAGGTTGTCGAGCCGGGATGCTACTAGATCCATAAGCTCATCCAGGCCTTTACGCAGCTTTGCTGACACCAGGCAGTAAGGCAGGTCGTGAATAAGAGGATATGCTCTGTCAATCTTCAACTTTACCTCCTCACTGCCTGCTGCAAGGTCACACTTATTGAAAACCAATAGTATTCTCTTATCCTTAACCTTGAGGCTTCTAAGAATATCCAGACAAGTCTTAATCCTTAGAAGCAGCAAGTCAGAAGGGTCGCTCACATCCACAGTAAGCATTACAAGGTCTGAGAACCTTATGTCGTCAAGCGTTATGCTGAAGGAAGCGATCAGCCGGGGGTCAAGATCTATGATGAACCCTATCGTGTCAACCAGAAAAACCTCGCACCTCCTATGAGGGAGCAGGTAGTACTTGCTGGTCAGTGTGGTAAATGGCCTTGGGCTAACGGGTTTATCGAGGTTCGTGAGAGCGTTGAAGAGCGTTGTTTTCCCAGCATTATAGTAGCCGCTTATGCAAACCGTAGGTATACCTGTTTCCCTCCTTCTTTTAAGCTGGGAAAGCTTTTCAAGCCTCCTCTTCTCGATCTCCGCCTGAATCATTGACTTCCTTTTCAGGAGGCCTGCAACAGTCTCGTGATAAGCATACTCTCCGAGGCTCCTTGGACCAGGGTGCTCCCTACCCGTCTTGAACCTTATCGACGCCAGCAGCTTCTGGTAGGGTATTTCTTTCAAGAGCCTGGCAAGCCTTATCTGGAGCTTGGAAAGCCTGTCTGAAGAGGAAATATCAAATATCTTAAGCGTAAGGTCATACATATCCAACACTTCTACGCCCAGGATTCTTTCAAGATTATACTTTTGCTTGCTGGTCAACATGTTGTAGAAGATCACGGCTTCAACACTGTTTTCAGCAGCCTGCTGCCTCACCTCCTCCAGCTTGCCCCTCCCAAGCATGAATGCAACGTTCTCCTTCGGGCTAACCTGTATGGTTGAACCGACGGCGTCGTAGCCGGCTGCAATGCTTAGCTCCCTTAGCTCGCCAAGCCTAATTCTATACAGGTGGTGGTCGTGAGGATCCGTCTTCACCATGCAGAGCCAGACTCTCAAACCCTTTCCTTCAACAAGTTTGAAGTATTACCTTCTAATAAGCTTTGACATTCTCCACATCTAAAGTTGGGGGATTCTCGGTTTTCAGCATTACGCGCGCTAGCTTTAAAGCCTCGTTTTTGCGTAAATCAGGTGAATGAACAGGTCTAGGACTGCCCCTCCGCCTAAACTCAACCGGTTGCTTCAACCCGGCGTGATCGATAAAGCAGACTATAAGAACATAGACTGGGAGAAAGACTGGTAAACCATTCTACGAAAAATCTCGATGATAGAGAGGTGCCTACCGGTTGAAAGCGTAGTTGACTTCGGGGGTATGTGGGAGGTGGATGGCCTTTATTCTAGAGTGTGCAGGGAGAGGTTTAAAATAGCTCGAGTAACCATGGTGGACAAGTATGTGTCGGAAAACTGGGTGAGAAACCCGCGTTTAAGAAGGGATGTCGACTTCAGGAAAGGGGATTTTTCAGATGAGAGATTCATGTCTACTTTGGAAGAGCCTTACGACCTTGCGTTAGCATACGATGTTCTCCCCCACCAAATGGATTTAATACACACCTTGACCATAATGCTGTCGAAGACAAGGAAATTCTTCCTGATCACGCAGCCCATACTTCCTGAGAAAACAATGCCGTTTCGCAACTGCCTGGTTCTGCTCTCAGGCTCAAAGGCCTACAGCCTAATCCCGTTTAGAGAAAAATGGGCTGGGGAGACGGATTACTGGGCTAATTTTTCAAACGCAGCTATAAGGGATACGAGCCGCTGGCTGTGGGGCATGACCCCCTCGTTTATAGAAAGCATCATGAAGAGTTGCGGTTGGAAAATTGTTTACAGAGAATTTTGGCGGGGACGGTTGCCCAAATCCTCGAAATGGAGGATATGCGGCTTAATCTTTAAAAAGTCTTAATAACAATTAGCGTACACCCGTAATGTTTCAAAACGGTGTTTTTAAACATTGACGAATATGAATGAAAGCATTAAAATGGCTGAAGGCGGGAGAAACGTCGGAAGTTTGAACAGTAGCAGGCTCCCAATACTTTCTACATGAAATAATGCTGTTGTTCTCTCCCCTCCCGATCCCTCTATTGCTCAGTATTCGATTAAAAGCGCTTCATAAAGCTCAAGCCGTGGCAAGACGAATCGCAAAAAACCTTCTCCGTAAGACCATTCTAAAGGTTCTTCAAGAGTGAGAGCCTTGACGACTCGGGGTTCTTTCACAGACCTCATCTCGAAAGAAATGTTCTCCACCGGGAAAACCCTCCTGAAAGGCCTTCTAAGAGCATACGTGAAGTTCACCAGGTGAAGCATACGGTAGTTCCCTCCTTTGAAAACAGTTATTTCAACAGTTTCAGGAGCATCCGTCTCGAAGTCGCGCACGTTCCCACCCGTCCATTTAACAGAGTTCTCTATTATCCTAAGGTAGTCGAGAAACCCGTTGTTCCAGTATTGGCCGGCGAAGGTGCACGGGAAGTAAACACTCCTGCCTCTTCCAAACTCCGACGCCACGATGGTTGGGAAACTCGTCTCAGGAGTCAGATCACCGTATCTGGCTGGAGCAGGCTCCAACTGCATGCAGACTGGCAGCCCTCTTGAAACACTAGTCTGGAGTACGAATTCTGGACTTGGAAGTATTCTCAGGCCGTCTGTAGCAGTCTTAAACTGGGGCACGCCTGCAACCAGCGCGTGATCCTTCTTAATAACCATGTAGTCCCATCTTAAAGGCCCCAAGACCCTGTTTCTCGGCGACGCCCCGAAGACTTCGCTGAGAGCCGGGGAATCCCTTGGGTGACCCGTCTCGTCAAACATAGAGGTCTTGTAAGTGGCGATCAGCCCTCCTCCAGACTCGACGAAAGACCTGATTGCTTCAGCCTGTCTACTGCTCATGCAGGCCATGTTCGGCAGAACAACAACGTTATACTTTTTCAAATCCTCGCTGTTAACGTTTAAATCGCTTACCAGGTCAAACGGGATGTGAAGCCTAATCAGCGCCTCGTAGAATCCCCTTGCCTCTTCAACAGTTTTCCTCTCGCTTTCAAACTTCCACGCCGCTATCCTCTGTGCCTCTAGAAAATCTCCTGCCTGAACCCCTACTGCCGCCGGCTTCTCCATCTCAACCCTCGCCTGAGCCTCCTCAGCGGCTGCTTGAGGAGGAGTCTCGAAGAAGAAGTCGCCTGTTCTCCTAGACCATACTACCGCTACCCTCGCCTCAGACTCAGCCTCCTGGTAGTAGTTCTCATACCTCCTCGCGGTTTCGAAGAACCTTTTCCCCTCTTCAGTCGCCTCCCTGGCGAAACCATGGTCCTCAAACATGTCAGCACCGTTAGCCAATCCCTGGACCTTTCCCAGTAGGTACTCGACTTCAGGTATTCTATGCCTGAACCATGGCTGGTGCGACGCAGCCAGGAACAGGCAGAAAGGCTTCTCCCCCTTAATTGAGTTAGCGAGTTTTGTCGTCCAGCCCTGGAACCAGACTGGAACACTGTTGGGCAACGTGTAGTACTGGTAGCTCTCCATCCCTATAATGCTCTGACCCTCGTACGAGTCTTCAGCGCTAAGGGCGAAGCTCCATGAGGGCCATACTTGCCCACTGTTATTACTGTAAACCAGGTTTTCAAACCCTTTCTCCCTGAGTTTCCCCTGCCCATCCTTCAGAAACCTCGCGATCGAATTATACCTGAACAATACGAATTTCCTCCATGCAGGATCCCTCCAGTCCTCCCGGGTTGGAATCTGAAAACCATGCTCCTGCTCAAACATGCTCCTACAATGCTTACAGTAGCATGCGCCAGGATAGTAAGCAGGCCCGTCTAGGAAGATAACGTCAACACCTCTTTCAGCAACCTCGAGAATCAGTTTGAACATTCTATCCCTGTACGGCGTGTTAACGCACATCGAGAAACCATGTCCATACAGCGTGTCAATCGGTTTTCCGTCTGGCTTCACCTGAGCCCAATCCCTATGCTCAGAGTAAAACTCGTCACCATAATAGTGTACATTAAGATACGTCCTAGTCTTAAGCCCTTTTCGATGCGCAGCCTCAACCTGTTCGCGAAGCAGGTCTCTACCGCCAGCCCCCTCCCATTTAGGCAGCACCTGGCTGTCGAAAAGTGCAAACTCCCTGTTGATATCCCCCTTGTAGGAGACTACTTCCAGCAGGTTGCAGTTTCTTCGAGAAGCCTCCTCCACAACCTTCTCAATATTCTCTTCGCTAAAGTCACCATAATCCCCCCAGGTCAGCCAGATGAAGCGTTTTCTCCACCAGTTAACCATGAAACATGGAGACAAGGCTTGCAAAAAAGCTTTTCCGCTGAGAAACCGGCATTATGCCTCTCGGTTGAACGCGTCTCCCTGAATGAAAGCCGCGTCCCGTAGGAATAGGAAGCTTCTCCTACGTGTTTCTAGCCGGGTTCAGACGATTCATAGATTGCCCAGAATTTCAGCAAAGTCCCCGCTGCTAAGCCTCCACCCCATGCTCCCCGCGTTTTCCTCCACATGCTCTATTCTTGAAGCCTTCGGGATGGGTACGACAGGCTCGATGCAGATCAGCCAGTTTAAAGCAACCTGGATGGGTGTCTTACCGTATTTCTCGCCAATCTTCCTCAGCAGCCTGTTTCCTGAGAGAGCCCCCTTCTCAATAGGGGTGTACGCCATGTAGAGCATACCCTCTCTCTGAGCGTAGGGAATCACATCAGTATAGTCCTTCCTGTAGGCTGGGCTGAACCTGTTTTGAATAGCAGCAACATCCGTGTTCTTTAAGCATGCCCTGGCTTCCTCCACCCCCTTAACGTTAAAGTTGCTCAACCCTATGTGCCTGACCAGACCCTTCTTAACAAGCTCCTCCATAGCCCTCATCGTCTCGCAAATCGGGAAGCTTGAAGGCCAGTGGAGAAGATAGAGGTCTATAAATGTTCCAAGCCTATCCGAGCTCCTCTTAGCAGCCTTCAAAACACCATCGTAGCTAGCGTTAGTCGGCCAAACCTTAGTCACTATGAACAGCTCATCCCTGTCGAAGCCTTTTATCGCTCTCCCCACGAGCTCCTCAGCCCTACCGTTAGCATACATTTCAGCAGTATCTATCATAGTTGCACCCAGCTCAATCCCTCTTTTTAGCGCGGCTATTGAAACATCATCCATGAACCTGTCTTCCCCCATTCTCCAGGTTCCCAGTCCAAGGCTCGAAACACTCCGCCCAAGCTTCTTGAAAAACTTGGTGTCCATAGTAGTGGGTAACAATGTTCGGGATAAAAGTTTTTACTTAACAGTTTCTAAGCTGGCCATTTGTTCGGGATAGGCATAAATACTAAGCCTCGAGAAATATCGAGATGAAAAATGTACCAGCCTAGGAGCTTCGAACACCTGCTCGGCCTTAAAGGCTTCAGCGACCAGCTTCTGAAAAACCATTTCACGCTCTACCAGGGCTACGTCAACAATACTAACAGGCTTGGTGAAGCCCTATCCTTACTGTTGAAAGAAGGTAAGACGGGTACACCGGAGTATGCTGAGTTGAAACGCAGGTTCGGATGGGAGTTCAACGGGATGAGGCTACACGAATACTATTTCGGAAACATGGCTAAGAATGGTGCGGAATTAGGCAAGGATTCTCAGCTTTACAGAAGTATTAGTGAAGACTTCGGTTCGTACGAGGCGTGGGAGAGGGATTTCAAGGGGACTGGCGTGATGCGTGGAATAGGATGGGTTGTCCTCTACCATGATCCTTATGGTGGAAGACTGTTCAACACCTGGGTTAACGAGCATGACTTGGGACACTTATCCGGTGCTACACCCATCCTGGTAATGGATGTTTTCGAACACGCATATATGACTGACTACGGTTTGAAGCGTGCAGACTATATAGAGTCGTTCTTCAAAGCAATAGACTGGAAAACCGCTGAAGAAAGGCTTTTAAAAAGCCTAGCTTTCAAGTAAAAACCCGTGTTTTTTCCAGCATTTGCTCAAATAGTTTTAACGCTAGTTTTCAGACGACTATTTAGACGATGAGCATCACTGCAGGCATGGACCTTCAATAAAAAACATAAAAATATTAAAAACACGTTCCTACGTGACTTTACACCCTTCTAATACTTCCTATGCTTCTGGAAGCACTCCTTACAATAGACAGGCCTGCCCTCAGTGGGCTTGAAGGGAACTTCCGCTTCCTTCCCACAGTCCGAGCAAGTTATCTTGTACATTTTCCTCGGCCTGTCCCCGTATCCTGAACTCAACTTCTTCACCTCCTCTAACTTCGGATGCTCGTTTCCCGTTGAGAAAACAAGCAGCCCACCCTAAGCCTGTAGACACTCCTTTTTAAACATAGCCCTTCAACCGCATCTGCTTAAAAAAAGGCGGGAATGCCTTGAAAGCACCGTTTTAAAGCTTTTTAAAACTTAAATCTATAAACGATGAAATTATTCAGATGGAAAATGGTTTCCTGGGGAAGAGCGTTTAAAGCAGCACTCGTCCTCTTAGCTTTCACAATACTCTGGGGGATCGTTGGGGGCATCATCATTATAGCCGGAACCTTTTTCGGCGCGCTGGGAGCAGTGCGCATGATATCTGAGCCGCCCTACATCGATGTGAATTGGAGCGCCGTAGGAGTCATCATCATAATATGGATAATCGGCTTCCTAGTATCGTTCCTCGGAACATGGGCATCCGCCTTCAGGATTTCCACTAAGCTCGCGATAGAGGAAATGAGGAAGACAATGCCGGTTGCAGGCGCGTCTCCTCCCACTCAAGCGGAGGGCGCTCCCGCGCCGACATGCCCCAAGTGCGGAACCCCTTTAATATACGTGCAGCAGTACCAGAGGTGGTACTGCCCAAACTGCAGGGAGTACCAGTAGGTGGCTTAATTCTTTTCAGGCATATCGCGAATAACTCGGCTTCCTTAAGCTCCTTCTCACCTGGTTTACCCTTGTTGATTCCACCGAACGGTTTAACCCATAGCGTGTAAGTGTCCCAGCCCCTGCAGTTGAACTCGCCCAGGATCCTGAAGCCCTTGGCCAGGAGGCTGTTTCTCAGAGGCCTGTCGAAATCATGTATAAGCCTTATCTTCCTTAATCCGCTTGTGGAGAAGATGAATGCTCCCCTGCCGTTTTGACTCGGAAGCCTGTCGACAAGGCTGAAAAGGCTCGGGTGATGCTTTCCAAAGTATATGCCGGAGCCGAATCCGATTAAATCATATTTGCGGACATCGCTGGCACCCACTTCTTCCGGCTTAGCTATGTCTGCTTCCAACACGCTTGCAATAGCCTTAGCAATCTTCTCAGTGTTACCGTGGTGTATGGAGACGTATACGATGAGGGTTTTCATCGCGCACGCTTCAATATTCTATACCCATACTGTTAAGGCATGAATTGCTCAAGGAACTTTTTCGCCACCAGCAGGCCTTCCTTATACTCGTAGAACGGATCCTCGTGCTCAATGCTTAAAGCATAATCATACTTGTGTTTCTTAAGAATAGTTATGAAGTCAGCCCAGTCTAGCTCGCCGAAGCCTGGAAGCCTGTGCGGACACCATCCTTCGCTCCGTATCCCGTTTTCCGCAACCCTGTCCCAGAGTATTTGAGCATCCTTGACGTGAGTATGGTATATTCTGTCTCCAAACTCGTCAGCAGCCCTGACCGCGTCTATCATCTGGCAGATCAGATGGCTAGGGTCGAACTCTAGGCCCAGGTTCCTAGACGGGATTGCTTCAAATATTCTCCTCCAGATGTCGGGCCTGTAGGCAATGTTCCCAGGACAGTTTTCAATAGCTATCCTGATCCCCCGGTCCTCGGCAAGGTTTATTATTTCAGGCCAGGTTTTCCCAATCTCCCTAATATTGTCCTCAACGCTCCCAGGGTAGAGCCCAATCCAGCCGGTTACAACCGGAACCTCTATCCTGTAAGCCGCCTCTATGAGATCCTTGAAAAACCCTTTAGCAACCCGCCTGTTCTCCTCCACAGGGTCAATCGGGTTCCCGTAGAAGCCTATTGCGGAGACTATTACCTTCGACGAGCTTAAAACATCCTTGACCACCCTAGGGTTTGAAACAACCTCCTTAACTTTGAAGAAACTGCTTCCTGGACCCGTTCCTATAGAGATGGATTTGAAGCCTTTAGCCTCAGCCCATTCAAGAGTCTTCCTCAAATCCCCCAGCTGCCCGCTTGTTAGGAACCCTATGAACATTTCCTGTCGAAAAGAAAGTGTAACCCGGCTTATAAGCCTTGTCTCCTGAAAGATTAATCAGGATTCTTCCTAGTGGAAAGCGCGCGCTAGGCTAAAAGCCCGTGTTACTCCACCAAGCCTCCCACTTACGGCGGAAACCTTTCTCAGTAGCGTCTCAGGCTGGTCATCAAGCGTGTGTGAAGAGAAACATTTTTAGCATATGACTACGTGTTTAAAACATGCCCAAGTACAGGATTGGTACCTCTACCTACAGTTTCTGGCATTTCCTTCCCGAGAAAGTCCCCATAGAACTCGTAATGGAGAAATCGCGGGAGCTCGACCTTGACGGGGTTGAAATACTTCACGTGCAGATGGAGAGCGAAAGCGACAGTTACATAAACAATTTAAAAAGCTTGGCGTTAAGCCTTGGTCTGGATATTTATGGTCTTGCAATACATCAGAATTTCGTGAAGCCAAGCGGAGAACAGAGGGAAAAAGAAATAGAACATACTAAGCGATGCCTAGAGATCGCCTATAAACTCGGTGCTCCAGCTATCAGATTGAATTCCGGACGCTGGGGGACGATAAGGAGTTTCGACGAGCTGATGGCAAACAAGGGGAGGGAACCGCCTATTCCAGGCTACACCGACGAGGATGCGCTTAAATGGGTAGTGGAATCCATAGAGAAATGCCTGCCTGTTGCAGAGAGCTTGGGGGTGGTAATGGCTTTGGAGAATCACTGGGGGTTGACGGCTACGCCTGAAGGAGTTGTGAAAATAGTTGAGAGCGTCAACTCGAAATGGCTGAAGGTTCTGATGGATACTGGAAACTTCATCGAGGACACGTATAACAGCCTGAGGAAAATAGCGCCCCATACGGTTCTGGTTCACGTGAAAACCTACTATGGTGGAGGAGTATGGTATGAGCTGGACATAGATTACTCAAGAGTATTTGAAATTCTCAGGGAAGCCGGATACCGGGGGTATCTTTCAATAGAGTTTGAAGGAAAGGAGGATGCGGTTTCCGGAGTGTCTAGGACGAGGAAAATGCTGCTTGAACACATGGATGAGTAAAACAGTGTTTTAAAGCCTGTGAAAACATTTTTGCCGGGGACGCGTATGCCTCCACATGGCTAGATCGAAGCAGGAGCTGCGCGAGGAAGTATGGAGAAGGATGGAGGAGCTTCACGTAACCCGTTTCCCAGGCGCGTTCGGGAGAATCCCTAACTTTGCGGGTGCTGAAAAAGCAGCCTTAAAGCTTACCCGGCTTGAAGAATGGAGGGGTATCAACGTGGTTAAGGTTAACCCTGACTCTCCTCAGGCACCTGTTAGAAGACTGGCGCTTCTAAACAATATTACGGTAATAATGCCTACTCCAAGGCTTAGAGAGGGTTTCCTGCTTCTCGACCCTCGAAGGATAGACGCGAGGGACTATGGTTTCGCCTCAACGATTAAGGGTGCGTTCACTCAAGGTAGAAAGATCGAGTTGACTGACCTGCCAAAAATCGACCTCGTGGTAGTCGGCAGCGTGGTTGTCAACGAGCAGGGGGAGAGAATAGGCAAGGGTGGAGGGTATTCGGAGATAGAGTGGGCTGTTGCAAGAGAGCTCGGCAAGGTTGACGAGAACACTCCCATAGTGACCACTGTGCACGATGTTCAGCTGGCAAAAGAATTCTTCGAGGTTGCACCGTACGACTTACCGTTGGACTGTGTTGTGACCCCCACGAGAATCCTTAGGGTTAGAAGAACCAGGGAGAAGCCTAAAGGCATCTATTGGAGTCTTATTCAGCCTGAGAAGATTAGGGAGATTCCTGTTCTCCAAGAAATGTTTAAGCGTGAAAAACTTAATAGATGATTCAACGCTAGAAAGTGTATGTCATACGGTTATTTTGACGATGAGGCGCGCGAATACGTTATTACAAGGCCCGACACGCC
>JBNAVT010000016.1:19851-47610 GCA_049700215.1 Thermoproteota archaeon
GCACAGCGTCACGGTAGTAATGGGAGGGTGAAAGCCCTCAGAGGATTTTCATAGCCCACAGTATCCCGCCTGAGAGGTGTTTCCTGAACCATTCTTCACCCCATATTTCCTGAAAGTGGCCGAAAGCAGTGTAGAAAACCCTGCCCTCACCAAACTCGTGGCACCATGCTAAAGCATAATCATTGTCTTCCCTAGTGCCCTTGCTGAGATCCACTGAAGAATTGTCCAGGCTTATCAGCACACGCGTCCTGCTGCGGCTCCAATCCTTGAAAGTATACACTTCCTCCTTAACCTTAAACTTCTCCGGGAGATGCATAGTGGAAGGATGAGTATTGTCCTCGACTTTCACAACAACCTCCTGGGTCCAGGGGTGGCCGTTGAAGTAGCCCCCAATCATCTCGCCGTAGGCGGGAAACTGGTAGAAAGTATCAGCTGCGTTATGGACGCCGATGAAGCCCTTTCCGTTTCTCACGAAATCTATCAGCAGCCTCTTCTGCTCCTCACTCATGGGCAGCTCGCCGGTTGTCATGAAGAGCACTGCTGAAAAAACGCTCAGAAAATTCTCCTTAACGATCGAGCAATCGTCCGTCGAGAAAACGTTGAACCCGTTGGGCTCGCCCAGTTCCTTCAAGGTTTTAACGGCGACGGGAAGATAATCGTGTTTGAAGCCTGCTGAATGCGTTAACACCAGTAGCCTCCTAGACGCCATGCTCAAGAAGCATATTTTGAAAATTTAAGTCTTACTATAACGTTAAGCATAGGAGGACTATAGACTAATATATTGCTCAGGGCAAAACAGCTTTATGAACCCGAATGGTGTGGGAGCATGGCTCATATTAGCATTCCTCTCCGCCTTCTTCGCAGCGCTCGTAACAATATTCGGTAAAATAGGGTTGAAGACTGTTGACTCAACCGTGGCTGCCGGAGTCAGGGCAGTAATAATGGCTGCGACAATGATTGGAATAATGATCCTTCTCGGAAGAACCTCGCAAGTAGCAGAGTTAACGCAGAGAGACATGTTTTTCATAATACTTAGCGGGGTGAGCGGCGCGCTCTCATGGGTTTTCTACTTCGCCGCCTTAAAGCTGGCAGACGCCTCCAAGGTCGCAACCATAGACAGGACAAGCATACTCTTCATAATAGTGCTTTCATACCTAGTACTCGGCGAAGAAATTTCCCTTAAAACCGCCGCAGCCGGAATACTTGTTTTCCTAGGAGCCCTGATACTAATGATTTGAACACGCGAGGCTAAACGGGGAGAGCCTAAACCCTCCTGCGGACGGTTCAGTGCCAGCCGTAGAGCCGCATTATAAACGGTGTGACGAACGTCTCTATCAAGCCTGCTACGATGAAGATGGGCACTAGGCCTAGAACAATGTAGACCGTTCTTCTTAAAGCCCTGTGAAAACCAGGGTCTGAGCTAACGCTTCTCCTCTTTAAAGCCTTCAGAAACTCTACTCCCAAGCTTAACCCGGCTGAGCCGGCGATCAGGAAGGCGGGAAGCTCTATTACGCCGTGTGGAAATACTGCTGCCAGGAACATTACCAGGTTTTGAACAATATCTTCAACCACCCCTAGGATGAACCCGTTGAAAACAAGCGTTGCTAGCACCGGAGCTGTGAATATGATTCCGGATAGGGCTGTGGCCAGTGAAACCTGCCAGTTATGGAAGGATATGTCGAGAGCCAGGAAAGGCAGGCTGAAGGCTGATTCGAAAAGAGTGTTTACCTCCCCCGGCACGTATCCTAGGGAGTAGACTATCTGCCTAATCCCTGAGGAGGATAACTGTTTTCCGAGGACCACGCCCAGGGAGAAGACTACTGCTGAGGAAAAGTGGAAAACCATGTTCTTGGGCTCAGCCAGAAAGCCGGCGAGCTCGCTTAAACCCTTCCTAACCCTTTCTAACCCAGTTTTCAAAACATGCTGTAACACATCTTTCGAAACAGGGGGGCCGACTGGAAGAGGGGCGGCGAAGGATTCAGGCTTCCCCTTTAGAAAAAGCATCGTCTTGAATATGTGGAAAACCGGTGTTACAAGGAAGCTTAGAACCACCGTCGCGATTGAAGAGAGCTGAATGCCTAGCAGGCCTGCTAGGAACGCGGCAACAGTTATCGACAACGCGGATAAGACCCTTAGGATGCAGTATGCCACCGTGTCCGCAGGGAGCCTTAAGCATGTCCCGATGCTTCCCCTCACAGCGCTGAAACCGTAAGCACCTTCTGCGGCTGCAGGATAAGCGTAGACTGTTAAAACCGTCAAGACCACTGTGAAGATTAACGCGAGTATCGCGAGACCAAGCCATAGAAACACCCTGCTTACAATAGTCGAAGAATCCGGGCCCGCGGAAAACAGTCTTAAAACATCCGACAGTATTAAGGCTGAAACAATTAACAGTGGAAGAATCTTTATCGTTTCAACAACCAGTACTGTCCAAGCCATCTTAACCCACTTAAGCCTCATCTCTTCGAAAACGTCTTCCGTTGAAAGCCCGCCCTTTCGCAGAAGACGATGGTAAGAACCGTATTCAGCGGAGTTCAGAAAACCGCCAGCCAGGATTGACACAAGGAAGAAGACGAATACGGATACTGCAGCCGCGATTATGATTATCGGCACTACCGGGGATAGTGTTGAAACCAGTCTGGAAACGTCTCCAGACCCTATTGACTCTGCAATCGCCCTGAGAACCCCTGCTGCCGCGAGCTGCACTAGGCTTGCTATGAGGGTGACGACGACTATGGATTGCTTCAAAATGTCTACGGCGCTGCTCAGAATCACCGGGAGTATTGAGGAAGGGTTAAGCCTCCAGAGCCAGTAGGACACGTTGAACAGGCTTTCCAGAGGAGCGTGTTTAACCAGCAACGGGTAGGGTGGCGAAGGAAGCTCTAGAGGCGGCTCCGGCTGCGGGAGGCTCACAGTATAATGATTGTTGAGAAAGTATATAGTCTTTATGGCTTGGCGTGAGGGCGGCAAGCATTCTGGGTTCTCCGGACTGTCTCAGGAAGCCTTAGACAGTCGTGAACCACGGTGTCTGTAGCCGATTCAAGCAGTCTCAGGGAGCCCTTGAAAAAGTTTCAGGACTATTCGAGGAGAAGCGTGGTTTAGGGCCAACGGCCCAGCCTGGGTAAGGTTGATAAGCCGCTGAATCAAACTGATGGTTGAAATGGGTGAGCAGCGTCAAACAGGCATTCTAAACCGCTTAAAAAACTGGTTTAAACATATTCCGCTGGCTGTGGGACTGCTTGTCTTCTACTCCTACGGTTTCCTATGGACATTGAAGCCACGGAGAATCAGGACGATGAAGGACGTTTTCGAGCTATTCTATATTCGTTTCCTCAGGCTGGAAAGAGAGCACGTGGAGATACTGGAGTTGACGGATAGAGAACTTGTAACGGTTTCAAGAAACCCGTGTCCAATACTCGGGCTCACACGAATCCTCGGAATGGATACAAGGTATACGTGTAGACTAGTCTCCGAGACAGTCTGCAGACACGTGCTTAAACGCATGGACCCCAGGCTGGTTTTTGAAAGAGACTACAGCCACATCAGACCCTATAGGGACGGTTGCCTTGAAAGGATACTTTTAGAGGACACTTAACCATATTGAAGCTTAGCTATCTTAATTAACTTGAAAGCTTATGGGAAAAACAAGGATCTAGAAATAGTTTTACAGCTTTGAACCCATGAGTTTCACTAGGTCTACTAGGCGCACACTGAAACCCCATTCATTATCGTACCATGAAAATGTTTTTACGAACCTTCCTTTTCCTCCCGGCGGAATTACTCTTGTATCTAGTGCTGAGAATATTGATGAGTGGCTGTTGTGCAGAAAGTCTACTGAGACGAGTGGCTCGTCAACGTATTGTAGTATGCCTTTCAAATATGTTTCCGCCGCTTCTTTGAACGCTGCGTTAATCTCCTCTACTGACGCTTCTTTCTCTATTTCACAGGTGAGATCAGTTAATGATACGTCTGGCACAGGCACTCTTAGGGCTATTCCATCTAGCTTGCCCTTCAGTTCAGGTATTACTTCGCCTATTGCTATCGCCGCCCCGGTTGTAGTGGGTATTATCGAGAGCGCCGCTGCTCTCGCTCTCCTAAGGTCTTTGTGCACAAGGTCTAGTGTTCTCTGGTCGTTTGTATATGCGTGGATTGTCGTCATCAGGCCTCTTATCACTCCGAAGTTTTTCAGGAGTACTTTAAGCATTGGTGCGAGCGAGTTTGTCGTGCACGACGCCATTGAGACGACGTGGTGTTTATCCGGGTTGTACATTTCATGGTTCACGCCGATGACTATTGTTATGTCTGGTTTTTTCGCCGGGGCGGATATGATGACTTTCTTCGCTCCCCCTTGGAAGTGTTTGCTGGCGTTCTCCCTGTCTGTGAACAGGCCTGTGGACTCGATGACTATGTCTACGCCATGGTCTTTCCACGGTATTAGCGCTGGGTCTTTCTGCATAAGGACTTTAAGCTCCCTTCCATCTACCTTTATCACATTTTCTCCTACTTCAACCTTGTTCTTCAAAGGGCCATGAATCGAGTCGTATTTCAACAGGTGCGCGTTAGTCTTAGTGTCGGCAATATCGTTTATCGCAACCACTTCAAAGGTTTTACCGTATTCGGAGTCTTCGAGGGCCGCCCTGTAGAAGAGTCTGCCGATCCTTCCAAACCCGTTAATACCTACTTTTATCGTCATTTTCTCATAGAGGCTTCCTCAGGGTGTTTAAAAACTTAACGCAGATTCCACTATTGCTGAGTAAACTCTTTAATCTTAATCTATGCGAACACTTTGCTCATGAGCGCCAGCGTCGAGGAGATTGTTAGGAGACGGGTTTTAAGAGAGGTTGAGAAATACCCGTTTTTCAGGAGGGCTGCTATCGCCCTCTCGGGTGGGAAGGACAGTGGGAGCCTTCTTCACGTTTTCAGAGAAGTGTACCCAGATAAAGAGGTTATTCCCATCCATCTGAATCTTGGCATAGGCGGCTTCTCAGAGGCCTCTGAACGTTTTGCAAGAATGCAGGCTGAAAAGGCTGGTCTCCAGCTTATGGTTTTCAACATTCAGAAGGAGCTTGGCTTAACAATCATTGATGCGGCTAAGGTTTACCCGAAGGTTTGCAGCGTCTGCGGAGGTTTTAAAAGATACCTTTTCAACAAGGTTGCCTACGAGCTTGACGCTGAAATTATTCTGACGGCTCACCAGCTGGAAGATTTTCTAGTAAGGATGTTGAAGTCTGTTTTGAACGCTGGGTTTGAGGAGCTCGCTAGGTTTAAAACATATCTCCCAAGGAATGGAAACCTGGTTGCTAAAGGCAGGCCGTTCTGCAGGGTTCCGGAGAAGCTCATAATGAAGTATGCCTCCGTCACGGGCATTCCGTTTTTACCTGAGAAATGCCCTCTTGGGAGAAAGGAGAATGTTGAAAGATTCAGGAAGGCGGTTGAAATCCTCGCTTGGAGGCAGAGTCAGAAGCTTCTTTACTTCTCGTCGTTGACGAAGCTGGCTGAGAAGCTTCAGAGCAGTGGAGCCATGCCTGTTTCAGAGTTGAGGCCCTGCTCGTCCTGCGGCTTTCTCGCTTCAAGCGAAACATGCTCGTTCTGCGCGAGGGTGAGAAAGATCAGGGCTTTCCTAGGCAGGAATTAGGCATAATGGCTTTCACGAATACTCGTGTTAAGCCGGTTTCTAAGCAATTCTTTAAATACGTTGCTTGCCTAAACATTTTTGGAAGCGGGATACTACATGAGGATCGCCTTCGTTTATGACGCAGTGTATCCCTGGATTAAAGGCGGTGTAGAGAGGAGAATATACGAGATTGGGAGGAGGCTATCCCGCCGGCATGAGGTGCACTGGTTCGGCTTAGAGTGGTGGGGCGGTGGAGAGAGGGATATTGACGGTATTCGGCTTCACGGAGTTGGAGTAGGAAGACCGCTTTACGTTAATGGGAAGCGGTCGATAAGCGAGGCCTTATACTTCGGGCTTAAGCTGTTCTCCGGATTCAAGCATGGTGTTGACTTCATAGATGTTCAAGCGTTCCCATACTTCTCCTGCTTCGCCTCTAAGGCCCGCTCCATGACGACACGAGCACGCATGGCAGTGACGTGGCACGAGCTTTGGGGAAGCTACTGGTTTGAATACTTGGGTATTAAGGGGCTCGCGGGCTGGGCTGTTGAAAGAGCCCTCCCCAAGCTTACATCTACGCATATTGCTGTATCAAGCGTGACGAGGAGAAGACTGGAGGCAGTTGGTGTTCAAGCCGAGGTGATCCCAAACGGAATAGACTTTGAGCATATAGCGAGAGTTAACAGAAGTTGCGAGGAGTCCGACCTTGTTTTCGCAGGAAGGCTGGTGAAAGAGAAGAATGTTGACTTGATTATAAGGGCTGTTAGGATTCTGAAGGACAGTGTTCCTGACGTTAAATGCGTAATAATAGGCGACGGGCCGGAGAAACAGGCTCTAGTAAGACTATCAGACCGCCTTGGAGTAGGCGGGAACATTGTGTTTAAAGGATTCCTTGATAATCATGACGATGTTATAGCCTGCATAAAGTCTTCCAAGGTTTTTATACTCCCCTCAACCCGGGAGGGTTTTGGAATCGTTGTGCTAGAGGCGAACGCGTGCGGAATCCCTGTCGTCACTGTTAGGCATGAGAGAAACGCTGCTTGCAGCCTAGTGGAAGAGGGTTTAAACGGTTTCACATGCCCTGTTTCACCCGAGAAAATCGCGGAGAAAACCCTGGAAGCCATGTGTAGAAACATGAGGCAGGAGTGTTTTAACAACGCTTCCAAGTATGACTGGAGCAAAATAGTAAACCTTTACGAGAATCTTCTGAAAAGGGTCTAAAGTACCATGGGCAACGGGTTGTTTCCTACTGGTGCTTCTCCCTAGAGATCTTTAAAACGGTGCTTGTGTTAAGGTATGGCGGGACCCTGCCGGCCAGGAGCATGGAGCAAACCTCTGAGCCAAGCCCTTTTGAAACAATCCTGTTGAACGCCCTCCACGTTAAAACAGATACTGCAAGCATTTTCCTCGTGTCCACAAGGAGAACTCTCCACTTCCTGCAAAAGTTTGCAGCATCCATAGAAACCTCCACCCTGCCGAGGTGCGTCGCCCTAACATACATTCCCCGTCTAGACCTTACTCTGGCTCTCGACAATGCCACTACGCATATGAACTCCCTGTTCCCGGGACTGATCCTCCAGTATTTATCATGCTTTACAGCGTTTACAAGGTCCTCCGCCTCCTTCTTCGTCAAGCCTTTGAAAACACTATTCTTGAACATCTTGATTCACGAGAGCTGGAAATAGATGATGCGTGCCCAGGGCAATCCTTAAGAAGACTGTAGCTCAACCACCCTGATCCCGTAGAAACTGGCTAGTTGCCTCGCGTCATCCGTCAGCTTCGGCTTAACTATTAAAGTCGACCCGTTAATCATCTCTTCAACATCATTCCTCTTAGTGTAGAAGCCAACTATGGATGTGACTGAAACATCAGTCACGTCGAAAACAATGTCGCAGACAATCGGCTTATCCCCGTTTAAAACACCTATGTCGAACACATGCGTGATTCCAGATTTACCGGTTATCTTAATGTCCTTCTCAACCTGCAGCCCAACTATTGAAAGGTATTGAGAAAGCTGTTTTTTGAAAGAAGCATACTCCTCCTCCCTCATCTTCAACTCCTGCTCAACCGGGAGCATCCTAGCCGATACTTCCTCGGGCTGCATCATGCTTCTAAACAGCTTCTTGAGAGACTGTACTAAGGCATCGCTATTAGTCCAGATCGCAGTGGCCTCCTTTCTCTCAGCCCGGCTTACACCCGGCGGCTTAGTGAACAGGAGGAGCTGCTTATTATCAATGATTACGAAGCACGGTGCTGAAAGGCTCATCGTCTTAACCTCAATCACCTCGGCATGTTTCTTGAGAAACGACGTGATGCTCGATGCGCCTGAAATACCGTGTGTAAGTATCTGGATGCGAACATTATCTTTGCCCAAGTTGCGAAGCTTCTGAAGGATCCCCGCGTTATACGCTCTGACGAGCTCAGTCCTGAAAGCCACGATGTTAACCTCCTCCTTAGCCTCGTCAAGCATGTCTGCAAACCTGGCGTAAATCTGCTCTATCCCCTTTAAAAGCTGAAGCTTCTCCTGCTCCTCCACTTTAGAAGGTACGCGGACCGTCTTCCATATTTCCATAAGCTCCTCCTTGCTTTTCTCCATCGTCATCACCCTTCTCTTCTCAGCCTCTATCAGAATGTCTAGAGCCTTTTCGAAGCCTATCGCTGAAAATTTGGCGGGACGATCCAGGCTGGCTTCAATAATACCCTTGTTCTGGAGGCTTGTCAGTATGTTGTACACCTCTGTCCTGGAAATGCCTAGTGATAACCCTATTTCACTGGCCTTCATCGGCCCTAGTTTTAAAAGATGCATGAAAACCTTGGCCTCATTATCCGTTAAACCGTATTCGCCAAGCTCCTCCTGAAGCTTTTCAAACTCTTGAGATCCCCCTTCTAAAGCAATGCGACTCTCGCCGTCGGTGGAAGCCATCGCTGGATATAAGCATATGTGTGTCAACGGCACTAATTAAGCTTTTTTAAAAAGCCTGGGAAATATGCCTATCAATCTTTAGATCCTCAGTCCATAAAGGCTGAGAATGCTTAACGCAAAACCCTTAAGTATTGAAGCCCGGCTCATGCTTAAGGATGATCGGGTTAATCCTGGCGGCTGGAAAGGGCACTAGAATGCGGCCTTATTCCAACGCGATAAACAAGGAGATGTCCCTAATCGGGGAGAGCCCCGTAATAGAGTATAACGTGAAGGCTCTTGCAGACGCCGGAATTAGAAAGGCTTTCATAGTGCTCGGAGAAGGCAAGTGGCAGATATTCGAGTACCTTAGGGACGGCTCCAGGTTTAACATTGCACTCTCCTACATTTATCAAGACCTGGGTGAGAAGGAGGAGAAAAAGGGTACGGCGAAGGCGATACAGGTTGCTGAGGAATGGGTTAACGATGATTTCATAGTTATCTATGGCGACTCGTTTTTCTACCCGTATGATTTCCTCAGGAGCGAGATTGAGCTCCACCTGAGGGAGAAAGCTGATGTCACAATGGGGATCTACATGATGAAAGAGTATAAGGATTACGGTATTGTTCAGACTCACGGCAGGAGGGTTGTCGACATTCTGGAGAAGGCGACTGAGGAAGAGGCGGAGAAGACTAAGGTCAACGACATGTTTGCAGTCAACTCTGGCCCACTGGTTTTCACGCGTGAAGTCTTCCCCTATATTAAGAGGACTCCTGTTTCGCCAGCCGGAGAATACTGGATAACTGACACAATCAGGCTGATGATTAAAGACGGTAGGAAAGTATTGGCGTACAGGATACCCGAGGGAGTCTTCTGGAGGGACATTGGGAGAATGAAGCACAGAATGGAGGCTGAAGCATACCTCTTAAGCAAGCATTCTGACTATAACATGCTAAACAGGAAGTGAACAGGCTGAGCCCTCGACAGCCATCCGGATAAGGCGTAACGCGTCTTCAAGCTTAATCTCCTGTTTAAACTGGATGCCGCCGATATTTGCCCTGCCCCCTGCGTTCACACCATTGTTTTTCAAGAGTTCAGCGTAAACCTTGCCGAGGTCTATGCCTCTTGCAGCTATGGTTGCGGAAACCGGTTTGCCCTTCCTTAAGCCTATGCAGACAACCACTTTTTCACTCTTCTCCAGCTCGAACATTAACATTCTTCTAGCAGCGGCCTCAAGCTGGTCCGTAACATCGTACGTGAAGTAGGTGACTACACCTGTTCTTCCCAAGGAGCTTCTGAGCTTCCCAACCCTGTTCTCCACTAGACTCCATCTGCCTAGCTCGCTTTCAACCCACTCCAGAACACTGCCCCAATCCATCTCGTAAACCATGCGTGTGAGGCTGGTTCTGACATCTTCCCTCATGCTGTTCAAGAGAAAAGCCTTATTCATCTTCACAGCCAGCTCTGAAACCATGTTTCCGGAGTCTATCTCGTCAACAGCCTCGAGAATCCTGACACCGTTCTCGTTTAACTCGAGGAAGTCTTTGAAAACATTGAAAACAAGCCTTGAAACGCTTCTAATCCCGCTGTTAAACAGTATTTCCCTGGTTTTCCTAGAGCCGTTGTAGAGCGCTATTACGGGTGCTTGACCATGATGGTCTATCAAAACGTTGCTGCCAACGTAAGTCAATCCTTTGCTTAAAGGGAGTTCTATAAGTATGCTTCTATAGGCTTTCACAGTGTCGATCTCACTGGGCTTAGGATACTGGATTCTTGAAACATCCGCGCCCAGAGCCTTCGCCGTTATTGAGGCGGCGAAAATCCCGTCTAGATCAGGGTCGCTCAATATCATGTACTCCGGATTATCCTCAACGAAGCGGAAGAGTATTTGCCTCCCCTCCTCGTTTTCAAAGCTCAAGCCTTGTTTCCCTCTTTTTCAGAGTGCTGGTGGAGTTTTCCAGAGCACCCTTATTTAAAACTATTTTTAAAAGCGACTGGGGCTAGACCATCCTTAGTCAAAAGATTTGAAGCATGCTTAAGAGGATAATGATTGCTCCGAGTGCCAGGCAGTAGTAGGAAAACTTGTGGAAGTTGCGTTTAGCAACGTACTTCCTAACTGTCCCTATGGCAAGGTAGCCGACGACAGCGGTTACCAGAATCCCTAGGCTAATCATCCAATACTCCTGCTCGAAACTAATTTGCTGAAGCTTAACGAGGCTTCCGCCTATTATGCTCGGGATCGATAAAAGCAGGGAAAACCGGTAGGCCTCTTCTTCCTCAACCCCTCTAAGTAGACCGGTTGAAACAGTTATCCCGGTTCTGGATATTCCGGGCGTGATTGCAGCAGCTTGAGAAACCCCTATCAGAAAGGAGTCTAAAGTACTCAGTTTCCTACTTGGTTTAGCATTCCTCGTCGAATACAGGATTAAGCCGTTGAGAAGCATTGCAACACCGGTTGCGAAAAGGCTTTGAAACAATGATTCGAAGAAGCTTTCAAGAAAGAAGCCCGCCAAGCCGATGGGAATTGTGCCGAGAGCAATGTATACGAGCATCCTGCCTTCTTCTCCTGAGAAATCTAGCCTACACACTGCTCTAAGAATGGATTGTAAATCGTTTCTTAGAAACAGTATTACCCCAATGAGGGTTCCCAGATGAAGCATGACGTCGAAAGCAACAGAGACTTTTATGTTAAACAGCTCCTGCACTATTACCAGGTGCCCAGTGCTTGAGATTGGAAACCATTCCGTTAAACCTTGAACGAGGCTTAGGCAAACCGTCTCCAGAATTCCCGCCAAGCCTGTTCCTCCCTGTTTGGAAAAATCGATGGTTAAAACCGCCTCGGCGAAGATAACTAGCGTTTGAATAAACAGGCAACTAGCGAGAATAAACGTTAGCAACCGGCGTTTCCTCTTATCCACAGCCTTTCATAGCAACCACCTTATAAAAGTTTTACAGTTGATAAAACTCTCTACGAATTAAGATTTTTCAACAAACTTTCTTGCCGATATCTCATACATCTTTCCTTCAGCATCGAACGTTATGATGTTTTTGTTCAGCCGTATTGCTGCTATTGCGAGCGCTGAGCTTAACAGGCCGTCATCCGAGTCCAAACATACAGCATCTATTGTGAGGATTTCTTCACAAAGCCTTTCGACAAGCGTATTCATATCTCTTGATTCAACCCTCCTAACCTCGATCGTCGGAGGCCAGATGCCTTCAGACCTAACTCTCCTCCGCAATTCCCTTACCTTGCCGCTTACATCCGATCTTGAATAGATGATTAAAAACTGAGGCCGGTATTTTCTAACAACTGTTGCAGCATACTCTACCGACTCACCTATTACTACAGCCACGTTAAATCTTAGTGTAGACCATTCTAGGACGAGTTTCCTAACGTGAGTTATAACTTCATGCGCATTCGACTCAAGCATAACTGCGTAGAGAGACTTCGTATGAACGTAAGCCGCATACTCTTCACCATCCTTCTTAACCTCGATCGTGGTTAAGGCTGTAAATGGCCTATTGCCTCCCTTTCCATACCTGAAACTCACCGAATATGAGACATTCCCGTTCTCATCCAGTTTTTCATCGCGCGCAACATCTGAAATTACCAGCTCTAATGCTGTACTGCTTTGAGGCAATCTTTCATAAAGATAGTTAACAAATGTTTCAACCTTCTCCGAAGGAATCCTCACTGGGATTCGAACCGTCCACACTCCTTCCTTAACTACTTTTTCTTCCATTCTCCACCTTCTCAAAAGCGAGGGGGTTGCTATTTTCGCAGCCCTTAGGGCAGGGATTGTTGAAGAAACCATGGCTGTCAGAAACGCCATCATTATTATGGAGAGCATATCTATAGGAGTAGTTTTCACGTCGATAGGTATGATCATGTTAGAGACGTCAAACACTTTGAATATAATCATGCTCAATATATAGCCAATACCGCCGCCGATGAAGCCGAATACTCCCGCCTCCACTATGAACAGGCTGGAAATATGAGTAGGGTTTAAGCCTACGGATGAAAAAATGAATATTTCGTTCCTCCTTTCATAAACCAGCGTGTAGAATAGCAGCATAATGTTTAACACGGTGATGATCATTGGAATAAGAACTGACGCGCCAAAGACCTCGACGGAACCCCCTCTGAAGTAGTAGGTTATGCCCTCTGAACTCGGCATAGTTATGACTGAATAGTTGGCGAGCAAAGCTAATCTTCTCGAAACCTCCCTTGCCTGCGCATTGTCTTTGAATGTGCAGTAGAGCGCGGAAACGTATCCGCCTAATCTTTGAGCGGTGAAAGCATCTGTTATCAAGAGGTTGTCAGCGGGCACTGGCTGGGGACCGTTTTCAAAGCCCGGAAGAATATACATGGGTAAGAAATGGCTGCCATCTGGCTCTTTTATCCCGTTAACAAGCCCACCGTCAAATATGCCGGCTACTTTTAGCCTTACTCCCCTGAAAACTATGGTCATGCCTACGTCCACGTCTGCTCTGGTTGCCAAATACCTGCTTATAAGAACAGCATTACTATTGTTAAACAGGCCTTCTATTGCATGCTCAGGGTATGTGGCGCTCCTAATCAAGCCTAGAGACGGATCTCCCTCGGAAACCCCCCTAACCCCATAGATCGGCACCTCGCTAACATAGTCCAGGGCGCCATACGCAACGGGAGTTATCACCTTATAGTCTATTCTTGAAACCTCTCTCTGCGCGCCTATGAAACTAAAATCTTCAAGCGTGAGAGGGCCGGAAGGCTTGATCACCATCGACACTGGAGGCTTATCGGCTGGCCATGTTTTCGCCACCATTATAGCGTTAGTCGTTAGAGACACCCTTATTGAAGTCAACGTTGATACTGCTATAATCATTATTGTAATGGAGACGAGAGTTAGCGTAGTCCTTAGCTTCCTCTTTTTCAAGTTTCCAATAGAGTATGAAATAGCGATCAGTAGGGCAGGTATCAATGATACTCCTCGCTCGCTCTTTATTTCAAGAAAGTAGGGGGCTAAAAATACGAGTAGAAACATGATTATAACAATGTAGATTCCTGTCTGAAGCTCCAACGTTGTAATCCTTGAAAGGCCTGGGAACACCTGATAAGCTATAGTCATTAAAACTATGAATGCAATCGCTGTAAACATCGCGTATTGATCCTTCCTCTCTGCAATTATCGAGCCGATGGATAAGGATAGAATAGCCACGATCACGAATACTATAATCTGGTTGGTCCGTGTTTCCCTCACGATATTTTGAATAGCATCGATTATTAATACGCTGCTCATCACGGCTTCTTGCTGATACGCCAGTATCTTAATTGGGTCAGAGGCGTTTAAAACGGCTAAACTAGATCTTTCAATCTGCTCCAACCTGTAAAGCTCCAAGCCCACGTAGAGCCCAATGTTCCTGGTTTCCTCTACATGTCTTTCCGCAGATTCAATGGTTTCATTGACGAGAGTTTGGTAAGACTTTACCTGGAGGAAAGCGGGTTGATCCAGGTAAATTTTAGCATTTTTGCTTAATCTAATCGGCTGGGTACTATTCCCCATTTCCACTACTGTTCTTCTCCCACCGACAGTGATTGAAACCAGTATTGACAAGTCTGTTTCAGAAGGAACTATAAGGGTATTTCCAGTTATGTTTAGCAAGCCAAGTAGTGGCAGATGGCTTGAATCATAATTCAGCATTAGTTGATTAAGCCGCGTCTCATTAAGTAGAAGGACTTGCATTTCCTGCGTTGGAATCGTCAGGTCAAAGGGGGAGGGAACAACAGCCAGTACTTTTGCAACTGCTCCTGGACATAGGTTTATTTCTATGTTCCTGGTTTCTCTGACTGATAGTTTTCTCAGGCTTATTATTTGAGGCACATAAGTATCTTTTTCGTTTAGCGAGGGACCTATGATCCTTATTTCTGAGCCGGAGGGCACTGCTATCGTTGCTTCATCCCAAACCCTGGTGACCATGTATGTCTCATTCACGAACACTAGGAACAACTGGGGTTCCCTAGGCTTCGGATTCAACGTTATTTTAAGCATTGATGACGGCTTTACGATGAAGCGTTTAGAATTGGTGTCAATCCTAGTGCCGTTTGCCAGGAGCAGCTCCGTTGAAACCTCCAGCACATGCTCGGAGTCAACATGGTGTGGCGCCTCGAAGACACGTTTTACGGTAAGATAGGCGGGTGATGATGAAGAGGGTATTTCAACACTTATGTTCTCACTGACTAGAGTTTCATTGGAGGTTATGTCGTTCAACCTCCAGCTTAGCACCGCGTCCAAAGGCTCCTGGAACACGTCGTTCACAAGCCAGAGCCCAATCCTAACTGTTGAGCCTGGGAAAAAGAATAGGGATGTCAGATTATGCCTATAGTCCCCGTCAACCATTATTACGGTATGCACAGGGTTGAAAGCGTTCCTAACCTCGTAGTAAGACTCTTTCTTAAAGCCGTAGGAATCTACGATTGAGCCGCTGACGAGCAGGGGGTAGTCTGTAAGCGGAAGAACATTGACGCCTATAGAAATATTGTACCTAAGTATTCTAACCCTGTCTATCGCATTCCTCAGCACCAGGGACTGGTATTTCTGGCTTAGCTCAATAAAGCTGGAGAGGTTCTCAGCCGCATCCCTCCAGTAGGCGTTTAGGAAACCCGGGTCAAGCCCCTCCGCCTCAAGAAGCTGAATAACCTGCTCATAGGGCAGGGTTTGAGCCTCTCCCCAGAATGAAGAGTTTAAACTGGGCAAGCCCACTGGGCTAATTAAGTTTGGAAAGGACTCCTTGTAATGCAGGTAGTCAACCCAGCTGCCTGTCCCCCAACCGTAGTCTACGAACCTGTCAACATAATCGTATGCCTCAACGTATGATAGAGCTATGATTCCCTTATTCACCTCTTTAACCAAGACGCCCAGATCACGGTCAAGGTAGAAATTGGTTCCAGAACCATAATAGGGTGACTCCTTGTTCAGCCACGGCGGGAGGGTGTGGGGGCAAACTATTGTTATCGAGGGATAGTTGTAAGTTAGCAGCAACAGTTCAACGAGCTGAGTCTTCACGAGCCTAGCGTAGTCTTCAGAGTAGTCTAGGGCGGGGTAGGCGCCTATCAAGGGGAAGTCAAGCTGGACAATAAAGCCTTTCAAAGAGGTTAACTCATAGAACTCTTTCGGCTCAACATGCGCGAATGACCTTAAGAAATTTACATTGGCTCCTCTCAGCAGGCTGAGCGTCTCATTCATTTTCGAAAAAAGACTCCGATCAGTAAGCCATTCTAGCCTGGAGAAATACGACCCACCCCTCAGAAAAACACTCCTACCGTTTACTTTAACGTAAGGATTCTTCTGGGAGATGGATCCCTCTAAGAAACGTATTCCAAAGATTGTCTCAACAGACCCGGCGTACTCATCACCATGATGCAGACTAATGTTAAGGAGGTAGACGTTTGGAACGCCAATATCCCATGGGAACCAGTATGCTGGATCCCGGAGGGAGATGCTTAACGTTTCCCACCTTCTTTCTCCAGCGGAAAGCTTTATGCTGAAAGACTGCTCTAAGCTGGCTGTGTTATTTGAGCCAAGGCCTTTTATTCTCACGGATGCTGCAAAACTCTCGTCAACGCCCCCTTTGTTCTGAAGTAGAACACGCAGGTTCAAAGAGGCAGGGTTCAAGTACTGTGCAACATCAACTAAGACCAGGTTAATAACGGGATCCAGTGTCCCGACGAGGGTGACGCCTCCAGATATTCCGATGAAACTGTTTCGAAGGTCTGGAAGAAACTCTGAGAAAGAGTATATTCCCATCGGATAGACCCTGGATTCATACGTTTCTTGAACCGGGGACTCCAGGTAAAGGGTCAGCACGTTTACTCCATCACGGAATGCGACATTATCTATGTCGAAGAAAAAATTGGAGAAGTAACCCACGTGCTCCCCCAGGTAGAAGCCGTTCAGCCAGGCTTTCGCAGCAACCCAGACTCCTGAGAAAACAAGCCTCAGCCTCTGCCCCTTCATAGTTTCAGGTATTGCAAAAGTCTTCCTCACCCATAGCGAGCTGTTCGATCTAGTTGACTTAAAAAGGAAGGGTGCCTCAACCCTGCTCCAGGAAGAATCATCATAATAAGGATCATAGTAAAGATTAATGTTTCCAGGGTCGAAAGCGTCAACCTTGTAGCTCCACCTCCCAGTCAATTCATATTTGGAGAGATAGAAGTAGTCGAAAGGCGCCAAGTAGGCAGAAGCCTTGTCAACCAGGTTTTCAGAGGGCTCTACGAAGAAATATCGTAAACCAGGGAGAATTAGAGCCGCTATCAAAAACGATACTGAGACTATTGTTAGAAGCGGCTCTACGATTCTCCTAGGCGCCATCACCGGATTGCTTCCAATTGAAGCACGATATAAGTTTTTACTTAACGTTTCAACCCTGAGGCGAAGATAGATTTATAAAAAGGCTGGTTTTCGAGATAGGTGAGAGATGCCTGTGAAAGCACCCAGCCGGATTATAGAAACATTTAAAAAACACTATTACATGCTATCCCTGCTTCTGCTCTTCCTATACGCATTGCTTTCCGTCAAGACGATTTTTCTAGAAGGCATGATCCCGGGCTGGGACAACCCTGTGCACTACGTGAACTCCTACCTCACAGCACTCTACATGTTTCCCAAGCTGGATATTCTAGGCTGGGACCCGTTTAACCAGTTCGGCTGGGTCTTCAACCTATACTATAACCCAGGCATGAGCATCTTCGTCGCGTCAGTCTACTATTTTTTCCTAGGGCTTATAGACCCTTTAATGGCTTACAAGATTGCATTTTTCCTAGCGTATTTCCTACTGGCCCCGGCAGTCTTCATGTTCGTCCACGCCTTAACAGAGGATAAAATCGCACCCGTAGTCGCCTCACTGCTTTCAATAACAACCTTCACCGAAGAATCCACATGGTTTGACGCGGGCCTTAAGCAAATGTACTACATAGGCATGTGGCCAGAGAGACTGGGCTTAGTCTTCCTGTTTTTCAGCATAGCCCTCTTGGCTTACTCCTTTAAATCTAAAGAGCTTTCAAAAACCCTGCTTTTCACTGGACTGGGCTCCCTGTTTTTCTCCATGTCCGTTCTATCTCATGTGATGATGGGGATTTCTGCAGCATTAATCGCTTTCTTACTATGGCTATTTGTCTCCGGCAGAACATTGACTGATCTTTGTTCAGTTGACAGGCTTAAACCGGTCTTGAAAACGGAGGCCGTTGTCTTGGCGAAGTTTGCATCCATGGGCCTGCTTTCTTTAGGAATGGCTGCTTTCTGGATGGTCCCGTTGTTTCAAACGATAGGCGCGTATCATAGTTTTCCAGCCGTCACATGGGCTACTGGACCATATATTTTTGGAGAAATATTTGCAAGTATGCCGTGGTACTTGCTGGTTTTTTATTGTCTAGGTGCTTTCACACCTGTTTACGCTGGAAAGAGGATCTCCTATTCATCCCTAGCCGCCTCTGCAGTTATCCTTATACTGCAGTTCCTGAACCTAGTTAACCTGTACGACGGCAACATCGGGCTGAGGCTTATTTTCGCATTCATGGCGTCACTGGTTTTACTGGTTTCTTCCAGGGATCTCTATGTGCCGTTCCTGCTCGCATCCATATCCATCCTAGGTTTTCTGGCAACAGGCCCGGATACTTATCTTGTTTACTTCGGCCCGTTTAGGCTCGACCTACTTAGCCTAATACCTTTCGCAAGGAGCTTCGGCTACTCTAAGTTTAACGCTCCAGTTAGAATTCTAATACTCAGCTTAGCGGCTCTAGGTTTCTCGAAGGTTTTGAGCAGGCTCTACGCGCTCTCCAAAACAACAAGGTTTCCAGCAGTTTTCTCGATAGTCTCCGGATTACTAGCGTTCTTGATCCTTAACTCTTCGCTTAGTGCTCAACTGCAGAACACTGATCTCGCCTACCCGTTTTCCAAGGAGAAGGTTTTCAAGCTAACCTCAGACTACCCCGGCTTCGAGAAGGTTGACGAGCTTATAGGCTGGGTGGAGAACAATGTTCCCAAAGACACCTACATACTGTTTCAGGATACTTTGGATTTCGGCGACAGCAAAGACTTTCAGACGTCGCACTATGTCTACATTGCTTCAATAAGGCTAAAAAGACCTATTATCGGGGGTTGTTTCGGGACCCGCTACATAACTAATACCTATGCCCTTACTGAGGGAGGGTATCTTCTAAGTTTCTCTGTTGAAAAGCTGATTAAGAACAATCTGATTCAGCGACTGATGGATGAGCTTGGAATCGGTTATATTGCTATCCACGATTCGAGACTAATAAATTTCTTAAACTCCTCCGCCGATTTTCGCCTTGAGCACTATAATGGGCTGTACGCAGTTTTTCGGAAAACTAATTCCTCAAAGATAGTTTTCATCCAGGGAGATGGGACAGTTGAATCAGTAGATTTCACTATAAATAGAATTCAAGTCACCGTATCCAACGTTTCTGGAAACACTTCGTATCTGATAGTTAGGCAGGTGAACTTTCCAGGCTTCACTGCTGAGGCGGATGGAGAAATTATCCCGGTAGACACGTACTATCCAAAGCTGCCAAACGTAATAACGGGTTGGCATGGAATCCAGCCAGTATTCAACTGGAGGATACCGTTCATTAAGGTGAAAATACCAGCCGGGTCTAATAGGGTAACGCTTAGGTTCAGTATGCATACCGTGGGAAGCGATGTATCAAAAATAGCCTGGGCAGTGTTTCTCTGTCTTCTGATCTCCGGCATAGCCCTGCCGATAGCTAGGAAGCTACATGGAAAATGGCGAAAGTAAATGATTTTTTAGTGGAAGCAAGGATTCTAGACTGGTATAAGAATCTACTTATACTGCTTGCACCATTCTTCGGCGGAAAGCTTCTACTCCCAGTCTATTATCCTGGCCTTTTATTAGGATTTCTAGCCCTGTCAGCGACCTCCAGTGCTTGCTACGTGATTAATGATATTAAAGATGCTGCTCAGGATGCTTATCATCCTAGGAAAAAACATAGGCCTGTGGCTAGTGGGAAAATGAGTAGGGCTTCAGCGCTAATCTTCTCGATTATCCTACTGGTTTTTTCCCTCTTCATCTCCTACCGGGTAAGCATCCCCTTTCTAGTACTGTGCATCTCCTTATTCCTAAACTCGATCACCTACACTTTTTTCCTAAGGGATATAGCGTGGTTAGACCTGCTCAGCATATCTCTTAATTATATCATTAGGTCGCTAGCAGGAGGCGAGATAGTTAATGTGTATATTTCACCATGGCTGTTGATCAGCGTCTTCTATGTTTCGATGCTCTTTGCATTGTCGAAAAGAAGGGAGGAATTAACCGCTTTAAATAAACCTGAACATCATAGAAAGTCTTTCAAGCATTATGATGTGGCTCTTATAGATCAATCGATCACCATATTCTCAACCCTAATAATAATCTCTTATTCTCTCTATACTTTTCACTCGCCGTATGCAGATGGTCTACTGCCTTTCACGATTCCGATAATAACGCTAATAGTATTGCAATTCATTTCGATTTCGAAAAAAACTGGGGAGGCTGGAATTATAAGAAGACTCCTGTCCAGCAGGATCATAGTTATAAGCCTCCTTATCTGGCTTGCAATAATGTTTTACCTAATATATTTAACATAGACTTTTCAAATAATTGCTTGAAACAAGATTTATTAGTAAAGCGAGAGGAGTTTATCAGCATGGTCCATCTTTATGAACGGGACTGGGCGAGGGATGATATTCTTAAACGAGTTGGCAGCATGGAGCAGATTGCTGGGGTGAAAATAGCGGAATTCTCCAACGGTTTTGAACGCGGTGTCAAAGTTGCCGTAGTCAGAAACGGGGACCTGGATTTTCTAGTGGCAATAGACCGAGGTATGGATATAGTGAATGCAGGGTATAAAGGAGTGCCGTTAAGCTGGATTAGCCCTACCGGGATAGTTGCACCCGGTTTCTACGAGCCGGAAGGACTCGGGTGGCTCCGCGGCTTCCCAGGTGGGTTAATGACTACCTGCGGCCTAACCTATATGGGTGCACCTACTTTCGACGATGGCGAGAGCCTGGGGCTGCATGGACGCATATCCTACTCGCCGGCTAATCTGTTGAAAGCCGATTCCTACTGGGAGGGGGAAAATTACAAGATTGTTCTAGAAGGGGAGGCTAGAGAATCAAAGGTGTTTGAGCCAAACATCGTATTGAGACGGCGAATAACAACGATCCTAGGGGAGAGACGCATAGCAATACGTGACCTTGTGACGAACCGCGGGTGGAAAACACAGCCTCTGATGATACTGTACCATATCAACATAGGTTTCCCCCTGCTGGACGAGGGTGCCAGGTTCTTGTCAACAACCGGCTGCCTCGCCCCGAGAGACCTGGACGCCTTGGAAGGTGTTGAAGACTTTGCGAGTGTCCATGGGCCAAGGCCCGGCTACAGGGAAAAAGTATACTTTCACAGCATGCTGAGTGATAGCGATGGGAACGCCTATGCTGCCATATTGAACCATAGGCTTCTCGGAGGCTTGGGAGTATACGTGAAGTATAGCACTAGAGAACTTCCAAGATTCGTTCAGTGGAAAATGCTTGGCGAGGGGACATACGTTATGGGCATGGAGCCTGCGAACAGCCTCGTCTTGGGAAGGGACAAGGAGCGAGATTTTAAGACGCTGCAACATATTAAGCCTCAGGAAACAAGAGAATTCAACATTGAGATAGGCGTTTTAGTGGGAAGTGAACTAGCTATTTTTGAAGAAAGGATAAACAGTGTGACAGGCATGAGGAGGCCTCAGGTGTTTGAAAACCTGGAAAGCTTCATCGAACTCTCTGCGGCTAAAAAGCAAGGTGGCTTCTAGCACCTATTTCTCAGCCAGTGCTGAAACTATTTCTCTCGAGAAAGCCTCTATGGCGGCCGGGCCGTTTGCAGTAATAATGTTCCTGTCTCTAATCACGCTTTCGCCAGTGTCTACTTCCGCCCCCTGAGCCTCTAGGTCACGTATCATATCCTCATCCCGCCAGCACGTTACCCTCACCCCATTGACCAAATCCGCTGCAGCAAGAACCCATGGACCATGGCATATAGCTGCAACAATCTTACCCTCGTTAAGGGCCCGAGTCAGAATATTGAAAACAGTTTGGTTTTGCTCGTTGTGGATGATGTTATAAGGCCCATCTCCTCCGGGTATGAAGATAACGTGGAAGACAGAAACGTTTACCTCGTTAAAAGTTATTTCCGGGGTGAAGCTTCCACCGTGGCCCGAAACAGTTTTAGTTGAAAAACTTGCGGTAGTGATTTCCGCTCCCTCCTTCCTAAGATAATTGACGACACCTATGTATTCAGTGTAGTCGAAACCTTCCGCAATAATGGCTAAGACTTTGACACCTCTTAATTGTCCCTCGCTAGCCCTTCTTTGGTGCATAGTGTAGAAGTAAGCTCCGGTGATACTCCCAACTGCAATTACCACTATAAGCACGAGTACACGTTGCCCACGCATAATACTGTTTTCCAGATGAAAAGTTTTAAAGATTAACCAGAAGCCTTTTTGAGCCTGAACAGATAAACATATGAGTGCCAGCCATTAAACTATGGGGAGATGAATGAAGCTCCCCTGCCCCAGAAATCCTTGGAACTGCTTCCAAAACCCATTAGGACAGCCATGAAACGTATGGGGATAGAAGAATTAACGGAGCCCCAGGAGAAAGCTATTCCAGCCATCCTGACCGGGAAAAACATCCTTTTAATAGCTCCGACTGGGAGTGGGAAGACGGAGGCAGCGATCCTGCCGGTTCTGGGTAAGCTACTCAGCATTAACGATAGAAGGGGGATCTCGCTCCTCTACATCACTCCATTAAGGGCTTTGAATAGGGATATGATGAAAAGAATCGCGAAATGGTGCGCCCTACTAGGCTTGTCTGTAGACGTGCGGCATGGGGACACACCGTCATCAACGAGGAGGAAACAGGCTTTAAAGCCCCCCGATATTTTGATAACGACTCCTGAGACTCTTCAAGCAATCCTCCCGGGTAGGAGAATGCAGGATAATCTTAAGAGGGTTAAATGGGTTATTATAGACGAGATTCATGAAATAGCTGAAAGCAAGAGGGGTGTTCAGCTCGCAGTAGCCTTGGAAAGGCTGAGGGAAATCACTGGCCATGATTTTCAGAGGATAGGTCTATCGGCAACCGTCGGAACGCCGGAGAAGGTTGGAAGGCTTCTCGCAGGCAGCAAGAGACCGTTTGAAATCCTCAGGATCCCTGTGCCTAAAGGCTACAGGTATTGGATAGAATGGCCCCAGCCTAATGAGGAGGATTTCGACCTTTCAACTACTCTCTACACTTCTCCCGAGGCTGCCGCGAGAATAAGGACAATAAAGGATCTTTGCGACTCTTATACTTCTACCCTTATCTTCGTAAACAGCAGGCAGGTGGCTGAAATGCTTGCTTTAAGACTGGGACTACTGGATCCTAAAATAGGCATCCACCACGGCTCCCTGTCGAGAGAGGAGAGGATAAAGATTGAAGACGGTTTCAAAAAAGGCTTGATTAAGGCTATTGTCTGCACTTCAACACTTGAACTTGGCATAGATATTGGTACTGCCGACCTGGCTATACAGTATCTTTCCCCGCGTCAAGTAGGGCCTTTCATCCAGAGGGTAGGCAGGTCTGGTCACAGGCTTGGATTAACGTCTGAAGGAGTAATACTAACTGCCTTCGTAGACGACGTGCTCGAATCAATAGCCGTTGTGAACAGGGCACGGAGCGAAAAGGTTGAGCCTACCCGGATACATGAGGGGGCTCTAGACGTTCTTGCACACCAGCTAGTTGGCCTCTCCCTAGACCATGGGAGCATAAGCATTTCTAAGGCGGTTGAAATAGTGTCGAGAGCATACCCTTTCCGAAGGCTGGGCGAGCAGGAGTTTCGGAGGGTAGCGGGATTCCTTTCCAAGCTTGGCCTAATAAGGCTGGAAGGAGATAGCATAACGCATACTAGAAAAGCTAGGAAATATTATTTCTCGAACCTCTCAATGATACCTGACGAGAGAAGATATCCAGTTGTCGACCTTACGTCGAACAGGACGATAGGAATAGTTGGTGAAGAGTTCGTCATGCTTAGAGCGAGGATAGGACTCCACTTCATCTGCAGAGGAATGGTTTGGAATATTGAGCAGATTTCTGACGACGGAGTGTACGTGACACCGGTTGAAGACCCTAGAGCCGCCCTACCCGGATGGGATGGCGAGATTCTTCCACTGCCCTACGAACTAGCTAGGGAAGTCGGCAGGCTTCGGAGAAAAATCAGTGAAAAACTCCGCAGAGGCGAGAATGAGCAAACCGTAAGCTGGCTTTGCAGAGAGTTTCAGATAGATAGTAATGCCGCTAGGAAAATAGTCGGCGAAATCCGGGAGCATATGGGGATGGGGGCTCCAGTCCCCTCTGACAAACTTATCTTAATAGAGGGTTTCGAAAGGTATTTGATTGTGAATTGCTGCCTGGGAGAGCTGGCGAACAGAACACTCGGATACATTGTTGACCAGAGGCTTTCCGGAGACGGGCTCATTAGAAACTGGTGGGCAGATGGGTATAGGATCCTGATCGAGCTACCGGTTGAGGTATCAGAGTCCAACTTCAAACACCTGGTCGAAAGAGTATTGCCCAGAAGCCCTGAGGAGGTTGAGAGGGATTTCCACGCTAGAATAAGGGAAAGGTTTCCATTTGGGTATTACATGAAGTTCATCGCTGAAAGGTTCGGTGCGATTGAACGTGGCCTGTCCCTGGGAGAAGAAAAGCTGCTCGACTTGTACAGCAGGCTCAAGCAGACACCGATACACGATGAAACCATACGGGAAGTTCTTCAAGAGAAGGCTGATGTCGAAACGGTGAAAAAAGTGGTTTCAGCCATTGGAAACGGGAAAATCAGGGTTGAAACCCGGATCTCAAATGAGAAACCAACTCCAATATCATACCACATACTATACAAGTACGCTGAGATTCCTGAGATGATCGCACCGGAGCAGGTTCAGGCTGACACGGTGGAGAGAATGAGAAACGCCATAATGCATACTAGTGTCGAGCTTATATGCATGGAATGCGGGAGGAAGCAGGAGCCGATTCCTATCAGGGATCTTCCGCAGAAGCCAAGCTGCTCCTGTGGCTCAACTCTTCTAGCTTTACTGCCAGGATATAAGGGGTATCTTGTGGGAATCGTCAATAAGAGGCTGAACGGCGAGAAACTGTCTGGAGACGAGTCTAGGCTTCTTGCCGACCTAAGGAGGACTGCAGACGTTATTCATTCTTATGGGAGAAGAGGCGTTATCGCGTTATCCGTCTACGGAATAGGGCCGCAGACTGCTCTAAGAATACTTTCGAAAATGCATTACAGTGAAGATGAGTTGCTCAGGGATCTTCTGGAAGCAAAGCTGCAATACATAAGGACTAAGCCCTATTGGAAAACTTGAAAAAGCCTCCGTTATTATTTGAATGAAAAAAAGAGGGGAATTAAGGGTTTTTAGGGCTTCTCGATTACTGTACGAGTTATTATCTCGATCCTAGTTACTTTACTGTTCTCAACATCCACCCATACAAATGCCATGCCAGAGTTGTCTTTGCGCAGCGTGAGGATGGCGCTCTTAGCCTTGGCTACAACGCTTCCGTCAGCCTCCACAACAGTTTTTATAATAGGTTGAATACAAGTTACGTTGTAGCCTTCTGACAACAGATTCTGAACGTCGGAATCGCTCTTAGCTATGTTAACGACATTGTTCTTGAACTCCTCGCTGATCTCTATAGAGCCCAATCCTCGCTTAAGGCAGCCACGGTATGCTTGAGCCCTACTAAGATTCGCTTCGACCTTAACAGGGCCCCATTGGAAACGGCCCAGCGGGCCACGAAACGGTAGCCAAGGCAAGGGTGTTTCTGAAGATTCATTGGTCTGCGCAATAACATTTGCCAGGCTAATGTATACGGCTATGCCTAGTAGGAGGATGAATACCGGCAAAGCTATCTTGAGAGCCTTGGTCATCATTGCTACTATTGAATATAGTAGCAATATATAAATGTTGCGTTCCTCTTAAACATGTATAAAAACCGGTCGGGCTGGAGACAGGACCATGATAATCTTTTTACCCGGTTTCAACAAGGCTCTTCCATAAAAAGGATTGGCCTAGGAGAGTCATACAGGCTCCTGCATCCCAGACCAGTGAAGCAAGGAAGGAGGGTTAATATCATAAGCTGCTCCTGGGTTACCACTGTGAGCGACGACCCTCCGCTTATAGCAATGGCCCTATGGGAGAGAGGGGTATACTCATGTTTTGATAGACGAGACCGGAGAGTTTACGGCAAACATCCCCTCTTCAAAACTACTTAAACAGGTAGCGCGCACTGACAGGTTTGGCTAGCAGGCACCGGAAGCAGTAGTAAAGCGATAAGGCTAAGCTTCTAAAAGTCAGCTTCATCACCTCTAGCACAATTAAAGCGCCGGAATATAGGAATGCTTAGGGATCCTTGAATGTAGAGTTAGAGATAGAATGAAATTCTGAGAGCAGATTCTGTATGTTGCTGAAGTCAAAAGGCATGCGCCGAAGAAGGTTTGTTCAAAAAAGGTGTGTGGAGTAGTGGAGCAGAATTCCCGCTTCATCTTGCTGGCAAAGCCTTCGCAATACCGAAGCCGGTTGATTAAACGGCAAACCCTGTCATTTTTCCCATTTCTTCTAACAATCATTCTTATCTGCTTCCTTTATCAAAATCGTTAACATCGTTCAAAATTTTCTAATAGAATTTGCAATACATGTTCTTAAAGAAAAAGAAACGATAGGCGCGCGCGAAGCTTCGCGTCACACACTTAGTCGGAGCTTTCTATTTTTAGAAAACTCTGAAACACCCTTTTTGACTTCTCTAAATAAGATGTGAGGCTTTTGTAAACAATACTTATGTTCATTCTTTTTCGGGGCGTCTCACCCGGAATGTTATTCGTAGACAATGCTTATAGAAGCATCTTGTAGCAATGAAGCGGGCTTAATCATCAAAAGTTATTCGAGGCCGCGCTCTTAAATACAACAATACTAATAGAACGCGGATAGAGGCTTAGGCATAAAACCCAGGGAGTCTCCTCAGATCATCCCAATGAGACCTCTTTTCTATTTTTAGAAAAATCTATGTAACGGCTTTTGGTTTTTCAGTATTTTACTCGCATCCCGATTTTCGTATTCTTGAAAGTTTTGAAATAGATTTTCTATAAGAAAATATTGAAAAAACGCGCGCGCGTTTTTTATGAATTTTTACCTTCATATCAACTGGCAAGATTGAAAGAGTTTTGGAAAAACAATAAGGACATAAAGAATGTTTATATAATACAATTCGGAGGAATGCCCTATGAACTCTTGGGAAAGAGTCGTAAAAGCTATGCAGCTTTCAGCATCCGATAGGATTCCAATCTATGAGATGCACATTCCTCCTAAAATATCTTCAGTAATATTGAATAAGAACGTGAATGAAATCATGTACGCTAATACCGAGGCCTTCTATAACCTGATAGTTTCAAAGGCAGAGATTAACCTGGATAGGTTGAATGCGCAAGTGGCAGAGGAACAGTTGACCCTTTACAAGAAGCTTGGGTTAGATTGGATAAGAGTTGGCGGAGCCTACACCGGCGTTCCAAAGAATGTTAAAAAGCTTGAGGATAACGTGTGGCAGGTTAATGGCGGACGCTATAAATGGATAGGAGACACAGCCTGGTTTCTGGATGAGCCGAAAGAATACGATCCGGACGAGGTAATAAGGGCTTGCAAGAATAGCAGTATAAGGGTGAACACTAGTGTTTACGACATATTGAGGCGGATTTCTAAAAAAGTTAAGGGCGAGGTCTTTCTATCCTTTGACGCAGACGGAACTTGGGGGCCAATAGTTTCAAATCCAAATCTGCTTAAGCATGTTCTCGTCTGGGCGTATAGAAGACCTGATGCTGTTGAAGCCCTGATCAACTATCATACTAAAATTGCAATAGAATACGGGAAGCATGCAATTGATGAGGGCGCTGATGCGATTCAGCTCTGCGTTGACTATGGTAATAAAAATGGTCCTTGGCTTTCTCCACCGATGTTCAGAAGATTCGTGAAACCGGCTTTAGAGAGGCATGTGAACGAATTCAGAAGAAAAGGGGCTTTTGTAGTGGTTCATTCAGACGGTTATATCATGCCGCTGCTGGGCGATATGGTGGATGCAGGGATTAATGCCTACCAGGGCATAGATATAATAG
>JBNAVT010000017.1:0-47487 GCA_049700215.1 Thermoproteota archaeon
TCAAGCTTGCTGAAGCATTGAACCTTGCCGTCGTGGTTACTAACCAGGTGGTTGCAAACCCCGGGCAGTTTTTCGGCGACCCGAATAAGCCTGCCGGGGGCAATGTTGTCGCCCACGCCAGCACCTACCGGATTTTCCTGAGGAAGGGTAAAGAGAACACTAGGGTAGCATACCTTTTCGACGCTCCCCACCTTCCCTACGGGGAGGCCCTGTTCATCGTCGGCGAGGGCGGGGTTATGGATGCACCCGGAGCTGGTTAAGAAGTATTATGAGAACCTGAGCCTGCCCGGGTTCTTTCCCTGGAGGCTGAGCCGGAAGCACGTTAGAATGGTTTTGCAAAACAGGAGGATGTTGAAGCTGAACACGCTTAGGAGCCGTATAGACACCTTTTCTTCTCTCCGGAAGAACTGCGTGAAGCATGCTCCTGTTCAAGTCTACATGTCGGTTCTCAACTTCCTTTTCCCAGAGGAGGCTGGGTTGAGGAACACTGGCCGGCGTGCCCACCCTATTGGAGGAGAGTACGTTATCGATGTTGATGATTTTCTTTTCAGGGGCGTTACTAGCCACGAGCATCCTCGAACATGGGTCTGCGACGCGTGCCTCGAGGCTGCGAGGAGATACGCGATCGTGCTTAGCGAGCTTGTCGAGGAGAATTACAGTAATGTCACAATAGTTTTCAGCGGCTCACGCGGCTTCCATGTTCATGTTCTCGACTTTGAGGCTGGGGACTGGGTTTCCCAGGGTGAGCAGGACCCGTTTAAGATCCAGGAGGCTGCTAGGCGTCGCTACACGCTCCATCTTTCCAAGAGGCTGGACACGTGTTTCAACGGGCGGTGCTTCACTTTTTTCAACGACGCGACGCGGGTGGTTCCCGTTCCCCAGACGCTTAATGCTTCAACAGGACTGGTGTGCAGGCTGATCGGCAGTAGGAGGGATCTGGAGGTGAAGAGCGTTACCCGCATACTTGACGAGGCCAACCCGGCGTTGACGATATGGCCTGTTACAATTCTTCTGGAGCATTACACTGGCTGCAGTAATCATGGAATCGCAGGCGGACTGTAGACAGGTGAACTGGGGATTAAAAAGACGGGTTTAGAGGACGCTGGCAGTAATGTATGGTAATATAATCAAGGTTTATAAAAGTCCCAGCGAAACCCTAGTTGAAAAAATGGCTGAAAAACATGCCGGCCCCTTCGCACTGTCAGTAACCGGGGCAGCGCTCATACTTACTGGTGTTCTTATTCTTGCGTTCAGCAGCCACTACCTGCCTCTTCTAACTGTCCTCCACCTAGCTACCCTGTTTCTTGCAGTAGTCATCCTACTGGGAGCATTGTTAACCGCCTCGGAGAATAGTAAGAGGGCTGTAGCCGGCTCAGCGATAGTACTAGCCTTCTCGACGGTTGTTCTCTGCTTCTCCCTGCTGCCTGTTTTCCTAAAGTATGCTGGAAGATACATGCCGTATGTTTTTACACCGGGCAACCTGGGGGCGTCAGGCCTCGTAGATTTCCTAGGAGGCTTCGTGCCCTCCGCTATAGGTATAGTGGGTGCTGTACTCTGCTTCTCCGGAGGCGTTCTCGGATTAAGAAGGAGGCCTCTGCTCACGCCACCCTTATTGCCGAAGAAGCAGGTGGTTGAAACAGGAGAGTCAACGATCTGCCCTGAGTGCGGCGCAGTTAACAGTGCAGGCTACAAGTTCTGCTTTAAATGCGGCGCCAGGTTAACACCCTTGAAGCCGAAGAGGGTTGAGGAACCCATGACGGTGGAGCAGGAAGCATGCCCAGTCTGTGGTAAACCGTTGACTGGAGAATCTAGGTTCTGCAGCCACTGTGGCACACCGCTATCCGGAGAGCAGCTTCCCCCGCCGCCTCCAGACATAGTGAGCAGGCTTGAAAGGCTGGAGGAAAGGATCACGTGGCTGGAGAAAACCATGGGGAAGCCTGAGCAGCCAGAAGGCGTGGAGGAAACCCGGGAGGAGGGCGAGGCTGGGGAAAGCATATTCGAAGACTATACTCCTGACTAACGTTAAGGCTTAACACTCCTGGTTTCCCTGCAGGGGGCGAGCTAGGAAAACCCTGTCTGCACGCGCCGGGTTTAGGCTTTAAGCCTCTCCGAGACCACGTGGCCCACATAGAGGCCTGAGGCTGCTGCTTGAGACAGGCCCCTCGTTATTCCCGCGCCGTCTCCGACTGCGAACAGGTTTTTAACAGGAGTCTCGCCATGCTCGTTAACCTCAACCCTTGAGGAGTAGAACTTGGCTTCAACACCGTAGAGAAGCGTGTCGTGCTTCGAGAAGATCCCGGGGATTAGGCGGTCCATAGCCCTGAGCATTTCAACAATGTTGGAGAGAATCCTGTAGGGCAGGATGAAGCTCAGGTCTCCCGGTGTAGCGTCGGGCAGCGTCGGGGTTATCAGGCTCCTGCTGAGACGCTCGTGCGTAGACCTTCTTCCCTGAAGGAGGTCGCCTAGTCTTTGAACAACAACGCCGTTTGAAATAAGGTTTGCAAGCTTAGCTATCGACATCCCGTATTCGATGGGCTCTTTAAAGGGCTCTGTGAAATCCGTTGAAACAAGCACTGCAAAATTAGTGTTGTCAGTCCTGTAACTGTTGTAGCTGTGGCCGTTCACGGTGACAATCCCCTCGTAGAACTCTGTTAAAACCTCTCCATGCGGGTTGACGCAGAACGTCCTAACATTGTCGTCAAACCTTTTCGAAACGTACTTCAGCTTCGGCTCGTAGAGGTCTCGAGTAATACTGTCCATTATCTCTGCCGGAACCTCCACTCTAACACCTAGGTCAACCGGGTTGCGCCTCATAGGGATATTAAGCCTGGTGAACTCTTTCCTCAACCATCCTGCCCCAGACCTGCCTGGAGCGACTACGATGAACCGTCCGAAAACGTTTTCACCGTTCTTCGTCTTAACACCCTTGGCGAAACCGTTTTCAACAATGAAGCTTTCAACCTCAGTCATAACCTTTACTTCAACACTCTTCTCAAGATCCTCCTTCATCCGGCTCAGTATTTTGAACGCGAGGTCTGACCCCATGTGTCTAACAGGGTTCTTCTGAAGCTTCAGGCCCACTAGGCTAGCCTTCCTCCTCCACTCCTCGAAGGAATCCTCATCCTCCCCGTAAACCTTCTCAGGTGCCCCGTAGCTCAGGAAAACATCGTCAACCTTCTTTATGTATTGACGCGCCTTCTCGGATGATAAGACCTCTGGAAGCCAGCCTCCAACCTCCGGGTCGAGCGTTATCTTCCCGTCGGAGAAGGCTCCTGCACCTCCCCAGCCGCTGTAAATATTGCATACGCCGCACCTGACGCAGAGCTTGTTAAGCCTCCTCGCAGGACATGTTCTATCACGAATGTCACGCCCCTTTTCAAGAATCAGGATGGACGCATTGGGAAGGGTTTCGAGCACGCTTAACGCGCAGAATATTCCCGCCGGGCCTCCTCCCACTATTATCACGTCATGCAATACTGCTTCCTTTTCCAAACCCTCTTAAACTGATACTTTTAAGTTTACCGTTTACGGGTGGACATCGGCTTGAGGAGAATCGGGATAATAGGCTCCGGGAAAGTCGGGTGCTCAGCAGCCTCATTCCTACTGGCGGAGGCTGATGAAATATTGCTTTACGACATAGTGCCTAGGCTTCCAGCCGGAGAAGCCTTGGACCTGCAGAACGCGGCTGAAGCCCTTGGTTTAAACGTTCAGGTCAAGGGGACTAGCAACCTCTCGCTGCTTCACGGCCTAGACGTTGTTATCGTGACGGCGGGGTTTGGAAGAACCCCGGGGATGAGCAGGATGGACCTTTTGAACAAGAACCTGCCGATAATAGAGGGCATAGCCAGGGAATACGCTGGTGGAGACGGTGGAACAGTCTTCATAATCGTTACGAACCCTGTCGACGTTTTAACATATGTTTTCTGGAGGAGAAGCGGTGTTGAGAGGCACAGGGTAGCTGGCTTAAGCGGCGTCCTTGATTCAAGCCGTTTAAAAACGATAATGAGGAGCAGGGGAATCAGGGTAAGCGGCCTGAGCTCGTTCGTCCTCGGGGAGCACGGTGAGAACATGGTGATCCTCAGGGACAGGATGCGCGAGGAATACGGGTTGAGCGATACAGAGCTAGACACGGTTCAGAGCGAGACTGTTAAGGCAGCCGCCGAGATAATAAGCATGAAGGGAGCCACGGTCCACGGGCCGGGCGCGTCAATAGCCAGAATGGTTAAGGCAGTGTTGTCCGACAGCAGGGAGATCCTGCCTGCTTCAGCCGTTTTAAACGGTGAGTACGGTATTAGGAACGTCTGCCTGGGTGTTCCGGTTGAAGCTGGGAGGAACGGTTTTAGAATCGTTCAGGAGAAGCTGGGCGAGAATGAGGAGTCCCTGCTGAGAAAAGCCGCGGAAAACGTTTCAAAGGCTTTGGAGCAAATAGGTTACGGCTAGCAGCAGTGGACAGCTTATAGAAGCATGCTTTAAGACTTCACTGCGCAACCGGTTTTTCCCAATACTGTTGAGCTATTTCAAAGAAGTTTTCAAGAATCCTTTTTCCATCAGGATGCTCCTCGTCGAAGATTTGCGGGTGAAACTGCACCCCGTATAGCGGGCGCATCCTATGCTTCATCGCCTGAATACGGCATTCCTCCGTAGAAGCTAGGAGGTCGAAGCCCGGGGGAAGCTCCTTAACCTCACAGTAATGGTTCTCGTCAACGTGGATAACGTCCCCAAGGCGCGCGCGCTTTTCTCATTTTGTGGTAGAGTCTTAACTAAAAATAACACAAATTGCATTAAATGTAGCAGAAAGCGTCCGCCTCGCACCTAAAAAGGGAGTGGACCGGGTGGGAGTCGAACCCACGACCCCCCGCATTCTGGCCTTTTTCTGGGTCGCCAAGCGGGTATTCTACCACTGAACTACCGGCCCCGGCATTAACCTTGTTTCCTGATGATATTTAAGTTTTAAGTTTCCATTAGTCTCGGATGAATCCGGATGCGAGTCTGAAGTTTTTGACAGTAATGCTTAAGGCAGTTCAGAGCAGGCTGTGAAAGAGAGGCGGATAAAATGGAGCATGTGATTAAACCCTGGGGATTGAAAGTGGGTGATACTGTTGGCATGGTTTCTCCTTCAGAACCAGTTACTGAAGATCTACGCGGATAATTGATAGGGGTGGAAACGCTTGAAACTTTTGGGCTTAAAGTTAAACTTGGAAAACATGTTTTTGATAGATACCACTATAATGCTGGAACAAGAGAAGCACGGATAGAGGATTTTAACACTATGTGGGAGGACCCGGAAGTAAAAATGATCTTGGTGTCTCAAGGCGGCCAAACTGCGAATCATTTGCTTGACGGTGTTGATTACAGGATGATGCGGAAAACGCCTAAAATCTTCACTGGGGTTTCTGGCGGCACAACCCTGTTAAACATATCTTCGCAAAAACGGGTATTGCAACATATCATGGCCCAGTTCTTCTGTGGATGTTTTGTAGAAAAATTACGGAGCCCTTTAGAGGCAATTTCGTGAAAACGCTTTTTGACGGTAATGTTGGCCGCCCGTTGCCAAATCCTAAATGGGAGCATCAAGAAAAGCCTGAACTAACGCATAGTGGATGGGCTTGTTTAAGAAGTGGAAAAGCCACGCGCACGCTTTTTATACGATTAAAATGTTTCCGAACCGTTCAAAAGCAGGGGTTGTGGCGGATTGATGGAGCGGTAAACCAGCGGGAGATAGTTGGGTTAAAACTCAGTAAGTCTTCCATGCCAGACACGGTCTAACCTCGCTTTTAACCCTGCATAAGGGGGTTTAAACCCATTTTTAGGAAGGTTGCTAAGACTTCTAAAGAAAGAAAATCCATAAAAACCCTTTTGAAGCGTCTAACCCGTAGTTGGTGAACAGGGCGAGGATAAAGATAGTGAGCAACGAGCTGAGTGATCTTCAGACAGTAGTGGACCAGATACTTAAGATAGCTAGGGAGAATAATGTTAGGGTTTCAGGCCCGATTCCTCTCCCAAGGAAGGTTTTGAAGGTTACTACTCAGAAGAACCCTAGTGGGCAGGGCACGATAACCTGGGACAAGTTTGAGATGCGCTTTTACAGGAGGCTTATCTATCTTGGGCTTAACGATAAGGCTCTTCGAGCCTTGACTACGATACGGATTCCGCAGAACGTTATAATTACTCTCGACCTAATCTCTTGAAAAGCCTATTCTACTCTTAACCATGAACAGGAGTATTTTCAAACCGTCTTTAAGCGGGTTCAGCTTTGAGAAGCCTATCCTACTGTAGTATCTTATCCCGACCTCTGTTATTCTAAGGCCTTTCCTGCATGCTTCGGTTAACACTTCCGTCGAAAAGGGCATGCCGTTCTCCCTGAGCCTCATACTCAGGTAGGCTTCTCTCGAGAATGCTTTCATACCCGTCTGCGTGTCCCCGATCCTCCTGAGGAAAAGCATTGAGAAAACAGTGTTCACGATGAAGTTGCCAATGTATCTCGGGGTGCTCATTCCCGCCGGCTTGCTGCTGAACCTTCGGCCCGTGGCGACATCCGTCTCCCCATTCTTCACGATGTCGATGAGCCTCTTTAAGTCAGCCGGGTCGTAGGTTCCGTCTCCATCCATGAAGGCTAGAATCCTGCCTCCGGCTGTTTCAAGGCCTTTTCTTATCGCTGCCCCATACCCCTTCCTCTCTTGCTTAACGACGCGCGCCCCTAGGGATGAGGCTATTTCAGCGGTTTTATCGTCGCTGGAGTCTACGACTATTATCTCCGCCCCGGGTAAGCTTCTTCTAACGCGTTCTATAACTAGCCCTATGGATTTCTCCTCGTTCAGGGTCGGAATGATTATGGAGACGTCGCTGTGGTCCTGCAACCGGATTATGTTCCTCTTCACCGGGCAAAATGCGTTTATCACTTGAAACGCTTCAAACCCATTGATCTCGCTGAAAAACTTTCCTTGAATCTTCTTCTCCTATTTTCAATTCATTTTTGCCGAAAAATCTTTAAAAAGCCTTTTTTAAATCGTTCTCGGTAATATTCAGTTCTTTTAAAACTAAATCTCTTATTTTAGGGAGGTATAGGAGAGCCATGGGCATGTTTTCAGTGCCAATGTCCAAAACATACTCTCTAACAGCCTCGTAGAGCGTCTGCACACCGCTGTCGCTAGAAAGGGCAATCGAGCCCCGGTTCTCTACTGTGAAAAACAGTCCAGCCTCCCTGCATGCTTTAACGTATCTCAGGATGAAGGAGTTGACGAAGTTCTGCGCTGTGCGTCTGCTCCATTTCATCCGGAAATGCGGGTGGTTGGATACTAGGAAACCCGCCAGATCCTTCTGCTGAACCGTCTTACCTTCTGTTAAACCAGGGTTCTGCAGTTCTAGGAACGCCTTGCAGACCATTATGAAAAGAGGGATTGGCGAGACGTTCTCCAGGTCGACTGCTTTCCTGCTGCCAGCCGGCATCGGCCTAGGGCCGAGGATGAACCCTGCTAAGTCGCTCAGCGAGAAATCCTTATGGTTCTCCCATAGCCTAAGGATTTCTTCGGCAAGCCTTTTCGAGAACGAGGTGTTTAGGCTGCTGATTGTCTGCGACGGCCTTATGTGTTTAAGCTCCTTCCTTAATTCTTCAATCGCCCCGCTGCTTGAAACAGTCATCTTCTCGATTATTCTAGTCAATACTTTTATCGCGTTATCCTGTTTCTCAATAGTCTTCTTGCTTATGTCAACATCCCTCCTAATCCCCTCCAGTATGCTTAGCAAATCATCCATCGTCGCCTCCCCCTCGCTCCTGGTTTCAAACTGGCCGAGGGAGAACTGTTTCACCCTGGAGTCCATCAGCTGAGTGTTTATGCTTAGAAGGAAAACTCCTGTGACTATCTTCGGGAAAACACTGTCGTAATCCGTGTAGCTAAGCCTGATTATTTCAGCGCCCCCGGTCAGGGAGAAGAATACTACAGCAATATACGTTAAGAACATCATTATGTAGATGCTCGTCCTATAGTTCAGAGCAACCTCTGCAGACAAGTAGAGGAAGATCAGCTCGAGGAAGAAGATGAACGTCTCGTACATGAACCATTGCGTCAGGTAGCGCGGGAGGAGGATATCCGATAAGACGAATGAAATTATGCTTGAGAAGCCTATTACTAGTGTTCCCGCGTACAGCAGGAGCCTCACGGTCCTCCTGTCCTCGAAGGGGGAGACGAGTATTCGGATCTGGAATATGAATATTTTAGCCAGAACCGATAGGATTAGGAAGACCGTCAGCATTGAGATCACGCCCCTAAGGTTCTGAAAGTAGGGCAGGCTGGGCTTACCAAGGTAGAAAAGGACGGCGACGAAAATCATGAGAATGGGGAGGACAGTGTATGACGTTACCCGGAGGCTTTCAACCAGTGTTAGGAAAGGGTTTGACCTGCTTCTCTCAAGCCTGAGCTTATCCGCCCCGCCCACTATGAGGGTCGCAACCAGGACGATTGTTCCAGCCTGAAGCATTGGGACAGCTAGGAAGAACTTGGCGACGTCGAGCAGGATGGATATGGAGAAAAGGTTTATCGTGACTAGGAGCAGGATTATATATAGCTTGCTGAAGCCGCGCTGCCTCAGACGGTAGAACTCCACTACCTCCCTCGGATTAATCAACCCTGGGCGGACCCCACTCTTGGAGTATGTGTTTCAACGCTTATTTATTTTTTCAGGCGGCTTTCAACCCGGTAAAGCTTATCTACGGGCTCTTTGGAAAACTTTCCATGCCCAGGATCAGGGAGGTTAAAATAGGGATAATAGGCGGCTCAGGGCTCTACACTCTTCTCGAGGCGGTTGGACACAGGATTGTTGAAACCCCTTTCGGAAAAACACCCCGTATAGAGCTGGGATATATTGGGGATAAGGCTGTCGCCTTCCTGCCGAGACACTCTAAGCCGGGTAGCCTCAGGGTTTCCCACGCTGTCCCGCCTTCCGAGATAAACTATAGGGCCAACATTTACGGCTTGAAGAAGCTTGGCGTTGAAAGAATCTTCACAACCCAGGCGGCCGGCTCGATAAACCCGAGTATTAAGCCTGGCGAATTCGTTATCGTCGACCAGGTTATAGATGCGACTAAGAGGAGAATACCGACCTTTTTCAATGGCAGGACTAGGATCAGGGTCTTCAAGGATAAGCCTCCAGTCGGCGGCGTGGTGCACATTGATTTCACGAATCCCTACTGCCCTGAGCTCAGGGAAGTTTTAAAGAGGTCCTGCGAGGAGGAGAACATTTTCTTCCACCCCAGGGGGACTTACATATGCACGGAGGGGCCGAGGTTCGAGTCCCCGGCTGAGATCGCGGCCTACAGGATGTGGGGTGCCGACGTCGTCGGGATGACGGGCTACCCGGAAGTAGCCCTGGCTAGGGAGCTGGGAATATGCTACGCGAGCATAGTTATGTCGACCAACTATGCTGCGGGCACGGGGCCGGTGAAGATCACGCACGAAGAGGTTAAGGAGATATTTAACAGGAACATTGACAATGTTAGGAGACTGCTGGCGCGGGCTGTTAAAAACACGCCTGACGAGAGGATGTGCGAATGCGCCAAGTCGCTTGAGGGAGCGACCGCGTAGGGAAGAGAGGATTAGCCCTATTCCTCCAGCCAGTCCTCTTTCTCCAGGTTTTCAGGGGAAACATAGTTTCCAAACTTTCTCTGTGCTTTCACTAATCGTTCCCTCTGCTCCTCGAGGATGCTGAACAGTTCTCGCGGCGTGTCTTCAACATTCTCCCTGAAAAACCTCTCCACACGGTTTATTTTAGCTATGTTTTCACGGACGCGCGTCGTGAACTGTTTCACGTAGTCAGTCTTAGAGTATTCGACGCCACGCACCTCTCGGAACAGTCTTCTCAAGTCCTCGTACCTCGGGATCCAGCCGGTCGGGGTTTTCACGGCGTCCATGTCTCCATGAACCCTCAGCTCCATCCATTTCATCCAGACCTGTTTATCCCTCCTGTCGTTCAGGAACTCTCCCGTTTTCAAGTCTCTGAGAAAATAGTTAACCCCGAAGACGAGAGGCTGCTTCCTAAGCCTCCTGCCGAATTCAAGATTGTTATACACGTACTTTCCAAGCGGGATTGAGACGAAGTCCTGAATACTCATAATGTTTATCTCATACTTACCCTCGTCCTCAACCAGCGTGAAAGTGGTTTCTGTCTCAAGCGCAGCCCCGTACGCGATGATGCCGTGCTCCCAGCTGAAGGCCTGTTGAACAGGCACATATCCCCGTGCGTCACGACACCCGTATATTATCCCGCCCAGCTCAACACCCATATGGTTGTCAAGCTCAGGGTCACAGTTTCCAAGTGCTTTAAGAGAAACAGTGTAGCGGGCATTCTTGTTGGCAGGAGGGATTTCCTCACCCTTCTCATCCTTCTTACCCTCCCACCAGTAGCCAGTGTAATTCTCCCCGTCCCTCGGGATCTCGCATCCCATGCCCAGCCAGTATGGCTTACCATCCTTGACAAGCACGTTTGAAAAAATCACCTCGCCGGGTTTCGTGAGTACTTCCCAGATGACAGGGTCGTCGACAGGATTAACATCCTTAAGAATCCCGAAGATACCGGCTTCAGCGTTGACTGCGCGGCAAACCCCCTTGATGTTTCTCAGGTAAGCTATGTCGTCAGCAAGAATAGTGTTCCCCGGGATCATTGCGGTAGAGGTTTTCCCGCAACCGCTTGGAAAAGCCCCTGCGAAATAGGTTTTACGCCCACCTGGGCCACGGACCCCTGTTATCATCATGTGTTCCGCCAGCCACCCTTCCCAGTGGGCCCTACGGATTGTCAAGCGTAAAGCAAGCTTCTTGAAGCCGATGCTATTACCGCCGTACTGAGTATTAACACTGTAAACAATGTTTTCAACATAATCTATGTAGACGCGCTTCTTATCCGGCTCCATGCTGATCATCCTCTCGTCAAGCTTGCCCGCCGAGTGGAGAACACAGAATAGGTCGTCTGGAACCTCGCCGCGGCGAAACGCTTCATACGCTTGGCGGTAGAGAAGGTCAACAGAGTGGGCGACGTACCAGGAGTCAGTGCACTCCATGCAGGGGATGCTGAATATTGAGCCGACTGGCCCCAGTGTGAGAAAGCGGATGATCATCACGCGTCCCCGCATAATGTTTCTCAGCAGGCTTCTTATCTCGGCTAAGCCCTCCTCCCGCTCAACCTGGTTAAGAGCCTTGTCGAGCGAATCCCACTTTGGCACGAGATATTTAGTGGACTCCCGGTCCCTACCCTGGTCACGCGGCCCGTCAAAATGATAAGTATGCCCCGGGATTGCCAAAGGCTTCTCCTCGCCTGAAACAACTGCCTGACGCCTCACGTACGCGATGTCCTCCGGCGAATCAGTGCAGACGAATACTTGATCAGGGTTGCACAGCTCCACTGACTCGGAGATAAAGCGGTGGACCCTGGGAACAGGTATGGCGGCAAGCTTCAAGTAGTCAGCCTCACTTATTCTTGCTCTCAATGCTTCAAGATACTGCTGCATTTTCCTCACCCAGGTGTTTCAGAATTGAAGCACCCGGCCTAGCCCCGCCACCCGTGTCCAGCCGCGTGTCTTCAACCGGTTTCCCACCCATGCTTGCCGGCGCCACGTGTAGGCGAGGCTTAAAAAGTTTCTCTGAAACAGGTATTTCTTTATTACGGATTCTGATTAATGATTCAGTCTCGTAAAGCCTACAGGGTTGAGCGTCACAGCCGGCTTGCAGGCTGAAGGCCTAGAGGGAATGCCCGACGCTCTTGGCGCATGGAGAAAAGTTAATAAAGCTGCTGGGCGAAGGGCTTGGCCAGCCGTCCTTTGGTACGGCTAGGAGATGGAGCTCTCCTCCAACCGCCTCAAGCGAGGCTGATAGCTCCTACTCTTGTACGTGTGGAGGATGGTGTGGTTGGGAACCGAGGCGGTGAGGATCGGGAGGAGGATTCTGCTGCGGAAAACAGTAGAGTATATTACTGCTAGGCAGAACGATGACGGGGGGTATACTTCTGTCCAGTTCACGGACTCCACTCTCTACGATACTTATCTTGCCTTCGAAACACTGAGGCTTCTTAAAGTAAGCCCTCCCAGGGTTGATGACACTATAACATGGGTTAGAAACTATAAAGCTATGAACATTAGAGACTATTATCTTATTAACAGGATTCTAATGGTTCTAAACCAGCCTCTGATAGATGTTTCCAAGCATGTTTTTGAACTAATGGATTCCACGGGAAGGTTTGGAGCATCCGAGGTTGACGTTGAAACAGTTTCAGAGGTTGAAACAACCTTCATGTGCGTGGAGCTTATGAGCATGCTTAACTTTGAGCAGAACCGGGGCAGGATAATAGGGTTCCTTCTTTCCCTGAAGAATCCTGACGGCGGATTCGGCGCCGCGGGGTCAAGTCTAAACTCAACCTTCTACGCTCTCAAAACGCTTTCAACGCTGAACCATCCTGTTGATGGGATGCTGGACACTCTGCGCTTCGTCAGGATGCATGAGAATCCTGACGGGGGCTTCTCCCTTAAACCGGGTGTCAAACCATCCTTCATGGAGCCGACTTTCATGGGGTTAACGTGCCTCCAATTGTTTAACGAGGACCCCATCTACCCTATTGAAACCATAGGCTTCATCCTGGGCTGTCAAAACTCTAACGGAGGGTTCAGGAGGAGCCTGGAGCACGGCATCTCTACTTTCGAGTATACTTTTCAAGCAGTCTCTTCCCTAAGGATGCTGGGCCTAGGGGTGGAAGCGTTTTGAGCAGCAGCCAGCTGGACAAGAAGCATGAGCGGTTTGTTTTCTCCGCCGCTCTAGCTCTCCGGAAATACGTTAAAGACTTGAGGAGACTGGTTTACGAGGGCGAGCCCCCGGAGGCCTCGGGCGTAGCGGGCAGGCCTGCAGCGCTTTCAGGCGGCGACGCGGAAAACTTTGCCAAAAAGCTTAACGAGATAGAGCGAATAATCGACGAGTTTACTGAAAGATTCAACCCTAGGGTCAGCAGTGAGCCCAGCCTAAGCCTGACATACATATGGATAAGTATACTTCTCGGGAAAATGGAGGGCATTGTTGAAAGCATTGATCCGCGGAGCCTCGGGAAAACCAGGGGAGAGATGCCGCGTGAACTCGAAGCATATCTCGACACCAGGGTTAAGACTCTTCTAAGCCTCATCAGGGGATTGAGGTCAACCTACACTACTGCCGCCAGCAAGACCCAGTTGCCCACAGAGTAAGCATTATATTTTCCGCCGGGCCTGGTTTACAATGCTGATGGAAAGAGCTGAAGCCAGGCGGAGGCTGCTTGAGCTTGTTGAAAGGTTTCGCGAGAAAGGTGCTACAAGCCCCGACAAGGCCATGACCCCTGAGGAGCTCGGCCTCCCACCTTGGTTTAGACGCCTCATGCGCAGCCGCCTTGGGAAGCTGGGAGTATTCGTTGAGAAGGACGGCAAGTATTATCTTTCCGAGGAGCGTTTAAAGCAGCTGGAGAAAATGAGGGGTGAAATGCTGGAGGCCCGGAGCGCTCGGAGAAACCTGTTCATGCTTAGGATAGCGAGAGTAACTGTTGGAATACTACTCGTATCACTCCTGCTGGTGAACATTTACGCTAGGGATCCCGGTGTTAGAACCGTGTATTCCATACTGCTGGTCGCCCTGCTAGCCGTATCAATCCTTCAGCTCTACTATTTGACGAAGACTAGAAAGATTTTCGAGGCGCGATTGAAAAAAGGAAACATGGCGGCACCGCCCAAATCTGTTTGAAGAATAATATATTATGCTTAGCCGAGCTATACTGTTGCCTCTATCCTTTCACAACGCCCAGGGGCACTAGCCTGGCGACCTTGCGTGAAATACCCGCCCTGTGCGTGACCTCCACAACCTCGTCAGGATCCTTGTATGCTCCCGGAGCCTCCTCAGCAACAAGGTTCATGTCCGCAACCCTAAGGTAGACTCCTCTCTCCTCAAGCATCCCCCTGATCTGCCTACTCGTGAACCTCCGCATCGCCTCATGCCTGCTCAGCATTCTCCCAGCGCCGTGGGCTGTTGAGCCGAAGCTCGCCTCCATCGCAGCCTCAGTTCCAACGAGAACCCAGCTGGCTGAGCCCATTGAGCCGGGTATTAGAACAGGCTGGCCGTACTGCCTGTACTTGGAGGGAATATGGCTGCTCCCAGGTGGGAAAGACCTGGTAGCGCCCTTCCTGTGGACGACAACCCTCTTCCCCTCACCGTTAACCTTGTGGTCCTCAATCTTAGCAATGTTGTGCGCAACATCGTAGAGAACGTTCAAGCCAAACTCGGAAGCATCCTTTTTAAAAACCTTCGCGAAGCTCTCTCTAACCCAGTGGGTGATAACCTGCCTGTTTAGGAAGGCATAGTTCACGGCGCAGGCCATGGCTGCAAAATAGTCCCTAGCCTCCTGGCTTTCAACCGGGACGGCTGCCAGCTCCCTGTCCGGCAACCAGATGTTATACTTCCTGCTCGCCGCCTCCATGGTTTTAAGATAATCACTGCAAATCTGGTGGCCGTATCCACGGCTCCCCGTATGTATTAGTACCACTATCTGGCCGACTCTCTCAATGCCAAATCCCCTAGCAACCTCCCCATCGATAATCCTCTCCACATAGTCTATTTCAAGGAAATGGTTTCCGCTTCCCAGGCTGCCCAGCTGTGGCAGGCCACGCCTCTTAGCGGTGACGCTCACCCTGCCCGGGTCCGCGCCCCGTAGGCAACCGTTCTCCTCAATGAACTCCGCATCCTCCCTCCAGCCGTATCCACGCTTAATAGCCCAGCCGACACCTTCCCTGACAGCAGTATCCAGCTCGTCGAAGCCCATTCTAAGCTTACCCTCAGAACCCAAGCCTGAAGGAACATTACGGAAAATCTCGTCCAGTAGCTCTCTTAAAACAGGCTTAACGTCGCCAACATTCAGATTCGTAAGCAAGAGTCTTACTCCACAGTTTGAAACCACGAAGCCGTTAGCTATGAAATTGTGAACGTCGTCCTTAACAGTAAAATCGTAAACCTCCTCGTTGAACAGTAGTTCCTCCTTCTTCACAATCCTGTCCCAGACCGCGCCTGTTTTGCCGAGGCCCCTCGTCGCCGACTCTAGAAAATCCTCGAAGGAGGGGAAGTTTAACGGCGCTCTTGGAAGGCTTTTCCTCTCCCCATACAGAGATCTTTCGATAAACCTTCGGTTTACGTATTCAGACTCTAGGCTTTCATATATAGTTGTGTTAGACAAGCCCCCGTTCTTCATGGCTATGGCTACGAGTTCCGCATTCTTCCTAGCCTTTATAATACGCGTCTTCAGCTTCAAGTAGTGGACAGCAACGTTTGCAAGATGCTTCTTCTCCCTGTTGTATTCAAACCCGACTGCACCCCATAGTTTGACTAAATTCTCCGGGGAACCAGATATTATCAGGCGGAGCCTGGCGGAAGCACTTTTCTTCCCCTTAACCGCTTCAGGCTCAACTGTTATTTTCTTAACTTTAACTCCGAATTCTCCCAGAAGCAGAGCGATCTGCTTAAGGAACTTTACGCCAGCCTCCTCGCAACCCTTTTTCTTGTTCTGACTCAGGACGGGCATATAGAAGTTGAAGGGATGCCCTGTGACTGTTTTCGGCTTGGAAAGCTCGGCTCCGAAGAACGCGGCGAGGAAAAGCCTCTTCTGCCAGAGGGGGAGCCTGAACAGCCATTCGGGTAACGCGTATTTCTGCGAGGCCTTGTTTCCCAGGGGGACGCCCATTGCAGCCATAAGCGAGATAAAGCTTCTTGAACAAACCTTAATACTGTGCTCGACCGTTATAAAACCGTACTCGCTGTATTTAGTTTTAACCCTGTGTCTTCTAACCCTTGAATAGATTTTAGAGGGTTTAAAGCCCACGCGTAAAACATCGCTCCTTATATCCTCTAAGTCTTCAACCCCCGCGAAGAAACAGGCTGAGCGGCTCTTCTCAGTGTATACTAGAACTCCATCACCGAGTATAAAGCCCATTAGCTTAAGCAGATATGGAAATTTAATGTTATCACTCTTCAACGGAAGAAGTCCTCTTCTCTTGAGTTCAGAGAGCACTAGGTTTTTTCGGCCGGGAACCTTAAGACGCTTTATATCATCCTCCGTCACTATAGTTATGGGCTCAGCATTTTCATAGAGTACTCCCTCAAACGGGTAGACGGCAACATCCTCACAGCCTATCTCGCTCAACGGCACCATTCCCCTGCGTGTGAGGAAAGGATGGTCCTCTGTGGCTATTATCTTCATGCCTGAGCTTGTTTCAACCCTGAAAATCCTCCTGTCAGGGCGAATCCTGATGAAACCCACGATCTCAGTGGGCTTAGCACCCTTTTCAAGACTAACGCATGTAACCCGTTCACGGTTCCAACTGTTTAAGAACTCTTTAATGGGAAGCCTGTAGCCATGCTCATGTAGAATCATGCTGTCCCCCGCTAAGCAGTTGATATCATATCCCACGCCGCCGGGTGATACAACTCCTTCCTTAACGTCAAAAGCACCGACTCCTCCGATCGGAAAGCCATAGCCTTCATGACCATCTGGTAGAATAATCGAATATTTATATATCCCGGGAAGTGTTGCCACGTTTAATCCCTGCTCAATCGTTTTATCCTGCGTCATCTTCTGTAACAACGTTTCATCCGCAAAGATTTTAAGCGGCACTCGCATCCCCTTCTTAGTGCCCACGCTAACTTGGTATTCTACATCCGAAACCTTTTCAAACCCGTAACTCATTTCTCGGGATCACCCTTTAGGGTTTTTCCTGAATTTCCCCAGGTGACCCCCAGGGATTCTCGCCTTAAAACCCTCAGCCTTATAACGTTTCTCGGGTTATTAAGGTTTTCCCCATGGGGAAAATTAGTTAAAGCATTGTTTTTCAGAGTATGGGAGAAGACGGTATGGTTCCACGGGTATTCGGATAATTAGGTTTAACCGGTCCAGTTGCCAAAGCGTGTAAAGAATTATGAGGCAGGCGAGGCCAGGCTTATATCGAAGCACCCCTCCTATTTCCAGTAATGCATACTGTTCCCAGCGCTTGGAAAACCAGTCACGTCCAAGCGCAAGTCTTAAAGCTGAGAAAACGGATACTTCTAATTCTCACAATGCTTTTCATAGTTTTGTTTTCAACCCTGTATTATCTCTTCGCTATTCAACCCGGTTCCCCCGGGAAGTCGGTGCGGATTTCGTTTAAGGATATTCAACCATCCAGTGAGAAGTCCCAGGTCTATGAGACTGTTGAGCTGGACATCAGGCTTAACGGCAGTGTAAGCAATCCTTTCGATGAGAACGAGGTTAACGTTACTTCAGAAATCACTCTTCCAAACGGTTTGAAACGGAGCATACCTGCTTTCTTCTATCAGAACTATGAGAGGCGCGTTGTGAACGACGGGGAGAGCCTGCTTCCATCTGGAGAACCTTTTTGGAAGCTGAGGTTCACACCCGTGCTGGAGGGAAGCTACACCATTGTTTTACAGGTGTACTCAAGGGGAGTGCTCACGGATTCACGCGAGCTAACTATAGAAGTCAAGGGCTATTCGCATGACCCTGGTTTCGTAAGGCTCCACGGTAATTACTTGGTTTGCGACGATGGCTCAGACCTTTTCCTAATCGGCCAGAACGTTTGCTGGTATACGGAGTCTAGGAAAACTCTTGACTACGATGTTTGGTTTGAGAAAATGGCTGAGAACGGTATGAATTACGCGAGAATATGGATGGCTCCCTGGGCCTTTGCAGTCGAGTGGAGTGATAGGGCAGGCAGTTACGATTTGAAGGAGGCGTGGAGGCTAGACTACGTGTTTAGGCTTGCGGAGGAAAAAGGAATATACTTGATGCTGTGCTTGGTTAACCATGGGCAGCTGAAGGCTGATGAAAACTGGAGTGGCAACCCGTATAATAGGGCACGCGGAGGACCATTGTCTTCACCCGAGCAGTTTTTCACGGATCCTGCTGCAAAGGGTCTTTTCAAGAAGAGGCTGAGATACTTGGTTTCGAGATACGCTTACAGCACTCATCTATTAGCCTGGGAGTTTTTCAACGAGGTTGATTTAACCGATAACTATAATCCCTCCAACGTAGCAAGCTGGCATGTTGAAATGGCTGGTTACTTGAGAAGCATAGATCACTACGGGCATTAATCACCACGAGCTTCGCGGGGCCGGCTGAGGGAGACCCTGTGTGGAGAACATCTGTTTTAGACTTCACGCAGACACATCTGTATGGTCCTGGTTTCAGGGATCTTGCGCAAGTGGTTTCAAACGAGATAAAAAGGAAGCTGTCGGCATACGGGAAGCCGACGTTAATCGGCGAGTTCGCCGCCGATTGGAGGTGGTTCGACTCACCCCTATACTATAAGGATCAGGAGGGCTTTGAGATTCACGAGGGTATTTGGGCTTCATGCATGAGCGGCTCCTTTGGCACAGCCATGCTGTGGTGGTGGGATGTCTATGTTGAGCCGTTTAACCTGTATTATCATTACGCGGCTTTAAGAAGGTTTCTGACGGACGTCTGCTTCAGCAGGGCTGGGTTCACGGAGCTTGATTACAGGGTTGTTGAAAACGAGAAGGCTAACGCGACGAATACTGGTTTCGAGGTTTTCGGCCTTAGAAACGGGACTTTCACAATGGGCTGGGTGAGGAACAAGGATTACAACTGGTTTAACGCCGTTAACAACTATACTCTTAAGACGGTTGGAGGAGTCGACGTGGAGTTTCCAGTTTTCAACGCGGGAAGCTACTTGTTCGAGGTCTGGGATGCTTACTCCGGGGAGAAAACCTGGGCTACCAGGGTAGAATCCTCTGACGGGAGGCTTGTAGTAGAGATCCCTTCTTTTCTTAAAGACGTGTCTTTTAAAATAATCATGGTTGAAAAATAAGGTGTTCCTCATAAGCTTTATAACGCTCAGGAGGTTTCATACTCCACGCAGCATGAGGCAGCTTGTCGTCTATTATTCTAGGACGGGGACCACGAGGAAGATTGCGGAAGCCGTTGCGGAGGTTTTAAAATGTGATGTTGAGGAAATCAGGGATTTAAAGAACAGGGCTGGCGTCTTAGGCTGGCTGAGTTCAGGCATGGACGCGACTTTGAAGAGGCTAACCAAGATAGAGAAGCCTGTTAAGCCTCCCGAGCTTTTCGACGTTACAGTGATCGGTACTCCCGTATGGAACAGCACAGTGTCCACACCGATTAGAACATACGTAGTGGAGTATAGGGATCGGTTTAAACAAGTCGCGTTCTTCTGTACCCAATACGGTTCCAAGAGTGGCGCGTTGAAAGACATGGACGCCCTTTGCGGCAGGAAACCGGTTGCAACGCTTATGCTGAGGAGGAGTCAAGTGGAAACCGGCGAGTACGCCGACGCTGTTAGAAAATTCTGCGCGCAGATAACTCAGTAGGCAAGCATCCGTGGCGAAAAGGGATTCCGAGCAGGCTACCACTGGCCGTGTTACCATTTCTAGGCCGATGGCTTTTGATTACTTGCCGTATTTTTCCACCCTGTATTTCTCAATCGCGTTTATTAAGCTCTACCTCAGCCTTATAGCTTGCTGTACTGCTGTAAGCGGGATCACGTATATTTTATCCGGGTCCTCCGGATCTGCGAATAAAACAATTCCTCCGTCAGAGTCCACATTCTGAAAGGATACGTCCATTCTACGACAAGTGTCTCTATCCGCATGCCAAACTGGTCGTAAATATTCTCTATCCTAATATCCTTCTCCTTAACTAGGAAGCCGTGTTCAACACATATCTGCTTCATCCTTTCAGCGTCCAGCTTGCTTGAGAAAGTAATGCTAAAGCATTCGAAAGTTTCTCTAAGCGCACGCTAAGGTTGGCGCGCAGAAAATGGGTATGAGTAAGTTAATCGCTTACTGTGGGCTAATATGCTCCGAATGCCCGGCTTTCATAGCAACCCAGAGGGATGATGACGCTGAGCGAAAGAGGGTTGCGGAACTCTCGAAAGAGTTCGGCGGCTCCTTCAAACCAAACCTGAGGATATTAATTGCGACGGCTGTTTGACAACGGGGGAAAGAATAATTGGCTACTGCAGAATCTGTGAGATAAGGAAGTGCGGACAAAGCAGGAAGGTTCAGAACTACGCTTACTGCGGAGAATACCCGCGTAGGAGGCTTGAGGAATTCTTTAAAATGGCTCCAAACGCTAGGAAGAACCTGGAAGAAGCTAGGAGAGGCTCGCTCTAACTTTAGAGGCAACGTTTCCACAAGGATTTTAAGCTCGAAAACATCCTAGTAAAACAGGTGTTCGGGGGAACCATTATGAGAAGAGGCGAAGCCATTTCGCAGCCCGTTCCACGAGGAAGACGACTGTTTTCAAGGAGATTTTTACGAACGGGTTTGTTTTATTGAAATACCATTCTGAAAGATCCTTTATCCAGCGAAGGTCGTGCTTCAAACAAGCCTTCATCACCTCCAACTGTATCCCGGTGGGCTTAACCCTGTACCATTCCCCGTTCTTGAGAACGCCCATGGGCACGAAATACATCGGTATTATCAGGCTTCTGAACTCTTTAAGCTCATCTATAAGCTCAAGAGTTTTAACAAGGTCCTCAGGCTCCTCCTTAGGCAGGCCAATTATTATGGTTGCTGCAGGCACTATTCTCGACTCGTGCATTATTGAGAAAGCCTGCTTAACGATGCTCGGCCAGGAGGCTGCCGGGTAGGGAGCTGTTTTCGCAGGCATTGTTTTCTCAGCCAGCCTCGGAGATCCTGTTTCAATGCCGACTTCAACCCCAATGTAGTCATGCTCGTCCTGGAGAATTATCTCGGATAAGCGTTTCACGAGGGAATGGTTTTCCTCCGCATACTTGACGGCGGAGAGGCTCACGTGGCTCCATCCGACAATTTTGAAAAACTTCCTAGCCGTCTGATGCAACCTTATTAACGGTTCAGGCTTGGGTTTAACCCCGTCAGCCCCATAAAGTAGAATGTCTTCAGCATGTAGTAGGCACCTGTCTAGTCCACAGGCCTTATTCACCATAAGCTCCTTCTCAATTGTTTCAAGAGGGTACTGTCTTAAGGGTCTCAGGGTTACTGAGCAGAACCTGCAGCCCCTTGGACACCCCCTCATTATTTCAACCAGCCCGTTTACCGAGGCATTCTTAATCGTAGGGATCTCACTCAGCACCGGAGTGTCCTGAATACCTACGTGCACGTATTGGGGGAGAGGCTTGTCTTCTAGAGCATCCTGGACCAGCTGCACTATGGCTTTCTCAGCCTCCCCTTCAACAATGGTGTCCACGCCCCATTTCTCAGCGTACTCAGGCATCCAGAGCCACTGCCATGCAGCGGGGCCGCCTACGATTATTTTCAACCCGTTTTTCTTAGCCATCCTTATCTCAGGCTTCTCCATGAATTTCTTGAAACACTTAGAGTTAACCGGCTCCCTCCCCGTTAGAACCCACCATTCGCTGCTCGGAGGCCCGAGCGCGAAGTAATCATGATGACCTATTCCAAGCACCTTAGCGTTCTTCAAGTGTTTCCCAAGATGGTCTGGATCTATTACGGCAGCCTTAATCCCGGCGTCGAGCAGTGCAGCTTCTATTTTCCTAAGCCCGTACGGAGCCTCCAAGGGTCTTCCTAGATCATCAACCTTAACTTTCGGAGCAGCTACAGCTATCCAAACCCTCTCGGGAACCATCACAGGCGGTCCGGTTGCCAAGAAGCCTAGAAACTCTTTACCGTGGTGATTGCTCATAAGCGTCCTGTCGACTGACAGCACCACGTCGAAACGCTCGTCAACCATTTCTAGGGCACCGTTGTCTCCTCGTCATAATCCTCCGAAGCCCTTTTCTCACCACTGTACACTATGATCGTTGCCCAAATGTTCTTGTTTGAAAGAGGCCTAATCGCCTCCAGCAGTTCACCCCGCCTAAACCCCTGCATGTCTATGATAACCCGTCCGTATTTTGTAAGCAGGGGGGTGATTTTCTCAACAAGCCTACTGGGCTCTTCCAAATGTTTCTCCTTTCTGACAGTAACGTGAAGCCTCTTGTCTCGGTCCATTTAAACCATCCCCTCCAGGATTTTCTCGAAACGCTGTAAAACCTTGTATTTCACGTAATCCTTGACGAGCTGCGGAGCCTCTTCTTCGACAAGCCTCCTATATGTTGAAATACATTTTAACGCGATTCGCGCAGCCTCTCTTCTGCTGATCCTGCCCTCCCACCTGTCTTCATGAATTTTTTCCAAAACATTAGTTATAATGTTCTCAACCATGATTATTTTTCTCTGCCTGTGGTTCGGATCTCTGGCGACTTTCAAAATGCCTTTCCTTGAAAGATTCTTAACCTCTCTGGAGAGCACTACTCTCGACAGTTTACCCTTAAGCCTGCCTGCTAACTTGTTGAAAGAAGTCCCTCCGGGGTGGCTCGCTACCTCGTCTATTATCCTTCCCTGAATAGGGGTTAAACTCATCTCGAAGAAACCGGTTCATCTGTGAACCGGTATTTAAAAATATCGGTTCAGCTGAGGGCTTTAAACACGAGAATCAGCCGTGAAGCCTCACGACGCTCACTGAATGAGGCTTCAACATGATGTTTACCTTCTCGTCAATCGCTTTGACACTAGCCTGCTCTATTCCAACCTTATCCGGGTCTTCCAGCGTGTTTCTATCGTCAGCCGATTCTCCTGCGATAGACTGTTGCAAGCCGCTCCTCGGAGTAAACCCTTTGAAGTCCACTTGGAGTTCAACACTGTCCACCTCGCTCCTGTTTAAAACATAGAGGTATATTGTCTCCCCGTCTTTAGAGAGTGTTGCTGAGGCATCCACATACGGCACGTATCCGCCGGTCTCGCTGGAAGCGTATTGATCCGTGTCCAGCAGCGTTCTTAAAACATGAACACCCTTATTCTGGCCGTACATTTTGAAAACAAAGTATTGCGGTGTTAAAACCATGCGTCCGTCGGAGGCAGCTATTATAAGTGGAAGGACATTCACGGTCTGTGCGAAATTGCTTATTGGAACAATGTTGCATAGTCTTTGAAGCATGTTCAGAATACCGCCTGTGAAAACAGCGTCCCTAACGCGAGTAACCTGTGTAACCAGCGGTTCCCTAGCCTCAGGATACCAGACGTTCCACTCGTCGAAGGCTATTTTTATATCGCGTTTTATCCCGTATTTTCTTCTAGTAGCTTCAACCAAGCCGTAAACGTTTTCCAGCATACGCTCAACATATACCGGGATGGACACTAGCTCTTTGTACGGTTTATTCCCGGGAGCGTAGTAATGCACGGAAAGATAGTTGAAGCATTTCCCCGCCCCCTTAATCATTTCAATGTTCCACTCAGGGTCCTCGCAGCCAACAGCCATTAGCTCTATGCTCGGGTCAACCTTACGCATCTCGTTCGCGAACTCAAGGGTCCTCCGGGCGCACTCAGCACCATCCTTGCAGAACCCTATCTGCCATTCACCATGAAGCTCGTTCCCTATCCCCCAGAGCTTAACGTTGTAGGGCTCTTCACGACCATACTTGCGTCTAAGAGAAGCGTGATGCGTAGACCCGTTTAGATTGCAGTATTCCACCCATCGAGCAGCCTCCTCAGGCGTCCCGTTCCCAGCGTTAACAACTATAAAGGGCTCCGCGCCCGCCAGCCTACACCACTCTATGAACTCATCCGTCCCGAAAAGGTTCGGCTCCTCAGCTCTCCACGCTATGTCGAAACGCTTCGGCCTCTGGCTTACAGGTCCCATGCCATCCTCCCAGTGATACCCGCTTGCAAAATTTCCACCGGGCCACCTTACGAGAGGAGTATTTAAATCCCTGACTGCATTCAGAACATCCAGCCGATAACCCTTCTCGTTAGGTATCTTAGAGTCACTGCCGACCCAGATTCCTCCATAAATACAATCTCCTAGGTGTTCAATAAACTGGCCGTAGCACCTCTCGCTGAGAACCCCTGCTTTCGCCGTCGCGTCAACAACCAGCCTACTCTTCAAGCCGGTTCACCTGTTAAAGATCCTGCTCCTCCAGTAATAAACATATGGTTTCCCATGGTTGTTTCAAGACGGGGGTTCGAAGTATTTTTCAAGAAGCCTGCGTATGCCGCTCCTAGTTATCTCGGAGAAGGTTGAGGGAGCTATGCCAAGCATCTTCACCAGCTCCCTGCTGCTTATTCTCCTAGGGTAGTCGAAAAACCCCATTTTTAAAGCGAGCCAGAGCACGTTCTCCTGCTTCTCGGTTAAAACACCCTCCTTATGCTCGTGCTTCGTTAAACCGAGTATTTTAGGCTTGAATCCAAGGGACTCCAGGGTCGATACTATTTGCTTAAACACTTCGTAGCCGGGCGCTATAAACTCGTAGACCATCCTGTATCCCCCCAGGTGCTTGCCTGAAATAAGGAAGGCTCCTTGAGAAAGCATTGTGTTGCAAACGCTACACCCATCGGTTTGAAAGGAGGCGAGCGCGCTTGAGCCCCTGGAGCTTTTCAGGATCCTGAGCCTCCCATCGGAAGCCTTGCCCAGCTCGCTGACAGGGAATCTTACCAGGTGTCTCACAGACCCGTTGGGCAGTCTTCTAACGTCAATGAGTCTGCAATCGTTGACTCCAAGCTTAGACATGTGCTCCAAGCCCTTACACTGGCTATTCTCAACCTCAATGGTCACATGGTACATTGCTTGTTCAAGAGTCATTTAGACCACTGTCTTTCAAAAACGCTTTAATCAATATTTAAGACTTACCTAGAGTCCGTGAAAAGAATCTTCTTCTTAAAACAGTTTACCTTTAAATAGGTCTTTGGGAACCGTAAGCAGACAGATGCTTAAAACCCTCCTTGCTACCCAGCAGTTCTTAGAATGGATGGAGCAGCTCGCATACCAGTATGGATATCTTGGAGTATTCTTACTGTCCCTCGTGGGAGCCCTGTCCGTCGTCTTCCCCATACCGTACACTATCGTAATCTACTTGATGGGCTCCATCCTTGATCCTCTCCTGATAGCGTTCTCAGGGGGCTTTGGCTCTGCCATAGGAGAACTAGCCGGCTACGCGCTAGGATACTACGGCAGGCTGCTGATAGGCGAGGAGCGTAGGAGGAAGATGGATTACATGCTTAAGATATTCGACCGCTACGGTGCTGCAGCAATATTCCTTTTCGCATTAACCCCTCTGCCCGACGACCTGCTTATAATCCCCCTGGGCATAATGCGCTACAACCCTGTCAAGTTTCTCATACCGTGTATCCTGGGGAAAACACTAATGTGCTTCATACTGGCCCTCGGAGGGAGGTTTTCAATAAGCCTGATTAGAAGCCTGTTTGGCGGGGAGGGAGGGTGGGCCGCAACCCTGTTGACTCTTCTGCTTCTAGCCGGGGTTGTAATCCTGATGTTGAAGATAGACTGGGAGGAAGTCTTCTTCAAATACGTGGAGAAGCGGGGGAAAGCAGAGTCAAAATAGTTTAAATAAGGGGTTTGAAGCCACTAGTGTTTAATGGAGGAGTTTGAAAAAGAATACTGGCTTGAGGTTGAGCTGCAACACCCTAAGGGATGGGTGTTAGCAGCGGAGTCAGGAGGCATGTTAGACGGTTACTTCAGGATAGACTCGAAAACCACGGCTAAGCTTGAGGTTAAGTGGGAGAAACAGGCTTCTGAAAGGAAGCCGAGGACGAAAGTGCAGCCGATGATTGTGATAAACAAGTTTATAGAAGACTATATGACTCGGGCTAAGAGAAGGGGTAAGGCGGAAGTATACGAGCGGGGAAGCGCAAGAATATGTGAGCACAACGCGTATTTCGCGCGGTGGCGGGACATTGGCGACATCGTTACTATCTCATGGGTGTGTGAAAACGAGAGCAAGGTTTTCCTCCTCAACTACTATCTTGAGCCGGGTGAGAAATGGGAGGATGTTGCAAGCTGGCTGGTCCCTGGGTTCATATGCCACACTCCGGAAAAATTCTGGAGGTATCGTCTTATCGGCGTGGAGTTCAACGTGCCAAAAGGCTATTCTCTTCAAACCAGGAAGCTGCTACTGGGCAAGCCGATAGTGGTTTTCAAAACCAGGGACAGGACTCTGCTCATCCACTGGTCTACTTTTGCCAGGGAAACCTTGGCTAAGTACAGGAACCTTGCTGAATGGGCGAAGAAAGAGGTTCCGAAGGAAGTGCGCACCGTCATGAAGGGTTTAAACTACGATAGGCTTAAGCTTGACGAGAAGACTGGGAAAATGGTGGTGGAGGAAACGGGACGGGAATTCTTCGGCGGCAAGAAGACTGTTAAAACGTCAAGGGTCTGGTGTGACTCGGATTCGAACAGGATATTCTTGACGGGCTACTCCGGCCCCCAGGAGAGTATCAGCGATCTCGAGGAGCTTGAGAAAAGCATAAGGTTTAAGCCTGACTAGGTGGGAGCGATGCCTCTTTTTGGGAAGAAGAGGGAGCCGCCGAGGGTTTCTCCGGGAAGACTATACAGGAGCATACCGATCGTAAACCCGAGGGTGAAGCATGAGGAGGATGCTGATGGTATTGTCACGATCCTGATTCCAGTGCCCACTGGCGATCCTAAAAACCCTGAGAGAACAGCAAGGATAAAGCTCGACGCGATAGGGAGCAAGGTTTGGAAGAGGATAGACGGTAAAACCCCGCTTAACGAAATGGTGCAGTGGATGAAGAACGAGTTCATGCTGACTGAGAGGGAGGCGGAGGTCTCGCTATCCATGTTCATGAAGAGCCTTGTCGACAAGAAGCTTGTGGCGCTTGCCCTCCCGCCGCCGACACCCGGGACACGGGAGGTTCAGGAGGAGATTGAGAGAATAAGGTTTGAAATAGAGGAGCTTGAAAAAGCCTATAAAAAGAAGAAGGTTGATGAGAAAGCCTTCAGGGAGCTTAAGGAAAAATACGAGCAGGCCATCAGGGAACTGGAGGAGAAAGAGGCTGCTGAAACCGGGGGAAAAACCTAAGCCGCCTGGTTCACCAACCGGCGTGCCTACTGGTCCTCGAGTGAAGTTTCTACGAGGCTGAAAACCTTCAGCCGGCTTTACAGCGTCAGCGCGCATCCTTCTCGACTGCCACCTTATCCGGAGATGTGGCGTCTTCTCACCATCGTACAAGCTTCCTCCCTCTTCTTAAACAGGGATCCTTGAGGATTCGGAAGGTATTTCAACAGTCTGAGCACCGTCTTCAGGAGAGTTTAACAATGAGTACGCTTACCGAGGTATTGAGAAAAAGGAAGATTATTGCACGCACTTAGCTGTTGCATTCTTCAAGGCTCCCGTAGAAATCCATATATTGTTCTATAGAGTTGCAGAGCGCGTCTACGTTCTCAGGAGGAACATCGGGGTAGATGCCTGCCGTCAACATTAAGCCTCCTTTCTCCGAGCCTAGTTCAATTATACTGTTTCTAATATGATCATCTATTTCACGTGCTGTTCCAAAAGGCAGAAGATACTGTCTATCAATATCTAGGTCGATGCAGATCCTGCCTTTTATTTTCCTCTTTATGTTTTGCAAGCCGTTAACCCTGTCCTGAAGGTTTAGCACGGACACGCCCGACTCGATCAAGTCTTCCACAACCTCCATGACGTGCCCGTCGGTATGCAGGTAAACCCTTGCTCCAGCCTCCCTTACCCTCTGGAACATTCTGCGATAAGATGGGAACACTAGTTTCCTGAATTTCTCCCTGCTTATCGGCATCCTGTCCTGAAGGCCTAGGTCGTCCCCGAAGCTAATAACGTCAACACCAATTTTAAGCACTCTTTCAATCAGCTCAAGATTATACTCCGTCAGCCTTTCAATCAGCTCGTAGAGCTGAGGAGGTTCGGTGAAAAAATCCTTCATAAGGTTTGCGAAGCCCCTCAGATAGTACAGCCTCATGAAGAAGAAGCCGTGTGGAAAACCGACAATCGCAAGATCACCCCTCTCCTTAGCTGATTTAACTGAGGCTTCAATGTCTTCCCATGGCCGCGGCGGATCATGGATGCCGGCTATGCCTTTCTCCACATCCGGGATAACCATTTTATCGAGGCTGCTCCAGTCTTCAAGCGGGTGTTTCACAACCTGGCCCTCCAGCCCGTCGATTTTAAAAGTCCAAACACAGCCCCACTCGTCAACCACAGTGTTACCCCTCCTATGCATGCCGAAATCGTCAAAATCAATAACCCCCTTCCGGAAACCCGGGAAAAGCCTTGGATGCTTGAGCAGAACTTCCTCAAGACGCTCCCTATACTTGTGCCACGTCGCCTGAATAATGGCAACGTTCGACGGAACGAAGCCGCAGCCCCTTAAATCGATCACTTTCAGCATGGAATTTTTAAACGGCATCGCTCAACCGGATTAGCAAATAGAGCTATAAAAGGATATCTAAGACGAATGCTGGATCATTAATAGCGCGCGGTAATGTCGATAACTTGAAAAGACGGGTAGGAGGGAAGAAGCACACACTCAGCAAGCACAGTTTTCCCATAGAACCTTTATATTCGCTACTGGTATGTTTCCAGCGGGTCGTGCACCCATGGCTAGTGAGGCGACCATAGTGTGGTCACTTAGACTAGTTACGATCGTAGTGGTTTTAGTGCCTCTAGCCCTCAACTATTTCTCCTCCGGCTCCCTGCGAGACTTCCTTGTGCCTGGTTTAACCATTCCCTTAAGCCCGATTATTAACGCCCAGCATTCGCTCCATGTAACCTCTATGAATTACAGCGTTGTTGGAGACACTTGCCTGTTAAGCTTAAGACTATCAAATACTGGAAGCACCGTGATCGGCTTGAAAAAGTTCGACTGCAAGGTATACGTGCCATCGCTAAACGTGAGTGGGAGGCTTGTTCTCCAGTCTCCGTTCCTCCTGAAACCAGCCGGGGAGGAGACGGTGATCTTCTTTCTAACCCTGGAGAACTCTGGCCTCGAGTCTCTTCTGAGGCTTCTCGCCCAGAAGCCTCCTGTAAGCCTCTCAGGGAGGCTATTCTATTCTTGGATTCGGCGGAGCTTCCTCTTAACCTGACTGTAACCAGTCTTCCAACAGGCTTCCTGCCTTCATGGTGATTGTTCTTGGAGAGGTTTAGAGTATGCTATTTGACCGGCAGCATATTGTTCCTGATAGTGTCTGCAGCCGGAGGCGCGTGGTGGGAGCTGTTTGTAGGAGAGGTTTCTAAGCCTGTTCTATATGTTGGAATCTCGCCCTTCGACTTTACGACTGAGATGCTGGGCTCGCGGGTCATCAGCCCGTCCCCCCTTATGAACGCCCTTTTCACTTCTGAAAGATTGCTCGCCATACTTGGGTCCGCGACGATAATCGCCGGCTCGCTGCTGCGAGATAAGCCCTGGTCCCGAAGGCTTTTTAACCTCAGGCCTCTAACGATGCCCTGTTTTTCGGAGTCCTAGCTATTATTGGAGCCATCGTGGCAGCGTCCCTGGTTCAACGCTTATCACCATCCGTATCCCAGGCCCTTCCAAACCTGGGCGAGGCTTTAATGCCGTATTCAAGCGGACAATTAACCGTCAACCTTTACCCGCTTACGGGTGTCAACGGCCTTGTGAAAATCAGCACGTTATCCAGGTTCACAATCCAGTTTTGGACAGCCCTAGTGTCAGGAGCATTCTGCCTGGCAGGCTGGGTTCTCCGCCAGAAAGAGGTTGGAACCAAGTCTTCCCAACTACCCCCGCCTAAACCCATAGGTTTTCCAGGTGGAATTAGGAACGCTTTTAAGGTGGAAGCATGTAAGACTTGTGAATGCGGCGCTGGAAACGCGGTAAGAAGGAAAAGCCCTCCAGCATTGGCAGAGACTCCCTCGCCAAGTGGGCGGGAGAGTGCGTTGAACTAGTCGGTGAGAAAGCGGGCGTAAAGCTCGACTATAGCCTAGAGTCTCTGAGAAGCCTAGACGTTGCCGTCAGCAGGCTGAAGCCGGAAGACCAAGGGGAGCTTCAGAGCGATTTACTCGGAGCCTATATTGTTTTAACAGGAAGCTACTTGGGCGAGGTAATCGTTAGAAGCCTGAACGGGGAATGGGAGAAAACCAGTTCCCCCCTAGGCTGGGTGGTGAGGCTCGGCGACCGGGAGATAGATGTTTTCCAAATCGCCTTCGAAAGTGTTTCCCAGCCAGACAGGTTCAGCAGGTTCCACAGGGAGCTGCACCCAGGGGAGAAAGAGGTTGAGGAAAACCCTGGGGCTCGTTCAGAGCTTGAAGAACTCATAGTGAAGGGGTATACTTCAGAAATTGAGAAGCCTGAGGAGGAGCCTTTGCTTTGGGAAGATCCTGAAGAGGAAGAATATTGATCACTATGAAGCAGGAGACCATGTTCTGATCGTGGGGGAAGCAGGTAGGCCCCCGCATCCTCCTTTTTCAGAGCACGCTCAAGGCTTACGTTTCTACAGTTAATGGGGCTCTACACGTATTGAAATACTTCTGCCAGGCTTGTGACGATTCTCAAACCGGAGTCTCTGATGGCTTCATCGGATTCTCGCCGAATAAGTATAGGAGTTATGCCCACTTCCTCGGCCCCCCCTGTAGTCGTCGTCCACCTTATCCCCGATGAACAAGGCTTCTTCAGGCTCAACCCCAAGTTTTTCAAGAGCATGCCTGAAATCCTCCGGATGAGGCTTAGCCCTTCCCATAGTGTCCGCCCTAACTATAACGTCGAACAACTCCTTTCGAAGACCTGTCTTTCCCAGGATTGCGTAGACATCCGCCTCGTAACCTGTTGAAACAAGCCCAGTCTTTAAACCCATCCTCCTCAGCTTAACAAGCGTCTCCTCAGCATCAGGATAGGCCTCGCAATCCACGTGCTTAAACCATCGCGCCTCAACCTCTCCGGCAAGCTTCTCACACTCGGGGATTCCGAGATGCTTCAGAACAAGCGAATTCCACTTACCCCAGTACTCTTTATAGGGGTTTTTTTTCCATACAGTGAACGATAATTAAGATTGTTAAACTGCTCATCCGTCCTTGCAAGCGCCTCCCTTATTTCTTCAACAGACCTGTCGACCCCCAGCGAATACAATACTCTTTTAAACACGGTTTCCGGTATCCATGTTCTCACCAGGGTTTCACCCAAATCGAACGGCACTGCTTTAACCCTCATGAAAGCATTCCCCTATTCCTCTGCGACATGGGGATCTGGCGTCTTATATCTTTTTAAGCCGCCTGTGAAACAGTTTATATAGCATTGCCGGATACTTTTTAAAAACAAGCATCATGCTGAAAATAGGTCACAGGGGAGCTAGATTCTACGAGCCAGAGAACACGCTGCGCAGCTTCAGGAAAGCGTTGGAGCTTGGCGTGGACGCTGTTGAGCTGGACGTTAGGAGGACAAGGGATGGTGAACTAGTGGTAATCCATGATGCTGAGGTTGACAGGACTACGAACGGGAAGGGACTGGTGAGCGAGCTCACGCTGGAAGAGATAAAGAGCCTCGACGCAGGAAAGGGTGAGAAGATACCTACTTTGGAGGAAGTGCTCAGCTTCCTGGATAAAAAGGTGAAGATACTGATGGAGTTGAAGGAAACAGGGATTGAAGACGCAGTGTTAAAACTTGTTCATGAAAAAGGGTTGGAGAAGAACGTAGTAATCATATCTTTCCTGGAAAACGCGTTAAGAAGAATTAGGGAGCTTGACGAGAACGTGGAGATCGGGTTGATTTACGTTAGACACGAGAACCCTGTTAAAACAGCCCTAGAGCTGAGGGCGAACTACGTGCTGCCACAGTACCGTTTCGCACACTCCGCTTTGATCAAGAGGGCGCATGAAAACGATTTGAAGGTGATAGTTTGGACAGTGAACGATGAGGAGGAGGCTCGTAAGTACGCGGAGAAAGGTGTTGACGGCATAACAAGTGACAGGCCTGACATACTTAGTAAATAATCATTCAGCGAAGCTGGGCAAAATATTGAGGTTACTGGTATAGGCTGATTCTTTAACGCTTACCGAGTGCTTGAACACTTTTTAAAGATTATTGGGAGAGGGTTTTCTCTATTCCCTCAGCCAAACTACTGGTCTCCACCCCAAACTCGTCAACCATTTCAGAAACTATGAACCTCTCTATGATTTTAGCTCCGGAGCCGTATATTTTTTCGAGGCCGATTATGAACTCCTGAGGCTTGTCGGGTATCTCTTCCCTCTTCACCCCTTGTTCATTCTCAAGATACCAGTATACGATGCGTTTAACGGTCTCTCCTAAACGGCGTAGACCCCTGTCAACACACTTTAAAACCCTATCCCTAGGGGCTCCTGTCATTTTTCACACACCTTTGAACCACTTTGGGCGACGTTTACTAGAAACCCCTGAATAATCATTACATGAATAGTGCATGCTAGGAGTAGACGCTCCTATAGTCCGGGTCTCCCTCGTCAATGGCTAGGCTTGAAAAAGTTTTCAGATGCTTTAAAGCATTATTTCTCCCAAATTCACCCTATAGATTTACAATCATTCTTTTCAAAACCCGTCAATGCTTAAAACCTCTTCGGCTTAGGAGGCTGGTTTCACCATAAGCTTTTCTTCTTAGCCTGCATCTGCTCCATTATCCTTGCGACAAGGCTGCTGAGAACATATGAGATGCCGAGAGCGAATCCGCCGAAATATGTTAATCCTGACCCAGCGAGCAGGTTATCTCCATAGTTATTCCACCAGTTCCAGAATACGTGTAGGGACATGGGGAGAAAAACGTTCTTGTAGCGAACCTGGCATACCGCTGCAATCACGCCGAACAACATGGGCCAGAGGAAGCCACCGAGCCCGTAGTGAAAGAAGTGTGTTAGAGCAAACACTAGGCTGCTCACGGATATTGCCATGGAGGAATCTATTTTCGCCAGAGTGGAAAGAAGGAGTCCTCTGAAGAACCATTCCTCTAGAATTGGAAGGATGAGGATTCCGCAGGCAGGTGTGAAGGAGTCCAGGAGGAAAACCGTCGGCATGACGAAAAGCGCGGTAGTCAGGAACGTAAGCTGCTCCCCGCTCATGCTTCCCCGGAAACCGTTTAAATCCTTTATCTGGCTCCCCATCAGGAGCAGGGGGACTACTGAAGAGGAGAGGATGATTAGCGTGAGCTCGAAGACCCGCTGCTCAAAGTACTGGGTGACTCCGACAGTCTGCAGAATGAGAACCCAGAAAACGAACAGGTTGGTGACGCTAGCCAGAACCCTCCAGTGCCTGAACACCGGGGCCACAAGTAGTAAGCCACCTTCCAGTAATTATGCTTTGCTAAACCTTTTAATCCCGGACTAGACTATGGTTCGCCTCTAAGCATGTTTAGACACGGTTTTAAAGCAGCCGGGGAGACGGGGGAAGGCTCCTTAGAGAGGACGCTACAAGTATTTAAACAGCTGCGTATTAAGTTTCTATGAAGCTTTGAGCGAGCAGAAACCCTCGGTGTGGATAGTGATCATCACACTCCTGATGCTTTTCGTAAGCGGCGCATGGACGGTGGCAGCAATCATGTCGATCAACATGAATAAAGCCTTAGGCACAATAATGCTGGCCACGGCCACAGCCTCGAACGTAAGCTTCCTCCTGACGCTGCTCGCGGCAATGCTGCTGTATTCGGGGGTGGAGAAGGGGGAAAGGCTCAGAGTAATCATGGTGTGCCTCTTTGCAGTAGGAATAGTCACCCTCGTCTACACCGTGGTGCTTTTCCTGGTTGCCTTCCTTACGAGATACCCGACGGCCCTCGATTAAACCTTAAACCATAGGCTCTATTTACCTGAACCCTTTTTGAAGACTGACTCGCATGACCCTTTCTCCAGCATCAGCCTCGTGGTCGCGTTCTCCACCCGGCTTGCAGAGGATTTCGCGCCGATTATCCTCGACCCGAGAGGATACGGGGCCAAGCCTTCGCCACCCAAGTTCATAGCATACCGGTTGATCATCGTTCCGGAGAAGAGGAAACTGTGCATTCTCTACGAGGTCTACTGGAGTAGGCAGGACTGCACTTGGAGAAAACTCAACAAGGATCATAACCATGATTACGAGCAAATACAGATACATTTCGACATAGCAACCGGTTTGAGAAAGCTCGACCGGAAGCTCTTGGAGAAATGGTATTACCAGCATTTCAGGGACAGGTTCGGCCACGACATTTCCAACCCATTCAAAGAGCCTTACATCCTGTATTATCCCCCGCCTGAAGACAGGTTGTCGAGACTAACCTACAGCCTGCTCTACGCATACGTCTCCGTAAAGAGGTTTTTCACCTACCCGTTTAGAATGCTTCGGACTAGCGTAGCCAATCCTTAGGAAGGTTGAAGCGGGCGACGACAGCGCATGGTCAGACTCGGGGGCTTCTCAGCGGTTGCAAACGCTACGCTCTTATCCGGCAGCAGTTCGTTGAAAACAGCGGTTTCAACCCAGTAGAGGTAGGGGGCTTGAAAGCTATGACGTGATCCATCATTTCTCTCCTACCACGATAGATAAGGGAGTAACGCTGATCCTGAGGCAAGTTATACTCGCAAGGCACCATCACCGTGGATCTGAGCCCCGGGTTAAGTTTAATAGGTTAATCCATGGGTTGAAAAACGATTTGAGCAGTTCCCGGAATAATTCGTCCCTTCTTCAAAGGCTTCAATCCTACTTGGATCACGCGGGGCTTGAAGGCTTAGCGCCGCCGGGCAGCGTCAAGGTTGAAAGCCTAACCCTATACAGGAAGCAGGGCATGAGCAACAAGACTTATCTGCTGAAGGCTGAAATCAACGGTGAAACACTGGACACGCTTATACTGAGGCTTTACGCTGGCGACGGCAAGGCGGCCAGAGAGTTCAGTCTGCTGAAGCTACTCGGGTCAAAGGGGCTACCGGTTCCAAACGTGTACGCGTTCGAGGAGAGCAAAAAGACGCTTGGAAAACCCTTCCTCATAATGGAGATGGTTAAGCAAACCCAGCCGAAGGATGAGCACCATCTCCTAGAGGCTGCAGCCCGCTCGCTGGCGGAAATACACGCAGTAAAGCCCAGTGAGCTCAGAGGCATTCTGGAGGATAAGGGGAATTATCCGGGTCGGGAGCTTGACGGCATCAGGCTTTTGTCGGCCCTCCTTATTTTCACAACCCTCGGCCCACCTGATTCTCTCGTCAGGTGTCTGAAGCACGCTAAAATGCTTACGGAGAGAATGTCGGAGGGAAGAGCCCTCCTGATACATGGAGACTACGGTTTAGACAATATAGTGTATAGCGCGGGGAGAGCATATGTTGTTGACTGGGAGAACGCGGAGGTTGCTGAACCGACTTTCGACGTGGCATACATCTGCAACTTCCTCGACTTCAGCGAAAGAATCCAGGGAAGACCTGGGGGAAGGCTTTCAGAAGGCTTTCTTAAAGCGTATGTGAGACAAGGCGGTGCAGTAAGGGAGCTTGAGCTTTACAGGAGGCTGGCGGCCCTAAAGATCATACTGATCTTAGAAGTGTTGAGAACAAGGAACCTGTTCTCCCTAGTAACCGGGCTGCACGCAAGATTCAGAGGGATGGAGGACGAAAACTGGTTAGGAGGGTTTAGAAGATACCTTTTTGAGGTTCTGGAGGGAGCTCCGCAGGCCATTAGTTAACACGGTGAAGCCATAAATACGCGGGTTAAGGTGCGACACTCAACACCATGGATGAGTTTCGGAAAAAAAGATTCTCAGGCTTGAACTCGCTGGAGCAGTTTTCATAATTCTCCTCGGAAGCATGCTGCACTTCACCTTCGAACTGTCCGGGAGAAACCCGGTTGTCGGAGTCTTCTCCGCTGTTAACGAAAGCGTCTGGGGGCATTTGAAGCTGGCCTACTGGCCGGCATTAGCATACATGGTGATTGAGCATAGAAGGTTAAAGACAGTCGGCGGCTTTCTAGCCGCAAAAACTATTGGAATCTACCTTATGCCAGTTATCATCGTCTTCTCTTTCTACGCCTATAATTTTTCATCGCGGAGAACCTTCTTATGGATATTATGATTTTCATGGCTGCCGTAGTAATCGGGCAGCTGGCGAGCTATAAGCTGATGACGAGAGAGAACCTAAGAGCCTATGGGAGAATCAGCCTGGTAGCCCTAGTCTCCGCAGCCATTGTTTTCACGGTTTTCACCTTCCACCCATCTAAACTAGCAGTCTTTCAAGACCCGGTGAGCGGAGGCTACGGGATCTCCGGGTAGCGGCAAACTAGGCTTGACACGTAGGCTCAGGCTGGGGGACGAGAGTTAGGAGCCCGGGGAGCCGGGTGTTCCAAAAACTGAATAGTTTATATCTCTTGGGTACGGTTCCTAACTTGTGATGGACAGAGCTAGGGTTTACAGGCAGATTGAGAAGGATTTTGAAAAACATGTTGAAGAGCTTTTAAAGCTCGTCAGGCAGCCCTCAGTTTCGCCTCAGAACATCGGCGTTAGAGAGGCGGCGGAGCTTCTGAGGGAGATGGCTGGCAGAGCAGGCTTCAAGAACACGCGTCTAGTTGAAACCTCTGGAAACCCGGTTGTATACGGGGAGCTTAACGTCGGCGCGCCACTCACCGTGCTTGTCTACACGATGTACGACACGATGCCTGCTGACGAACCCGGGTGGAAAGTGGACCCCTTCGCAGGAGAGATACTTAGGATGGACCCCTTCGGAGAGACACTGGTAGCCAGAGGGGCAGTGAACACGAAGGGGCCTCTCGTCGCCCTGCTTAACACCGTCAGGGCTATTGTTGAAAGCGAGCAGGAGCCACCGGTCAACCTGATTTTCGCAGCAGAGGGGGAGGAGGAGCTTGGAAGTAAGCATCTGCCGGAGTTCATAGGAAAGTGCGAGGACCAGCTTAAGAAGGCGGATGTATTATTCTTCCCCAGCGCCAGCCAGAATTCGAAGGGCAAGGCGATAGTGACCTTGGGGGTTAAGGGAATAATCTATTTTGAGCTTGAGCTCGACGGCAAGGAGTGGGGGAAAGGCCCTACGGAGTTCGGCATACACGGTAGCAATAAGGCTTGGGTGGACAGCCCCGCTTGGAGAATGGTGAAGGCTCTTTCAACAATGGTTGACGAAACCGGTAACAGGGTCCTTATTGAAGGGTTCTACGACAACGTTAGGGTTCCAAGCGAGGAGGACGAGGCTCTCCTCAGCAGGCTGGCTGAAACCTTCGACGAGGAGGAGGTTAAGGAAAGAATGAGGGTGGAGCGCTTCATAGACGATCTGCACGGGGTCGAGGCTCTTAAGAAATACTTGTTCTCGCCGACCCTTAACATTGACGGATTATGGTCCGGGTACACGGGGCCCGGCTCAAAGACACTCCTGCCTCACAGGATGACTGTAAAGATGGATGTTAGGCTCGTGCCCGAGATGCAGGTTGAGAAGACGATGAGCTTGGTTAGAGAGCATTTGGATAAGCATGGGTTCAGCGAGATAAGGATAAGGAGGCTTGAAGAAGGCTACGGCTGGGCTAGGATGAGCGTCAACTCACCTTACTCGAAGGCCCTGTTGAAAGCACTCGACGAGTTCAAAGTGGAGATTGAAGTCTGGCCCACAATAGCTGGGAGCGCACCTTTCTCAATGTTCGCAGCTCCACCCCTCAGGCTTCCCTTCATAGTCGGGGGAATGGGCCACGGCGGCCTAGCGCACTCGCCCAACGAGTACCTGGTTATAGGCGAGGGTGGACCAACCGGGGGTCTTCTAACAATGGAGAGGTCTTTCGCCGCAATACTGGACCATGTTTCAACACTAAAGAAGCAGTAATGCTTCGAGCGCCACCGGCGCTTGGGTCATGGGATAGTTACGCACGCCGCGTGCACTTGAGTTAGGGAGGTCATCTATGCTCGTTCAGTTCATTTTCTCTTAAAACGCTACTGATTCTTAACAAGCGAAGCATGATGTTTAGCCGTCACCTAAGCTTGAGCCTGTGACCCTCTATCTAGATCATTTTGCCCGAGTAAGGCTCTGGAAGCTTGCCGAGATGCTTGGCCAGCTCAAGCATGTTAATGGTCTCGTAACCCTACCCTACGTATGAGGAATTCGATGGACCTGTGTTCCCGGTGGCTGACTCGAATATACGCTGCGCCCTCCCCAGCTGCTTAGCGCGCGCTACAGCATGTCGTCATACTCGTGTTTCGCATACTCTTTCTCAACCCACTCATACTCTATGAAAAACACTCCGCTATATCTGACGGCGTAGCTGATGAAGCCGACTAGCTGTTTTTCAGCACCATGCTCAAGAACCAGGACGCGGGTATCTGGAACCAGCAGATCCGTGACAACCGCTTTCCTCGTTTTCCTCCAGGGGCATTCGAGCATCGGGCCCGAACATCTCAGCCCACACGTCGTTATACATGTTCATGAGAAACCTAGCCACGTCCTCGAAATCCTGGTCGCTATACCGCCTTATTCTGAAAGCAGGCTTATCGGCCTCATGCTCCTAGCCTACGCCGTCTGCTCTCGAGCCGGTGAAAAGAATACTCTCGCTCCATCGCTTCCAGAAGCCTTGAGATCTTGAACCCGAACTGCGTGAGACAGTACTTGTTACCGGTCTTCACAACTATGTTCATCTTCGACAGCTCGCTAAGATGATAATGAAACCGCCCAGTGTCGTAGTTCGGGTTTAAACCGGAGGCCTCCATAAGGTCTGAGAATCGAAGAGGATGCGGCGACTGAGCGAGCGAAGTAACTATGGCTTTTCGAACCACATTGCCGAGGGTCTGTAACAATTCAACGATATCAGCATTCGCGGCTTGCAACTGCCCCATGGCTCTTTCAATAGTGTGTTGAGCAGCCGGGCGATAAAGACTTTTTGCGAAGAAATTAGACAAGGAACGTGGATCTTTAAAGGGAAGAAATCAACCGGCGGATGGAGATTACAGGCCTCACAGCGTGTGTTTAGGACTAGCGCGCGCTCTATCCATAGTTACGAGCGCAACCATAAAGCTGTTTAGAAGCTAGTGAAAAACTGCTCGCCAAGGGGTTCCGCCTCATGGACGACGGACTCGGCGGGAGCATTATTTCACGCGGCTTATGAAGGCTCTTAACGGTTTCTGACCCTCCTCTTTGACAAGGCCCGAGACCCTAACTCCGACTCTTCTCGCTTCAAGCCATGATTCCCCTAGCAGCTTTTCAAACAATTTCCTCACATTCTTTTTAAGATCCTCCGGGTCGCTGGTAGGCGGCTCCAGCGTTTTCGACCTGCTGTAAACACTCATGTCTTTCGCAACCACTATTATCCCGACCTGTTTGACCCTCAGCCGCCGCCGGGAGAGCTCGGCACAAATCTCGCTGCAAAGCTCGCCTGCCTTCCTCATAATAGCATCCAAGTCCCGAGTATCCTTCTTCAGAGTTGATATTCTACTTATGGATTTGGCTTCACCCCTCTCCTTAACAGGCCGGTTGTCCACCCCGTGGGAAGCATTGTGAAAGTAAACACCCAGCTTCTCTCCGAAAAGCTCGATAAGCCTCTGAACATCGTAGCCCGCTAGGTCTCCAATGGTCTTAACGCCGAGGCTCTCCATTATGCTCTGAGTCTTAACCCCGATTCCCACCAGCCTGTTAACCGGCAGCGGTGAAAGAAATGCCCGAACCTCCTCCGGTTTAACAACCGTCAAGCCATCCGGCTTTTGACTGTCGGCAGCAATCTTAGCGACAAGCTTATTCGGACCAACGCCTATGGAGCATGTTAACCCTTTGCTTCTCTTAACCTCCTCCTTTATCCGCCTAGCCAGCTCCCCAGCCTTGTCGAAATCCCCCTCAACCCTTTCACTAACATCCAGATAGGCCTCGTCCACCCCAGCCTGTTCAAAGACGTCTGCATGACTCTTAAGAATACTCATCACGTCTTCTGAAACCCTGTTGTAGTACTCGTGGTCAACAGGGAGGAAAACAGCGTCAACGTTCACCAGCCTCTTTCTAGCTACGGAGATCGGGATGCCTGATTTAACACCATGTTTCCTCGCCTCGTAGTTTGCAGTGCTTACGACACCGCTTTCCCTGCCTCGCTCAGAATACACGCATACTACTACAGGCTTGTCTTTTAAAGAAGGATTCCTCACCTCCTCGCATTGGGCGAAAAAATAGTCCAGGTCGACCAGCATAATGACTCTTTGCCGAGACACTTGTTTTTCAGACAGGGGCTTCATTAAACCTGTTTCCCCACTTGTAGGAGGACTGTTGAATCACCGTTCTGTCCAGCTGCTGAGGGCAATTTTCACAGCACCTGTTGTTTGAACCTAAGTTTTTTAAATCCAGCAGGCATTTTTCAGCATGCTCCTCAGACCTAATATCCTTATAGATCCCCCTTATTTTCCCCTTTTCATCGATAAGGAATGTTGTCCTAACAACACCCATAGTATGCTTGCCGTAAAGATTCTTCCTTCCCCATACTCCATATTTCTTAACAACACTCGCTTCCATATAGCTTAAGAGTGTGAAAGGTAGATCGTTATCCTTTTTAAACTTCTTATGCGTCTCAACGCTATCCATGCTCACCCCGCCAATCAAAACATTCTTCCTGCCGAACTCTTCAGCCAAATCCCTGAATCTTCTTGCTTCCCGGGTACATCCGGGAGAACCATCCTTCGGATAAAAATAGAGCACTACCCTTCTCTCCCTATAATCCTTTAAAGATACTTTCCCGCCTTCATCCGATTGAAGAGTGAAATCCGGAGCATTATCACCCTCTTTCAAAACCATTTTCTTCACCTTTTTAAGGGGTTAACGGTTAATAAGTTTAATCCGAAAAAAACGGCTTGTAAAATTCTTATTAACTCTGTAGCAAACCTGTTTAAACATGAGGAGCACCCTAGCTTTTTCGAAGAAATGCCTTATAGGCGGTTTATTGGTTGGAATAATAATCGGATATGCGGTGGGCATCGTGATTAAAGAAAGAGAAGTGGATGAGCTGCAACAACAGGTTTCAAGGCTTAGTGCTCAAATAGAACAGTTAGGGGGGGCGGTGCAGCCTTTAAGAGTGCTAGCCGAGAGACACGGTATTTATATTGGTGCAGCAGTGGGTGCTGACCAGCTTAGAATTAAGGAGTACGCTGAGACGCTTAGCAGGGAATTCAACATTTTAACTACGGAAAACGCCTTAAAATTTGAAAGGGTTCATCCTGAGCGTAACGTCTATTCTTTCGCAGAAGCTGATGCAATCATCAGTTTTGCAGAGGCAAACGGTATGAAGGTTCGTGGGCACACGCTCGTCTGGCATAATCAGCTGCCTGAATGGATTACGCGTGGAAACTATAGCCGTGAGGAATGGATAAGTATCCTGCACGACCATATTACCACGGTTGTTAGCCGTTATAGAGGAAGGGTTTACGCGTGGGACGTGATTAACGAGGCAGTTGACGACGACGGGTCTTTGAGAGAAACTATTTGGCTGCGAAACATAGGGCCGGAGTACATTGAGCTGGCTTTCAGATGGGCGCATGAAGCAGACCCGGAGGCGCTCCTCTTCTACAACGATTACGGCGCTGAAGGCATGGGTGTGAAGTCGGATGCTGTTTACAATCTTGTTAAAACCCTCTTGGAGAAAGGTGTGCCAATACACGGCGTCGGTCTACAGATGCATGTAAGTACAGAATACTATCCGGCGCCGCAAGAAGTTGCAGCCAACATTAAACGCCTAGGCGACTTAGGCTTGGAGATTCACATCACCGAAATTGATGTCCGTATAAGGCTGCCCGCAGATTCTAAAAGCCTAATTAGGCAGGCGGAAATATACCGCGACATGCTTGAGGTCTGTCTTTCCTCCGAGAAATGCACAGCCTTCGTGATGTGGGGCTTCACGGATCGCTACTCCTGGATCCCCGGGTTTTTCAGCGGGTATGGTTCAGCCCTAATCTTCGACGAGCACTATAATCCTAAGCCAGCATACTACTACATTCTCAGAATCCTGATGGAGCCTTAAACCAGTCTGAGCCTTTACAGGCAGCACCGCGTGCTATAAGCCTGGCTTATCGTATTGCCGGCATGCTTCACGGCTACGTGTAGCTGCGTCTCTTAAAGAAGAGGTAGATGATTGATATTGCCGGCACGATGAAGCCGATGGCAGCTGTGAATTGAACAGTCAACCCCCACATGTCGAAGACTATGGTTGCAACACTGACGAGAAGCGTTGCCGGGAGTCCCCATCTCCTCCTTCCAAAAAGGCCGATGGCCGCGATAAGCCCCAATACCCCTAAGAGTAGAAACATGACGAACATTACGAGGGATGTTTCGTAAGATACGGGCACATCTAGAAACCGGCCCATCCCCCCGGGAGTTCCGAGAATAGCGAAGTAAAGCCTTCCGACGGATTGAACAAGCCATAGAAAACCTATTAGGGAAACCCCTTTCGCTTCAGAAGCCTTCGCGCTTGAACCCGGCATGCTTACCACGCTCCCGATTTAAGCTGAGCCGCTATCCTCCTTACAAACTCCCTGCACTGGGGAAGCTCACCCCCTGCAACAGGGCCCTTCATACCCTGAACCCTTACAGATAACCCGCTGGCAACCAGTCTCAACCCAGGAGCCTTCTCGCCCATCTGCATCTCCATCTTCCCAACAGCCTTCCCAAAGTCTCCCCCCATGTAAGTGTCGAAAACAGCGAACGCCTTACCCTGTAGTCCCAACCCATTAAGCTTGTCAACGAGGCTCCTGATGCTTCTCGTCGGGCCGCCCAGATGGTTAGGAGAGCCGATTAAAACCGCATCATACTCAGCAACCCTATTCAAGTCGACCCGGCTAACCTCGCTGACGAAGGCATCAACCCCCTCCTCCCCGAATCCCTCTGCAATAGTTTCAGCCACAGTCCGGGTGTTCCCATGTTTCGACTCATAAATTACAACTACTTTCAACTCAGTAACACGACCCGCTGATACTCTTCCACCATAATACTTAAGCTTTTTAGAAAGTCGACTCTGATGTGAAGCAAAGCCGTTCAGACACGCGCAGAGTATTTAAAAACAACATGCGGTTCCGTTGAAGAACGTGCTTACGTTCAGGAAAGAAAACCCTCACGGTATAAGTTTAATTTTAGACAAGTGCGGAGGGTGGGATTTGAACCCACGAACCCCTTCGGGACGAGGTCCTAAGCCTCGCGCCTTTAACCAGGCTTTGCCGCCGCTTTGCTTTGGCGACCTCCGCTTAGTTAGATTTCCGTCGGGTTTCTGGATATAAGTGTTTTCAACACTGTTTTTCCGCAAGTTTTAATTCCCATAGGCTGTATCTTTAGACGGGATGAGGAGCATATTCTTCAGAAATGGGGTGGTTTACGCGCTTGATTCCTCAAAACTGCCTTACAGGGAGAGTTGGCTTAGGCTTACGAGCGCTCGTCAAGTGGCTTCTGCGATAAGAAAGATGCAGATCAGGGGGGCTCCTTTAATCGGGGTTGCTGCAGCCTACGGGCTTGCACTGGAGGCTCTACGGTATGAGGGGAGTGATGTTGAGAAGCTGAGGAACAAGCTATTGAAGGCCTCGGAGGAGCTTAGGCTCACTAGACCGACTGGAAGAAACTTGGGCTGGGCGATTGAAAGATGCCTGAGGAGGGTTGAGGAAGCTAAGACGGTGAAGGATTTGAAGAAAAGGCTTCTCGAGGAGGCCGGCAGGATTGCTGACGAGGATGTTGAGACCAATCTTAGGATTGCTAGAAACGGTTTAGAATTGGTCAGGGATGGTGACAGGATTCTTACGCATTGCAACACTGGTGGCCTAGGTACTGTAGAGTATGGCACTGCTCTTGGAATAATAAGGCTAGCATGGGAAAAGGGAAGGAGGATTTCAGTACTGGCTACTGAAACCAGGCCGCTGCTTCAGGGCGCGAGGCTCACTGCTTGGGAGCTTAAGAAATACGGGGTCCCGTTTAAGCTTATCTGCGACTCCGCGGCGGGGCACGCCATGTCTAGAGGCATGGTTGACAAGGTTCTCGTGGGTGCTGACAGGGTTCTCGCAACCGGGCATGTTGCGAACAAGATTGGAACCCTGACGCTGGCGGTGTTAGCGAGGCACTACGGCGTGCCTTTCTACGTTGCAGCACCCTTATCAACCTTCGACCTCAAGACTAAGCCTGGGGATATTCCTATTGAGGAGAGAGAACCTGCAGAGGTCACCCATTTTCTCGGCAAGCTTATCACTGTGGAGGGGGTTGAGGTTATGAACCCTGCGTTCGACATCACGCCTCCTGAACTGGTCTCGGGGATAATAACTGAGAAGGGTATAATACAAGTATAATACAACCGCCTTATAGTGAGAATACTCGAGTTTCATAAACACTAGTGCATGCTAATGGAAACGAAGATGAACAACATATCCACTCTACGGCACTAAGCCATTCAAAGTCTTTATATTTTAAGGCAAAGTATTAGCTTCTATGTTGTTTAAAGTTATATGTTACTGCTAACTTCTTAGTTATGGTAAATGGTTGAGGAAGAATCAGAAACTTCAAGAGAGCCGCCTATTCACTCTAACATATTTTTTCTAAGAGGTAAATATAAATTCTATAAATTCTGCAATTCTGTTGTTGTATATGGGATTGAACAAATTCCAAGGGATGATAAGCATTTTAGCACGTACATACGCAATTAATATCAGCCATCCGGTTCAACCGACTCGACACTGAATTTTATTATTATTATTATAAAAAAGTTTTTAAGCCACTTTTTCTTTTACAGAGGGGCAGTAAAAATTGGAAAAGATTAAAAAACATTTAGCGCGCGCGCTTTTGCAGCTTTTACTCCTCCTTATTATTGCTCCAATAGTTCTGTGTCTCGCGCTAGAAGATTATGATTATGATTGGGATCCTAAATGGCTCGGGTTCACTGCTGTATATTCAGAGGTACGGGGTCTTTACAATCCGGGTGGCCTATACTATGCTACGTATCATAGAATTGGTTTTGGAGATTGCATCGACACGCATTGGGCCCTTGAAGGATATGAGTTATGGAATTCTTACTGGGTAAGAGCGTATGGAGATGGGAGCTGGAGTTTCTTCGGATTCTATGTGATTAGGAGAACTTATTATATACAAAATATCGTGTACGCTTACTCTACAGGGACGGCATCCGCCTATTACGGAGACTTGTTTACATTTGCAGACATTGGCCCTCCAGGTAATACCTGAGGGATGACCGGATTATGAAGATTTCTAGGAACATGGGGAAAACTTCTATGTTGGCAATGATAGTGCTAGCCCTAATAGTCCTCTTTTTCATATTGCTCATGATTCCCATTCTAAAAGCATCTGAAAGTTCATGGAGTACGAGAAACTTGAGGAGACTGGTATTAAAATACGATCTTCATGTCGTTTGCGTTGAATATGAGCCTGGGAATGATTTGTTGTTTAGCAATCCTAACGCAACTCTGACCATAGAGCTTATAAAAACTGGGGACAGGTATAGTGTGAACTTTACAGTTAACGTTAAGGGGCTTGGACTATCTAGCAAGGATTTCGCTGAGAATAAAAGCAGTACGTATAAGGAATCAGTATTTAGAAGATGCGCTATCTTCGAATATGATGCGGCCACTGAAAAGTTCTACTGGCAGGGGAAGGATGTTGGGGTTTTGCTTCCGCTCTTCCAGCCCTTGGAAGACAGGATCATCCTTTTCAACGCTGAGTTCATCCCGCTGGGAACTCTTGAGCCGAAGATAAGCAGCTATCCACCACCATCTCCAGTATGGGCATCCAAAACCTTCACAACACTAGTCTATCTTAAGGAGGGCAAGGTATACATTCCAGAGCTCAACCGCACATGGTGGATAAGTGGACTTAATGTTAAGCCTCCGATATGGAGCTTATATGAAGAAATATCAAGGATTTCTGGAAACGATGTGCTGGAGATAATACACTATGGTAACAATACTATATGGAGCATGCCCAGCGTATCAATAGAAAGAAACACTGGACTCATAATGAGCATAAGAATGCCTGGGCCTACCAGGACATCGAACAATACTAGAATTACAGTAAATGATAAGCCAGTGAGCGAGCTCCCCGTAGCATTATTGCCATACTTGCTCGGACTAAGAGACGATATCCACCTGTATCTGAGAAGCATAGAAGCGTACGATTAGGTTTCATCCTGGCGCGCTAAGGAGTGATCTAGCCGCCGTACGAAACTAGCTTCTTAAAGCTTTCTCGGAGAAGGGTAGCTAGCCGCCTATTCTTGCACTGCGAGAAGCTGGAAAAGGGGCTTGAGATGACGGTAGAGGGAAACGTAGAGGCGGTACTGTTTATCATAGAGTTTAGAAGCCCAGGAACCTGGGGGTGACGAATCGCCGTATCTAACCGTCTCGGCACAAGCTTGGTTCAAGTCCCTCCATAAGCCGCAGGCAATCCCGGCTAGCAGACAGGATCCGAAGGAAACATCGTTCAGCTGAGTAGCGCTAACAACGGTTTCTGAGAGAACACTGGCCAGTATCTCTCTCCAGAGCCTGCTCCGTGAGCCTCCTCCTCTGAAAATCAGCTTTTCAGGCTTCAGCCCGAGCCCTGTTAAAACCTCTTTACAATCCCTGAAGGCGAATGCCACTCCTTCTAGGACAGCCCTAATCATATGCGTCTTATCGTGTGCAAGGCTAAGGCCGAAGAAGACCCCTCTTGCGGCAGGATCGTTGTGGGGAGTCCTCTCCCCTATCAGGTAGGGCAGGAAGATAAGGCCGTTTGAACATGGAGGTGCCTTAGCAGCCTCCAGGGTTAAAACATCGTAAACATCTATTCCACAGGTTTCTGAGAGGCGCTCCTCCCCGCTTCCAAGAGCGTCTCTAAACCATCTTAGAGATAGGCCTGCTGAAAGTATTGAGCCCTGAACAACCCACGTGTCTGGAGCAGCGTGGCAAAAAGTATTCGTCCGACCCATCCTATCTACCACTGGCCTAACCGCCGGGCTTAGGACTTGGCCTCCAGTACCTATGTTCACCGACCAGACGCCTTCATGAATCACGCCGCAGCCAAGTGCCCCGACCATCGAGTCCCCACCGCCTGTTGCAACAATCGTCCCAGGCTTCAAGCCCAATTCCTCAGCAGCCCCCCTGGTGAGTTCTCCAGCAGCCTCGTGCGAACTCTTAATCTCTGGAAGAGCGTCTAGCCCTATTCCTACGGTAGACGCTACCTCGTGAGACCATTGTCTCCTACGTATATCGAGAAGCAAGGATCCGGAAGCGTCGCTGAAATCCGTGTAGACAACATCCGTCAGCCTCATCCTAATATAATCCTTTGGAAACAGCAGTGTTTTCACAGCCTCCGCAATCCTCGGCTCATTCTGCCTGACCCATAGGAAGCTTACAGCGGCGAAGCCCGTGGCCGCCCTATTCCCAGATATTTCTATCAATGCTTCCACTCCAAGCTCATTCTCAATCTGCATGCGTTGACTCCTACTCCTGTTGTCAGACCATATTATCGCAGGTCTCAGAACCTCTCTGGAACCATTTAGAAGAACCATCCCGTGCATCTGGCCGGAGATGCAGATGCTTAAAACAGAGTCGCCACCGAACCCGGTTTTATTGAGAAGCTCGTTAACAGCCTCCTTAACGCTCATCCACCATACAGCAGGATCCTGCTCGCACCATCCTGGATAGGGCGACTCAATCGGGTATGGCCTGCTGGTGCTCAACAACACCGAGCCCTTGCTGTCAACCAGCATTGCCTTGACGCTGGATGTTCCAAGATCCAGCCCAAGCATAAGAGGAGGCTCTGCT
>JBNAVT010000018.1:0-44076 GCA_049700215.1 Thermoproteota archaeon
GTATTCGATCAGCAGCTCCGGCCTGATTTTCTCAGGATCCAGTTTCCTCTCACCATGCCCCCTGGCGTCAACAGCCATTATCGAGAAGCCGAATTTCTCCACGAATGCTTTAAAGTATAGAACATCCTCCTTACTGCCGCCCAGGCCGTGTAGGAAAAGCATTAGTTTCCCAGATGGGCCTGCCGGGTGGTGTGCAGCCAAGCCCGGAATATCCTCGTCGAACCCAGTTATTCTAAACCTGTTTAAAACGACTCCCTCCTTCGCCTCCCTGCCTACTTCAACATAGTTGATTTTCCCACGGGCTTTCTCATAAGCCTCCTCGTGAGACTCCATGCCGCCAATATTTTCCCCGGAGGCTAATAAAGATTATAGTGTTCACGCTCGTTTGGAAAAACGCATGCTATGGATTAGGCTAAAACGTTCAGAATCGAGAATGCTTCAGGCGCGAAAAAGTAGAACAGCATGAGGATCAGGAAGGCGGAGATCGGGACAGTTATGTTGTCGTCTATAGGGCCGAACTCGAAATGCTCGATCACGCTGCTGAACAGCCCGGCGACGACACCTGGTAGTGCAAGCTTCAACCCGATCACGATGTTGACGATAGCCATAGCCAGGTTTCCCCACCACGACTTCGTACGTCTCTTAAACATGGCGTTCCTGACAAGCCCGGTTACAGCATCCCCTAGAGCCATGAACATTATGGGTATTACTCCAAACCAGAAGTTTCCGCCGGCGAACCCGCCTGTGAGGAGCCAGCCCGCGGTTAGAATCAGCCCCCAGCTGAGGCAGAAGTGAACCTCGTAAGCATTATCGCTCGTCTGAAACCAGTACATGGGCTTTTTAAGAATGTGGGGGATGAGTGTGAAAACCCCTAGAACCATTGAGAGGACCAACGGGTAAAATGGTGTGCTGAAAGTGAATGGTACAAGGTAGCCTATTAACCCGCCTGCTAGAATGTGAATAATCTTCCTGTTATAGTATACCGCCACCCCCTCGGGAACCTTCTTGACGAGAATCTTGTAGCAAAGGTATGTTAACACTCCTACGACGAACAATACCCATATGAAGAATATGCCGGCGTATAGGCCTTCAGCCAGTAGGGTTTCAAGCAACTTGTCTAACTCGTTTTAGAAGGCTTTAAAACTGTTTTTCAACGAGGATTAAATTTTAACGACACTTGTCTAACTGCTTGTTGAATTGGAGGAGGAATCCTCTTATTTACTCCCATAAATCCTAAATAGACACGTTGAAATCCTCTTTAACCACGGTTAAGACGAAGTGAGTATTGGTTCTCTCAACGTTCGGCATTGACAGAATCCTCTTCGTAAACCTGCTTAATTCAGCCGGGTTCCTAAACTTGCTTATCACTATAGCGTCAAAATCCCCCGTGACGTCGTAGACTGCGCAGACCCCCGGCAGTTCAGCAAGCTTCTTCTCCACCTCCACAAGCTTACCCTTCGAAACCCTTATCTCAGTAACGCTGGTAACTGAGAACCCGAGTTTCTCGTAATCCAAGCTTAAAGTATACTTTTTCAAAACCCTGTTTTCTTCCATCCTCCTTATTCTGGCTAGAACCGTCCCGGGGGCGACTCCAAGCTTTTTAGCTATTCTCCTATAGGACATTCTTGAATCAGACGTAAGCTCCCTGAGTATTTTCAGATCCAGCTCGTCTAACGCTTGCTCCGTCGAAGACATGTTTGAATATGCGGGCTGCGAGATTATAAAAGTTTGCTAAAAACCTTACTCAACTTTCCCTAGAGTTTTTTCAACGAAGCCGAGTAGAATGCTCTCATACTCCGTCAAGTCTCGCCCACCCGGGTAGTTGACGTATTCACAGACGTGTGAAACCTCGAAGCCGGCCTCGCTCAATCTTGAGGAAAGCTGGCTTGCCGCCGTCCCTCCCCAAAGCTTCGTAACAGTTACGGCCGCAAGCTTTCCAACACCCATTTTCTTTATCCGGAGAAGCTCGACAATGCTGCTTAGGGACGGGAACACGTTTCCCTCGTAGGTCGGCGTTATGAAGACGACTCCCGCTGAATCAATAATGTCGCTTAAAACATTGGTCACACTACTGTCCACGGAACTGTGAAGAGCAACCTCGTCCACCATGTCCCTAAGGAGGCTGCACGCGTGTCTCGCAAGCCGCTCCGTAAAACCGTACATGGACCCGTATACCACAGTTATCTTCCTCCTGCTTTTTAACCTGCACCAGGAGGTTAACACCTCAGTAACCTCTGGGATCCTGCTTCTTAAGACGACCCCGTGCGCAGGAGCAATAATCCTTAGGCTTAAACCAAGTTTTCCAACCTTGTCTAAGGCTTTCAGAACCATCTGCCTGTATGCTGCGACGACTGTTGCAAAATACTGCTTGGCGTTGTGCATGTATTGCTCGAAATCTGTTTCATCGTCGAAAACAGGCTTCTCCAAAGCGCCGAAGGCGCCGAAGGCGTCGGAGCTGAACAGGATTCCCTCGTCCTCAAGGTAGAGGAGCATAGTGTCCGGCCAGTGTATCCAGGGAAGCTCAATAACCCTGAGCCTCCTTCCACCGACGCTCACAGTATCCCCGTCTTTCACAACCCTCGTCTCAACGTTGAACATGCTTCTCATGAGGGCGGAGGCCCTCAGAGTAGAGTATAATACTGGGTTTCCAACCCTGTTTGAAACCTCTCCTATAAGACTGCTGTGATCAGGCTCTGCGTGGAGCACTGCGATATGCCTTATGTGACTCGGGTCAGAAAACTGTTTGAGAAGACCTAACAATTCTTCAGCAGCATAAATATTTTTAGAGGAATCTATCAGAAGATACTCGCCGTCGTCGGCAACAAGGTAAGCGTTGTAGTTGACTCCACCTGGTATTGGCCAAATGTTTTCGAAGAGCCTGGTTTCATAATCAGGCATGCTCAGCCAATAAACGTCTCTGCCGATAGTCCTCCAGGATGGGGTGGGCATGCTTAACACTCTTAAAAACGCTTTAAAAGCCTTCCCAGTATCGAAGGCCCGGCTAGGCCACGGGGCTTCTGCCTGACCCTTGCCAAGATAACTGTGCTGGCGGTGGAGAATAGGGCTGAGGCTAAGAAGGCCGGTGGGTAACCGTATTCTTCAATAACCAGTCCCCCGATGATGGGGGCGACGGCTTGCGAGGGTGCTCTCAGAGCACTGTTTAAACCGATGTATGTAGGCCTATCTTCCTCCGGAGCCATCTCCATGAGCATTGGGAAGCTTGAAACCATGAACGAGCTGAAGGAAGCTCCTGATAGAGCGAAAACCAGCAGGAAGTGGCTCGGCGAGGTGGCGAGCAGGGCGATAATGGTAGCCAGAATGCCCGCTACGCCTCCTGCGACGAGCACCGTCTTATGGCCATGCTTCTCCTGAATGAAGCCCCAGAGAATATTGGCGAGTATCTGTGCTCCAACTGAGACTGATGTGAACAATCCTATTTCGAAGCCTCCTGCTTTAAACCTGTCTATAGCGTACGCTGTGTAGAAGGAGGAGGCGATTCCCCCGAAGGAGCCCACTATCCCGGAAACCGTGTAAAACATGTAGTTTACATCGTTCTTGATGATTCCCGGAATCTTGCCGACGTATTCTCTGACGCTGCGCGGCTTCCCAGCTACGTTTGACGGCGGCTCGTCTATGAACGTGATGTCCACCCAGGATATGGAGACGAGTATGAACGCGGTTAGGAAACACATGAAATAGTTTACAGGGTATTTGAAGAAATCCATGTAGAAAGCCACGGCGACGCCGCTCGCCAGCCCTAGAACTGACGAGGCGAGGTTTGCAGTCGCGAAGAAGAAGCCCCTCTTCCCCTCGGGAATCGTCTTGGCAACAATATCTAGCCAAGCGGTGGTGCATAGGCCGGAGGAAACGTTTATCGTAGTGTACGACGCGTAGAATATGAGCAGGGCTAGTAAAGGATTTTTCTGGGCGAGCAGGATTGTTGAGAAAGCAATTATGAGCCACGGTATTCTTTCACCCGGAGTTATTCTCAGTAGAAAAGGCTTCTTATACTTCCTCATTTCTATTCTTCCAGCCGAGACGAGTTGGAAAAAATTCCATCCTAAGACCGATATCGTTGTAACTAGTCCCACCGCGATCTTAGAGTCGGTGAGGCTCATTATGAACGCGGGCAGGACAGTAGCAACGGATACGAAGTTCATCGCTGAACCATAAGTCATCCAGTCTATGAGCAGGACTAGAAGGTTCCTCCTATACCTTTTTCCCGAAGCCTCATCGTCAAGCGCCTGAGCCATCTATGGATGCCTGCTGATAAAAACTGGATTTAAATGTGTTTTCCCATCTTTTTTCCACTATAAGGTTTATTTCAGCCCTCGGAACAACATGGGCTATGGCTTACGTGAAAATAGGGGGCTGCACAGTAAGGCTTGCGAAGGGAGACATCACGAGGCTGAGGGTCGACGCGATCGTTAACGCGGCTAACAGTTGGCTGAAACACGGTGGTGGAGTGGCGGCAGCCATAGTCAGGGCTGGAGGCAGGATTATTCAAGAGGAGAGCAACAGGATTGTTGAGCAGAAGGGGCCTTTGAAGGTTGGCGACGCAGTCTACACTACGGCAGGCTCCCTGGGGGCGAAGTACGTTATCCACACCGTCGGCCCGAGAATGGGCGAGGGCGACGAGGAGGAGAAGCTTAGGAGCGCCACGCTCAACAGTCTGAAGCTTGCTGAGCAGCTTGGTTTAAGCTCAATAGCGTTCCCGGCAATATCCACAGGCGTATTCGGCTACCCTAAGGATAAGTGTGCCCAAGTAATGCTGAGAACAGTTAGGGAATACGTTTACTCAGGTGGAAAAATAAGGGAAATCATACTCTGTCTTCTCGACGAGGAAACATACAGGGTTTTTGAAGAAACACTTTGGAAAACGTTTTAACAAGGCGATTTAAGATAGTCAACGGATGAGGAATTAAGGTGGTCTCTGAACAGTAGTGAGAAACCCCGTTCCGATGTGGGCTTAACCAGAGTTTTTGAACACTCGAATTATCTCTTCACCAAGGCTTCTCGAGCAAGCTGCTACAACCGGGCTTTTCGAAACAGGCACTAGTTTAACCTGAAGATCCTCCCCCTCCCCGTTCAAAACTACTCCCCCAGCCTCCCTCACTATTAAAAACGCTGCCGCGAAGTCTAGGCTCCTCAGAAAACCCCTCAGGTCTACGAAGGCATCAGCCGCCCCTGAGGCCACTAGACATATTTCAAGCGCGTCAGTCCCTAATGATCTAACGTGCCTAGCCTTCTCGATTATGCGCGACAACCGGTTAACGTAACCCGGCAGCCTACCCCTGACGTTAAGGTCGACAGCTATCAGAGCCTCCTCAATCCTCTCAGTGTTCGAAGCCTTCAGCCTACCACCGTTCAAGAATGCCCCATGATTCTTCTCAGCAAAGTAAAAGTCACCGTTTAAAAGATTGATCACTCCGGAGCATACGACGTCGCTCAGGCTCTCCCCTTCTGCAACCCCTATTGAACAGCTGTAGCAGGGATATCCTCTTGAAGCGTTAACACTCCCGTCGACAGGGTCAACGATTATGAAAGGAGGCCCGCCGCCCCCAATCTCCATCAGCCCGGATTCCTCGCTAACAACCGTCGCGTCTTTAAAGAAAAGCCTGGTTGCTTCTAAAACCGTTTCCTCAGCAACCCTGTCAACCTTGAAAGTCTGGTCTCCGAAAGGGTTTACTGAGACTCTTCCCCGGATCGACTGCTCATCCATCACACTAATCTTTTCAAAACATTTTTTCAAAGCCTCCTTAACGTACTCTGAATACTTGCTCTCCATCTCGACGCTCCCGCAGTCGGGGACTCCTGTTCCCCAGGCTTTATAGACTTTATGGCTTATGTGCAGGAGGTTCAGGGCTGGGTCGACTGGTACAAGGTAACGTTTTAATCTCCTCCCGGCATAGTCATACCAGGCGATGACCAGCCCGCCGGAGAAGCAGGAGTATTTCATGAGGGTGGAGGCCTATTTTCAGAAGCCAGGCGGATACTGGCCCCTGCTTGTCGAATCTCTTAAAAAAGTCTCCAGACACGTTTCAACAAGGCTCCGCACAGAGGTCTATGAGGATTTCAGCGTGACGCTTTTCCACGAGGAAGAGCTTGAGAAAACCATGCATGCTTCACTCCATTTCTCCGGTTTGAAAAACCCCCTTACTGCCGACAGGATTGTCGACAGTATTCTCGAGCTATGCGAGCATGTTGAGACATACCTTACCGTAAAGGGTGGTGTAGAGCAGTTCCAGGGGCTTGGTGAAAGCCTTTACGTGGAGGGGGTTGGAGTAAGGGTTTCAACCTACCCTGAGAAGGGGGTTGTCACGTTTTCCTACAGGCTTTTCAAGCCGAACAGGGGTATTAACCTGGCTTCCAGGATCATCTCCAAAACAGCGGGAAGGAGCAGGGCTTTTTCAGAAAGACTTAGAAGCCTTCTGAGGCCCTAGCCCGCTTTCCCACGGCTTTTCGAAAGGTTTTAAGAGGCTTCGAGGCTTGTTGAAGAGCCGGGGGAGTTTTAAACGCTGAACCAGTAGCTTTTTTAAATGGTTTAAAGGAGAATTAGAAGGGAGAGTGTGAAGGAGGATTGTCCGAAGCGTATAAGCGTTCACACGTGCTGGGAATGGATTATGGGACGAGCTTCTTCAAGTACGGCCCGATCTCACTCGGCGAGACGCCTGAGCTGACGGAGAACAGGGGCTACTTCCCGGATAAGGATGCGATAATGACTAGGATAATGGGCGAGGGCAGGGAGGTTGTGGTGGGCAGGGATATTCCGCTATACTTGGAGGCTAGGGAAGACCTGGCTTCAAGACTCGTCTACCCTTTTAGAAACGGCGTCATAGATAAGAATGACAGCAGGGCCTGGCAGGTTGTTGAAGAGGTTTCTCGAATGGCGCTTAGAGAGTTCACTCCGAAGGAGGAGGGGTTTAACGGTTTCTACGTTGTAGCCTCGCTTTCAGCAGTCGCGCCGAGATACATGTATGAGAAGCTGTTCGACATCTACAGGAGGATAGACTCGGAGGAGCATACTGTCGCGGCGGCCACGATAATCCCGCAGCCCCTGGCGGTCGCGATCTCCCACAAGGTTCCTACTAGCGTCGTCGTCGAATCCGGGCATGGGAACACGCAGATAACCCCGATCTCTAGATACCCTGTTAGAACAGCCATCATCGCTCTCAACAGGGGTGGGGGGGACGCTAACTCGATAACGGCGGAGATATTGAAGGACAGTGGTTACGGCGACCTTGCTAAGGAGGAGACTGTCGTCAGACAGGTGAAGGAGCAGGTTGGCCTTGTGCCCAGGAGGCTGGAGGAGGCGATAAGGTTTGGGAGGGAGAACCCGGATAAGCTTGCCGCGGTGATAAACATACCTGGAACAAGGCTGAGGATAACGCTTGAGGATAATGGTTGGCTCAGGTTCCTAATAGGCGAGTATGTTTTCAACCCTAACCATGAGGTTTTTCAAAGCTATTTCTCGAGAGGCATGCCTAGGCCTGGGGATGTTAAGGTCGGGGACACGTTTTTCCTAGGCATGCTCGACATGGCTGAGGCGATAGTGCAGTCGATCGAGAAATGCCCGGTTGAGCTTCAACCATACTTGTACAGGCAGATTATACTTTCCGGCGGTAACTTTGAGTGGAGAGTCCCCCCGGGTCTTGAAACCACGTGTGTAAACTCTGTTGAAAAGATTAAGAGTATGCTGAGCGAGAAAGGGTTGTCTGAAACAGGAGTCGTGATGGCGAGCTCGCCGAAATACTCTGTCTGGAGGGGGTGCATAGTATACGGCTACGCTGTCCCAGAGGGCTTCAAGTGGAGCTGGGACAGGATGGAGGGATGGATGAGCTTCAGATGAGCCTCTCGAGAAGAATTATTCAGAGGGTTGAGAAATACTTCTCTAAACAGGGTTTCCAGGCTAAGGACTATGGTGAAGAGCATGGTGAAGTCGTTTTTTCAAACGGCAGTGAGGAGGCTTTGGTGAAAATACTCTTCGAGGAGGAGGCGGACAAGCTTACTCTCTACGAGGCTCTGGCCTCAGTCCTTGAAAAATCCCAGGAGTACAGCATGGTTTACGTCGCCGCCCCCAGGAACCTGGGGGAGGACGTGGAGACAGCTTCCTTCATGAAGAAGGGTGTCGGGTTAATCCTGTATGACGACTACGGTGCTGAGGAGAGGATACCTGCTGAGAGCAGGCTTAGGAAGGCTGTGGCCAAGCGGGCTCAGCGGCCTGTTGAAACACAGTCTCTCGAGAAGAGCCTCTGGAGAATAGAGTCTATGATCAGGGAGCTTTCTGAGAGGGTTGACTCGCTTGAAAAAGCATACTTTTCACTTTTAAGAGAGGTGAGGGAGCTGAGGAAAGTTGCAGAGGGGAGAACGATGGTTGCGGAGGAGTCTGTTCGAAAAGCCTTCTCCAAGCGGGAGGAACAGGCTGAGACGGGAGGCCTCCCATCATTCTTAAGAGACAACCCCTGGGTAGAAATCCTGTCGAAAAGACCTGAGGAAAACAGTGGGCCCTAGGTTTTCCCAGCCTCGTGGAGAGCCTTTCTAAGAACCCTAAGCGGTAGGACTATGCACCTGTAGCGGGGGCTTTTAGAATCCGCGTTGAAGAATCTTAAGAGATCGTCTTCTTTAAACGTAAGCGCCTCTTCAACAGTCTTTCCCTTAACATGGTCTGTGAGAAGGGATGCTGAAGCGTTGCAGAACAAGCATGCTTCTGAAGTGAATTTCACGTCCACAATCTTCTTCCCCTCAAGCTTGAAAAACATTCTCAGCCTGTCTCCGCAGGAGTAGTCCGCCTCCTCTGAAACAACGTCAGCGTTCTCAATCACACCGTAGTTAGCTGGTTCTCTGAAGCGTTTAAAAAGATCACGGGGATCCTGCGGGCCCACGCTGGTTCTCCACCCCCATTAAGCAGCTAGATGAGAAGCCTCATCCTCCTCAGCGATTCGAGAAGCCTTTCCACCTCCTCCAGAGTATTGTAGAGGTAGAAGCTTACTCTGGCGACGGCGCTGGCTCCCAGAGCGTTCACAAGCGGCTCAGCACATAGGGCTCCAGACCTAATCATTATCCCATCTGCGTCGAGAAACTGGGCGACATCATGAGGATGAACACCCTTAACGTTGAAGCTTAAGAGGCCGGAATGCTTGCTGCTCTCCCTAGGCCCGTAGACCTCAACCATGCTCCAGTCAAGCCCCTCCAGAAGGTGCTTAACAAGCTTCAACTCGTGTTCAGCAATGTTCTCCATCCCTATCCTGCGCAAGTAGTCTACGGCGGCAGCCAGCCCGATGACACCTCCAACGTTCGGAGTCCCGGCTTCAAACCTGAAGGGAATATCCTCGTAAACCTGGGTTTCAGCGGTGACCGTCTTAACCATACCGCCTCCGAGGAGCAGCGGCTCAAACTCCTCCAGAATACTCCTCCTAACGTACAGCACGCCTATTCCTGTCGGCCCAAGCATCTTGTGGCCGCTGAAAGCCATAGCATCAGGGTCAACCTCCTTAACGTTGAAAGGCATATGCGGCACGCTCTGGGCAGCGTCCAGTATGAATAGGCTACCATGCTTGTGGGCTAGTCTTGAAAGCTCCTTAACCGGGTTGACTGTTCCAAGAACGTTTGAAACATGCAGGGTTGTAAGTATTTCACACCCTTCTTCAAGGCTTTCCTCAACCTTCTCCATGTCTATCGTGAAATCCCTGTTCATCCCAACTATGATAAGCCTCCCACCCTTCTTGGCCACGATTCTCCTCCAGGGCAGGAGGTTGCTGTGATGCTCCATTATGCTGGTTACAACCACACGCCCCCTGCTGATTCTCCCGGAGAAGGCTTCTGCAACCATGTTTAAGCCCTCGGTCGTGTTCCTGGTGAAAACTATCTCGTCCTCGCCGGCACCTATGAACCCGGCTATTTTACGCCTAGCCTCCATGTAGAGGTCAGTCGCCTGAGAGCTCAACGTGTTTACGCTGCGAAAAACATCAGAATTATAATTATAGTAGTAGTCTTTTATGGCCTCAACAACCTGAACCGGCTTCTGGGTTGTCGCCGCATTGTTGAAGTAAACAAGTCTTTTACCGTTTATAACCCTCTTCAGAATCGGAAAATCCTCCCTTACAGCATACGGGTCCAGGGGCATAAGCCGATTATAGCCCGGGGGGCTTTAAAGATGTTTCTTTCGAAAGCGAGAACTTTAAAAACCTTCTCTACTGTTACAGGACAATACTTGTTCGAGCCGAGCGAGCACGAGGAGAAGGTTAGAAGGATACTTCCCATACTCATAATAGTCTCGGTGGCTCTGCTCGGAGTAGTCATCGTCTACTTCCTGCTGACCAGGGTTCTCACCCCACCGGCGCCGGTTTACGACTTCAGGCTTGAGCTGAACAGCACCCGGGTTGAGGTTCTTCCGGGTAAGATTGTGAACACGCTGATAACCCTCGTGCCCGAGGGAGCTTTCCAGGGGAGCGTAACCCTTAAGATTGAGAAGCCGGTGGACATTGATTACTCCGTCTCAAACTGGGTTCTAACACCGTCTTCGAGAAACGCTGTTCTAACGCTGAACACGACAGGCCTACCACCGGGTTCATACCCGGTTAACGTCTCAGGCTCCTACCTGGAGGTTGAGAGGAAAACCAGGCTCACGATAATAGTCAAGGAGGTTGAGAAACCCTGGTTTGAAGCCAGCGTGAGCATTCAGCCTGGAAGCATCATGCAGACTGAAACGTTCCTGCTGAACATTTCAATAACTCCACGCGCCGGCTTCAACGAGAGCATAAGTGTTTCGATCAGAGGCCTCGCGGGAGCGAGCCTCGAGGAAAACACTATAGAGAAGGGAGTGGTGAGAAAAACGGTAAGAGTTAAAACAAACAGGAGCATCCCCGTCGGAGTTAACAGTTTCACGGTGGTTTTAAACTCGACGAGCCATGAGGCGCTTGCAAACCTGTCGATAACGGTTTCAGAGGCTCCTCCACCAGACTTCACAGTAAGCTTCCACCCGAACATTACGCTGGCTAAGCCGGGGGATGTTGTAAGCATCGCGGTAAGCGTTACGCCGCTCTACGGTTTCGACGAGACGGTGCACGTCTACTCGAGCCACATCGGGCTTAGTCTGAACGAGTTTAACGGCAGCGACTTCTTCATGACGCCGAGGAACTACAGCAGGGTGTTTGTGACTATGGAGATAGATGAGCGCTCCACGTTCGGGATAAATGTTTTAACGTTCATTGTGGAAACCTCGTCTAGGAGGGAGATTAAAGGTGTTAAGCTGGGGGTTGCGAACGTTTCCTCAACCTTTAAGCAGCCTGCGCCAAGCATAGTAGCATACTTCGAGAGTTTCGACGCATCCCCCGGGGGGAAGACGACTATCGATTTCCTCGTTGGGTCTATAAACGGGTTTGAGGGGGAGGTTCTCCTCAGAGTCACAAAGTATAATTCGTCAGACCCGGATTTAGGCATGTTCTACTTTTCAACGGGAGAAGGGTTTCCGAAAATAGGGGTTAGCGTCGAGAGGGTGAACATAACCGCCGGGGAAGCTAGATTCGTATTCCTAAGCATAGAGCTGAAGGAAAGCATTGCCAGCGGGGTTTACAGGATCAACGTTGAGCTGTGCACAGAGCAAACCCCGCCGAACATGGCTTTCCCATTGTTGAAGCCGGTAAGCGTGTACACTATTGAGCTGCACGTCGACTAGGAGTCGGGCAGGCTCCCCGGCGGTTATGAACCCGTTTCAAGCGTCTAACGAGAACCTGGTTAGGGAGACGATTAGCCTGATCAAGAAATACGGGGTACGGCCTAGGAAGAGGCTTAGCCAGAGCTTCGTCGTCGACAGGCTTCTGGTTAAAACAATCGTTGAAAACGTTCAGCCTAAGCCTAGTGACGTTATCGTCGAGATTGGAGCAGGGCTGGGAACACTGACTTTTGAACTGGCTAAGCATGGTTCAAAGGTTAAGGCTGTTGAAATCGACCCGGTGCTCGTAAGGGTTTTGAAAGACCGTTTCTCAAGTTTCCAAAACGTCGAGGTGGTTCAGGGCGACTTCACCAAGATGGATTTGAAAGGGAATGTTTACACTGGAAACATTCCCTACCATGTTTCAACCCCCGTGATTTTCAAGATTCTCGGGCAAAACTATGAGAAGGCTGTGATCACAGTGCAGAAGGAGGTTGCTGAAAGGATTGTTTCTAAGCCAGGTACCAGGGGCTACGGCAGGCTCACCGTCTCGGTTAACGCGATGGCTGAGCCGCGCGTACTAGGCTTCTTCCCATCCTCCTCATTCTACCCTAGGCCGAAGGTTGCCCACGCAGTCCTCTATATTAAGCCCTCCAGGAAGACTGTTGACAAGAATGTTCTGGAAAGCCTGCTTAGGGCAATGTTCAGCCAGAGAAACAGGCTGGCGAGAACAGTCTTGAAGAGGAGTCTTGAACAGCTGTACGGTGAAAAGGGCAGACGAGCCTACCCTAGTGTTTTCCAGCTTATTCCAGAGGCCGGCAGGGTTTTCGAGCTTACCGTCCAGGATTTTCTCAACCTCGCCCAGGCTGTTTCAAACAGTATTGGCGCTTAAGTGCATAACGCGTAAGGATTCCTCGGAATGCTGGTTTCGAAAACAGTTTGGAAAACCCTGCTGCTCGCCTCAACCATAGTCGCGCTCCGATGCCTCATCCTGGCGGAAGCCCAGCCGAGCAGCATACCGTCATCCTACTCTTGGAGCGGCTTAAGGACGGACACGGTGCGAGTAAGCTACTCCTACAGCCAAAGAATATGGTACGGAGGAACAGGCTACCTTCAGATTAAGGCGAGCGGGCCGGGAGTATACAGTGACACTAAAACAACTACTGCAACAGTCACCGTGTCAGAGGGTGGTGAGGCGAGCATCTACGTCTGCGGCGACGACAGGAACCCTGTTCCAAACGGCTGGACTGTTCAGGAAAAACGTCTCACTGTTTACGTCGACGGCGTTAAGGTTTACGGGCTGGGGAAGGAATACTGGTGGGCGCACTGCTACTCTAAGGCTGCGACCCTTGGAGCGGGGACGCATAGGGTTGAGCTCACCATAAGCATTACTGTGAAAGTGGTTTCAAACGTTTACGAGGAGCTCTCCATAGCCTACGCAACCATGGATATTAAGGTTGAAGCCTCGGGGACGGTGCGGGCCGAGTCCCACAGGGCTCAAGCAGAGTTAAACGGGGAGGTGACTCACGTCTTCACCTTCAGGCTTCCGGAGGCTTCTGGCGTTGGGAGCGTTAACTGGAAAGCCGTTTGGAACAGTTTTGAGAAGACTGGCTGCGGCCCCCCGGGAAGCGTTCAGGAAGCGTTCTTCACAGGAGTGAACAGGGACTCATGGGTTTTCGCAAGCCCGGTTGTGGTGGGGATGGGAGGCTCCACTCCCCGTGTTGAACCGGTTGAGGAATACTCGGTGGACTCCGTCTACTCCGAGGGAGCTGGGGAGGTTGGGGTTCGCAGGATCGCCGTGGCCGTCAGCAACGGTGACGAGGTTGGGTTCACCCTCGGGAAGTACCTTGTGACGAGCATAGAGTACCTGGGTTTAAACATAAGCGGGTGCACTAGCGTGGAGGGCTTGGACGCGTGGGCCGACAGCAATTCTAATGTTCACTGGTCTCAGAAAATAAGGTTCTACAGCGCGGAAGGATGGGTTGTGGAGGAGGCTGCCGGCGGGGTTGAAACCGGGTTCTGCGTTTTGAAGGAGATCGGCGGGGGGACAGTCTCCAGGAGAGTCTCCTTCTCGTCTAGAAACAGGGTTGACGAGTTGACGCTGACGATCAATGTTCCCCAGCTGAGGCTGCGCTTCGACTCGATGACGATTGAGCCCATTGGGCCGACCGACCTGGGTTTACGCATGCTTGGCGAGACTGTTGAGCTCAGGGTTAAGGCTTCCGACTGCCTCGGGGAGTACTCGAGAATAGAAGTCTACAGGGTTTCAGAGTCGAGCCCTGGCGTCAGGAAATACTCTTTCAACCCGCCTACGGGAGTCTACCGGGGAATAACCTCGACCACTGGTGGAAACGTGACGTTTAAAGTCGCATGGTCATCCTACGAGCTCGAAGTCAAGAATGTCTCCGGCGGGGTTCTGAGGAGCGGTGTTTACTGGGCGAGGAGCGGCTCAAAGGCGAGGATCACTGTTTCAGCATGCTTTTCTCACGATAATAGTCCAGCGGCCGGCGTCAGGATAATGGACTCCAAGGGTGGCGAGGCTTTAACAGGGCTCAACGGTGAGGCAGAGTTCTCGTACACCGGGGAGGATTGTGAAGCTTGCTTGACCTACGTTATCGTAGACGGGGAGGGGAATAGGCTGAGCGGAGAGGCGTGTGTGAGAATAGTTTTCACTGGGATCAGGCTTGAAGTCTCCGGGGTAGACGCCTTCCTCTACGAAGGCTCCTACTATGCTTGCAACGACGCTTTCTCAAGCGTTTCAGTCAAGGCAGTCTACTCCCACAGCTTTAAACCGGTTGCCGGAGCCCTGGTGGAGTTTAAGCCCTCAGGATCCTCCGCCTCGACGGGGGTTGACGGCGCAGCGGTGCTGAGGCTGACCGGCAGGAACAGAGTTTACGAGGGCAAGATTGAGGCGAGCGACGGCTTCATTGTGGGGGAAGCAGGCTTCAGAATATTTTTCACTGGAATACTGCTGGAAGCGTCCAGGACGCTGGTCAGCGGCAGGCCCGGGGAGGAGGTGGAGGTCACTGTCTCCGCGAGGCTCTCCCTCAACAGCACGCCTTTAAACGGTCTTGAAGTAAGATGGGTTGAGACCGGGCTCTCCGGTGAAACCCCCGCGTCCTTCAGGCTGAGAATACCTGACAAGGGCTTTTCGAAAGCGTCCTTCGACGCCGTAGGGTTACTGCCCTGTGTTGAACCCTGCGTCGTAACCCTTGTCTCCAACAGCGTAGGGTTCAGCGGCCCGGAGAACACTGGGCCAGTGATAATCGTTAATAATATTCTTCTGGAAAACTATTCCTTCAGAATCATGCTGAACATAATGGACCTGCTTAACATAACGATACCCCGGGTGGCTTGGCGTAACAATGGGAGCGTTGCCCAAGGGGTTAGGATCGGGGTTGTGTCTTCTAACGGGACGGTGGTGAGGAGCAGCCTAGTCTCAAGCACGGGTGTAAGCTTCAACTGGACGGAGTCTAAGCCCGGCGTCTACCGTTACTTCGTGAGGACGCTTGAGGAAAATGTTTACAGCGACGTGCTCAGCATTGAGGCTGTTTTCACAGCCTTCAACATTACCGCGGACTACATACTGGATTTAAACGGGTCCAGGGTGTTCTGCGCCACGGCGCGCTGGGCTCACAACGGTTCTCCTGTAAGCAGCCTACCCGTCTACACGAGTCTCACGAGGAAGAGGACTCTGTCAGACGACGAGGGGAGGATAAGGCTGGCTTTAAACGACTACGAATACAATGCTTCATGCGTTGAGAGAATACTGGTTTTCAAAATGGACCCGCATTCCTCCGGAATATGGAGGACCGTCGGGGACTGCAGCATCAGGATTGTTAGGCTCGACTGGGGGAGCCTGGCTTTAAGGGGAGACCAGTATGGCTTCGAAGCCCTTCTAAGCCTGGAGGCTGGCGACGGCTTAGTCAGCCTGCCTCTGAAGATCATGGTTGAAGGCTATCCTCCGGAAATATTTTCCTCAATAAGGGTTCTGAGAGTCCAGAGTGATAACTCGAGCATGACTGTTTTCCTAAACCCTTCCGGAGGATTCTCCTTCAGGGAGAGGCTTGCGCTGAGAATAGACTACGCTGAATACGATGGCAACAGGATAACGGTTAGGGTCAGGTCTCTCGCTGAAAAGCTGGTTGTCAGGAGCGTCAGGGTGAAGGCGGTGGATACTGGTGTTGAGAAGACGCTTGGAGACCTTCAACCAGGCTCCTGTCTAGAAGCCTCGCTGGAGCTGCCCCAGGCTGTCGGCGTGAACCCAGTAATAATCGTAGCATACTCTGAGAACACTGTTCCCCATGCTGTTAGGGTTTGGAGGAGGAACGGGCCAGACCTTTTCCCACTAATATCCGTGACACCGCTGCTGGCTGCTCTCGCCCTGAGGCTTAGGAACAGGGGTAGGAGCGCCGACGGTGGGAAACAGGGTTCTCGAGAGAAGCCTTCGTGTTAATGCTTTTAAGCGTTGCCCCGGATGGGGATGCAGAAGCCTTTGCACCAGACGGTTGAGAAATGGGCTAGGAAATACTTTCCCTACTCAGAGTTCAGGGAACACCAGCTTGAGGCTATAGAGTTCATCGCCAGAGTTTTCATCACGGGCAGAATAGGATTATTGTCTTCCCCCTGCGGAACCGGGAAATCTGTTTCAGTGTTAACAGCCTACTTGATGGCTAGGGAGGCTGAGGAGGTTGGTAAACTGTTCATACTGACCAGGACTAGGAACGAGCTTGAAATATACGCTAGAGAGCTTCAAACCATTGCTGAAAAGTCTCGAACAGTCCTCAGGGCGACGCTGATGATAAGCAGGCAGGAGATGTGCCCACTAGCCAAGGGTAGGATGGATGTTGGGAGAATGGATTACCGGAGCTTCCTAACGTATTGCAGCAGGCTTAAGAAGAATGCTTCAGGAGCACCCTGCCCCTACTACGCCAGGGTTTTCAGGGACTGGAGGCCTTCCAAGGAGGCATTAGCCTTCCTGGAGGAGACGAGTGTGAAAAGCGTTTTAATGCCTGACGACATGTATGACGAGGCTTCCTCCCGCGGAATGTGCCCGTATGAGCTGACTAGGCTGGCGGCTGCTGACTCAGACGTCATCATCGGCAACTATAATCATTTCCTTATAGAAGAGGCTAGGAGAAGCATATTCGCCAGGGGGAGGATGCGGATGAGCAGTGTGAACATTGTTTTCGACGAGGCCCACTCGCTTCCCTCCGTTGCCTCAGGGCTCCTTTCAGACGAGGTTTCCACGAGAACCGTTTCAAGAGCCTGGAGAGAGGCTGTTGAACACGGGTTTGGAGAAAAGGGTTTCATAAGGCTTTTCAAAGCCTTCATGGAGAGGCTTGGGGGAAACGCTGTGAAGCAGGTTGGCGTCGGGGAGAACCACGTTTTGAAAGAGGACGAGGCCTCCGTGCCTAAGGCTGTCAGCCTCCCGGTGGAAACCATTCTTGAAACAGTCGAGAAGATGCTGGAGGAGTCTGAGAGAATAGTCTCCATGAAAATGGACGCTGGAAAGCCGCCTGTTTCACACCTTGGGAGGATCGCCGAGTTTATTCAAAGATGGGTCTCCGAGGATTCCGAGGAGACTGTTAGATACGTCAGGGTTGAGAAGGATGCTCGGGGCAGGAGGATAGTCAGGCTGGGAATATGCTCGATGGATGTTTCAAGAGTGACGCGCAGCCTGAACAGGGTTAGGTCAGCAGTATTAATGTCCGGCACACTGTGGGATTTCGACTATTACAGGGATGTTCTAGGCTTGGATGAGCATCGCGTATCAACACTATCCCTCCCCTCGCCGTTTAAAAAGGAGAACAGGCTGATACTCGTGGATAAGGCGGTAACAACCAAGTACGAGCTTAGGGGGGAGATGACGGGCAGGATAGCGGAGAGGCTTAAAACGATAGTGGAATCCGTAGACGGGAGGGTTGCAGTATACTTCCCCTCCTACGAGCTGATGGAGAAGGTTTCAGACAGGCTCGTGGTAAACCGTCCAATAATGAGGGAGAACGTGAAGACAAGGGTCAGGGACGTTCTCAAGTTCCTCAGGGAGAACGATAAGTGTATAGCGGTAGGTGTTGCAAGAGGGAAGATAAGCGAGGGCGTGGACCTTACGAGCGAGGGCTCATCCCTCCTCTCGGCGGTTGTGATAGTCGGCCTCCCCTACCCTAAGAGGAGCGAGATGCATGAAGCCCTTTTAAAATACTATGAGAAGAAGTTCGGCGACAGGGCTTTTGAATACGCCAGCACCACGCCATGCATAGTCACCCTGGCCCAGATGGCTGGCAGGCTGATTAGGAGTCAGCAGGACAGGGGAGTCATAGTAATAATGGATAGCAGAATATACGGGAGGGTTAGGGATAAGCTTCCGCCGGACTGGAGGGAAGACATGCAGGCTCATTTGAAAATCGAAAACCTTGCGGGAGAGATAGGCAGATTCCTCTCGTGAGAAAGCCTTATATTTCTTTGAGAAGCATGGTTTCCGGCTTGAACATGGAAACCGGGGAGCCGGAGTATGGCGTGAGGGTTAGGAAGAGAGACGTTGAGGTGGAGGTCTGGGGCAGCAGGGAGTTTGTGGAGGCGACTTTCGAGAGGCTGAGGAGCGAGTTCCTCCAGGAGAGGGTTGAGGCCGCGAGAACACTGGAACCCCAGCCGGCGCAGGGCGTAACCTTCACAGAGTTTCTCGCCGAGGAGGCTAAGAGAATCGGGAGGGAGCCGGATATGCTGAAGGGCTACGAGAAGATTCTGTTAATCGGCTACTATCTGTACATGGTTGAGAAAAGAGATTTTACTTACGAGGATGTTGAGAAGCTTAAGGAGGAGGCTAGGCTAAGCGGGCTTGAAAACCCCAGGCAGTATATGAGCATACTGATAAAGAGGGGTTTTGTGAGTGAAACGGGCGTCGAGGGTGGTAAGAAGGTTTTCAAAATGCTTCGGAGAGGCCTCCAGTATGTTGAGAACGGTTTTAGAGAGGCGGAGGCTCAGGTTTAAAAAGGGTTTCCTGAAACCCTTATCTTTCAACAGGGCTTGCGGAAAGACTCCTAGACTCAGTAAGCCGGCACACGTTAACATAGTCCCGTGTTTAGTTTAACAGGGGACATGGCATTCACCATATGAAAGGCTATGCTGAATATTTTTAACCCTCACCCTCTAAATATTCAGAAACAAGGGAGGCGGGAGAGCTTGAGCTTTGTAATAGAATGCGAAAACCTCGTAAAGATATTCAAGGGCACGCCTCCGGTGACTGCCCTGGATAATGTTAACCTTAGGGTTCCTAAGGGCAGCGTATACGGGCTCTTCGGCCCGAATGGAGCCGGGAAATCAACGCTGATAGCGATCCTGATGGGTTTAACTCTGCCGACGAGGGGCGTGGCCAGGGTGTTAGGGCACGACGTGCTTCGCGAATCCCTGGAGGTGAGGAGGAAGGTTGGGCTGCTGCCGGAGGGCTTCGGGTTCTACGACAACATGACTGCCCTGGAGAACCTTAAGTATCTCGGCCTGCTGGACGGGATGCCTGGCGACAGTGTTGAGCAGAGGGCTAGAGAAGTTTTAGAGAAAGTCGGCTTGGGAGACCGGGTTAACGCTAAAGTATCGACTTTCTCAAGGGGGATGAAGCAGAGGCTTGGAATAGCGCAAGCCCTGTTGAAAGACCCTGAGATACTGGTATTCGACGAGCCGACTGTAGGGATTGACCCTGACGGAGTTATGGAGTTCAGGAGGTTCGTCCGGGAGATTGTTGAGGGGGGAAGGACTGTTTTCCTTTCAACACACCTTCTACGCGACCTAGGAATGGTCTGCACCCATACCGCCATACTTAGAAAGGGCAGGGTGGTTGCTCAAGGCAGTATGGAGGAGCTTACTCAGAAAATGAAGAGCAGCATGGGCTACAGTTACGAGATCCGTGTTAAACCAGAGGGTTTGGAAAGGCTTTTGAAAGAGGTTAAAAACCTGCCTGGGGTTTTCGAGGTTAGGCTGGAGGGAGGGGGAAGAATATCCCTCGTCAGTAGGGAAGACATTGGGGGCGAACTGTTCTCCCTGCTGAGCAGGGGGCAATACTCTGTTGAGGCAATGTTGTCGTCTAAGCCCGAGTGGGAAGACCTCTACCGGTTCTACTCTGAGGAAGGTTGCTGATGATGGGAACCGGTTTCCGCGAGAAGAGGCCTCCGTTGAAAAGAGTAATGATAATTGCGCGGAAGGAGTTTTCCGACGCTGTCGTAAGCAAGAGACTATGGCTGTTGATAGCAGTATTCCTTCTCTACTACCTAGCCATGATTTTCTCGCTCTCATTCTCATACTCGATGATGCCTGAGGAAGCGAGGCCCGCAAGGATAACGCAGGTTTTCCAGGGCGCTGGATCCTCGGTGGCGCTCATAGCCCCCTTCCTCGGCATCGCATTCGGCTACGATGCTGTTTCAAGGGAGAGGGAGAGCGGCACCCTCAGGGTTCTTCTAGCTAGACCGGTTTACAGGGAGGATGTGGTGAACGGTAAGATTGTTTCAGCCCTAGTCGTAATAGGGGTCACGATTTTCACGGCGACTTTCCTCGCGGTTTCCGCAACCATGTTTCTATACGGTTTAAACATAGACTTAGACGATTTTGCCAGGCTAACGCTGTTCTCAATATTCTCACTGATGTTCGCGTTCGCATACTACTCCGTCTCGCTTTTCTTCTCCACGATTCTAAATAAATCTGGCCACTCGCTCACAGCAAGCATAGCGCTCTGGGCATTTTTCACGATAATAATGCCTTTAATATCCATGATGATCGCCTTCATGATGCTGGGTATGCCTTCCTTCGCCTCTTTCAACCCGGGGAGCGATTACTGGAAGAAATACGCTGAGCTAAACTACATGACGCAGATCTTCTCGATCAATAATCACTACAGCAGTTTAACAGGCCCTGTTCTCGCTAAGGCTAGCAAGCAGGATGTCTTCGACCTGCTTAAACTGTCTTCACAATACCCCATATCCCTAATGGTCTTGATACTGTATCCGACAGTATTCGTAATACTTTCCTACATCGTTTTCACGAGGCGAGAGGAAAAATAGCGTTTTCAAAAACCTATTCGCAGGTTGCCGGGAAAAAGTCTTATATTCCCAGACCCGGTTGTTAAAAATCAGAATACACATATGGATGTTAGAGTCGGTGAAAGGTTTAAGCCAGACCCGTCTTTCAAGAAGCTTCAATACACCTACCTTCTAATCGGTTTAGTACTGATCCTCGTCTTTCCGCTATGCCTCATAAGCATCTTAATAATGCTCTCCCCCATCACTCTCAGCCTGGCGATTCTCACGATAATCCCGTTCATTCTCACAATCATATGCCTCTTGATACTTGTCCCCTCGATTATTTGGATAAACCTGTATTACCAGTGCTTGTCCTACACTTTTACTGAGAGCGAAATAATCGTGGAGAAGGGGGTGTGGTGGAAGCATAAGAGCATAGTGCCTTACAACCGTATAACTAACGTCGACATCCGGCAGGGGCCTGTCTCCAGGATACTAGGCCTCTGGGAGCTTCGCATTCAAACAGCCGGGTATCATGTTGCTACTGGAGGCAGCTACGGGGTTGCGGAAGCCGTTCTCCAGGGCATTAGGAACGTTGAAGAGGTGAAGAGCTTCATACTTAAAATGGTTAGGACGCTTAAGCCGGTGGCTGTTGAAGCAGGCTTCGAAACCGTTACTTACCCGGGGGGGCTGGGGCAGCAAATACTTGAAGAGCTTAGAAGAATAAGGGAGATCCTTGAGGGGAAAAGTTAACAATCCTCGCCTTTAATCCTTACGCATGAGTAGGATAAGCGAGATAATCTTCCCAAGGGTAACCGGCCTAGTGGTTACCTGCGACTCAAAGGGTAAGCCCAACATAGCTGCCTTTTCATTCATAATGCCCGTGAGCTTTGAGCCTAAGTATGTTGCCTTCTCAGTCTCGCCTAGGAGGAAGACCTGGGAAAACCTGAGGGAGGTTGGTGAATTCGTGCTAGCTATTCCTCCGAGAGAGATGATCGACGTGGTGTGGGCCTGCGGCACGAAGTCCGGAAGGGAGGTTGACAAGTTCACCCTTCTAGGGTTGGAGACTGAGATGGCTGAGGCTGTTAAGCCACCCGTTTTAAGAAACATGCCTGTCCAGCTGGAGTCTAGAGTAGAGCTGTTCAAGGAGTTCGGAGACCACTGGCTGGTCGTCGGAAGAGTTTTAAAAGAGCATGTTGAAACACTCGACTTCCAGCCAGTCTTACACTACTCCAAGAATGTTTTCACAACCGTTTGTGAAAGAACGAGGCTTGAGTAAAAACCGGCGTGGGATGCAAACTATTTAAACTCGCAGTCTGCTGGTTGGAAAGCATTAATAATGACGAATAATGCTTTCAGAAACACGGTTCAACGGCGCGCGCGCGGTTTTACACCCGCTGGCCGAATGGGAACCGGTAAGCATCCCGCCCCACACCTGACGGAAGCCTTCTTATCGATACTCATTGGGCTTCTAATCGGGATTGTTTCAGGCCTGCTTGGAGTCGCCGGGGGAGAATATAGGATCCCGGCTCTAATCTACCTCTTCGGCCTCCCGGTTAAAACAGCAGGCACAGTAAGCCTGCTTGTCTCCATCCCAAACATATTCGCCGGGTTTTTGAAGCATTCGCAAATAGGCCATTTGAACAAATGTGGTGTTGCCGTCGGGTTAACCATGGGATCCGCCTCAATCGTGGGCTCGTATGCTGGAGCCAGCTTAGCAACCATTGTTGACGAGAGCCTTTTGAAAGTGTTGCTCGGGATCGTGCTGCCGTCAGCAACTGTCAGAATGCTCACTAAGCCGTGAAAACATGAATCGTTGAGCACGCGCTATTTCTTTAAAATCCTCTCGGGATTTTGAGCCAGATCCCTCAGGTTCTTCTGCAGCGCGCTGAAAATATTGTCGAAGCTCTGTGAAACCTTCCTCTTCCTCTTCATAGGGTTGCAGAAGGAGACAACCTCGTTGTAGATGAACTCGTGCTCCAGCCCCAGCTCCCTGACTTTCCTAACAACCTCCCTCGTCAATTCGTCAGTCTCGACTATCACCCCAGCCCTCCTCTCCCTCTCTGAAACAGCATCCTTTAAAGGCTTCGGGAGAAAACCGTCTACCTTCTTAAGCAGGGGTTCATACGGGGAGCCGGATACCCTGGGCTTCTTCTCGTAAGCTATCCCGAGGGTAACATAATAAGCGTATTCTATCGAATCCATTATTCTCCCATCATCCTCCTTGATGGAGGGATTCTCATCAAGGTACATTCTGTAAACGTTGAGCGCAACATAAGCCCTCTCCCTCAGCGACATCTGTTTCTCAACATTAAGCTCCATCAGGTTGTGCGCATACTTTTCAGGTATTATTATCGCAGGCAATTCCTTTATCCCAAGCTCCTTCGCCGCCAGAAACCTATGCTGACCGTCGATTATTATGTTGTCCTCCCCCCTTCTGACCACTATAAGCGGTATTGTGAAACCTATCTTCTTGATAGAGCTTTTAAGCCTCTTAACGTGCGGAGTGGAGGGTTTTCTCTGAACCTCTATAACCTTAAGCCTGCTCACAGGGATTAAGGCTATCTCCTGAACATAACCGTGAAGTGGCTCATTAATCCTGGCAACTGTCTCCATTACCAGTATTAGGATATTGCTTACACTCATAAATCTTTCCATGCTTAACGCCAAGAAGACCAGGTTTAAACGCCGTGTTTTCACAGGATGCTCGGCCCGTCTCCTGGGAACACCGTGAAAGGTTTTCAAATAGGTATTCCAAAGGCTTTGGCGAAAGCCTGTATCCGGCGAAACTCTTGGATAAAAGCCATCCCTTTTTCAGTTAAAGAGTAGAAAACCCTGTCCTCCTCATTCTCCTCAACAATTAACCCTAGGCTGATAAGCTGGGACAAGTGTTTAGTCAAACGGTCATGCGACAGGTTTGCGCCGTAGAGGATGCGCGTGGGCCCAGCCCTACCGCCTTCGTTAACTATCTGGCTCAATATGTCGAAGTAGATGCGTGCTTTAGAACGGTACTCTTTTGAGGCAGTCAACCCGTCCTAGTCACCCGTGTCAGCATCACTAAAAAGAATATGAATCCGAAAAGCTGAATAATCTGGCCTAGGAACAAGAGGCTTTCCTCAATAGGAGCGAAAAGAAAGAACAGGTGGCTTACGAAGAAGCATGAAAAGCCTAGCAGGACTAGAAGCGAATTACCGCCGCTTTTATAAATGAAGAGGACTAGGGCGCGGGCCACGACGTACCCGATTATCGCGAGACACAACAGCTCTAGAAAAGGGTTGAAAAAGATAAGGTAGAAACCGGGTAGGACCGCCATTATTTTTCCATTCCCATCTACGGCTTCGGGTTGAGATGTGTATGAGGCTGAGAAAAGAACATAGGCGGCCAGCTGTAGAGAGGAGAAGACGAGTCCTCCTAGAGAAACGATCCCCCGTATAGCTTGAAAATGCTGCTCAGAGAAACGCAGCGATAGGAGGAAGCTGAAGGTTACGAAGCGGAGTAAGAGGGCTACTCCAAGTATTATGAACCCTAAATGCAGTAGAAACAGTCTTCTTACTGAAGACATTCTAAAACTCTTATAAGCGTAATAGCCTATTGCGAAGCTTATCACTGCACTCACCGGCTCGGTTAGAATCGACATCAGCAGTAAACCATCCAAGCCTCTCCGAAACATACCACTGTTTTAACGCTTTTTAAGTTTATGGACGATTCATCCATACGAATCATGCGTCACATATAAAAATCATGGGAAAACGCTTTAAAAGAAGGTGGTGAACATGAGAAATGTAAGCAGGTTCAAATGGCTGGCGCTAGCGAGCTTGTCAGCAATACTGGTCTTGACGACGCTATCATTACGAGCCAGCGGCGAGCCTCAGGATCAGTCGCCGATCAGGGGGAAAACAACCGTCTCTATCAACGCGAAAGGATTAGCAGTATGGAGAACCGACGAGGGCACGGAGAAGACGGATCTGGTTCTGAGCCTGACTCTGAACCTTGGAGAGAAACGGGAGAACTTTATCCCTATAGAAGCAGTTGAGGGAAGCGTTGCAATTGGTGGAACAACCTATAGTGTTGCAGAAGCCAGAGGCGTAGTGTTATGTAGGAGAAACATTATAGTTCTTAAACTCGGATGCGATGAAGGCTCGGCAAGCATGGTTCTTCACATAAGGATTCGCTATTTCTGGATGGGCGGGGGACTGTATGCTTTAAGGGGCTCGGGCGTTTCCAGCTTTGAAGACGGAAGAACGATAATCCTGTTCAGGGGAGCCGCACGCTTATCTTAGCGTCCAGCCGATTACGGAAATCTTTCTCAATCCCCGGTTAAGCGTAAGATGTTTATCTTTCTCGGGAGAAGCAACGATAGCGCGCGCGCTCCATGGTCATTAACACTGCCAATTAATAACATGTTGCAAGAGTTTATAAGTGGATTATCTAGTTTCATGGCTGAGGCTTGGCGGAGAACAGGATAGCCTCCAGCGTCCTTAACGCGATAGGGGGAACACCGTTAGTTAGGCTGAACAAGATTTCTGAGAAAACAGGCGTAAATATTTTCGCAAAACTGGAGTTTCTAAATCCGAGTGGAAGCATAAAGGACAGGATAGCCCTGTACATTATAGAGTCTGCGGAGAGGAAGAGGCTTCTCAAACCCGGTTCAACCATAGTTGAGGCTACTAGCGGGAACACAGGGATCTCTATCGCAATGGTTGCGGCGGTTAAAGGCTACAACGCTATCCTGGTGATGCCGGATAATACTGCTAAGGCTAAACGGCAGATGATGCATGCGTTAAACGCTAAGATAGTCCTGGTTCCCGAGGAGGAGGGTATGGAGAGCGTCGTTAGAAGAGCGGGGGAAATAGCTGAAAAGACCAGTGGCTTCTTAGTCAACCAGTTTTCAAACGAGGATAATGTTAAGGCCCATTACGAGGGCACCGGCAGGGAAATTCTCAGGCAGCTGGATGAGGAGATAGACGCCTTCATCGCAGGAGTTGGAACCGGCGGGACGCTTATAGGGGTCGGAAAGGCTTTGAAGGAGAAGCATCGCAATATGCGTTTAATCGCGGTTGAGCCTGAGAGTTCCCCGGCGCTCTACAACATGTTTTACGGAAAAGGGGCGTCAAAGATAGCCGGGATACCGCACGTGATAGAAGGCATTGGAGAAGGCTTTGTCTCAAAGATCCTCCAGGATAACTTGAGCCTTGTCGACGGGGTCATGCTGGTTAGTGATGAGGAGGCTGTTCAGACAACTCTTCAGCTGGCTAGGATGGAGGGTTTGCTGTGCGGAGTATCCTCTGGGGCGAACGTTTCAGCCTGTTTAAAAGCAGCAGAGGATTTCAAGGGCGGGAGCATTGTTACAGTCCTGCCTGACGGAGGCTACAGGTATTTAGACCTGCTTCTGAAAAGCGTCTACTAGACTCTCGATCTTGGCGAGTGGTTCGCTGAAAAATAAGGCTTGAAAAAACGTGTTGAGCCTTTTAAAATTTAAAAAAAAGAAGCAAAAAGCTTTTTGAAGTTGAAAAAAAGTCTATGAAAGATATCGCTAACCATTCAACCAACATTTTTATTTTAAAACAGTTTTTATCAAGAAAAAACGTTTTAACCTTCTTTTTAACGCGTAACCGTAAAATTTAAATCGTTTTAATATACACTATCCTGAAAAAATCAGAAATGAACGGGATAGTGTGCTTAGGTAAGCAGATAATAGCGGAGCTATACTATTGCGATGAAAAACTGTTGAACGACATAGACCATGTTAGGAAAACCGTCATAGAGGCTGCTGAAAAGGCGGAGACACGGATAATAGATTACAGGTTCCACAAGTTTACGCCGCAAGGGGTCTCCGGGGTCCTGGTTATAGCGGAGTCCCACATAGCGATTCACACTTGGCCGGAGTACGGCTACGCGGCGATAGACATCTTCACCTGTGGAAACAGAAGCATGCCGAGGCTGGCGCTCAAACACGTAAGCAGGGCTCTAAAGGCTAAAAAAGTGAGATACAGGGAGCTTAAACGAGGAGTGTTGGAACATGTCCAGGTTAACGAGAGTAAGATACTTAACACTCGACTCCGTTGACAACTACTTCCTCTTCAAGGTCAGCGACATCCTGGCGGCTGAGAAGACGAGGTTTCAAACCCTGGAGGTTTTAAAGTCGCCTGAATTAGGATTATGCTTGGTGCTAGACGGCCTCATACAGGTTGCGGAGTATGACGAGTACAGGTATCACGAGACGCTTGTGCACACGCCGCTTCTGAACGCTGAGAACCGTAGGCGCATCGCTATACTTGGCGGAGGCGACGGGTGTGCGCTCAGGGAGGTTTTGAGATACAGGGAGGTTGAGCATGTGGATCTTGTTGACCTGGATAGAAGGGTCGTAGAAGTATCGGAAAGGTATCTTCAACGTTTGAACAGGGGGTCGCTTAGAAGCCGGAGGGTGAGGGTTAACATTGCCGACGGGAGGAGGTTCATATCGCGCAAGAAGAACGCTTACGATTCGATAATAATAGATTTGACGGATCCCGTTGAGGGTGGGCCCTCGGTCCTACTCTACTCTGAAGAGTTTTACAGGATGGTTTACAGTGCCCTGAAGCCCGGCGGCTCCTTCATAACCCAGGCCACTGCTTTTCAGAGCCGTCAGTATAGGAGAATATTCTGGACTGTTAGAAAGGTTTTTGGGAACGCTATCCCCCTGCATGTTTACGTTAAAAGCTTCTGCGACGACTGGGGCTTCGTAATGAGTTTAAAGCCTTGGACCCGGCTTAAGCTACCCCCTGAAGACTTTAAGGAGGTTGACAGGAGGATCTCTGAAAAAGTGAGGGGACGTTTAAGATACTTGAATGGGAAGACGTATTTCTCAAACTTCACAATACCTCCTGAGGAGGAGGAGACGCTGGTGAAACCAGTTAAGGAGATCAGGGACAGGGAGGCATTTAGGAAAAAAACCTCCGGGGGAGGAGAACCGGTTAGCCTAGGCTTGGTTTTCCAGTGAATTTAAAAAAAGGTTTAATAGCTGCTTCCCGATTTCCCCAGTAGTAGTTCAAGCTCGGTTATGTGTTCCTGCTCATCCATTATCACGTGTCTTACCTCGTGTTCCAGCAGGAAGTCGTAGTATCCTTTTCCCCTCTCCTTAACGATCGCTTCGTATATTCTCCTGTAAGTATCTACAGCCTCCTTCTCATCCTTTAGATTCTGCTCAAGTATTTCCCTAACTGTTTTAGCCGGATGGGTTTCAGCGATCCCCATGCTGGGAGTCCCTCCCAGCATGCCTATTAGAGACCTGAACTTATCCTGGTGAGTCTTCTCGTCGTTCGCAATCTCTTTAAGCCTCTCTATCAGAGGCTCAGCGTTTTCACCGTCTATTAACTCGGCGTGGCTAAGGTATTGCACGTACGCGGCATGTTCAAGCTCAAGCGCGTGGTTAAGCATTTTCAAAAGCTCTTCCTTTGTCATTTCTCATCGTATTTAGAATAGAAGGCTTTTTAATAAACTTTATACGAAAAACCCTTATAAAGCAAACCCTGAAGAATAGCCATAGTTGGCCAGCACCCGTGTAAAGGAGAAGTCCGCCGGCTTCATAGTTTTCGCGAAGGAGAATGGCGAGTTAAAATACCTTTTTCTAAAGGTCGGGGAGAGGCTTGATTTCCCGAAGGGCAATATTGAGGAAAACGAGGATGAGCTTTCAGCCGCGTTGAGGGAGTTGAGGGAGGAGAGTGGAATAGCTAGAATCAGGGTCATCCCAGGGTTTAGAAAGGTTTTAAACTATTATTACAAGAGGAACGACGGCACTCTGGTCAGCAAGACACTGGTCCTTTTTCTCGGAGAAGCCTTGGAGAAGAATGTTTCAATATCCTGGGAGCACGAGGGCTTCGAATGGTTAAGCCTTGAAGATGCGGTTGCAAGGATCAAATACCCGCGTTACAAAGAAGTTTTGAAGGAGGTTGAGGAATTCATATTGAGGAAGACGGGGGGAAGCCTAGGCAGATGGTTTGGAGAGCCTCAGGCTTAGAGGGGAACCTTATGCAGCCTACCCTTGTGAAACGTGGATAACTCGCAGTAGCCAACGCTCTTAGCATAATCGACAATAGCATCATAGTTTGCGTCAATCTCGCTCAGCCCGTGTGCATCCGTGCCCAGCGTCACCGGTATGCCCAGGGATTTGCATCCTTCTAAAATCCTTCTCGCAGGATAGGCCTCGCCCACGGGGCTCCTCAAACCCTTACTCGAAACCTCCACAGCCATCCCCAGCTTGACGACGCTCTCCAAGATCGCCTGCTCATCCGCCTTAAAATCCCCAGAGGGCTTAAAACCCCAGTTTCTAGCAACGTCGAAATGGGCGACAACGTTGAACAATCCTGACTCCACAGCCCTCCTTAGAAGCCCCAAGTACTTCGAGTAGAACCCGTCGAAACCCTCTTCCCTAACAGCCGTCTCGAAAGCCCTCCTGTGTTTCACACAGTCCAGGCAGAACTCACCTATCCAATGGATGCTTACCATAGTGAAATCCAGATCATTACTACCCAGGATGTCTTTCAGCATTTGTTCAGAACCTGGGAAATAGTCCACCTCTAGGCCAGCCCTCACCCTTAAGCCTTGCAAGCCTTTTTCAACAGTCCTAACCTCCTCAACGTAATCCCCTATCCTGGAAACATCTATAGAGTAATACAGTTTCTTCATCGACCCGGGTCTCACAGCCAAGTGTTCGGTGAAAGCAACCTCGTCGAAACCCTTTCTCACCGCTTCCTGGACGTATTCGAGTATAGTAGCCCTGCCATCGCTATACGTACTGTGAATATGATAGTTCACTCTAACCATGTACCTGAGAATGCTTTCTAAAACCTAAACATTATTTAACGATTTCCCAAATCGTCGAGCGCGTAAAAACCGGGGCAACGTTTATAAGCAGATTTCCACGGGAAACAGCCTGACGGCGGTAGCTGGGGGAGCTGGGGAAACCCGGCTGAGAGGACCCTTCATGGGGGTCGACCCCGATTCACCTGATCCGGATAATACCGGCGGAGGGAAGCTACCCGATGCTCCTTCTTCTACCGCCCAATATGAAAGGAGGTGGTAAGAATGAGAATAGGCTGGAGAATGATGGTGGCGATCGTGGTTGCAGCGTCTGCAATAGTGTCCTCAATCCTGTATCTTCAGTTCACCCAGCCTAGGCTTGAAGACACCTTGATAATCTACGGCCCCAGGGGAATCTCGGGCCTCGCAACAGCGCTTGTTAAAGAGTTTAAAAACAGGCACCCGGGTGTGAACGTGACCTTCATAAGCTACGGCATGGGTTCAATCGAGATAGCTAACAAGCTGATCCTCGAGAAGAATTCTCCCGTGGCCGATGTAATAATGGGCGTGCCGGAGTTCTACGCGAAAACCTTGATAGACGCTGGTGTTTTAGAGCCGTATAGGCCCCAGAATATTTCGCTAATACCCGCGGAGGAAATCTGGGACCCCACGGGCACGATTATGCCGATGGACAAGGGCTATGTCATAATAACCTACAATAGTAGCGTCATCGCCAGACTAGGCCTCCCGCCGCCTGAGAGGCTTGAAGACCTGCTTAAGCCAGAGTACCGGGGCCTAGTATTCTATCAGGATCCGACTTCAAGCGGAACCGGCTTATCATTCCTCGTATGGGTCTTGTCCGTCAAGGGTGTTGAGGAGGGATTCAGCTTCCTTAAGCAGCTTGAGCAGAGTGTAAAGACGCATCCCTCAGGCTGGACCTCATCCATAATGGCTTTGAAAAACGGCGAGGTTGCCATAGGACCAATGTTTAACACTGACGTGGGATACGAGGAGACTCCTAACCTTACAAGCATGGCTGTCGAAGGCTTTGTCTACAGGGAGGGCATAGCTCTGGTTAAAAACGCTAAACATCCTGAGATAGCCAAGAAGTTCATAGAGTTCGTTTTAAGCACCGAGGCGCAGAACCTTGTTGCACCAGAAGGCTACATGTACCCTGTTAACCCAAAGGCTTCCGTAGAGTTGTTCAGCTACGCTCCAATACCCTTGGAGAAAATAACTTTCAAAAGAGAGCTTGCCGGCAGTGTTGAGCAGTGGCTCGACAGGTGGAGGAGAGAGGTTAAAACTGGATGAGCCTCGTTAGAAAGCTTCTAATCCTCACACCGTTCTTTTTATTCCTAGCCTTTTTCTACGCAATACCCCTGTCCTTTCTCGTGGGCAACGTGAGCCCGACTGATTTCGCAAGCGTTTTAAGCGACGAGTATATTCACAGGCTGTTCTACGGGACTCTTGGACAAGCCCTACTCTCAACAGTGCTAACCCTGCTCCTAGCCCTTCCAGTAGCCTTCTTCTTCGCAAAGTATTCGTTTAAGGGTAAGAGGACCCTGGAGTACTTGCTGCTGACAACCTTCTTCGTGCCTGCTTTCACAATAGCGGAGGGCCTAATAGTTCTGCTCGGGGAAACAGGAATTATAAATTCCCTCCTATCCCGGCTGCTTGGAACCGGTGAACCGGTTGTTAAAATCCTATACTCGATCTGGGCTGTAGTGCTGGCACACGTGATATACTATGTTCCGCTAGCAACGCTTATTCTTGAACAGGGCTTCTCCTCGGTAGACCAGAACCTTGTGGATGCGGCCAGGGTTTTCTCAGGCTCGGCTCTACGAGTCTTTAAAACGGTATACCTAAGCTTTTTAACGCCATACCTGGTTGCTGCCTCACTCCTTGTCTTCGCGTTCTCATTCATAACCTATTCGACGCCAATGCTTGTAGGAGGGAGGTTTGCAACGCTTGAGGTCGAGATATACGCCACCAGGTTTAGGCCAGTCTCATCATCCATAGCCCTATTTCAACTATTGTTAACACTATCAATATCGATCATAATCATACTCTTCAGGGAAAAGTTCTACACGCCCTCCTCAGACAGCAATCCTGTTGAAGAGCCTGTTTCAAAGCTTTTCTCAAGCCCGGGCGGGATTCTCCTCGCCGCCTACGTGGCGCTCCTCTACGTTTTCGAGCTCGCGCCAGTCGTAATACCAGTTGTAAGCCCATTTCTGGATGCTGAGCACCCCTTCACCTGGCTTTTTAAAGAGCTGCGCGACTTTAAATTCGGCTTCGGCCTAGGCTTCACCGAGATCCTCCTTCAAAGCCTTGCAATAGCGTTGATCGTTTCAGCCGTTTCAACCATGCTTTCAGTAGCAATAGTATGGTCTTCAAAGTTTTCAGGAGGGGTCGTGGAAAAAACCGTAAGCATACTCATGGCGCTGCCGTTAACAATGTCCCGCTCATCCCTAGCCCTCGGAATACTTCTTTCCTACGGCTTCGGAGTCACCAGGCTCTACGGAAGCTGGATCCTCATGGCCATAGGGCAGTCAGCAGTAGTAATACCGCTTGCAGCAAGAATCATCGAGGCCTCTTGGAGCAGGATAGTTAAAGAGTATCGTGAGGCTGCTGACGCCCATGGGGCAACAGCCTTCTTCAGGCTGATAAGGGTTGAAATACCGCTTGTACTGCCCGCCGTGGTTGCGTCGCTCCTCATGGCGTTCTCCTCGTCTTTAAGCGACTTCACTTTCTCAACCTTCTTCAGCACGCTCAACCTGATGACGCTCCCGGTAGCCGTTAACCTGCTGATAGACTACAGGAGGCTCAGCCTTGCGTTAACCCTAACCTCACTCCTCACGATGCTCGTGATTATTGTTGAAACAGCCGGGTCACAGTTTTCAAGAGAGAGGCTGAGGCTGATTTGAATGAGGCTTGAGGTCCAAGACCTCAGGAAGAAATTCGGAGGCTTCGAGGCTTTAAGGGGCGTAAGCTTCAGCATCCCGTCTGGAAAAACACTTGCGCTCCTCGGGCCCAGTGGATGCGGTAAGACGACTACGCTCCGGATAATCGCTGGACTCCTTGAGCCTGATTCCGGCAGAATCCTTTTCGAGGGGAAGGATGTGACTGAACTCCCCCCAAGGGAGAGGAATGTTGGAATGGTTTTTCAAAGCCCAGCGTTGTTCCCAAACCTGACGGTGAGAGAGAATATTGCATTCCCCTTGGAAGCCAGGGGCAGGAGTCCTGAGGAGGTTAGGAGACGGGTTGAGGAGGTTGTGGAGCTGGTTGAACTCGCTGGGCTTGAAGAGAGGCGGCCCCACGAGCTGAGCAGGGGGCAGCAGCAGAGGGTTGCGATAGGGAGGGCCATAGCGTCCGAGGTTAAGCTGCTACTCCTAGACGAGCCCCTCACTGCTCTGGACGCTGCCTTAAGGACAGAGATATCCAGCGTTATAAGAGTGGTTCAGAGGAAACTTGGTCTTACAACTATATACGTTACTCACGACCAGCTTGAAGCGTTCGCCATGGGTGATTTTATAGCTACAATGTTCGACGGAACCATAGACTCTTACGCTGACGCTCAAACAATGTACGCGAAGCCCCCTACGGAGAAGACAGCGAGGTTCCTAGGGTTCGTTAATAGGCTTGAGACCGTGGCAGAATACTTGGGCCAGGAAGACTTTAGGCTCGTCTTCCCAAGAGGCGAGTTCAGGATTAGGTGGCATGGGCCGGAGGCTGATGTGAAGGTTGCTGTCCTATTCAGGCCTGAGGATGCTTCAATAAGCCTAGAGGGTGAAGGCCTGCTGGAGGGCGAGCTTTCAAGCAGCATGTTTGCAGGCAGAAACGTTGTTACGCGCGTGAAAACAAGCCAGGGCATGATTGAATGCGCGGGAAACGATTTCTCCCAGTACCGAGCAATATCCGGGATGATAGGGAGGAAGGTCATCGTCAAAATAGACCTGGACAAGGCTTTGCTGATACGGGCCAGTGGGTTCTAAGCCTCTGTTTAATCGAAGCCGGAAAGCTTTTAAGATTCGACCCCAGGTTCATTCTTTGATTTTGCTGCGAGAAGTTGAAAATAAAATTGAGAAAGCCAGGGAGGCGCTTCAATCCATCAGTTATCTCGCTGAGGAGGTTTCAACTCAAGAATTCTACGATTATTTAACAGGAGAAACCTTCTCGGGAGACACCACTACTTTCAAGGATGTATTAGGCAATGAATATCTTCTGGTTCACGAGCTGGCTGAAATAACCGAGTTGAAGAAAAAGGGGCTGACCATTAATAAACGTGTAATCGTAGACTCGCCGAAGAATATGATCTACGACGCGCATCTGACAGCGATGGAGGCTGAGCTCAATTATGCTTTACATGAAAAGGATTATTTCTGGATTAAGGCCAGACTGAAACAATACGGAGAAAGCATTCTGGATACTGACCCCAGTCTTCCAAGGGAGATGAGGGCTAGAGCCGAAAGGTTGCTCGAAAAGTTTCGCAGAGCCGCGGAAAGACTTGAGGAAGCTGCTTCTATTTGATTTCCCTATGCTTTCATCATTTCGAGGAAGATGGGAAGCATAGCATCATAAACGTGGATTTTTACTGGCGGCGTGCTAATCCTCTCCCGGCTTAACCTCAACATCAAACCCCCAATGGTATTTGAAGGGAGCAACCTCCCTTATCCTTCTCGACGATAAGAGCCTGGTTTCGCAGCCAAGCCTCCTGAACGATTCCTCAATGCTCGCATATTTTTCTTTAGGATCAGTATTCTTTTCTAAGAAGACGTGGAGATGCACTACACCCCCCTGTTTTTTAAGCGCGTTCCTAGCTGCATCAAGATACATTTCAGAACTCATCGGCAGGTTCATAATAATCCTGTCCCCAACATTTTTCAAATCCCTCCCGGAGAGCTCTCTAGCATCCCCGAGATACGCCTTAACCCTGTCCTCAACCCTGTTCAGCCTTATGTTTTCAACGAGGTATCGGTAGGCATGCGGGTTTATGTCGCAAGCGTGAACCTTTACACCAGGATTCTTCTTCGCGATAACTATGCTGAAAGGCCCTATTCCAGCGAAAAGATCGCAGACGACCTCTCCAGGTTTAGCCAGTGAAGCCACCCTGATCCTTTCGGCTGAAAGCCTCGGGGTGAAGAAAACCTTTGAAACATCGAGTTTAAAGACGCAGCCGTGTTCCCGATAGACGGTTTCCGTGCCACCCTCGCCGGCTAAAACCTCGTATCCACCGACCCTGTACTCGCCTGAAAGAGGCTCAGTCTTGTTAAGCACTATTCTCACGTTCTTCATGGATTTTAGAAACGCCTCTCCAATAATCCTGCGGCGATCATGAAGCTCCTCCGGAAGCTGGAGAATGCAGACGTCTCCAATAATATCGTAAGACCTAGGTATCATCTTAAGATCCTCGACGGACAGAATACTCCTCAAGTTTTCGAAAAGGCTCGGCCTCTTGCAGGCTTCCTCAAAATCCTCAACCACCAGATTTGCCTCAACACTTAACTCCTTTAACTCTTCCTCCTTGAACTCACTGGCGAGAGGAATAATTAGAAATTCTCCCCTTCTTTTAATGGCGAGAGAATTGTCGACGAGGCTTCTTTCCCTAAGTATTTTCAAAACTTTCTCTCCGAATTGTTTTTTAACTTGGATGCCTGTTCTAACCCTCATAGCTTTTCATCTGCGATACTAACGCTGGTTTTTATAAAAACCTTCCTGATATTTTTTCATAGGGCGGTCTAAAGGTTTAATAAACTGCTGGCTGAGGTTTGGGTATTGCCAGGGCTGTTTGAAACAATACTGGAAATAGTCGTCTTGCTTTCATTAGGCGTACTTTTAAGAAGGCTTCACGTTTTAGGCGAGGAGTCTTGCAAGAAACTTTTATCATTATCCATTAACCTGCTCCTGCCCATTATAGTGTTCTGCTCCTTCGCAACAGTAAAAATACGCTTAGAGGACTACCTGCTGCCAGCGATCGGGCTAATGCTTAACCTTCTGCTCCTAGCCGCAGCATTCCTTTCTTCCGGAGGACTGAACATGGATAGGGCGAGGAGAGGAGCTTTCCTCCTGGGATGCAGTACTTTAAACATCGGCATAATAGGCTTACCGTTCATAGAGCTTTTTTTCAATGCTGAAGGCGTTACAACAGCCTCGTTGCTCGACATAGGTAATTCCATCTATGTTTTTTCAATAGCGTTTCTAGTAGCATCAAGATTCAACCCTTCGCGAACAGGAAAGTCCTTTAGAAACAGTGTTAAAAGGCTTCTTACGCAACCCTATATTCTTTCGATAATTTTCGGTCTGGCGGCTAACCTTTATGGAGTGAGGCTGCCTGAATCAGCCCGGGTCTTGGCAAGCACCGCCTCTTTCGCAAACATTATTGTAATGCTTGTCGCAGTGGGCACGTTCATAAGGCTTCCTTCAAGAAGCCTTGTTCGTCAAATACTCGTCGCAACAATCATCAAAATCCCTGTTGGAGGATTCGTCGGCCTAACCCTAGCCAGCCTGTTCAGCCTGACTCCGCAAGCATCAGTAGTCACAGTCATGGTGGCGCTCCTCCCCCCTGCCTTCATGACAATAGTGCACGCTAGCACTGAAAACCTGGATCTGGAGTTTGCGACAATCCTGCTGGGATTCACGCTTACGGTTGGAATCCCGCTAATAACCCTCTACGGCCTGATCCTATCTTTCTAGAATGTTTCCATGGGGGTTAAGCGTTGAGAAAAATGGTTGACAGCGTCTTCGGTAAAAAAAGCAATTACCTTGGAGGGATTTAAGCGTAACGCTCGCCGGAAAACGTCGCCAGGCTAAACCATAAAGGTTTTAAACATTAGTCTTTGAATGGTGCCGGAGCTTGCCAGCCGTCGTAGCGGAGAAAACAAGCCGGTTTAGAAAAACAGTGCGTAGGCTTATCACTCGGCTGGACAAGCTCTCTGAGAGGAAAACAGTCGCGTATTTCCTCTACTTCGCCTCAGTAATCTTCTTTCTCGGCATTATTCTCCTCCCCTCCCTTCTCGGGATCCTGCTCAAGCTAGACGCAGCCTTGAGTATAGTGTCAGACCCGGAGCTGCTGCAGAGATCCGTTTCAGCAGTCCTATCGTCGATAATCATGGCGGGCCTAGTCTCCGCGCTGGACGTGGCAGCCGGCTTGCCCCTTGCCTGGATTATCACTAGGAAGAAATGCTGGTGGATGAATATAGTTGATTCTCTGGTGGATTTCCCCCTGATAGTTCCGACAGTAATACTGGGCTATTCGACGCTGATACTTTGGTGCGAGGAAACCCCCTTCGCAGCACTCGGTTTCCAAGGTTTTTCACCCGGTTTTCTAACCGTTCTACTCCTGCATTTCTCCTTCTCCTACCCCGTGGTCGTAAGGGTTCTGGTGGGTAAACTGATGGAGATAGAGGCCACGTACGAGGTTGCCGCCAGGACGCTCGGAGCATGCCCGTTCACAACCGCCAGGACGATAACAATTCCGATGCTTAAATCCGGCATTATAACCTCGCTAATCCTGTCTTTCGCAAGATCCCTTTCAGAAACCGGTGCGACAATAATGGTGGCGGGAAGCTTTGAAAACGGGCCTGTCTTAATAAAAAGATCCATAGACGCTGGGCTGGTCTCCCCCCTGGTTTTCGTAAGCCTCGTGCTGACAGTGCTCTCAATACTGATACTCGCTGGACTGAAACTCTTAGGATTCAAGGTTAGAATACCGTTTAGAAGAGCCTACAGGGTTGAAGCAGCCTTAGGCAGCAGACCCGTAACCCGCGTTAGAGACTTTTCAGCCTTAATCATCTTCCTTTTCCTAGTTCTCCTGCCTGCCTCCTACATGGTTCTCGCAAGAATACGATTAATGCTTTTCTCCAGCGTGCTGGGAGAAGCCTTTCTCCCGGGACCAGTATGGTCCTCATACTGGGCAAGCGTATGGAACTCTTACGTAATAGGCCTGCTGACAACCCTGATCAACACCCTGTTCAGCCTACCAATGGCGACGATAATAGTCAGGAGAAAACTGGGAAACCGGTTTTCAAGGCTGCTGGAGGCTTTAAGCAATATTTCCATAATAATTCCCTCCGTCGCCCTAGGAGTGTCACTAAGCCTTTTCTGGGGGTCCACGGGAGCCTCAGACTTCATCCTGGTTCTCCTAGCGCATCTATGCATAACCTATCCCTACATGGTTGCAACAATGGTTTCAGCGCTTGAAGACATTCCTGTGGAGCTTGAGGAAGCTGGAAGAACCCTTGGGGGAACACCGTTCGCAGTCTTCAGGTCGATCGTGCTTCCGGTGGCGAAGTATTCCTTCCTGTCTGGGGCGATACTTACGTTCACAAGGAGCGTGAACGAAACTGGAGCTACGCTGGCAGTTTCAAAAACATTCAAAACGGTCTCAGTATTGCTCGTCGAATGGGTTAAGTCGCCCGCGATGAGGGTTGAGGCCGGCGCCGGCACGATGATACTCATGTTCTTCTCAGTAATCATCCTCATAGTCTTCAGATACCTGTATACTAGAGGGGGCGGCGCGGTTGCCTAAGGTTGTTTTAGAAAACGTTTCCAAGAGGTTTGGGAGAATCACTGCTCTAGACGGTATCAGCCTGACGCTTGAAGACGGGGAGTACAGCTGTATCCTTGGCCCGACGGGAAGCGGTAAGACGACGCTTCTAAAGACTATAGCGGGGCTTGTTGAGCCTGATGCTGGCGATGTTTACATCGATGGGAAACGTGTAACTGGAACACCCCCGGAGAAAAGGAACGCGGCCTACATGCATCAAAACTACGCGCTCTTTCCACACTTGACGGTCAGCCAGAACATAGTCTTCGGCTTAACCGCGAGGGGTTTCGGCGAGGAAGCCGCGAGGAGAAGGGTTTCAGAGGTTCTCGAGATAGTTAAGCTCGGAGAATGGGCAAACGCTTATCCGAGAGAGCTCAGCGGGGGGATGCAGCAGAGAGTTGCCCTAGCCAGGTGCCTGGCAACAGGGGCGCGGCTCCTCCTTCTCGACGAGCCTCTTGGCGCGCTTGACGCCAGGCTAAGGCTGGAGGTCAGGAGAGAGTTGAGCAGGATAGCTGAGGAGCTTAACCTAACGGTGATCCACGTCACCCACGACCAGTCGGAAGCCCTGTCTCTCGCAGACAGGCTAATACTCATGAGGAACGGGAGAATCGTCCAGACTGGTTCCCCACTAGAGGTTTATTTCAAGCCTAACAGTGTTTTCTCAGCTTATTTCGTCGGGGAGAGCGTTTTCCTTGAAAGCGTTGTTGCAAGGGTTGAGGGAAAGCTCGTCTACTTAGAGCTTAGAAACGGCACGGTTATTGAAGCATTATCCAACTATGGTTTCAACAGGGGGGAGTTGGCTGTGGCTGCAGTGAGATGTGAAGACATAGTGGTTGGCGAAGGGCCCTTAACAGGTCTTCTCAAGGAGGTAAGCTTCCTAGGCAGCTTCTCCAAGCTGGTTTTCGAACTCCAAGGAGGTTTGAAAATACATGTGAACATGCCTTTGTCAAGATTTATTAAAGGAGGGTTCAGGACTGGAGAAAGCTTCCAGCTATCCATACCCAGGGAAAGAGTCTACTTGTTCAAGTATCCGCCAACGGGTTTAGCGAGGGAGATAGAGGCGGTCTGAAAATGCCCAGTGTTAAAGTTGAGGGCGTAACAAAGACGTTCGGAGGCTTCAAAGCCCTGGAGGACATCGATATACGCGTGGAAGACAGGGAGTACGTAACTATAATCGGCCCATCGGGGTGTGGTAAAACAACCCTGTTGAGGATAATCGCTGGCATAATCAGGGATTACGAGGGTCACGTCTACGTGGACGGGAGGCTTTTCAACGATAAGCCGCTGGAGGAGAGGGGAATCGGATACGTGTTTCAAAACATTGCCCTATTCCCGAATATGAACGTCGGCGGGAATGTTTCATTCAGCCCTAGGGCAAAAGGGCTGGACGACAGTGTTGTGAAAACAACCACGCTGGAGATGCTTGAGCTCATGAAGCTGGGGGACCGCTACCATGATCACCCGAGGGCTTTAAGCGGGGGAATGCAGCAGAAGACGGCTTTAGCCAGGGCATTAGCCTCTGGCGCGAGGCTAATGCTCCTAGACGAGCCTCTCTCACTCCTAGACCTGAAGGTTAGGACTGAGCTTAGATACGAGCTTAGGCGAATCGTTAAAGACCTCGGCTTAACAGCCATACACGTGACCCATGACCAGGAGGAGGCCATGGCGATCTCGGACAGGATAATAGTTATGAGGAGGGCTCGAGTGGTTGAAGACGGCACCCCCTTAGACCTTTATCTGCACCCCAAGAATATTTTCACAGCCTATTTCCTTGGGGAGTCGAACATTTTCGAGGGAAGCGTTGCTGAGGCGGGTGAAGACACTGCTTCAATAGACTTGGGAGGCCTGTTGATCAGGGCTAGAAACACTGGCTTTCAACCCGGGGAGAAAGTTGTAGTAATGATTAGGCCTGAGCTTATAGAGATAGGGGGGAGCATTAGCGGGAGGGTTTTGAAGAAAACTTTAGAAGGACTGTTCAACCGGCTTGTTATCGATGTTAACGGTATGAGAATAGTTGTTAAACAACCCCACTCGATTGTTTCAGAAGTGGGTGAAGGCTCCACAGTAAAGATAAGGCTGCCTGAGGAACACGTCTTAGTCTATAAGCATCCGGGGAGAGACTTATATAGCGAGGTCTCGCTTTATTAAGTTAAAATTGCCGTATAGAGACTTGGAGGAGTGGCTTAGGGACCGGAGAAAGGCTAGGTCGCTCGAGCTGCTGGCCTCCCACGCGGACAAGGTTTTCCAGGTTGTCGACGAGCTTCTGAATATCACCAGGGCCTCGATGAATGCTCAGGCAAGTGAGGTGAGCATCACGTATGCGAGGCAGGACCAGATAGAGAGGGATGCTGATTTCCTCAGGAGGAGAGTCATGGATGAGATTGCTAGAAGCGAGCTTTCACCAGACATGAAGAAGTATTTCATGGAGCTTTCGAAGGAAGTCGACATGGTTGCGGACTATGCTCATGGAGCAGGCAGGATACTGACTTTTCTACCCTTAAACGGCCTGGATCCAGGGATTAAGGACAAGATATGGCAGATGTGTGTTAAGACAAGGGAGTGCGCCTCAAGCCTTAGGGACGCCTTAGCAGCATTAGCGTCAACGGATTATGATAAAGCGGTTCGTTTAAGCGATATGGTTGAGGAGGGGGAGAAGGAGGTGGACATGCTTTACGCGGAAGCCAGGAGAACACTCTTAGGCGACGAATACTCCGGCATCGATCCGAGGATAATCCTGTTTCTCACAGAGTTTCTAAAGGCTATTGAAGAAACATGCGACAGGTGTGAAGACTCCATAGATCATTTCAGGGTTCTCCTTGTAGGTCTTACGAGGCCGATGTGAAAAAATTAAGCGTTGATCTTCTCAACAACCCCGAGCCCCCTGGTTCTCCCCTCTCTGAAAATAAAAGTATCCCCAATCCTTATGTATTCAGGCCTCTTTATGAATTCAAACTCGACGACATCCGTGTCCCCCGTCCTCAAAGCCTGCTTCCTCATCCTAACTATTTTCGCAGCCTGTTTAACCGTCCTAGTCTGTATCACAGGCTCGTAGCCCAGCATAATGGTGGTTGGATGATGCAGAATCCTGACTTCAGCAGTAAACCTTCTCACAGCGTAGGCTCTGGCCTCAACGTCGAGCAGAACCATTCCAGTCCTAATCTCATCGTAGTCAACGTTTGTTATTGCTAACGCGGCTATCTGGCCTGCAGCAGCCTTTTCAACGTGAACCCTGTTCACGTGAATAGACTTAACCCTGACTGTTCTGAAGGAGCCGTCGTCGAAAGGCCCGAGCAGAAGCATCTCATCCTTCTTAACAACCCCCTGCTCGACGAGCCCGCCTACAACAAGTCCAACACCCTCAACGTAGAACTTCTCATCTATGAAGCAAAGCGTCTCCATGCCTGCTTTCTCAGACCAGTCTGTCTTAGGCGGCAGGGCGTTTAGAAAAGCCTTAAGCTCAGGCAAACCCTGTCCAGTAGTGTTTGAAACAAGGAACACGGGGCAGACTCTTAGGTGGGGCATTATCCTGGCAGCCAGAGACGCATCCCCCCTGCTCTTTATGATGAATGGGATCTTGTTAACCCCTGGAAGCTTGAGAATCGACTCAACGTCGCTCACCGTCCTCGACAAGACTTCTCCAGGAGTCATATCAACCTTGGTAACAACCATGAAAACAGGTATTTTAAGCGCAACCGTCAGGCCAAGGTGCTCCCTGAAGGTTCCGATGGGCCCAGCGTTGCCGCCTACAACTATGCAAACGTAATCCGGAACGTTCCCCAGCACTCCTCTTATCGTGGTCTTCAAATACTTCTCGTGCCCGGCGAGATCTATAAGGGAAACTATTTTCGAGCCGTTCAGGAATATCTTGGACTCGTCGTAGGAGCCGAGGCTGTCGTTAATAGACTCTCCCTTCGAGTCGAAGCCTAGGAGGTGAATCGCTACTGACGACGACCTTCTAAGCGTGATCTCGTGAAGATACCTTGCAACCATGCTCATCGCAGCCCCGTTCCCGTCGTCCAGCTTCCCCGACACTAGAACACCCTTCAAAGTTGATTTGCCTGAGTCAACATTGCCCAGAAGGGCTACTGAAACCTGGACCGGCGGAAAGTCCACAGTCCTCCTTACAAGGATTTCGAAAACCCTTCCCCTTCTAGCTTTCTCAACCCTAGTCACCATGTAGGACGCCCCCACCATGCTGGTTATCCTGTCCAGTGTCTGGAGGGATTTCTCAGCCTCCTCATCCGTTAGGCCAACCGTCTCACCGTCGTCGCTAACACCCAGCTCGTAGAAAGCCTCCCCCCTTCCCTCGTTAAGCCTGTAGTTCAACTGGGTTGCAAGCTGCTGCAGCCTCTTCTCGTCGCTGGCGGCGAATAGAAGCTTGTACTCGACGTTCCCCTCTTCCCTCTCCTTTTCCAACTGTTCTCGATTACGAGAGCCAGAAGTTGATAACTTTACCGCCCACCCCTTTTACGATGCTTGACTAAGCTTTTTCCTGCTCAAGCAGGCTTCTATGAAGCCTTTGAAGAGCGGTGCCGGCCTAAGGGGTCTTGACTTAAACTCTGGGTGTGCCTGCGTGGCGACGAAGAACGGGTGGGTACTGAGCTCGATGAACTCCACGAGCCTGTTGTCTGGGGAAACTCCTGAGAAAACCATTCCGGATTCCCGTAGAACACTATGATAATCAGGGTTAACCTCGTACCTGTGCCTATGCCTCTCGTAAACCACAGCCGCATCGCCGTAGAGCCTTGAAACAAGCGTTCCCGGCTTCAAAACCGCCGGGTAAGCCCCCAGCCGCATGGAAGCCCCGTATCTCGAATCCTTCAAAACCTCTTTCTGCTCAGGAAGAATATCTATAACCGGGTGGGGCGTAGAAGGGTTGAACTCAGTCGAATCAGCCCCCCGGAGGCCGGCGACGTTTCTCGCATACTCCACCACCGCCAGCTGAAGCCCGAGGCACAGCCCTAGGAAGGGAATGCTTTTTTCCCTAGCATGCCTTATCGCCATTATCTTGCCCTCAATGCCTTTCGACCCAAATCCTCCTGGAACTATCACGCCGTCTAGTTCCTCAAGCCTGTAAAGATTCTCAGGATTCTCCTCGAAATCCGCCGAATCTATGAACCTGAGAGAAGGCTTTACGAAAAACGCTGCGCAAGCATGCTTAACAGCCTCTATGACCGATATGTAGGCGTCTGGAAGCCTGTACTCGCCTGTTTCAAAATATTTACCAACTATCCCGACCCTGACCTCCTCGGTTGCAGTGTTTAAAGCGTTAACAAAAGCCTTCCAGTCTTCAAGCCTAGGCTCCCTCTGCCCCATTCCAAACTTCGCTAGAATCTTGGCGCCCAGGCTCTGCTCCTCGAAAACCAGCGGAAGCTCGTAGACATTCTTTAAATCCGGGTCTGAAATAATATGGTCCTTAGGAATGTTGCAGAATATCGATATCTTGCTCTTTCTAACATCGTCTATCGGCTCCTCGGACCTGCATACTATGAAGTCGGGCTGTATGCCCAGTTCGCCGAGCCTCTCGACAGACTGTTGAACAGGCTTAGTCTTCATCTCTCCCAAGTGTTTAGGAATAGGCAGGTACGCCACGTGAACGAATATAACCCTGTCACCGTCAGCCTTCATCATTCTCGCAGCCATGTAGTATATCTCACTCTGATACTCGCCGACCGTCCCACCTATCTCAACAATGGTGAAGTCAGCCTCAGCCTCCTCAGCCGCAGCTCTTATTCTCCGCTTTATCTCGTCAGTTATATGCGGAATAACCTCAACCGTCTTGCCGAGGTACTCGCCCCTCCTCTCCCTCTCTATAACCGCCCCATACACCTGGCCGGTTGTAATATTGTTCCTCCTTGGAATGTTTATGTCCAGGAACCTTTCATAGTGCCCAAGATCCTGGTCTATTTCGCCACTGTCCTCGGTGACCCATACCTCTCCATGCTCAGTCGGTCTGAGTGTGCCAGCATCATAATTAAGGTAGGGGTCTATTTTCACAGCTGTTACACGGTAACCTCTTGCCTGAAGAATCTTCCCTATCGAGGCTGCGGTAATGCCCTTCCCTATGCCGCTGATAACCCCGCCGGTCACAAATATGTAGTTTG
>JBNAVT010000019.1:0-16485 GCA_049700215.1 Thermoproteota archaeon
AGAGCTCCCTCGCGGGCATCGCGAAGGAAACATAGCCCATTTCAACCTGCCTCCTAACGGCCCAATCCATCTGGCGAAGGTTAGCGCCCTTAACCAGCCCAATCAGAGGAATATCCAGCTTAAGGAATTCGTTCGCTAGGGAGACGAGCCTCATCGTTTGAGACCAAGATTGATAAAGCGGAACATCAGTGTAAGTATAGTTATCTGGAATCATTGTGGCGTCTGGCCCCAGCTCTCCGATCAGCCTAAAGTAGTCCTTGGTCTCAAGCCTATCTATAAGCTCGTCAGGCATAACCGTCGACAACAGTATTTTGCCATCGAAGCCAAGATAATCATGAAGACCCTTGCCCGAAGCCTGAACCAGCATGCTTCTATTCGTAAGCAGCTGCCAGAGTGGCACGAAAACCGCTGATACTTGAAAACCCTCCCTCCATATCCAGGATCTTTGGTCAGTAATATCGATCTCGGGCACAAACCTAGGGAATCTTACCTTTATCGTTTGTTTTCTCCCTGGCGATGGAACCTCCAATGGAGGAGGTCTATTCTTGCCTCCAATCGGGCAATACTGTCTGAGCCTGCAGAAACCCTTGGGATGCGTTATCCCAATATAGGAAGCGCCCCTGATGCATTCATCCACCACGCAAGCCTCGATCACGCAGCCAATGCAAGGCTTCTTAAAATAGGGACAGCTTACGCAATCAAGCCCACACTTGCTCCTCCTCAACGCATCATTTTTCAACACTTCCAAGATTTAAGCAGATACGTCCAGCTGGGCTCAAATACTAACCTTTCTTGAAGCCTCGGGAGGGATTTGAACCCTCGGCAAGCAGATGTCCCGGCCTTCACATATGAGGCTGCTAACCTAAGTGGTAGGTAGCTTGCGGATAGCAGGCTTAGGAGCCTAGTCGAAAAGGTATTCAAGTATCCGGAGAGCAAACTGCATGGTTGCAAGCTGGCCTCAGTAAAGGCCTCGCAGCCGATGAGGCTTGAGGAAGGAAGCTAATTAATGAGCGCCCCATTACGCTTCGTGTTCACCCTAGGTATAGGATGTGGTTAGAGCGGGCCCGGAGGGATTTGAACCCTCGACCCTCAGGTTAAGAGCCTGCTGCTCTACCATGTTGCTCCGAGATATATTTAAATTTTTCTCGACTGAGCTACGGGCCCTCGCGTTTTCAGCGTAAGGGAGGGTAATTAAAGTTTTTCGTTCAGTGTTTGGGCTGTGTGGATTGGGCATGGTTCAGGGTGCTGTTGATAGATTTTTGTTTCTTATTTGGACTTTTTATCTGGTTGAAGTGTAGGTTTTCCCCTGGTTTTCTTTGGTTTTGCGTGACAACAGTATTCTTTGTTTGTTGGCTTGCCGTGGGGTTTTTCTCCTCTGCCCGCTTCTTCCCGCATTGGTGGCATGGGGAGGCTCCGCCTCGCGCGCTTAAGCGGGGTTTTTAAAATTTTTAACCCTGTATGCTTACGGCTAGTGGTGGAGGCTTAATGGGTAGAAGGAGCTTTGTCGTGCTTACTACGGGTGTTTTCGACATTATTCACCCGGGGCACATCAGGTTTCTGGAGGAGGCTAAGCGTCTGGCGGGCAAGGACGGCAGGCTTCTCGTGATTGTCGCGTGCGACAGCGTCGTCAAGGAGAGTAAGGGCAGGAGCCCGATGTTCAGGGCTAGGGACCGGGCTTTCATGGTTTCAAGGCTTAAGCCGGTTGACAGGGTTTACGTCGGGAGGAGGGGCGATATTGAGAAGAATATCGAATGGTTTCTGAAGAGGCTTAAGCCGGATATCATTGTCTTCGGCTACGATCAGACCAGTATCATGAGGAGGACTAAAAGGGTTTTGAAAAGGCTTGGGCTTGAAATCAAGACTGTTAGAATGAGGAAGTTTTTCAACACGAGTTCAAGCAAGATTATTGAGAAGATTAGGAACACTTAACGGAAGCCTTTTCCCCAGCCTGGTTCCCTCAAACCGTCTCCACAGTCTTGAACGTGAAGGTTACTGTGTCACCGTCCCTGAGCCTCAGCTCCTTCCTGAGATTGTGGGGAGAAATTATTTCGACGACGGAGCTGTCGTAAACCGTTCTCAAAGCCTTAACTATGGCTCCCTCGTAATTGTTGCCCACGATAACCGGGTAGCAGTACCCGTCTCCAAAGGTTCTCTCATGGTTTGTGAAACCCTGGATGAAGACCGGTGGCTTGGACATTTTCTCGATGAGCAGAAGCTGATCCATATACTGCTCTATTCTAAGGTTCAGAGTACCCGGGTAAGGGTAGAAGCCGAGCTTAGAGTAGAACTGCTCCAGATACGGTTTTTTAGAGACATAGTATGCTCCCTCGCCCAGCCCGGTGAAAACCTTCCCGGTGAAGACATACGCCTTGTCAACCCTGTTTATCAACGATAGGACTGTGCCGGCGTGAAGCTTAATCTGGCTCAACCCCCTGCTTGAAAGCTTTATCACCCTCCCCTTGGGCGTCATCACTGTTTCAACCAAGCCTTCCTTCTCAAGCTCCCTGAGATACCTGGAGGCGGATTGATGAGACACTCCGACAGCGCTCGAGAGCCTTCTCGTTGAAACAGGCTTCTTCTCCTCTCCAGCAAGCTTCGCAATAGCGATCAGCATGAATATCTTCCTATACTCTTTCATCACCAGCCACCAGCGTTAACGCCCTCCTGGAGAACTTGTGCGCAGCCTCAAGGGGTATGGGGAGACCCCGGTTCCCCAGGGTGGTTCTCCTAAGCACTTTGAACGCTCCTTCAAGAGTCACCATGTTTCCCACACTGTAGTAAAACCTGTCTTCAAACGCTCTTAAATTGTTAACGTTGTGCTCTGCGTCAAGCCTCCCCAATGGTTCTCTAGCAACCCCTATAGTGGGCTTCTTAAGAAGTACTCCGAGGTATGTGGCTAGGCCGCATTTCCTAGGGTGTGCAAGCCCATGGCCGTTAACCAGGAGGACGTCATACTCCCGGATGAACCTTCTGAGAGTAGGGAGGACAACCGGCCCCTCTCTGAAGCACAGGAGCGAGGAGAAATACGGTATTCGCGAACGGGTTCTGGAGACGCTTACAAGGATTATCCTGTTCTCCGGGATGCTGAAAACCGTGAAGCCCACGGCGGCTGAATCCCCACGGTAGGAAGCGTCAACACCCGCAACCCTCTCAAAGCCTCTGGAAAGACCATTCTGCAGCACAACCATTTCAGAGACGTGTCTCTGGGTTTCGCAAAGCCTCTCGTACAGAGCCTGACCCGGCTCAAGCCTCCACAAGGGTTTAAACGCGTCAGCGGGGCTTCTCAAAGTATTTTTCCATGGATGATAAGAATGCTCTCCTCCGCTGCTCCTCGTTAAGTATTGAGAAGGCGGACTCCACCGAAGACCTATTAACATCTATCTTCCTCTTGAAGCCGGGTAGGGCAGAGTCTCCGAGCGCGATCGCCGAAACATTCTCGTAGAGCTTCACCATTATCCTGTAGGTTTCCTCCGCCTCTTTCAAACGGCCCCTCCGAAGATGCTCAAGCATGACTCTTTTCAACTCGCCTATGAAGTCTGAGACAGCGTAGAGAATAGAAGCAGGGGGAGGCTTAACCCTAAGCCTATACTGCCTGCCGGATGTGAACCAGTATACTAGGACAGCCTCGAGAAACTCCTGGTATGTCTGCACTATCGGGGGCCATGTTTCCCACACTCCCTCCCGGTAAGCAGTCTTAACCAGCCTCGCAATGTCGCGCTGCACATCGTCCAGTATCCTTCTCGAAGCCTTAAAGTCCTGCGCGTAGGATTCTTTAACGGAGCTCCTACACTTCTTCACAACCCTGCTTATGCTCCTCAACAGGTCGTACTTAACGTCCTCCTGCCTCTTCAAATACTCGTAGGACTCTCTGATGAGGAGGCTTACCCTGCTGTTTAAATCAGCCGTCAAAGCCTAGACAACTCTCACAGTCCTCTGCAGCTTCTTGTTCTGCCAGGAGTATCTTCTTATCCTCGGGCTCCTGCCGAAGCCGCATGCAGCGCAATACTTCTTCCTAATGTTGAAAGACCTTCTCCCGCATCTCCTGCATATCTTGTGCGTCGACTTCTTATGGAGCCGTCCGAAGGCTGTTGTACCCGCCGAGGTCTTACCCATTCCCCTCTACTCCTTCTCCTCAGGCTTATACTCTATCGGGGGGGAGATCAGGATAACGTTGTCCCCCCTTATAACTATCAGTCCAAGCCTAGTCGTCTCGTTGCCCCTCAGCTCCTCAGCGTCGGAGAGAACAATGTTTAGATGAGGATCATACCCGTCTAGGATTCCACGTATCTTCGCTCCTCCCCTGAGCTTCACTATTATGCTCTTCCCCAGGGATGCTTGAAGCAGCTCCATCGTAGTGTCCGCGGACAATTCTCAAGGATTCCGCGGGAAGCTTAAATAAATACTTTTCCAGCTGACGGTGGGAAACAGGCTCCAGGCTTTAAAAACACGGCTTTTCCACGAGTGTTCAGAGAGCCCTGTAGGTTTCCAGAAGCCTAGGCGAGTAAACGTTCTCCCCATAGATCCTGCTGAGAAGCTTCTTCATGTTCTGAATCTTCTTAGCCTCCCCGTGGACGAGAAACAGGGGTCCCCTCTTAGTGTATACTCGCCTCACGTAGTTCAGTATCTGGTTCCTGTCGGAGTGGCCGGAGAAGCCGTCAACCCTCTCTACAGTGCTCCTTATGGTTATTGCCTCAACCCTGCCGTTAGCATTCTGCATCGTAAGCTCCTTAAGCCCGTTTAAAACCCTGTTTCCAAGAGTCCCCTCTATCTGGTAGTTTACGAAAATCACTGTCGAGCTCTCCTGCGGCGCGATCAGCTTGAAATACTCTATCACCGGTCCTCCTTCAAGCATGCCTGAGGGTGAAAGAATTATGTTACGCCTGCCCTCCGTTATCTCCTCCCTCGGAATCGAGTTTTTAACTGGAATCATGTACTCGGATTTAAACGGGTTGACACCGTTGCTCATCATCATCTCCCTCAGGTCCTTAGACAAGTAGTTTGGGAATGAAGCATGTATCGCGGTCACCTCCGAGATCATGCCGTCCACATAGATCGGCACCTCAGGGATCCTCTTGCTCCTTATAGCGTTGTCTAGAACCAGCATTATCTCCTGAGCCCTTCCGACGGCGAGCGTGGGGATAAGGACGTTCCCATTCTTCTCCAGAGTGGAGTTAACCAGGGAGACAAGCCTGTTCTCAACCTCCTCCCTCGGCGGCATCGTGTCGTTAACACCGCCGTACGTGCACTCCGTTATAAGCGTCTCAACCCTGGGGAACATTGTTGAAGCATGCTCGAGCAGAATTGAGCGGTCGTACTTCAAGTCCCCGGTGAAAACAATGTTGTGAAGCCCCTCACCGATGTGGAGGTGGATTATCGCCGAGCCGAGAATGTGGCCAGCGTTCCTGAAAGTCAGCTTAACATCCGGAGCGACGTCGACGACCACGCCGAACTTCACCGGGATCGTGTGCTGCAGAATAGTCCTGAGATCCTTAAGCTCGAAGAACGGTGTAACACCGTTCTTCTGGAGAACATCGTAGAGATCGTTAAGCAGGAGGAACATCAAGTATACTGTGGGCTCAGTCATGTAGACTGGGCCGCGGTAGCCGTATTTGAAGAGCAGCGGGAGCCCACCCATGTGGTCCAGATGGGCGTGTGAAACCACGACGGCGTCAATGTCTTCAACCGAGACCGGTATCCTGTCGATCCTCGGGAAGGAGTCTGAGTAGGAGCTTGCAGCAGGGTTTATCCCGAAGTCCATTAGAACATTGCTCTCGTCGGTTGAAACAAGTATGCTGGACCTCCCAACCTGCTCAGCACCGCCGAGGAAGGTCAGAGTAATGTTTTCAGTCTTGAACAGGGGTTTCCTGAATATTCTCTCACCGATCTCCCTGAGAATCCTGAACCTTTCCTCAGCGTTCTGGTTGAAAACATACATTACCTGCGGTATGATTGTCGTGCTCAGCGGCGGTATTCTAATGATGCTGGGCTTCCAGCCTGTTTCAACCATAATGTCGTTCAGAATCTTCTCGCCAAGCTCCTCGACAGCATCCGGATGCCTGACGGAAACCAGAACCTCGCCGAAAACATCGTTGAACACGACGGCCTCGACGCCAGCCTTCTTGGGAACCAGCTGTTTAATCGTCTTCTCAGCCTCTTCCTTCGGCTTCCTCGCTTTAACAGCCGGCCTCACGACGATCCTCTTCCTAAGCTGCTTCGCAACCTCAGCCAGAACCTGCTGCCCACTCATCAGGAAGCCCAGGTTCTCAACGTAGACGGCTATCGCAGGCCCCTCCATCTCTATGCCGACTATCTGGGCCTCTCTAGGTATTTTCTCGAAGATTACTTCCTTTATATCCTTCTCAGAACTCATCTTAAACCAGTCAGCCTCGTCTTCTCCTCGAGCGAGAGCTCCCTACACCCGTTCGAGTCGACAACCATGACTTCGAAATCGTTACCCGTGGCAGTGTCCCTCTGCATGGCTGCGAGAATGGATTTAACCGCGATGGGTATCGCCTCCCCAACCCTAACCGGGGGCTTGAGCTCAGCCTCAAGGTATCCGAGCGCGACAGGGGAGCCTGACCCAGACCCTACGAAAGCCTCTTTCGAGAAGCCTCCGAGCGGGTCTAGAACGTACAGGCTAGACCCCTCCCTGTCGTAGCCTCCTATTATCAGCTGAATGTAGAGGGGAGCAATGCGCGTCGAAGAAAGTATTATTGAAGCAATGTTAGCGGCTGCCTTAACAGGCATGTTAACTCCTCTCTCAAGCTTGTAGGACCTCGCCTCCCATTGGAGAGAGCTGATAAGGGCCTGCGCGTCAGCGACTCCGCCTGAAATGGTTGCAGCAATATAGTCGTCTATCTTCAGAATCTTCTTGCCGCGTTTATGAGCGATAAAATAGTATCCCTGGACAACCCTAGTGTCTGAAGCTAGGACAACGCCGTCAGTGCAGGATATTCCGACCGTGGTGGTGCCCCATAGAGGGTCAACTACTCCCATTCTGCCCGCTCTCATATTAATGCTTGCCAACTCTTCTAAACACCTCTAGAACCCGAACCGTCCCAAGTAGGGAAAGGCTTAAAGATAAATCTTTCCCCTATCCGTGTCAACACCTTGCGAGACAAGAGTAGGCACACGGTTAGGCTCCCGAGGCGCATAATACTGGGGAGAGACGCTGTTGAGGAGCTGGGCTCCAGCGTGAGGGAGCTCGGGGCTAAGAGGGTAATCGTTTTAACAAGCAAGACCCCGATTAGGCTCTTCGGGGAGAAGATTAGGAGAATACTATCTGAAAGCAGGCTCTTCTTCAGGCTGAGCCCCGTAGGAGAGGGCGACGCTTTCACGGAGGCCCTGAGGCTTGAGAAGCGTCTAGCCAAGCCGGACAGGAAGCCGGGGGCAAGCGTGGTCGTCGGCTTCGGAGGAGGGAGGGTTATTGACGCTGGCAAGATACTCGCCTGGAGGAACAGCCTTGAGTTCATAAGCGTCCCCACTGTTCCCTCTCACGACGGGATTGCGAGCCCGCTTGCTTCAGCCCCAAGGCGGGGAAGAAGATACTCGTTCAACACGATAATGCCCTCGGTGATAATAGGGGATGTTTCAATCCTCGCTACAGCTCCGCCAAGGTATTTCGGCGCCGGGGTCGGCGACCTTGTTGCGAAGCATACTGCGGTGAAGGACTGGCGTCTCTCCCACACGCTTCGCGGAGAATACTACGGCGAGTATGCTGCAAGCCTTGCTGAGACGATTGCGGAGAGAATAGTTAAATGCGCTGAGACGATCGCTGGGGACAGGGTTGAGGGAGCCAGCATACTGGTTGAAGCATTGATACACGCCGGGGTGCTCATAGGCATAGCTGGAAGCAGCAGGCCGTGCAGCGGCTCCGAGCATCTCTTCAGCCACGCGCTCGACTATGTTGCGGGCTACCCGGCTCTACACGGCGAGCAGGTTGGAATAGGAACGATAATGATGAGCAAGCTTCACGACGGCGACTGGCTCAGAATAAGGAGCGCGCTCTCGAAAGTCGGCGCGCCGGTTTCCGCCAGGGGGATAAACGTTTCAGAGAAACAGGTTGTTAAAGCCCTCACCCTCGCCCACACAATAAGGCCTGAAAGATACACTATACTCGGGGACAGGGGTTTAACGAGGAGGGCTGCGGAGGAGCTTGCGAGAAGCACGATGGTGATATAGGTGTCTAGCCGTGGGCATTTACAGCTACCTCGACCCGTCTGCGAGAAAAGGCATGGTCTTCACCTACATGGGTGAAGCATACGAGTGCGAGGAGTGTGCAGCCAGGGAGAGGTGCCACGGCTCTCTGGCCGCAGGCTTCTCGTACAGGGTTGTCAGGAAGACGGGCGGCGAGAAGGTTTACTGCAGGCTGAGAGGAGGCGAGGCCGCGCCCTTCGAGCTAAGCATGGAGCCTCTCACTCTCATCTCACCCGGCAGGGTGAAGGAGGGCGCCTCCACGACGATTAGAAACAGCTTCTGCAAAGCCGGGTGCAGCAGGATCCTGGAGTGCCCCGTCGTCTTCAACACGCTGGTGTCAAACCGCAGAGTCAGGGTTGTCGAGAAGCTTGGGGCTTTCAACTGCCCCGGGGAGAAACTGGTCCTGGTTAAGGCTGAGATTGCTGAGGAGTAGCCTGGGCCTCGCCGCTGGGCGCTGCCTCAGGCGCCGTGAAAACATCCGTGAACTCAACGGTTTTAACGTTCTTAACAATGGTGAAAACGTCTTCTGAAACAGCCTTCTTAACTTGTTGAATCCCCTCTGACAGGAGAATCCGCTGGGGAAGCCTTATCGAAGCCCTGTCCCCGTTGATCTCGACACCAACCTCCTCGACGGAAACCTCTGGCAGACGCCTGTTAACAAGATGCCTAATCTTCTCAGCGTCATCCTCAATAACCTTGAGTATTTTAAACCTGTAGACCAGGGTCCTGCCTGCGAGAGGCGGGTTGAAATCGATATGGACTCTTCCGCTACTCACAGTCCTCACAACGCCAATCCTGTTATCCATCTCAACCAGGGTCCCTGGGGCGAGCTCCTGGGGCTTGGAGAACCTTCTCGCAGCATACGTCTTAACCTTACCCGGGTCCCTGAAGCCGTAGGCCTTTTCAGGAGGTATTTCAACAGTCCTCTCGACGCCGATCTCGCTCTTGAGAAGCTCCTCCTCCCAGCTTTCCAAAACCCATTTCCCACCCAGGTATATCAGCCTAGGGGAATACTTCTCACCCTCCCTGTATATCGACGCCCTCTTAGCCTCCTCCTCCACAGTGGTCTCTATAATGCTGCCGGTCTCCTTAACGGTTAGAGTATAGTCGACGAGCACTAGTGAACCAGGCTCCATGCTTCAAAAGCCTTTGAAAAGGATGTTTATAAACACTCCCGTTGCTTAAAAAGCCTCGTCCGAGGATGCTAGAGACCTTACTCTCTCAGGCCCGCCGATGCTCACAAGATACTTGTGGACACTAGCGGGGACAAGCTGGCTCCAGTCGACGCCGAGAATAATCCTCCTCCTTATCTCCGCGCCGGAGTATCTCTCCCTCTCGAGGAAGGGGATGGGCCTAACCTCGTAGCCAGCCTCCTTGAAAAGCCTCCCGGTGAAAGGCTGGTTAGTGTAGACCAGTTTGAAAGGAGGGCACATGGCTTCGACGAGACGGACCCAGAGGAAGTGCGCGTAAGGAATATCCGGGACCCCGGTTATGACGGTTTTCTCAAGCCCTATCCCAGCCTCTCCAAGGGCCAGGTGGAGCATTTGAAGCCTCTCGCCGAAGGTGAACGGGTTATCCTTATCGTGGCTCGTCAGAGAGCTGCCTATCGCGATAAGAATCCTCTCATGGTTTGAAACAATATGTTTTATAGCGTGAACATGACCATGGTGGACAGGCTGGAAACGGCCTATGTAAAGCGGGTACGCTTCACCACTCATTCTGCGGAATGCGGAAACAGCCTTATTGATAAACCTTAGTCCACCGTTGTCGGATAGTTAACATTTTATTACTATCCGTTCCATCTCAGCTTTAAAGGCTTCATCGACGGCTTTCGGGGGCAACGGTAAAGCACCCCACATTGGAAGTTTCATAGCTATGTTCCAAGCGGCTACTAGATGTCTATCCGCCTGGAAGCCGCACCTCTTGCATTTAAAGATGTGCCCATTCGGCTTATTCAACTCGCCACATATCGGGCACGTTTTAGAGGTGTTTTTAGCTTTAACGAATTTCGGTTTAAAGCCTCGCTCAATTGATTTATAGGTGATGTAGAACTGTATTCTTCTGAATGGCATGGTATGGAGTCTTCTATTCATTTTTATGCCATAGTTTATCCTTTCCCAGTTCCTCCATCACGGGCTGGAGGCTTTCCTCATATACGATTCCAGTTATGGTCTTGGATGCTTTATGGAGTATGTCGCTGGCTCTCCTTTTCTCTCTTCCAGAGTATTTGGCTAGCAATCTAGCTTTAACGTTTCCTGAAGTTTTGGTTTGGATGCTCCTCCTCTTTTTGAAATATCTGTCTCTAATGTATTTTACTTTGCTAATATCTATCTTGATGAACTTGACCTTGTTCAGTTTTATGATGGCTAAATCTATGCTCTTTTCGTTAATATCTATTCCGAGAAGCCCGGAAGATTTCCTTTCTTCAATAACCGTTCTAAAGGTAACATGAAGAAAGTATTTGCTGCCTCTCCTCACTAATCTTGAACCTTTAATGCTCCAATCTATGAACTTTTTAGAATGTTCATGTAATTCAAAGGGTATTATGATGTGCCCTTTGTGCGTGGATAGCTTAAGGCTACCCCAGTTGAACCAGAATAAGTGTGCGTCATCTAAGAGTATTACGTTTAACCTTTCAACGCTTGGAGCTTTCACATTTCTTCTCTTCCTCGATAATCGCCTAAACGATTTAAAAATCCCCAGAGCTTGCGTTATGGCTGTATAGATGTAATGTGAAGGATAAGAGGGATAACTAGCTCTCAACTCTTTATATATCGCTTCATGCAACCTCTTCCTCGATGTTATCCCCATTACAATGGCTTTGTTAAGGCATTCTCTAACAATGTCCTCATATGTTGAGAAGAGCTCTTCTAATATTGCCTTATGCTCTTCATTTGGGTTGAGCTTGAATTTGCAGGTCTCATTCAGCAATAAGCTGCTTGACACCTTCAACCACCTTCTCATACTTGTGGCTTAAACCGTAGAGCTTTCCAGCAAAGCTCGATACTAAAGCAATTAAGTCTTCAACAAGCTCTTGATTCGCATCTTTAGGCTCTCCACTATTGACAACCTCTATCTTGACATCATGAGATAAGAAGTATTGCTCTAGGTATTTGAAGCCGAACCTCGTGAGTCTATCCTTGAAAGCTACTAAGACTACACCTACCTCCTTAGCGCGCGCTCAACCATATCAAACAACATGCTCAGCGATTTCCTATTCTCATTGAGACCACTTGCCACATCATCTAAAACACCAACAACTTCATAGCCTTTTGATTTAGCATATTCTAACAAGTTTTGCTTTTGCCGCTCTAAATCCCCTTTCTGCTTCTGGTCATGGGATGAAACTCTACAATAGATTATGGCTTTTCTAGAAACATCGACCTTCACTAAGCCCATCAAGCGCTCAACTTCTTTCAAGGACTCTTCGTCTTCCACCAACAGTCCTAACGACCCTAATCTTCCCCTGTCTATCCCACTTCCTCAAGGTATTTGGATGGATACCTAGTCTTTTGCAAGCTTCTTGGAGGGTCAACAACCGCTCTCGCATCATATTAATTGATGTTAAGAAGGGATGTTAAGAAGGGTTATATAAAGTAACTATTCAGAAACTACTGATGAACCCGACGCTTGAAGCCCACGCCTTCAACCGTGTAGCCCCCAGGGGCGCCAACACTCCCTTCAACCAGGAACCTAACCGGGAGGAAGAGCTCGACGAGCCTTATCGTCGTCAAAGTGTGGAGAGTAATCTCGCTAGTCTTAAGCTTCGAAACCCCTTCAGCCAGGGCGGCATAGACCACAAGCTGGTCAGCAAGGTTTCTGTCAACAGGAGCCCCCGTCTCAACCTGTTTAACGAACTCTGAAGCAGCCTCGAGGCCAACTTTTTCAGAAGGCTTACTCCTCTCACCCAGGCTGCTGGAGGCGAAAACAATATTGTTCTCAAGCGTCCCAAGGATGATTATGCCACACCCCGGGTCGAGGGGAGCATTACTCTCCTCGCCAGTCAGAAACTCGACCTCGACGCTAGGCTGAACCCCAAGTCTCCTGCTAAGCTCGTTGGAGGCTGAGCGGGCAATCCTTTCAGCAACATGCCTCGGAAGCCGGGCGCTGTAGACAAGAATCCGGATGTTGCGAAGCCCGGGGAACCCGGTTAGGTTGAAAGCCCTCAGGGCCTCGACGGGCCTGGATCTGAACCTTACGACGCCCCCGCCCCTAGGGTAGAAGCCCCTGCGCTCAACACTGACTTCGACACGGTAGCCAATTTCAGCGAGGACCCTGGCGAGAACCTCCTTAACATAGTCTATCGGGGGCGCCCCAGGATTATTCGTCCCACCCTTGAGGACAAGGCTCGCCCCACGGCTTGAAAACGCTAAAACAGGCATCAAAGCCTGGAGGACCAGCGGCACGCTGCCGGCTGTTCCAACGTCAAGAGTAGCCTCGAGAACCTCAATCCCGCCGGGGGTGAAAACAATCTCACTGGAGCCGACTTCAAGGCCCTCAACCCTTGCCCCGGTTAGGCGGGCGACAGCGTTCACAGCGGCGAAGTGCTGCGGCCTCAAGCCAGGGTTGGAGCGCCTAGCCCTAATGTTGAAAACCCTGATGGGCCTTCTGAGAAGGGCTGAAAGAGCCACGGCGGTCCTTAAAACCTGGCCGCCGCCCTCGCCCATTGAACCGTCTATCTCAAGAGTCTCAACCATCACTCAGCGTTAGGCTTACGCGGAAGCTTTTCTATAAAAGCTTATTTTCCACCCGGGCTGGTTGAAGAGCGGAGAAAGGTGGTTAGTAAATGGGTGAATACGTGCCTGGCGCAACCGTCGTAGGGCTCGTCTACCGGGACGGCGTCATACTTGGGGCGGACAGGAGGGCAGCCTACGGAACGTTCATAATAGGAAAGTCTGTTAAGAAAATATTCCAGATAACTCCGAAAATAGGCCTCGCCTCAGCAGGCTTAATATCAGACGTTCAGACGATAGTCAGGGAGCTCAACTATCATGCTCGAATGTTCCAGTACAATACTTCCAGGGAGATTACTGCGAAGGCTCTTTCAAAACTATTGTCCAACATTCTTTTCGCGAACAGGCTCTACCCGTTGATAACGCAGACCATTATCGGAGGCTTCACGTTCAACACGCACGGCATCTACGTTTTAGACGCGCTCGGCTCAGTCATAGAGGACAAGTATGCTGCATCCGGAAGCGGAACCGAGGTGGCTCTCGGAATACTGGAGGCGGAGTACAGGGAGGAGATGAGCAGGGAGGAGGCTAAGCAGCTTGCTTTAAAAGCCGTGAGGACGGCGCTGCAGAGGGACTCGGCGAGCGGAAACGGGATAGACCTGCTTATTCTGGATAAGGCTGGGCCGGCTGAGGAAAACTATCCTGGTTGAAAACCCGCCGCGAGTTGGGGCTTAAAACATTTTTAAAAACATTCTAGGCAGGCGTGAGCGGGAAGCCTCGTGAAGACGTTAGAAGCATTGCCGAAGCCTACGGGGAGCTCAGGCTCCAGGCGGAGGAGAACATCAGGAGGATGAGGGAATGCTCGAAAACGCTTTTCAAAGCCTTCATGAAATACGTTGAAGCCAGGAGCAGCGAAGGCGTCGCGGCTCAACAGCTTCTGCAAGCCTTCCTGGCGGAGGAGCTTGGCTTAGACGGGGAGCAGCACAGGGCTACGAGGCTCTCCCTAGCGAGAAGATTCTACGCTCTCGCGGCGGAGCGTTCACGCAGCCGGGGGCAGGTGAGCCTCCTGCAATACTTGGAGAAACAGCCCTAGCTCCCGCATAACCGGGAAACCGTTAAAGAGGCTCCAGGGGCTTAACGTTGCCGTGGACAGGCCTAGGCCTTTCAACCGGGGCGCACCATTTAACAGCGTTCCCAATAACCCTTAGAACATTAGAATCGTAGTACGTGGGATAGGTCTCGTGGCCCGGCCTAAAATAGAATATTTTGCCGAGGCCCCTGTGGAAGCAGCAGCCGCTCCTGAAAACCTCGCCCCCCTTAAACCAGCTTATGAAGACAAGCTCATCCGGCTGGGGAATCTCAAAAGGCTCGCCGTACATCTCCTCATGCTCAATCTCAAAAAAGTCGCCAAGGCCCTCGGCAATAGGGTGGCCCCCTCCCACAACCCATATTCTCTCCCTCTCACCAGCCTCCCTCCATTTAACGTTGCAGGGAGTACCCATTAGACGCCTGAAAACCTTTGATAAATGGGCTGAATGAAGCGCGATAAGCCCCATGCCTTCGTCGACAATCCTACGGTAAACCCTTTCGACAACGCTTTCCTCAACCCTGTCGTGAGCCATGTGGCCCCACCAGATTAAAACATCAGTATTATTCAAAACATCCTGGGTTAAGCCGTGCTCAGGCTCGCTTAACGTGGCTGTCCCGACTTCAAAACCCTGGCTGCGCAGGAAACCCGCTATAACACTATGCATCCCATCAGGATAGATCTCAGCAATCCTGGGGTCCTGCTTCTCGTGTAGAAACTCGTTCCAGACGGTTACACGCATCCTCCTCATAGGCCTCATCAAGCAGCCTGAGGCACGGCTGGAGATAAGTCTTCCCCCGGGCTGGCGTGAAACAGGATGAGGAGGATTAAGCCCTGGGCTTCAAGTCTGTACCAGACTGCTTGCAAAACATCTTTTTAAGCCGGTAAAACAAGCCCTGCCAGCAGGGTGGAAACAAGGCTGCACGCCCTTCCCGTGGTTAAACAAGGCCCCGGGGGAAGGGTGAACGGGGAGAGCCGTTGAGAACCCCTATCCCGGATCCGAGCGTTCCAGAAACCCCTTTCGGAGAAAAGAACCATTATGAACCTTTATAAACCGAATTAAAGCCTTTTCAAAGAGATTTCTTGGAAAAAACGTTAAAACGCTTATTAGAAGCCCGCTGCAAGCCTTTATCGCGAACACTAATGGGGAGAATGAGAATCATCACAGTAAGCCTCCTCCTAGCCGCATTAACAATACTCGCGTTAGCACAGGCCAACCCGGCAGGCCTATTCTTCCCACAGCAGAGCCTGGAGCCCGTGGAGAATACAGGCCCAACCCTCTCCACGAATAAGGAAAGCTACGTAATAGGGGAAACAGTCGTTTTCTCAGGAGAAGGCTATTCACCAGGCGGAAAGTACCAGCTGAACATTACGAAGGAAAGCGAAACCTATGGAACCATAGATTTTGAAGCCACGGTAAACGGTGAAATCCCGGATGGGGTGGAATGGGATATAGGGGAGGGTATGCCAAGCGGTTTCTATACGGCGACTGTCTATAATGTGACTGACCCTGAAAGCCTTGAAACTTACAAGCAGGAAGTGGCCAGTGTAGAGTTTGTTGTGAACGCTGCAACCCTGCACACGGATAAGGATGAGTACATTGTTGATGAGACAGTAGTGTTTACAGGAGCCGGCTACACGCCGGGTGGAACAAGCTACGTGATAGAGATAGAGTTCAATGGAGAAGTCCTCGACCTCGAACCACCGCTTTCCTTCACCTCATCGGAGGATGGTTCAATACCCTCAGGAGTGGAGTGGGTTATTCCTTTCAATGCTGCGAATGGAACATACGTTGCGAAAGCCTTCAACGCAACCGAGGGTGGAGTAGGAGTTCTACTGGCCTTAACAGTTTTCCGGGTGAACGCTTCCATGGCGGCCAGGGCTGAGGCAATCTTCCGGGAGCTCAGGGCGCTGAACGCGACGATCAACGCGGATGTCGTGGGGATAAACGTCAGCCTGACTCAGAAGGTGAACGTGGTCACGAAGAAAATAGAGCAGTTCACGAAATGGGTTGAGGAGGATAAGAACAATACTGCTGCGAACATGCTTAACGCAGCAGTGAACAACCTGAAAGCATTAATCCATCATGTTGAAGCCCAGAGGGGCAAGCACATAGACGAGGAGACTGCGGACCAGCTTATAGCCCAGGCCAAGGAGCTCATAGAGAAAATGGAGGCAACGATGTCGAGCATGAATACTAAGGGCAAGGGGAAACAGGTTTCAACACAAGCCCGGACGCAGGAGCAGGAAATGGAGATGGAAATGGAGAGAGAAGGGAGGGGGCAGGGAAACAGCAACGGCAAGGGGAAGGCTAAAGGCAAAAACAAGTAGCGGGAAACAACCCCCGTCTTTTTTTCTCAACCCCTGCGCAGGCCAGTCTCAAGCCGGAGCCTTATTTTCGCGAATGCACCTGTTTATTGCCAGATGAACAGCCTTGACCCTGGCCTAGGGCTCATTAGGATACGGCTTTCCAGGTGACCGTTGCACCTTTAAACCTTAAGCTGGTACAGGCTTCTAGGGTTCTCGTAG
>JBNAVT010000019.1:16585-42101 GCA_049700215.1 Thermoproteota archaeon
GCTATGGCGCTGCTCCTGCTAGGCTTCAAAAACCTGTGGGAGCTCATTTTAAGGCCTACGACGCCCTCTCTCCTCCACTTCTCCAAGCCTTCCCTAACCATCTCCAGGTAGTCGTCTAGGCTTCTAACGGTCCAGCCGAGCCTGGCGGCATGCTTCTCAACCGTCCTCCAGCTTGCGACTGAAGCGTAAACGTCTATAGGCATCAAGGGTATTAGGAGGTCAAGATCGTAGTCAGTCCGGTTCTGCTGCGTGAGAGCAACCCTGATCCTGCATTTCTCCCTCAGAATCCTGCGGTATATGCCTGGCCTGTTCTCAGCCGCAATCCTTTCAGAAACCATCTTATAATTCTCCTCGTTAACATCGTTGAAGCCGTATATCTCTCTAGCCGCTATGAAGGCTGGGCGAGCGTAGGAGCCATACCTTATCCTTTTCAAGTAGGGCGCGAACAGCTCCCACCGCTTCTCCAGCGGGATGGAGGGGTTGTGAATCATGTCCCAGTAATCCCCTGGTCCACCGGGCCCCCAGAGGCTGTCCCTGCTCCTAGGCATGCCGGCGGCCCACAGGTCAACCCTAGTGTAGTGGCTGAACAATGTGAAAACGTCTGCCTTATGCTCTAGGCGGACGCTTTCAGGCGGAAGATGCTCGTGGGCGTCGATAATCTCAAACTTCTCGATCGCTCTCAGAATACTCTCCCCAACGGTTGAGAGCCTCATCCCTGCTTTACGATTAAAGATTATTTTAAAATCTTTCTATACTCTGCCTAAACTTTTTCTCACAAAGCTCCTATCGTGAACTCGCACCAGGGGTCTCCCTTAGCGATGCACATTGTTTCAACAGCCTTCACATCCCTGTTTAATAATCGCGTGAAAAACCCTGCTACGACGCCCCTTGAGAAGTGGCCGTAAGACGCCTCGCTCCCCCCGCCTATTTCACACTCGAAGCTATCATAGACACGCACCCGTGCCTCACACTTCTCAAGATCCATCTTAACAACCTCGACGATCCCCCAGCCCATCGTCCTCAGGAAGGTTCTTGCAAGCTCTAAAGTGGCTTCAGGCTTCTCCGAGTCAGCGATACTAGCGTAATCACTGTAAGCCTGGTAGCCGATGTTGAAGCCCACGTAGTAGAGCATGACTTCTCCAGCGGTGCCGAACTTCTCCCTAATACCCTTGAACAAGGCCTCGTAAACCCTCCTCCTGAAGATTACTACTCTCTCCCCTCCTACTACAAGCGGGAAGAAATAGTCGTCTGAGAGAACCCTGTTTCCGCTTGGAAGAATGAGGCGCACACTTCTGACGAACTCCTGCCTGCTGACGAGCTCCAGAGCCTCCTCAGGAGTGACGACGGAGCTGGAGAAATCCAGGAATGCTACTGCCCTCGCGAAAGGCTCCTGGCCCCTAACCATGGAGACCTGGATGAACCTGATTACGATGCCAAGGTTATCCGCGATCTCCCCAAGCCTCCTGACAACATCCTTCCTGAAGTCGGTTTCAAGCACGACGCCGCACCACTTCTGCCCCCTGTCCAGAACCGTCAGCCTGCCAAGGTCTAGAGGGTTAAGCCCACCCAGAGTCTGGAAACCGGCTTCCTCCGAACCTGTAGAAACCCTGCTGCCCACTCCTCAGGAGGACTGGGAAAGTATATAAGTAGTGCGGAAAAAGGTTAAACCCCTTGAAACCATGTGTCTAAACGCATTTTCCCCTATAATTATTTGCCTCAGTATTCCAGTGCTTAACCCGGCTTAAAGCAGCAGCGCATCCCGGGCTGCACACAGATTTAAATAGTTTGAAACAGGGTTTGAGTGGAAACAATGATCGAGCTTCCTGAAGCCGTTGTTTTAGCCAAGCAGGTTAACGAGACGCTTACTGGCAAGAGGGTTAGGAGAGTGGTTGCCGCCCAGACCCCGCATAGATTCGCATGGTACCACGGCGACCCGTGGAAATACAACAGCCTTTTGGCTGGGAAAACAGTTGGAAACGCTGTGAGCCGCGGCGGCATGGTTGAAATAAGCCTTGGCGACGCTAAGCTTGTCTTCGGAGACGAGGTTGGCATGCGATACTACGGGGAGAACGAGAAGCCGCCGGGTAGGCACCAGCTATGGGTTGAGTTCGAAGATGCTTCACACCTGGTCGCCAGGGTTCAAATGTACGGCGGCCTATGGGCTTTCCCAGGCGACAGCTTCAACAACAAGTATTACCTGGTGGCGGGGGAAAAGCCCTCACCCCTTACAGCAGGATTCGGCGAAACGTATTTCAACAGCCTGTTTAAAGAGGATGCGGGTAAACTCTCGCTGAAAGCCTTCTTGGCAACTGAGCAGCGCATCCCCGGGCTGGGCAACGGGGTTCTGCAAGACATCATGCTCAACGCTAGGATGCACCCGAAGAAGAGGGTGGACAGGCTCACGGAGAAAGACAGGAAGAGGCTCTTCAGCTCCATAAAGCGGACTCTGGCTGAGATGGTTGCCGGCGGCGGCCGGGATACGGAGACAGACCTGTACGGTAGACCCGGAGGATACAGGACGATTCTCAGCAGGAACACGGTAGGTAAACCGTGCCCAGTCTGCGGAGAAACAATAGTTAAGGAAGCATACTTGGGTGGAAGCATCTACTACTGCTCAAGATGCCAGGAGACTTGAAAAAAGGCTGCGCGTTTATAAACTCAGACTTCTGCTTCACACCGTCTTAAGAAGGCTTTCAATCTTAGCCAGGTGGCTCAACTCCACGTCTATTATACTGTATATTTCCCGCCTGTCCTCCCTACCGGCGACCATCGCTATCGAATGGTATAGAAGCACAGTGTCCTTCTCCATCTGGACAGCAGCCTGCATAGCAGACTTTAAATCCCCAGCTTCCCCCGCCCTCTCAGCACCCTTCCTAAGGCTGCTTACTAAACCAGAAGCCTCTAAAACCTGAATGTAACGGTCAGCCAGCTTGCGCTCCTCCTCGGAAGCATAAGCCTCCCCGCTTGATAAAAGCCTCCTATACGTCTTAGCGTGCTGCTCCTCGTCTCCAGCAAGCTGGCTGAAAAAAGCCGCGTGCTCAGGGAACCTCCGGCTTAAAGCAGAGTAGAAGGCTCTGGCGGATTCCTCCGCCGCGATAGCCATCTCCAGGAGAACCAGCCTACTGTAACGGTATCCGGACAATAATCCCGCCTCCATTCTTCAAAGCTTGAAGCACATATTTAAAGCTATCCCGTATTTCCAAAACACTTTGACCACTCCCGAGAGTTTAGTGCAGCCTGGTTAAAGTCAAAGGCTCTTCAAGAACCCGGCGAGAAGAGAGGCTGCCTCCCTCCTCGCCTCCTCAAACAGTTTTCTCAAAGGCTCCTCCTGAAAACCTCCTACAGGGGGCATTGAGAACTCTCTGCTGAAAACCCTATGGTACTCCCTCATGTATTTCGGCTTCAAAAAGCTCCCGCCGGGGCCAACCTCCCTGATCAGGCTGAGGCAAAGAGTCTCCTCGTCCACCTCAACCTCCTTCTCCAGCGTGGAACAGTAGGAGTAAACATCCTTCGAGTCTACTGTTTCGAGAACACTGTTTACCAACGGTGACCCCCGGGTGAAAGAGTTTTCACAGATAAGGCTGTCGACCACCAGCTTCAGAATACTCTGAGTCTTCTCGCCCTCCAACATTCCAGGTCCAGAAACCACGTTCACCCCAGCCTCCCTACCTTTGGTTAGACAGTAGGCTGACTCTACGAAAGCCCTCTCGTCAACCACCAGGGAGTCGGACACGCCGAGGTAGGCGTGAGTCGGAATCCCGAAGTGTTTACCAACCCGGTTGTAGGCTAGGATAATCTTCAAAACCCCAGGGTGGCTCATTAAAGGAGTTTTTCCCAGAAGCAAGGGTGAGCCACCGTAGATTACACTGGCCCCGGGCGCGGCACACTCGGCGAGAACAATCCCGCTGAGGTTTTCAGCATGATGCTGGACAAGGCTTCCCGCTAGAGTAGGGGGAGAGCAGACGAAGGGAATAGGCATGGATATGATTGTCGACGGGATATTGCTTCTCGCACACCCGATAATGCTGTGGCTTAAATGCCTGCTCCAGCGCAGAGGGCTATTCGGGCAGGCGTCGAAAACCGCCACCGGCCTGCTCGGATCAGTAAACCTTGAGAGAAGACTCGTCATCCTCTCAAAGTCATCCTCCTTGAAAACACCCGTGACAACAGGCTTTCTCGAAGCCTCTAAAACAGCCTGGAGCCTTGAGACGGCGCGCAGATCCTCCTCAACATCCTGAACCACGAGGGCTGTGCTCTGCATATGGAGAAAAGGCAGTTTCTCAACAACCCGGGAAAAAACAACCATATCCCTGTAGAAAGGCCTCCTCCTCACACCGTTCTCATCAATATACCAGCTTGCCGTCGAGCCAGGGTTGAAGAAAACCTCGTCACCCCCAAGTCTGCAGCTTATCCTTCCATCCAGATCATAGAGGCTGATCGAGGAAGGAGCCTTTTTCAAACAATCCTTAACCAGCTCCTCAGGAATATGCGCGACACTCCCCCTGACCTCAGCCCCGTTAGACTTCAAAACCTGAAGCGCCTCGACGCTTTCAAACACTACCCCGACCTCCTGCAAAACCTGCAGGGCAGCCCCGTGAACCTCCTCAACCGCGCTGCTATTCAGCATCCTAACCCCTCTTGAGGACAGCTTGAATAAAACAGTTTCCCCGGCGCTCGAATTCCTTTTTTAAACATGCTTCAGAATACTTGCCCATGTGTCGCGACAAATATTGGGGGGAAGCTAAGGGTTTAGTAGCCATTTCCACAGGGGGACGTACCGTATTTTCCTACCGTTTGAAACATCTTCATCCTCGTAATCCCAGGTGACAACCAGCAGGTCTTTGCAATGCAGCTCTTCAGAAGCCTTGAGCAGTGCTTTAACTTCCCTAGGATTAACCTCGTCCCTCCCGCTGGCGTAAGTAACCTGTATGAGCTGCTTAATGTTTAAACCATTCTTAACGACGAAATCAACCTCGTTCTGCCGATAGTCTCTCCAGTAGAAGACTTCGAAATCGCTGAAAGAGTAGCTTCTACGCCTTAACAGTTCGACGACAACCAGGTTCTCCATCAGCCTTCCAAAGTTTTCCGAAAGCCTGAACCCGATTGAAGTCACGATCCCGTTGTCAACGCAGTAGGCTTTTTTGGGGGATATGAACTGGAGCTTAAGCTTCGGCGAGAACCTTTCGAGGAAAAACATTAGATAGGCTTCACTAACCCATTCCGCGTAATTCTTAACCGTATGCACATCCTTTATGTTAAGTATTCTCCTAAGCCTGCTGAAGCTGAACTCGGAGGAAACGTTTGAAACCATGTATCTGGCAAACTCTTTAAGAGCCGCCGTCTTCTTAACTCGGTGCCTGCTTACAACATCCTTTTCAAGCGCATCGGCGCGCGCTAAGCACGAAGTCAACATGCCTCCCAGTGAGGAACGTAGCCAGCTCGCTTGAAAGCAGTTGCGAGCTACTCCCTGTCACAATCATCTTCTTGGAAGTCCTCATCCTGCTTACAAACCTCTCCCAGCCGTTGACATGTTGAACCTCGTCGAGAACCATGAACTCCAGGTTCGTGCCGTAAAGCTGGTAAAAAGCCTCAAGCAGCTTCCCAAAGTCCTTTGCCTCAAAGCCGGCAAGCCTCTCGTCGAAGAAGTTAACATACCCGAACCTCAAGCCCCTTAGGAGCATCCACGAGAGCAGCGACTTGCCGCATCTCCTCACGCCGAGAACAGTCAGAATATTAGGGTGTGAAAGAAAGCTCCTCAGCTTCTCGGCGTCGACATCCCTCTCGATTATCTTCTCAGCCGCTAACAGGCTCTCCATCTCCTCTCTCTGAAGCCACGATTCTCTTCAAATCCTCGACCTTCAACAGGACTGTTTTCACAAGCTTTTTTATAAAGTTTGTGGTTAATACCTACAAACTTTTTAGTTGAAATCGGGAAAACATGCGTAGCCAAAACCAACTGCGTGACGCTTAAAACGAAGACCAGCATCAGGGAAAAATGGTAGAACACGACACTTTAAAACCCGGCTCCACTCTATCCCCACCGCTCTCACCCTTAACACGGAGCATTGAGGATGCTTAAGCGAATCCAGGTTCTCCCAAAAAGGTTGGTAAAACCATGCGTCAAGCTTCCCCCGCGGCTCCTCAACGCGCCCGGTAAAAGAATTTAAGTTTAAGACTGAAGAAACGCTTGAATGAAGACAATAGGGCTTATCGGCGGCATGAGTTGGGAGTCCACGCTGGAATACTATCGAATCATAAACCAGCAGGTTAAGGAGAAGCTGGGCGGGCTACACTCCGCGGAGTGCATACTTTACTCAGTCGACTTTGAAAAGGTTGAGAATCTCCAGCACGCTGGAGAATGGGGGGAACTAGCGGAGCTGATGACCAGCATCGCGCTGAAACTCCAGGACGCTGGCGCCCAGGGGATAGTCATATGTTCAAACACGATGCACAAGGTTGCGGAGAAAGTTCAGGAAAGCCTGAGAACCCCACTAATCCATATTGTCGACGCGACAGCCGTAGAAGTCAAGAGGAGAGGCTTAAGGAAGGTGGCTCTTCTGGGAACCAGGTTCACGATGGAGGACGAGTTCTACAAGGGTAGGCTGAGGGAGAAACACGGAATCGACACGATAATACCCGGGGAAGCGGACCGTGGAATAATCCATGGAATCATCTACAGCGAGCTCTGCAAGGGAATAGTGAAGCAGTCGTCCAAGAAGGAGCTTGCAAGAATCATCGGGAAGCTTTCTGCGAGAGGCGCCGAGGGAGTAATCCTAGGATGCACGGAGCTACCGCTTCTCGTGAAACAGCAGGACGCAGCCACACCCCTGTTCGACACGACGGAGAACCACGCGAAGGCGGCGGCAGACTTTATACTAGGCTAGATAACCTGGCAGCGCGCGCCAGAGTTTGTTAAAGCTGGTCTTATTCATTAATTTTTAGAACTAGTGTATACTATTGACACGCGATGCTAGGCGCGCGGCAGTCGTTTAAGGAATTCCACGTGCATGAAAATCGAAGGAGGCTCGTCGCTGAATTTAACAGCGTTAACGACTTCGCCTACAACCAGAATATGGTCGCCGGCTTCAACCGTCTTAACGAGTTTACACTCCACCGCTATAACCGCTCTTCTAAAACCGGGGCTTTCGTCTCCTCCCCCCTTCTAAACTTGACATCGCTCTCAACAAGCTTGTCAACAATCTTCCCCGATCTTGTTCCGAAAACCCCGTAAGCAGCGTTTTCAAGCCTCCTCCCAACCACGTTAACCACGAACTCGCCATACTCTTTTATAAGAGCCAACGTATACCTTGACGGAACTATCGAAACAATTAGAAGCGGCGGATCCCATGAAACCCTGCTCACCCACGCCGCCGTCATCCCTCCCCTGTGACCACTGTCCCCACAATCCCCCGCAGTAACTATCGTCAACGGCTGAGGAAGATAAAGCATCTACAGGCCGAATCTTCTCCGGCATGCCTACGCGTCCGAGAGAAAAACTACTTAAAACTTACTCTAAACACCCTTCTCCCTCTTTCTCCACGCTGCACGCCACCGACAAACAGAATTTCCCCAAAAGCAGCCTAAACCCACTCCCATAAAGATGCTGCGCTATGAACACGAATAGAAGCATGGAGAAAGAAAACCTGAAGAGAACTATTCAGAAAACAGGCTAGCCTACTTTGCTTCGAAAGGAACCTTCTCAGGAATCTCAGTCACAATACCGGCGGCAATCGTCATACCCATATCCCTGATAGCGAACCTACCAAGCTGCGGAAACTCAGAGTAAACCTCAATAGCAATCGGCTTCAAAGGCCTAAACTTCACGATAGCAGCGTCACCAGTCTTCAAGAAATCAGGCTTCTCCTGAACAACAGCACCAGTACGAGGATCAATCTTCTTCTGCAACTCCTCAAACGTGCAAGCAATCTGCTCAGTATGAACATGCAAAACAGGAGTATAGCCAGCAGCGATAGCAGTCGGATGCCTAATCACAATAATCCTGCCGATGAAACTCTTCGCGACAGTAGGCGGATTATCAGGATACCCAATCACATTACCCCTCTTCAACTCCTCCCTCGCCAAACCCTTCACAGCCATGCCAATATTATCACCAGGCTCAGCCTTCTCAAGCTGCGTATGATGCATCTCAATAGTACGAACCTCACCAACCTTGTCAACAGGCCTCACAACAATCCTCGAGTTAGGCTTCAACACGCCAGTCTCAACCCTGCCGACAGGAACAGTCCCAACACCAGTAATCGTAAACACCTGCTGAATCGGAATCCTCAACGGCTTATCAACAGGCCTAGGCGGAGGCTGAAACAGGTCGAAAGCCTCAAGCAGCGTCGGACCCTTATACCAAGGCATCTTCTCACTAGGCTTAACAAGATTATCACCAGTCCACCCGCTAATCGGAATAATAGGAATCGGATACTTCTCAAGATTAAAGCCAATACGCTTCAGCAAATCCTCAATACCCTTCTTCACCTCGAGAAAACGCTCCTGACTCCAATTCACAGAAGCATCATCCATCTTATTAACCCCGATGACAATCTGACGAACACCCAGCGTGAACAACAGGAACGCATGCTCAGTCGTCTGACCCTCAGGACTCACACCAGCCTCAAACTCACCACGCTTCGCAGAAACAATCAACAACGCACTATCAGCCTGACTAGCACCAGTAATCATATTCTTCACGAAGTCACGATGTCCAGGCGCATCTATAATAGTATAGTAATATTTCTTTGTTTCGAACTTTACGTACATCGCGTCGATTGTTACTCCTCTCTCACGCTCCTCCTTGAGCCTGTCGAGCACCCATGCGAACTTGAAAGTGTCTCCTAGACCAGTCTTCGCTGACTCCGCCTCCAGCTCCTTCATCTTCCTCTCGTCAACGTAGCCGGTTAAGTATAGCAAGTGGCCTGTAGTAGTACTCTTCCCATGATCAACGTGGCCGCAGACGATGAGGTTCAGGTGTGGTCTGCTTGATGAACTCATTTTTCTATCCTCCTTCTGTCTCCTTAGCTTCTGAGAGGGCTATTTAAGGTTTAAGGTTTTTAGCAGCGTGGTGGGTTTTTAACGGCTTTAAAGGCCTGTTTTCAACGTTGTTATCCTGGCTTCTGTAGTGTGCAAGAATCGTTGTTGGTAACTTTCGTAGGATGGTGAGTGGATAAAGCGCGCGCTACTAAATATGTTGCAGGTGTGAATGTGTCTTTAAGCGAAGTTTTGGGTGGACGGGAGCTATTGATCTTTTATTGGCGTTACTGCAGGGTTTACTTCGCCTATAGAAGAAGAATAGGATTCTGGAGTTTCCTTGGAGCGAGGTGCACCGCTGGCAGTTCGGCCACGCTTTGAACGAGCTAAATTGGATGATCAAGCATACTGGGTACAGGTATTACAAGCCACGAAGGAAAATCAAGGTAAGCAAGGTTATTGTTAATGAAAGATAAGGCTGTTATAGGCTCAGCTTTGAACACTTCAGTAATCATAACGTTATGACTACTGTCCTCCTCATTTACTTTATATTTTTTAGGGGTATGTTTAAAGGTTAAAATAGCTCTCTCTTTTTAGCGTAGAAATTGCAGGTGAAATTAAGCCATAAACCGTAGGCTCTTCAAATTATTCTTTAAGCACTTTTCCGCCTATCTCACGCGCATGATTTCTTCTCATAACTCAGTACTCGACAAGCATTCCTCCAGAGGTTAGAAATGTGCGAACTTATTTTATCTTGTCTGCAATGAGCGAAACTGAAATTTCAGAGGTTTAGTGAAGTAACTTTGCATCCTTCGAGCAAACTGATAACAAGATTGCCTAGAGCTTACAGCTTAGTTTTTTCTCCTTACTGGTACCCAGAACCTTTTTTATAAAGCATAGAAAACTGGTCACTCCTTAATTTAGATTAAAAACGATAAAACTTAGATTGGAACTTTAAGAAGTATTTTTATCACACTTCTTCTGTCTCTTATCTTACTATCTTGCAAGAGTGTATTTCTCCATTCTCTATTCATCCAAAAGTTATTCAAACATTCAATGAAGTATTCAGCATTTCTCACAATGTTTTGCCAAGGGCTAAAGCTTCGTAAAATCAACTTCTCTTCCTTTTCAAGTTTTGCAGCTAGGTATACTACCGGTAGCTTAAAACCTTTGAGTAGTTCATCCATGGTGTTCGTAAAGTTTAGTATGATATCCTCTCTTACTTCAGGAGCAAATACATGCCAGAGAGATAGTCCGTCAAATCCAAAAACAGAGAAAGCCATTACTTGTTGAAGGCCTGCATAGAAGTTTTTTCTTTTGATATCATTCGGTGTAAAATACTCTATCTCTAAACACCCAATTAATGCTTTGTCATTTAGTTGTATAGGGTCTTCAAAAATAAGTATCAGATCGACTTCTGTGCGTGGTGGCGTTGCACCTTTCCACCATTCTATCCAGATCGCGCGCGCTAGGTTACGATGCCTGTAAACTTTTTTCAGCCAAGTGAACTTACCCTCATTTAGCATGCTTTTAAGCGTTTCATATAACTTTTCGACAAAAATTCTTTCTGACATCATTTATTATTCAACTTTTTCCTCTTCAACTTTTGCTCCTATCTGGTTCAGGGTCTCCTTTACCTTTAAATCAATTGTATCCTTACTAATACCTTTCTCAGAGATGGCATCGATTTTTATTTCAAGAGATATTTCTGCACCTTCTCTGCTAAGTGGTGCAAGAACCCCACGGACCATGTCTGAAAGTTTATCCCATGGAACTTTAACTCTGAGTGTAATTTTTCGTATGAAGCCTTTTGGAACACTTACTGGAGAAGTGTGAGCCATAGGAGGCGGAGTTACAGATATCTCGGTTGGTGGAACTTTTTCTTTCTCCTTTTGCGCAATTTCCTTCCTCAGTACAAAAACATCCTCTGTTAACTCTGGTAATGGGATAGTTTCTTGGTAGTAAACTTTTTCGTTCATTGAAATACCAAAAACACCATCTTCTACTCCTTTAATAAGGGCGTCTTTTAGTACGTTTTCTCCCTCAAGCATTGGTAGTTCTGGAAACTTTAAGAAAGCCTCCCAAATCTCAACCACGTTTTTGCGCTCATCATCTTTGGAAAATGTTTTTTCTATAGCGCGCGCGCTAAACCCGTTGTATTCATTAGGGTCGCATATTAAAAACATTAGAGTATTCTTATAAGTCCTGTAGCCAGTTGAGTAGTTTGTCAGAATATCTTCTATGAATGCTTTTGTTTCAGGTTTATGAGCCATGAACTCAAAGGATAAGATAGCTAGCTTCAGCTTTTTATTATCAGGAATGTCGCTATTGGACTTAGGCCATATGAAAACATCAAAATCTTTACCTGCAATTTTCTCTACCCTCCTCTTCATCTCTTCCTCGATAGCGCGCGCGCTTAACAATGTATTCGGTTAGCTCGTCGATCAAGAGTAACACAGGCTTATTTTCACCCAGCATTTTTTCAATAATTTCTCTTCCGGGAGCGATTCTTTTTTCATCATGCTCTTTTACCAGCTCGTATGAGCCTAACTGCTCAGCTATTTCTAGCGAGCGCGCGCGTATTTCTCCGCTTCTTTAAAAATCTCTATGTCCTTTTCCGTTGCAATTCTATACATCTTTCCTGTTTTAGAATTATGCAGAACCACAGCAACCAATCTTTGCCCAGCTTTTCCTTGTTGGAATTGTCTTCTTATTTCTTTATCGGATAAGCCAGCTCCACAAACTGGACACAGAACTTTTGCTTTCCTTACTGTTCCTTTCGAAGGATCAAAATTTATTTCTTTATCTTTCACAACTTCAAAACCAATTTTCTTCTTTTCTTTGTCTATAATCATTTTTAATGCTATTTTTCTATTTTCTTTTTTTGCAAGCCAGAACTGCCTCATCAATGGTATTTCTGCTTGACAAGATGGGTTTTGACATCTCATCGTTCTAGCCCAAATATAGCCTACTGGAATATTTTTTCTCCTCCACCTTCAGATAATGCTTTCTGGGTTGGTATTGTTTCTTCTGGATAGCGCGCGCTATGTTCTTTATGCACTTAAATTCTCCTATCTCTATCCTAATCAAAAAGCCAAAAAATAGGCTATAAATCTTACTTTTGTAAAGTTAGCTCAATAGTAGTTCATTTTACTTACAACCTAGTCTATAGCTATAGCCATAGCCTTTGAGGAAATGCCTTACCCTTATCCTCTTATCCTTATCCTTGTCCCTACTTTATAGAATAAAAAATAAAATTGTAAAAGCGAAGGCTCGTTCTAAACCCTTTTAGGTGTTAGTCCCTCCCGTCCTGACAACCAACTCGGGATCTTTGGCGCGCGCTATTCTTCTTCATTTTGCATATAAAAATCCAAGTCCTAAATGTTTAAATTTCTCCCCACTGTTTTAAACAAACGGGTTGGGTCATTCCTGGGTGGAGGTCGAGCTGCTTAATCTAGAGAGAACCAGGTCAAAGAAGGTTAAGGCTCTAGTGGATACTGGCGCAAGCCTGTCTGTCCTGCCCAAGGGTTTGGCTGACGAACTTGGGATAGAGGCGGTGAGTGAAGACAGGGTGATGACGGGAGCTGGCCAAATAAGGATAAGCAGGGGTAGGGCCTGGATAAGGCTGGAGGGTAAAGAAAGTCCTTTCGACGTATGGCTCTCCGATATCATAGACAAGGTTCTCATAGGCGTTGTGGTCTTGGAAACCTTCGGGTTTGAAGTGGATCCCACAACCGGGACAATAAGGGAAAAACCACTGCTCCTCTACTAGTTAGTCAGAGAGTGTTCACAAGTCAGTATTCCACGCTCGGTACACACTCGCAAGGTATTAGGAAGAGAAGCATGTAAAGACGAGAAACCTAACAGAGTTATTGTGGATTTACTAGATGTTCAGAACTCCTAAGACCTTTACAGATTTCCTAGCGGCTAAAGTTGACGTTGATAAGAAATGGGAAAACTTAGTGTCAAGGTTTAACCAGGAGGAGAATAGGGTCATAAAAGAGTTTATCGGTTTACTCAAAGCTGGAAGGGTTGGGAAGCGCGTGAAAGACCTGCTTCTCTATTCACAAATTTGCAAACATGATCGTAAAGATTACAACCAGTTCTTTCCCACTTATACTTGCTGTTGTCCCGTCATCAAACGCTATTCTAACTCTTACCTTTCCAGTTTCCATTTCCTTTTGAACCTCATTGAAGGCGTCGTATCCGAATATTTTCCTAACCTCGCTGAGAAGGCTCGTTGTTCTATCGTCCTTAACAGAGAAGTCCATTGGATACTTTTTCCCGATTTCTAGTTTCAGTGTCTTTATCGGGTAGATGGATTTCGTGTCCTCCCCCACGCTTTCCCGAGTGATCGTCAGGGAGGCTATCTCCTCACCCTCGATCCGCCTAGTTTCGAGCGATATCTCTTTTATCGAGAGGGCGTTTCCTCCTGAAACGATCCTAACCTCACCATTATCGTAGAACCTCAGCACTAACTCGCTGCCCCTCTCCACGCTCTTAACGCTCGTTTTAACGGTTAGACCAGGCCCGTAGCTCGGGTCTCTGAGCATCCCTTCGAGCTCAAACCCTTCCACCTTGAAGCCGCCTATTTTCAGACCGTCTTCCACGAAATCCAGGAAAACATCACCCTCTAAGGATTTTAGCGTGAAGTGCTTAGGGAAGTGGAGCTCAGACACGTACCCGCAGAACTCGAGCTTTTTTATCGTTTTCCCAGCCAGCTCTCCCCTTAGCCCGGTGGGCACGGTTATCTGTTGGTTCCCTCCTCCTTCCTCACCTCAATAGTCCATATTTTTACACCCGGTTCTCCCTCCACCTCCGCCATAACCTTGTAGAACCCCTCGTCAACCGTGCCGGTGAGCCATATGCTTCCACCGCTCGTCATCCTCCTGTCCTCATACTCGTAGTACTTCACCCCGCGTAGTGTCTCCATAGCCTCGGAGACCAGCTCCGGCTGAATTGCGAGCTCAGCTAGGCGATCAGGCTCTTCAAGCGCTACCTGCAGGCTTTTCAAACCGTTAACCCCGAGCTCTTTAACCTGGCTAAGCAGGCCGGAGTCCAAAACCTTCTTCAGCCTTCCCTCTTCAAGCATCCTTAGCCATTTTGAAACCGCTTTAGCGGCCTCCCTCGATTTCAAAGCTATCCCGTTGAGCTCCCCAAAGACTTCCGCCCGCTCAGGGATGTCGAAGCCCGCGCCGTCGAAAGCGTAGTCCGTCTCGATAGCCTCTTTCTGCCCAATGTCCCTGGCGAACCCGTACAGCTCGTCGTGAAACCCTAGGATGCTCTTCAGCTTCTCAGTAACCCTGTTCGCGAAGCCCTCGATCTTCTCCACGCCGGCCTCAATCTTTTCAACGAATTCCTTCAGCTCTGTCTCCAGCTTCCCCCATGACTCCAGGGCCTTGCCCTTCAGCGTCGAGAGCCCTCTGACCAGCAGGAACTTCCCGATGCTCAGCGCCTCCACAGGATGCTTCGCTATGAAGATGATGGTTCTCCTGCCCCTCACAAGGGTTTCGAGAAGGTCGTATATCGCCGGCGTGGCCCAAGCCTTAACCGTTTTAACCAGGCTCCAGGGCGTCCTAGTGTTCCCAGCCTTAGCCTCTATGCTCGCTATCTTAGTCGCTATTACGAAGGCTACGAAGGAGAGGGCTGAGGCCACTATCCTCCCGGTTGCGCGGCCCCTTTCACACTCACCCGCCTCCGGGTTCATCGCCGTCTCAAAGTCCGTCACGCCGCACCCAACCACCAAGTCTAGAACAGTGTCCTCAAGGAGCCTAGTGGAAACCCCCTTGAAATACTGTGAATAGCTCCAGTAGAGTTCTGCGAGAGGACCCTTCGGCTCGTATGGCTTAAACTCGGGCTCCTGCAGCCCAGGCGGTCCTGTGATGTGCTCAGGCGGAGTATAGTTGCTCAGCTCGAAGCTCCACTCGCGGAACCTTTCAGCCAAGCCATTGTAGAAGGAGTATGCTGCGAGACACTGCTCTATCTCCCCCCAGTTCAACACTGCCCCGCTGACGAGGTAGAGTACGGTGGAAACTATTGAGACGGCTAACCCAGCGTAGGCCGCGGCTGTGCAGTGCCCCGTGAGGAAGCCCACCAGTATTATCACCGTGCTGGTCGCCAGAATCCAGGGGATCCTCGCCTTAACCTCGCTCCAGAAACACTCCCAGAATAGTGATTTCTCAGGTTCCAGGCTGAAAACCGTTTGAGCAACCAGATTGGAGCCGTATAGGAGGCTAACCAGGTAGGTGTATCCCTCTGCAACATTAAGGCCTGCCAGGGTGACGTTGTAGTCCCACCCCTTGACCACGAGGGGGCTGCTGTAAACATCCATCGTCGGAGGATGGTTCTGGTAGGCCTGGTGCCTGAACTGCCGGACCTGCATCACGTAGCTAGCGTCGAAGCCCGCGTAGTTCCTAACCTGTATCGACTTGAGGGGCCCGCTCCCCCTGACCACCAACGGACGGTAGATCAGGGTTAGGAAGCCCGTCTCGTCAACAGGCTGAGTAAGCCTCGTCGCGTTAGCGGTCTTCCCCCAGCGTACCCTGAATTCTCCCTGAAGACTGCTCTCCCTAACATACTCGCCTACAGTCTGGTTGTATATCGCGAAGACGGTGGCGTTCATCACCATTCTCCCACCTGCCCTCCAAGCCTGGTCCACGAGCCTAACCCTGTATCCCTCGAGGGAGCCGTTTGCCCTGAGCACGCGCGGCTCAACGCTGAGCAGCCCCGCTGCCACATCCTCCTCGTAAACCCCCACGTGCTCCCAGTAGGGCTCTATGCTGAGCAGCACGAAGTCAGTTTTCGCAACGGTTTCAACGCTTGAAGCGTTAACTTCCTGCTCCCCAATTGGCGTGAGGCGGGAGACAAGCTCGAAGCCCCCGTAGTGCCCCCGGAAACTAGGCATTGGCGCAGCCATCCCTGAGCCAGGGTGGCTGAAGGTCAGAGTGTAAAACCTGACGTGAGTAGAATGGTTGCAGTCCGGGACGAAAATCCTTCTTGTTTCCTCATGCTCAGGCACGACAACTCTGATCTCCTCGAAACGCTCGGGAACCCAGATGCTCTGGGTCCAGACCCATGTCTTGGTCTCGCTGAAAAAGCAGTTGCCCTCGTCATCCCTGTAGAGTGCTCTAACCGTAACCTCCGTGGAGGACCTTGTAAGCCGAACGTTGAGCTCAGCCCTCCTCAACCCGCCCGCTTCAATGTCTCCAACACTCATGCTAGTAGGCTCCGCGTGCACGCCGGTAACCTGAACATTCACGCTCCTCGCAGTGCTCCCACCGTTATTGCTGAGCTCTAGCGTCAACCCGGCGTGCTTCATGATGGATGGGTCAACGTTGAGGACCCGAATGCTGACGGATGGTGAGGCTGGGCCAGCGACCAGGATGCTGTACGAAACATTGTTGCCAGGCGGCCAGGTGCCGAAGCAAGCGTTCCCAGCTAGGGTGAGCGTAACGTTGTGGAGTCCCTGCTTAACAGCCCTGAGCCTGAAAACCCCGGAAGTATGGGTATCGTTAAGAATCCTCTCAACACCATCCAGGGGCTCGAAGCCATCCGTTGGGGTGAGGCTCAGCGTCGCGTTAAGCGGCTCAGGCTCCCCGGGGGAACTGTATCCAGCCCAGTATGAAACCTCCAGGATCCCTCCGAGGACTAGGCTCGTCGCGGAGACGCTTGTCGCAACCACCCAGCCCTCCACGATAACCGGATCATACCCTGGGAACAATACTGTAAGGCTCTCCTCATGCTCTGGAACAACCACCCTAACATCCTCGTAGTGGCCCGGCGCAGCGATAACCGGGTTCCCCAGGAACCAGGGCCAGTTCTCCTCAGGGTACGCGAGCACAATCCTTCCAACGCCCATCTCCTCCGGGAAAAACCCGATGGTGAGCCTTGAGACAATGTCGAAGACAACCCCTTTCTCAACATCCTTGATGACATACCTGTAGAGCCCAGTATACTTCTCGACCTCGTAAAGCCTGACGAGTGTCTCGTTCCACGTCCCATACATCACCGTGACGCCTGTTGAATTATAGTAGGTGTAGTTCAGCGGGCTGCTCGACTCTACGGGGATCCTTACTCTAACGCTCCCGTCGTCAGGCTTCTCAACCCTCAGGCCAGTCAGGTTCAGGAGGCAAGCACTCCCGTTAATCTCTAGGTTGAGTGTGCCATTCGGATAAGCGTTTTCAAGCGTCCTCCTAAGGTCCTGCTCCGAGCAGCCTGTGCTCACGCTCGGGGCGAAAACCCTCCAAAGCCTCTCGGCAAGGGAAGTGTTGAAACCCTCTGGAACAATGTAGCGCGCGCTAGAACACTGTTAGCGTGGCCCGAGTCCCTGAGCCTGGCCTTAAGATCCTCGTTCTCCCTTGTCAGGGTTTCCACCTGCCTGCCCAGCCATTCTGAAGAATCCTTGAGGACAGTGTAGTTCACGGCGAGCGTTTTATACAGTGTTCTTAGACTATTGTCAATCCTTACGCCCGCTCCCACAACCTCGCCACCAAGCGTCTCCACATAAACGTTGAGAAGCCCCGTCTCGTTAACCCTCACCATGATTCCGCCCGCAACCTTGGTCGCGTTGCACTCAACCTGGTCGCCATTCGCCCTGACGAGCCTAGCGCCAAACCCGTTAACCTCCCTGGGGTAGCTGAAGACCACTAGCGTCTCCTTCTCGTTAACCTCCACCGAGGCTGGTTTAAGCTCTGGAGGAGGCTCCGTCGCCTCCCCGACAACCCTTATCATGAAGTCGCCTGGCCTCCCAGTGGTGTTGAGGGAAACAAGGAGGCGTGCCTGCCCGCATCCATGATGAAGCTAGCGTTAGCAATAGGAGGATCATCGTCGACGCTCAGCCACAGCTGAGGACCATCAAGGGTGAACATTGGCACGATAACCACGTAGAAAACGCCTTTAACAACCACTTTCGGAACCTCGAGGGTGTACCAGTCTAGCGTGGCGTTTCTGAAAACCCTGTTGAAGAGGAAAGGCTGAGAGTAGACAGTGTTCAAGCCAGCGTCCCATATTTGAACGTAGAACAGTGAGGCCGGGCCCCTGAGGATGCATGCCGCGTGAATCTTTACGGCCGTTATCCTCCATGCTGTTGAAGGCGGGGAGAACCCTACTGCGGCGCAGCTAGGGTAGAAGTCGCTCCAGCCATAGTTGTGGCCAGCATCGTCATAGCTGAGTTCGAAAGGCGTTGCGGAAGCATTCAGCAACCCGGTGAGAAGAAACAGTAGCAGGGCTAGGGCTAGAATAAGCCTGACACGCCTACCCATGGCTGAGAAGTATATGGGTAAAGGTTTTAAATAAGTTTTCCGCGGAATGACTGCATACTGGAATCCACTAGCCGGTGGACATAGAATAGTGTAGCTTAAACAAGTTTCCCACAGCAATATATGGCGAGCGAATCATATTGACGGCTGAGCCGGGTGTATTATGCTTCAAGAAGCCATTTCCATATAGGCATGTATCTTATTCCTACATTTCTCACTTTAGTCTCCCCTTCCTGATCCCTAGTGATGCAAAGCAGGTTTTTGCAACTGAGTTCTTCACTCGCCTTCACCATCTTCCTTACATGCTCCTCGTCAACCTCGTAGCATACTTCAATCACCTGCTCGATTCGGCTGCCGGTTTTGACAACGAAATCTATCTCTCCCCCGTCCTTCGTCACATGGTAAAACACCTGGGAAATCTTGTTTTGAAGCCTTCTTAAAAGCTCGATGAAAACCAGGTTTTCCATTTTCCTACCTAGGTCCAAGGGTTTTTCGAAAAGGTTTGAAAAAGCGAGGTCGATCACGTAGATTTTCTTCGGCGAAACCGCTCTCTCCCTTTCCGAATACGAGAATCTCTGGAGAGTGAATATTAGGAAAGCCTGAGCCATATAGTTTATGTAATTTATAAGCGTTTTAGTGTCGATTCTAACATTCAGCGTTTCCATGAATCTCTTCAAAGAGTTCCAAGTAAACGAGTTCGAATAGTTTGAGAGGACGAAGTAGAAAACGCTCTGGAACTCCGCCATATTCCGTATTCTAAACCTCTCCACCAAGTCTCTGTAGAAGATTGTTTCAAGCAGGGACACGATTTTCTCCCTCGACCTGTAGAGCCACACTTCAGGGAAGCCTCCCCATTTCACGTATTCTTCGAAAACTCTTTGCGCCTGCCCCCTTTCCCTGAAGGTTTTGGGGGAAACATTGGAAACCTCTCTGAATGAAAAGGGCGTCACCAGTTTTGAAACGTATCTTCCTCTTAATCTCGTTGGTATCTCGGAGGATTGCAGTGACGAAGAGGAACCGGAGATGACGACAGTGAAGTCTTTAACATCATGCAGCCACCTCAAATTAAAACCCCAGTCCCGCCATTCCTGAATCTCGTCGAGAAAAAGATTAACCTTCCCCTCAGGATACTCTTTTCGCACCAGCTCGCCAAATCTCCTAACAGGGATCTTCCTAAGAGAAGGCTCGTCGAACGAGGCGTAAATAACCTGTTTATTGCTCTTTAACATATTGTTTGCAGTTTTAAGCATGAGAAAAGTTTTACCGGATCTTCTCGGTCCTACTACTGCCACTATGTCCGGGCTTACAGTAGGCAGTGCAATTTCTCTTTGAATCTCCCTCACGTATCTCAACGAATCTAAATACTCGTAAGTGATTTCTAACAGTTGTCCCATTTATGGAATGCTGTTCCAAAGGTACTTATAAATCTTATGGAGTCTCATTCCATAAAATTATAAGCTGAATCCACTGGCGCGCTGCGAGCCAGTGGACATAGAATAGTGTTGCTTAAATAAGTTTCTTACAGCAATATATGCAGTAAATGAGCTTTAACCTCAACCGTACTGGACACGGTGTTCGGGCTGTTGAGGTCGTGACGATGGTGGGAAAATTAATCCTCTTTACTTTCGCTCTTCTAATTCTGGTTGCCGACACTGCTCCGTGTACTGGTCTCGAGGAAAGAACTATTCTTGTTCCCGACGATTATAGATCTATTCAGGCTGCTTTAGATGCTGCAAGCGATGGGGACAGTATCGTCGTTAGAGACGGGGTTTACGTGGAAAGAATAATGATTAGGAAGCGGGTGACGATAAGGTCTGAGAAGGGACCGGATAAGTGCGTAATCGCGCCTCCGCCTTCATACGGTTTAGTGGCGGCGGTGGTTAATGTAAGCTCTAACAGTGTCAAGATAGAGGGCTTTACTGTTGAAGGCAGCTCTAATGAAATCGGGATCGCTGTAAGCAATGCTGAGGAGTGCGAGGTAGTGAATAACATTGTTAGAGGCTGCCTCATCGGGATCTTGTTTTTCAAAGCGGATAAAAACAAGGCGGTAAACAATACGCTTATCGAAAACGATTTCGGAATGAGCTTGGAAGCCGCGGGCAATAACGTTATAACGCGTAACGTTTTCGTGAAGGGCGGGATTAGTGTTGTCGACTCATACGGAAACCGTGTTGAAGAGAATATTGTTAACGGGAAGGAGTTGATCTATCTTGAAGGCGTGAGCAACCGCGTGGTTAACCAGGGTGGGCAGGTGATCGCCGTAAACTGCATCGGGATAATTGTCAAGGGGCTTAACATTTCAGACACCGCGGTCGGCATAGAATTTCACAATACTAGGAATTCAAGAATAGAAGCCAATATCATTAGGAACAGCAGCGCGCGCGACGGGGTTGGCGACACTCCCTGCGAAATCGGTAAGGCTGTTGACAAGTATCCGCTCGCGAGGCCGCGTAGCCATTACGTTCTCCTCCATGGGAAACTGTTCATGGTTGAAGTCTCTAGCGAGAAGGGAGAGGTCTCGGGTGGAGGTCTTTACGAGGCGGGTGACATCGTCACCGTGCTAGTCACACCCCCGCTCATAAGGGGCTTCCTAACTAACGAGGTGTTTAAAGGCTGGGTTGCTGAGAACGGTACAATGGTTTCAACCTCCCCTGCTTTCTCGTTTACTGTTAGGCGATCCTTGTCGTTAGAAGCATCTTGGGAGACCCAGCCCAATCTGATGGGGATAGCTGTGGTTACCGGAGCGATTGCGATAGTGGTGATGCTGCTACTGGCATTAGTCAAGAGAAGGTCGGAAAAATTCTAGTTAAACGGAGCTATTTCTTTTTATCGTCTCCCCAGCTTTAGAGAAGGCTGTTGAATGTTTAAGGTGTTTAGCGGTTGAGCGCGCGGAAGAAGATGATAGCTCGTCAAGATTATGCTTTTAGAATTCTTAAGATGAACGTAGGGTTTCCTCGTAGGCCTCCTCTATCTTTTCCACAACTATGCTCCAATCGTATTTCTTCACTTCTCTGAAAGCGTTCGAAGAAATTCTTTCAGAAAGCTCTTCGTCTTCAAGCAGAGTTAAGACGCTTTTCGCCAACCCTTCTATCTTGTTCCTTCTCACCAGTAAGCCTGTTTCCATGTGTTTCACTACTTCCTGCACTCCGCCTTGGGCTGTCGCCACAACCGGGGTCTTTGAAGCCATTGCTTCCAATAGCACAATTCCGAAGGATTCGCCGAAGACCGAGGGCATGACGAAGACGTTAGCCTTCTGATAGAGATCGACAAGCTCATTCTTGCTTAAGCCTTCCCTTATAAAGACGTTATCCTGAAGATTCAGGGTTTTCGCAAATACTTTCAGGATGGGGCTCAAGTATCCGGAGCCCGCTATCGTCAGCTCCGCCTCCTTCTTTTCATCAACCACCTGCTTCATGGCTTCTAGAAGCAGGTGTAACCCTTTCCTGTACACTAGCCTTCCGACGAAGAGCACGCTTTTCCCGTCGAACTTCTTAACCCGTGGAGCATACTCTTCAACATTTACCCCGTTAGGGATAATGCTTACCTCTTTATCTGTGAAATGCGAGATGAAGGTTGCTGCCGCCCTGCTTACGGCTATTATCCTGTCGGTACTGTTAATATACTGTTTAAGCGGGAACATTATGAATGAGGAGGGTTTCCACAGGTAGTTGAAATCGTAAAGGAACTGTATCGAATGGTTAGTCAGCACAGTCTTTACTCCAAGCCTTTTACCCACGAGTATGGAGAACAAGGAGATTGGGGAGAAAGCATGGTGAGCATGTATGATTTCCGGCTTCTCTCTTCTAAGAACCTCCTCCAGCTCATCCATGTAAGGAAGGTCTAGTGTTTGCGAGCTTCGGAACAGGGATTTAATCCGGACGACTTTTAAGCCGCGCGCGCGCTGGGCTTCATCGTTGAAATCCGCGGTTTTAGTGATTATGACTACTTCATGCCCCCTTTTCTCCAGTGTTCTCGCCAGGTTCTCCATGTGCGTCGTTATGCCGCCTGTTTTCGGGTAAAAATAGTCGCTGCATAAGGCGATCTTCAAAGGTTTTCACCGAGTTGAAGAACAATCATGTTGAATCCTCCGAGAAGAATTAAGACGTACGCGATGCATGTGCAGGCGTCTGCAAGCTTCAAATAACAGTCGAACCGTGTCCACTTCAAGCCTGCTAGAGCAGACGATACGGTAAAGATTAGAATGAGGCTCATGACGCTAGGGTAGATAAGGAGAGAGGCTGCTGACAGAAGCAGCCAGTGAAGAATTAGGAGTGTTTTTAAAACGGATAAGGATTTTTCATAGCCCAGCCAACAGACAGTGGTTCTTGTCCCGGAGCTTAAATCTACTTGGAAATCATCCAGATGGTTTCTCAACTCGAGAACAACCGAGTAGGTAAAGATCGAGGCTCCGACGAGGATGGTTTGGAGAGTTACACTGCCTGAGGCTGAAACACCGTAGAGATACAATAGTGCTCCAAAGAATAAACCGTGAGAAGCCAGATCCATAAAGGGCACGGATTTAAGCCTGAGGGGAGGAGTAGAGTAGGCTAGTGAAAGAGCGACCAGCAGAAGGTAGATTGAGAAGCAGCTTCCGAACCAGAGGTATGTCAGCAACAGGCCCGTGACGGCTAGGCTTGACGAAAATATAATGCTCTCCTTAAACTTAATCCTTCCCGTGGCAACAGGGTTTTTCTCAGCCTTGTCTTCTCGCAGCGCGTCGCTCTCCGCATCGAAAGAATTGTTGATGGAGAAGGAGAATGCAAGGTAGAAGGCTGTTGTCAACATGAACTTGAAGACTTCCAACGGTATCGAGGCAGCTGTGAACCCTGGGCTAGAGATGAAGCCGAGCATAGCAATACCCATGTATGCTCTCCATTCGAGAACCCTGGAGTCGCGAGAATAGGATGCGAGGCGCGACGCAACGGGTTGGAGCACGCGCTCCACCGGGGGCGTTCTCATCGGTTTCTTTAATACTTCTCGTAAGCCGGTTTCTTAAAGTTATCTGAACTTTTAAATAGAGAAAAAACACTATTGCTTGGTTGTAGCACACACTGTTGAAAAACAGTGTTCGACGCTGTACTGGTTATTCCATAGTTCTTGCCAAACGATAGCTTTATTAGATTTGAAAAGGCATTTACGTGTTTCGTGAACAGCGCGTGGTAAGCAGGCAGGATTACGAGGATTCTGTCGATGAATTCGTGAGTATTATTGAAAGAGAGTTGACCGATAAGGTTGTGGCTGTCTACGCAGCCGGGAGTTTCGCAAGGGGCGACTACAAGCCTGGGAGAAGCGACATCGACTTGTACATCGTGGTGAAGGAGGAGGATGAAGACCTTAAGAGAAGACTTAACGAGATTGCCAGGGGGATAAAAGATAAGAATTTGAAAGAAGTTGAAAACTATAATCCGGAGCCTCTCAGCCTGGCTTTCACGACGCTAGACGAGGTTAAAAGCGGCAGCTCGTGGCTGGGTCTAGGATGGGAGTACCACGTTTTCCTGCGCGAAGGCAGGCTGCTCTATGGTGTAGACGTTAAAGGGCTTATTCGGAAGCCGGCTCGGGAAAACGAAACACTCTTAGCGAGAGAATTCCTAGGAAGGTTAAAGAGGGGTCATGAGATTCAAAGGCTGTTCTCAGTGGTTTTTAGAGCAACATCCATCTTCCTCAGCCTAAGCGGGGTTTACGTCGCAGCCAAGGGGGATGTGGTGAAAGAGTTTAAAAGAGTGTACCCGGGTGAGAAAGACAGTATTAAGGCTCTGGAAAGAGCATACGAGCTATGGAGCCTCTGGGCGGAGAGAGATCTGGCGGATGAGGAGGTTCTAGAATTGTTCAGTGTAGCCCTAAAGATGCTTAACACCGTATGGAGGCTGGTGAAAAAGGGGGAAACGGGTGCGCGCACTTGAGAAGCATACGGCTGAACTGGTCCGGAGAGAAACCATTAGCCAGACGTGTTTCTAGCGTGCACTATGCTTGCACCAGTACTTTTCACGGAGGATACTGGCAGGCTGGGTTGACACTTTAAGCCTTGCTCCCGAGTGTTAAAGCTACTCGTAAACCAGGTTGCGCGGCCCAAGCATCTCGTCTATAGCCTTCATCTGGCTTGGCTTAAGCGGCCCGTATTCCAGGGCTCTCGCATTCTCCTCCGCTTGCTTCACTGTTTTGAAGCCGGGTATCGGTATGGTCATTGGCGACTTAGCCCAGATCCAGCCTATGGCTCCCTGAACAAGCGTTCTCCCGTCTTCCGTCAGTATCTGCCTTATCTGATCCAGTTTCTTAACATACTCTGGCGCAGGCTTCCCGTTCTTAAAGTAGACCAGCCAGCTTGGCGTGGACCTCCGGACATCGTTCTCAGGCAGGCTTGAGGAGTCTAGAGTGTACTTTCCTGAGAGGAGCCCCATCGCCAGGGGTCCACGGTTTATGTTGGCCAGCTTTTTCTCCTCGCAGAGCCTGATGATTTCGCTCGTAACCCTTAAAACGTTTAGCTCGCTTTCAACAGCCACGAAGCGTTCACGGTCGGCGAAGGCGGCTGCACGGCTTGTTGAGTCAGTGCTCCACCCGTAGCCTCGAATAACACCTTCGTCAACCAGCTCCTCCAGCGTGTCCATGGTTGCAGCCGCTTTTTCAACAGGATAACCCCATATGTGAAGCAGGTAGATGTCTATGTAGTCTGTCCTCAGCCTTTTAAGCGAGGCTTCAACCGCTTTACGAGCATACTGGGGGGAACCGTCCTCGCCTGTCTCGCGTCTCGCTTCAGGGTCGAAGGTTAATCCAAACTTCGTTATGATTATTATTTCGCCACGGTGTTCTCCCAATGCTTCCCCGATGAGCTTCTCGCTGTGGCCGCAGCCGTATACGTCGGCAGTGTCGAAAACCCTTACGCCGAGCTCGAAAGCCTTTTTCAAGGCTCTCAGAGCCTCCTCGTCATCAGTCTTCCCCCACCCGTGAGCCAGCCCGTCGGCCCCCGTGATGGGCCCCCCTATGGCCCATGTTCCAAGGCCTAGGGCGCTCGTCTCAACACTCAGCTTCGGAATCCTTCTCCTGTAGAGTCTCGCCATATCTTACCGCACTACAGTCTTGTTTATATTGTTTTTAGAGGCGCGCGCTCTTTGGGACTCGGTAAATGAAGGGGTTTTTCCTGGAAATGAACAGGGAAGGAGCAAACCCGACATGGGATTCTAAGAATGGTTGGGTGCAAGGCGGAGCCATGGTGGCGTTCGCCTACGTTACCAAGGCGGGGCGTGCGTGGAACCCCCTGATAAAGGCAAGAAAATAATACCGTTGAATGG
>JBNAVT010000020.1:0-41825 GCA_049700215.1 Thermoproteota archaeon
AGCACTGTTATGATGTAGGTTACTGTTTTCTCACCGTTCCAGAAAACGACATCCAAGTTCTTTGGTTCAACGACGGCGAAGTATACTGTGACGGTGTATACTCCGGGCTTCTTAGCTCTAAGGTATAGATATGATGCTGGGCATCCTGATCCATATGAGAAGCCAATCGGAGGTGAAGCCCATGCTTCGAAAGCATCCTTGTTGGAGAAGCTTGCTCCGAGCAGGATCCTGAAGCCTTTAGCCTCCTGAGGATTCCTTATCTGTGCACTTATCGTTATTACGTCCCCTACTTTAACCTTAGTTGGGGAGATCGAGGTGTCGACCACAAGAGGATCGTAGGCTGGAAGCAGGACTCTAAACTCTCTCACCTGAGACTCCACCGCTTCACGCCTCTCCTCGAAGTACCCAGGCACAGCGATGGTGAAGCTTTCGAAGCCGAAGTGGCTTTGGCTCAAGTTTGAGAAGAGCCCGATGTTTACTCTAGCGGTCTTGTTGAATATTTTCCCGGTCTTCAGGTCTAGGAACGTGAAAGTATAAGCGTCAGGGTCGATGGCCCTAACTAAATATGTTCTCCTCTTAGGATACCTGCGGAGGACGTAGAAGAGGTTTGTCCCATTGCTCTCGTATTTTATTGAGCTTGCGTCAACATCTTTCTCCTGATTATCGACCACCCTGTAGGGAATCTCTACCGACACACTTCCATCGTTACTTCGAACCGTTTGAACCTCGTCATACTCCAGGATTATCGTGTAGTTTTTAAGCTCGTAGCTTATTCGCGTTGGTAGCTTCAAGGTATAGTTAGCGTTTTTTATGGCTTGGCTTATCTCGTTGCTTGAGCAACCAGTTGAAATCAATTGACTTATGAATAACCAGAGCTTCTTAGCAAGCTCAGCAGGAAAGCCTTCGGGTATGATGAAGTTTGCCTCGGTTATCGAGCCGCTCGGTATTTTTCCCTTCTCGAGCTCTTCCTCTATAATCTTTAGAGCAGTTAATGCGTCTACCTCTTCCGCATATACTCTAAGCGTTAGCACAGTGCCGAAGTGTGAGGTTAAGATGAGGGCAGCAAGGACAATGGCTAATGCCCTCCTAAACATCGTTGCTCACCTCCTTTACTAGCACGACCAGATGTTAAGCCGATAAGAGGTCTCTTTCTTAACATCATGATGAGCAAGGAGAAAGTTGAAATAACAAGTAGGGCAGTTAGGAGCCTTAGGGTGTTAAGCTCCTCACTTAGCCTCTCGTTCTTCTTAGCCTCATCCAACCACTTTTTCTCATACATATCCAGTAAAGACCTCAATGCAACTATGTCAGCCTCTTCATTCGCTAGCTTATGTTTCAAAGCCTCCTGTTCCGGTTTAGAGCTATTGAGCATAGCCATCAAAAGTGTATTCTCATCCCTCAACTGAAAATACGTTGAGAGAAGGTTTTCATCCAGTTTTACAGTTAGGGACGCCATCGTTTCCGAAACCTTGGCACTCAGTGTAAGCCTCGCTGGCTCCTTAAGACCAAAGAGCTTTGACCAATCGATTATCACTTCATACAATCCATCTTTACATATTACTGAGCAATCCTCCATCAGAGCCTCGGTTTGTAGCATTGCCTTAACCTCCGTGACATTGCTCGGGGCGACTACTCTGAAAAGTAGCCTTAGGGCCTCCTCAATGAAAATGGAGTGGGGAATTATCTTAATAAAATCAATTGCTTCTTCTCCCTCGACCCTTATCATCACATTCCCTCCATAGTACTTTCTCGTCTCTTGTCTGTAGCAATCGGCCAAGAAACTCCTATTCGAGACTGTATCGTTATCAATAGCTAACCACAGTTGAGTCTCATTCGGCTCTAACATGGGGTAGACACAGATGTAGAAATCACCCTTCACAATAATGCTTGGTAGCGAAATCCTGCTCCAATTGAGAGTATTGTTCTTGAAATATCCGGAAGAGTAATAAGCCCGGAATACAAAGTTGAAATCACTATCTCTTACCTCAATGAGGAAGGGTTTCTCACCCCTATCTATTATGAAGCCATAGATTAGGATCGAGGTTATTTTCCATTTAGAGGCAGGAGGGGTGAACATAACCGCTATACCGTTGGGATAGTAGTCGCTCCAGAAGGATTCAGCGCCTCCATCATCGTATTGCAACGTTAAGCTTGGTTCAGCATGAACCCAAGATGTTTGAGCCGTTACCAATAAGACTAGAAATATGGCCTTTCCTAATGTTTGAACCCTGCGTTTCGCGTCCTCCCCGACTCTTGGTTCATTAACCTCGTTCCCTATCATTTCATTAAAGGGAGCTTCAGGATATTTTTATAACATGAGGTAAGCGAAAATTTTCGCTTACCTTTGGTCAAAAATTTACCAACAGAAGATTTATATATTGATTCCATGTGCCCTCGACGCCGGACTATTTCTTGCCCGTCAAATATAGGAGTGCTCTGCTATCTCCTCCATTATCCTTTGAGATAACAACTCGATGAAAGCAAGTTTTGACTGGAACGCTATCCACATGTACATAGAGAATGAAAAACTATACGATAATCCCATAACTGGTAATGATTATGGGAAAGTGGGTTAACATCTTAACAATCCGTGTGAAGCCAGCGGAGCGACGCTGTATTTTTATGGATTGTATTAGTAAAACTGTATCGTTGTCAACAGCGATCCATAGCTGCATTCCATTGGGATTCAAGCACCGGTTAAATACAGACAGAGAACTCCCTCCTCATGATAACACCTAGCAGCGAAACCCTAGCACAGCTGAGAGTTGCATTCTTAAAGTGCTTGGAAACTTGAACAGGAACCTAAAGACCATGTTAAAACCGTCATCCTCACCTCAATGATGAAGAAAATTTTCATTCTTGACTATCGCGAAGCTATAGATAAGAATGGTAGTTATCCTCCACTTGAGATAAGGAGGGATCGTGCTTTTAACCCTATTAATGAAGGTATTGGTTTCTGTTATTCTCTGTTAATCCGTTCATTAATACCCTTCTCGTCAATGTGATTCCTAATATAGACCCGCACCCTCTCGCCCTTAGAAGCGGCATTGGCAGCATCTTTAACCATTAGGGCCAAGACCTCGCCCAATGGACACAGCGGCGTTGTCGCGACGAATTCCACGACTATGCTGCCGTTCTCTCTTCTAACGTCTTTAATAAGGTTGAGTTCTCCAAGGCTTAGCCCTATCTCAGGGTCGACAACACTGGAAACAGCCTTCTTAACCTCTGAAAGCACGTCAGACTCCTTGCTCATGCTTCTTCCTCCTAGCCTCGTACTCCTCTCTAGTAATATATATTCTTGCCGGTACGCCTAGGACAACCGTGTTTGGAGGAACATTCCTCGTCACAACGGAGCCCGCTGCCACTACAGAATTATCGCCAATGCTTACTCCAGATATGAGTGTCGAGTTCGCCCCTATCACGCAGCCGTTGCCTATTACAACAGGGGTCAGCCTGCCTGAAACAGGGTAGCGATCATTAGTGACGCACGCGTAGGGTCCTATGAAAACGTTTTCGCCGACAACAGTGCCGTGTGGGAGATACACGCCTGACTGTATTCTAACGTTGTTGCCTATTGAAACACTTCCGTCGAGCATGGAGCCAGTGCCTATCAGACAGTTCTCCCCGATTCTGCTCCCTTCCCTTATTAGAATATTGTGGCCGGTTACAAGACGCTTGCCGATAACCACGTCTTCGTAAACCACGCTTCCAGACCTTATCAGGCATGTGGAGCCTATTTTCGCGCCGCTTGACAATTCGTCGAGAACGCTTAGGTCTTCCGGCATGGCTGTTACACTTGAAAAGCTCCTCTTAGAAGGATATCCTATTATCGTGTTGAACCCGATGTAGGTTCCCTCCTCTATCTCGCTTCCCCCCAGAACCAGGTTGTTCCCTTCAAACCTGACTGTCCTATGAATAGTCGCCTTCTTCGATACGTAGTTTTGAAGCATCGTTTAAGCTCAGCCGGGCTTTAAAATAAAGATTTTTAACCCTCGTGTAAATACGGCTAGCGATGCAACCGCGTGGAAAAACCGGGTGTACGCTCGCCTCTACACTGGTTCTAATACTGGTTTCCAGCCTTCTCCTTAGCGTAAATACTTCAGGCCAGCTTTTCGAACTGTCAGACCTCTACGTGTATGTGAAGGCTAGCATGAATGAGGATGCGATAGCTTTTTTCAACGTGAACCTGACGATGGGCCCGAAGACGATAAGAGTACTAGGCGAAGCCAACTGGACTTTCAAGATACAGCTTCCTAAATGGGCGGCACCAAACCTTGTTTCATCATTAGACATGCCTAAGCTATTCCTCGAGAATGGTGAGAAGATAGCTCTGAGGCTTGAGGAGGCTGAGGATTACGATTATCTTGTTGCGGAGCTGCCTCCTATTCAAGGCGAGCGGCTTAACGCTACAGTCAGGTTCGGCTTGGTTCAGCGCGACGAAGTAGCTGAGGACTACGTCGGGTTTAAGCTACCGGTTTTAACAGGCTTCAGCATTATGCCTGAATATGTTAACTTCACCTTTCTGACCACGGGCGCGATTAAAGGGTATTCGCTACAGTACTTCAACCCTATTTTCCTGAATGACACTGTAATAGGATTATGGAACCATTATTTCCGAACGACGACCGTTGGCAACGTGACTGGTAGAATAGTGTTCTCGAAACAGTTCGACAGGTGTGTGATAAAAAGCCTAGCTAGGGAGATAACCGTGACGGAGCAGCTCCAGGTTCATGTGAAAGACCTGTTGAAGCTGAGATACGTTGGCAATTCCTACAGGAGCGAAATACTGAGGATAAACATCCCCGCCAGTCTTAACCAATCGGTTAAGGCGAAGGACGCTCTGGGGACGCTTCAAACATACACCAGCGCATCATCAGTAGCAAACATGAGTGTTATAACGGTTTACTCAAGGTACTCCTTGAGACCCGGCCAAGAGTATGAAGCAGTGGTCGAATATAGCGTTCCGGTTAAAAGCGTGCTCATGAACTCAAGCGGGGGCTTAACCACTATCCGGCTTACAGGCCTGCCCAACTATACAGATATTGTTAACACGTATTCTTTAAACGTTAGAGTAGAGGGGAAGAAAGGCTGGAAGATAGCGACGGGATCAACCGTTGAAAGCATTGAAAACGGTGGGGCTTTCTCCCTAGCTGTGAGTAACGCTATGCCGGACATACTGACCCAGTCGTTTCAGATCAGTTTCGCTTCAGCACAGCTAGAAGCCGGTAAAAGCCTCTCAATACTCCTCGGCCTATTGACGCTACTCGTATTGATGGTGACCGAGATTTTCAGAGAGGAGGCTACAAAGCCTGCTGAGCCTAAAGCGGGTAAAGAGATTGAGAGCCTTGTAAACGACCTCGTGGAGGCTCTTCGCGATAAAATCGATTGCGAAACCCTTCTTGAGGAGATTAAGGTTAAGAACGCTGTCGGAAAGATTTCTTCTAAAGAGTATAGGGAGAGAGTTGGAGAATACGAGCGGAGAACTTCTAGGGCTGAGAAAAAGATTTTGAAAACCATTGAAGAGATCACCCGGAGAAGCTCCAGGGTCGCCGAGGAGGTTGAGAGGCGCTACAGGGTCTTCGAGGAAATAAACAGCGACTCTAGAAACATGATTAACAGCACCATCGAAAGGTTTAGGGGAGGACGCATTACGAGAAGCGTTTTCGAAAACCTGACTGGAAAATACTTGAAGGAGAATAAAAAGAGGAGGGAGACGGCTGCGAGCGACGTGTATTCCGCCCTGGAAGAACTACTGTCGTAAACGCTTAGCTTACAATTCTAATCGAGTATTCAATACGAGTCCTGAAGCCGCAAGTGCTCGCTGCGATTTTCGAAGCGAGCGCGCGTAACCATGAGCAGCTTCAAAAAACCGTTTTAACCATGCTAGTAGCCCGGGAGAGACTCGAACTCTCATCAAGGGGTTTCTCCGCAAGCGCGCGCTAAATTGCACCAAAGCCCCTCATGTTTGCCATTACAATCAGCGCCTTTTCGGCTCCACCGGGCTTCCCGGGCCTGTTGAAAACCTGCTTGAAGGGATTTAATAACTTTTAGTCCTAGTAGCTTTATAGCTCAACCCTCTTTTTCGAGCCGTCGGGCTCAAGCAGGTGTGCGCGTGTTCTTTTAACTTCTGCGTAAAGAACACACCACTTAGGCTAACTGTGCTAATTCCTATGGATAGGGCTTCCATACGGAGAAAGATTTTCTGAAGCCGTGCTCTCGTCCATAGGTGTAAACCTTGTATCCGGATGTCCATGTGCCGGTCCTGATCCAAAGCGTCGCATACGGGATGCTGCTTCTGCTCACGCCCAATCCTACGGATACCGAGGGCCAGCCCCCGCCTAGGTTGAAGCTTAGACCCACGCTGAAAGTCCATGCTAAATCGGATCTTTGAGTTAGGGGGATGCTTCTCCAGGGGTGGTTTTGGTCGGTGATGTATGGGTCGGATCCTGAGGCTTGGCCGTTCCAGGATGAACTGGAATAGCCTGCATATATCGGATCCATGGAAGTATCTGCCGCGTAAACTTTCTCCCTGTAGACTCTGGTGTTGGGGATGGAAATGTGGCATAGTATGTATTTGAATCTAAATATTACTGCGCCTTTCAGTTTACCTGTGCACTGTGGAGTTCCAACACCACTATCAAGCGTTACCACCGTGCTCCCGGGAGAACTCCAGTCTGTTACATACATGTTTAGATACGAGTCCCATGTTCTCTCCTTTGTCTCCACATCCACCTTCGCACCAATGGGCCATTCTGAATATGCCCAGATCTGGTCCCACACGGCATACTCTACAACTATCGTATCCTTCCACGTTTCACTGTCAGGGGGTACGCTTAAGACGCTGGCTGGCGATGGTGCCTCGCGCTCCAGAGGCTCGTCTAGAACAACCTCGGCGGAGAAGGCGTCTATCGGCCAATTCATGAAGGTAGGGTCGAGAGCCGTAGTTAGGCTTCCCAAGAAGCCGGTTTTATCATCGTATGCAAGTATCCAGATGTTAGTCGCGGGATACACATCCGTCTCCCTGCCCAGGCTTGGCAGGTAAAGCCTGTTCATTTTCACCCTTGGAATCGTAAACCAAAAAGCGTAGATACCATTTTGCCCGCCTGAGCCCTTTGCTATGAGACTCGGCCCTCGGTCAGTCAGGTGGAATACTTGGATAATAGGATAGGGTGCTTCCGCACCGTTCCTCGTCTTCACTCTAACGAGTATGTTGACGTGTTGGGCATTCGGGTCTGTTAAAGGCTTTACACCCACATATATTAAAGGTAGTACTAGAACGAGGATGAGGAAAAGCATGATTACCATGGAAACCCTGTCGGGTTTAGGTTTGCTCGCAGCCATCGCTACTTAGATAAGCATCGGGGGTATATATATTGTTCAGAAGAGTGTAGTTTTTGACCATAAAGATATTCTTATGGGCATTAGTAACTTATTATTAATAATTTTGAATACGTATAGACAAGGCTCTGCGCCAGGTTTTCCTGACATCGTCTCCTCCTTAAACATGTCCGTAATCATATTTAATACGCGTTACAGCCGCTTTAAACATGCTGAATACGCGTACTAGAGTATTGCTTGATGCTAAAAGTGGAACTGAAACAAGCAATACTCTTCAACCGTCAGAACATGCTTTCTTTCAACCTTATATTTCTACACGCTTTTTGCAACCGTCCGGTTCTATCAGGAACGCGGGTCTTCCCACTCCCGCGTAGAGAACACGATGCTTGGGCTTACCGTTTAGGCTGCTGACGACGTTTTTCCCATCGAGTATCGCAGTTTCTTTCCCGGCTAAGCTGGATGCCTCCTCTATCTCTATCTGGTAGAACTCCTTATGGTCGCTAGCTATCACGATTACATCAGCACCCTGCACTGCCTTCCTCCATTCCCTAAGTATCTCGATGTCTTTACCCTCGACTTTTTCAACAAGCGGGTCGCAGATCTTAACCTTCGCCCCGGTTTTTTCGATGAACTCGAGTATTCTCAGGGCTGGGGAAAGCCTAGTGTCTGAAGTTCCTCCTCGGAAGGATAATCCGAGAAGCGTGAAGCTGCATTCAGACGGTTCCATTTTTAGAAACCGGAGTGCCCTAATAATCCTGTCTATGAATAGTTCTGTTGCCTTTTCATTAATGCTTCTCGCCGACTGCGTGATTTGAAGCCGTATTCCTTGGTTGAGCGCTGTCTCAATTATGAAGTAAGGGTATACCGGTATGCAAGCACCCCCTACGCCAATCCCCGGCTTATGTAGGTGTGAGAATGGCTGGGAGTTGGCTGCTGCCCTCACTTCATCGTATGCCACGCCAATCTTCTCGCAGAGCAGGGCAAGCTCATTGGCTAACGCTATGTTGACGTCGCGATAGACTCCTTCGAATAGTTTCTCAGTTTCAGCTGCAATAGTGCTGGACATCGTTATAATTCCTCTCTTAACGATCGCTGAATACAGTTTCGCAACCAGCTTCAGGCTTCTCACGGAATCGCAGCCAATTATCTTCGGGTACTTCTCTAAATAGTCTGCTAAAACTGTTCCGGCAGAGATTCTTTCAGGACTATAGGCGAGGGCGAAATCCTCATCCGCCTTTAAGCCACTGGCCTCCTCTAGAATAGGCTTAACCACGTTTCGCGTCGTCCCCGGCGGTATAGACGTCTCTATGATTACCACATCCCCCTTCGCTAGGCTCACGCCTATTTCCTTCGAGACTCTAATAATCGGAGTTAAGTCGGGCTTCTTTTCGCTTGAAAGGTATACTGGGACCGCGATTATTTTTATGTCTGTCTCACGAGCCCCGTAAGAGTAATCGTCCGTAACCTCCAGCAACCCTCTGCTTCTCAAAGTCTTTATGTGCTCGGATAAGTAGGCTTCCTCGGGGAAAGGGGATAATCCTGCTTCCAACAGTCTTATCGCCTCCTTGTCAAGCGTCATCCCTATTATCTTCGCACCCACCAGCCCCCATCCGACCCCAATGGTTAAGCCTACATGTCCGAAGCCGAATACTCCAACCTTATACGCGCTTTTCCTAAGGTTTTCAACGGCCTCTTCAGGCGTGACTAGGAACGGCTTCATCCGAATAGTTCAACAAGCCTGTTTTTTAAAGATTAACTGAGCCCCGGGTTTAAAGAATTAATAGCGCCTGCAACAGTAGTGAACCGACACGTTGCCCGAGAAAACGATCATGATAGATGTGCTTACGCCTAAGCAGGCTCTCCTATTCGGTAAGGTTAAGGAGAAGCTTGAGGAGAAAGGTTGCAGAGTACTCGTTACTTCGCGCAAGTATGTTGAGTTAATCAACATTTTCAAACTGTCACATATCAAACCAGTTGTTATAGGTAGGCATGGGGGCGGAGAACCCTATGGGAAACTCGCCTCATCTCTCGACAGGATGCTCAGTCTTTTAAGACTCGTGAGGAAGACTAATCCAGACATTGTTTTAAGCTTCAGCTCACCGGAGGCCGCGAGGGTTGCGTTTGGACTAGGCATTCCCCACGTCTCTGTTAACGATTCCCCTCATTCAACGTATGTCGCGAGGCTGGCGATTCCTCTCAGCCGTAAGCTTTTAACCCCCATGGTTGTGGGGAAAAACGTCTGGCTGAAATACGGCATAGGCAGGAAGGATATAGTTACATATAGATCTCTAGACCCCGTCGCATGGCTGAGAGACTTTAACCCTGCGAAAAGCATCCTTAGGAAATATGGCTTGGCTGAAGGCGAATACATCGTCTACCGGCCTGAGGAATATAGGGCGTCCTATTTAAGCGTGAGACAGCTGACGCTTGAAACCGTTTCAAAGGTTTTCAAAAAAGATAGGTGTCTAGCAGGGTTAAAAATCGTTATCGTGCCCAGATATGAGGAGGAGACATATAGAATGTTTTTCAGAAAACAGGACTTGGTAATACTTGAACACGGCGAAGATACTCGCTCAATACTATTCTATTCAAAAGGGTTCATCGGAGCAGGAGGCACGATGAGTGCTGAAGCTGTGCTCATGGGGATACCGGCAGTATCAATCTATCCTTCCTCCACGATTGTTGAAGAGTTCCTTATTAGGAAAGGGCTACTCGTTAAACCGGCTGGGGAAAAAGACTTGCGCAACTGGTTAAGGAAAACTGTTTCTCGAGAGTTCGAGGAGCGTGAAAGGCTTTCGTCTCTGAGGAGACTTAGAAGAATGGAGGATCCTGCTGAAAAGATTTCTGAAACCTGTTTAAACCTGCTTTAAGGACTCTGCTTCTCCGCGTCTTATCTCTCTCAAAAATAGGTGCTTGTATAGGTAAAGCCAGACGAATATCCACAGCAGTATGAGCAGTAGTCCAACGACTGTTTGAACAAATCCTACCAAGAGCCTTGGCAAAGGCCTCAGAATCCTCTCTATGTTCACCTGAATAGTGTAAAAAACATGCGAGCCGAATATTATTACAACATAGTTAAACAGAATTAGGAGAACCAGGGGTTTAAGGCTGGGAAGCTTACTCATATTCTCACCACAACCCTAGTGCGACTGTTAAAATAGTCAGCCCGTTTGACAGGGCGCATAGGGTCATGATTGCTTTTATAATCTCCTTCTCGCTCCTAAAGCCCAGTGCAGCGACGAATCTCGTCAGAGTTATGGGTGCTTTCAAATCCCTGTTAGCATAAATAGTGCCGTTCTCTGAAACCACTATGGGTCTCTCTTTCAACTCGGATCTTTCGAAAAGCCTTCCGACGCTCGAAAGGTTGAAGAAACCGTTCGTTAAATGAGGCAGTAGACTTATTATCAAGGGTATTTCGCAGCCTTGGACGACTGAGAAAGCTAGAAGCGCACCGCCTATTGAGAGGGTGCCGGTATCTCCTACGAAAACCCTGGCCGGATACTTGTTGTACGTGAACAATGCCAGCATAGGTGGGAAAACAATGCTGAAAAGCAGGCTTGTCAAAAACATGTCGAAGCCTCCTCCCGTAAAGTGTTTCAAAGCCACAGTAAGGGTCAGGGTCGTTAAAACCATTAGGGAGGAGCCTGTCGCAGTCCCGTTCATAGTGTCGAACATGTTAACCGAGTTGGACACTACCGCGAGCAACCCTGGAATAACCACCGTGTATATTAAAGGTATGCGGAAGATTATTCCTAAGGGTAAAACTAGGCTTCCGGAGTAGGGGTGTAACAGGATTAAGGGTAATCCGGCTGCAGCTGTTAGAAGAGGCTTCTCCACCGCACCAAGCTTCTTCAAGTCATCTATTACTCCTACAAGCCCGGTTGCAAGCACCGTAAACATTACTCCCAGTACTTCAGAGACATAGAGGCTTAGCAGAACCGCTGGAATCGAGGCTGCTGCAACCCCTATGATGAAAGCTAAGCCGCCCATCTCCGGGATCCTTGGCTTCCCGGGCTTATGGTAGTCAACCCCGGAAATGCCGAGTTTAATGAAATTCCTAGCTATGTACTTAAGGGTTAGCATGGATGTGGCGAGGCCTATTGCCCCTGAAGCGGCTGCGACGAGCACAGGGTTTTCCAGCATATTCTTCCCAAACGGTGCTAATGTATTTAATAAGTTTTCCAAGCGTGAGGGCGATAGTTTAATAAGCATATTTTCATGGTTAGCGGTGTCCTTTGAGCTGGAACGGAGGCAGTGGGAGGGGCGTCTTTTTCCAGAGAATCGTTTTGCTGATGAGCCTCTCTCTTATTCTTCTCTACATAGCCTACGAGCTTCTAGAAGCACCGTCGAAAGACTTTCTAGCGTTGAAAATAGTTGATTTCAGGGAGGAGAACAACGAGTTTTCCATGGTTCTTTTCTTAAGCAATAATTCAAGCGAGAAGCGCGAGGGACATCTAATATTCTTAATCGGGTATGAGGGCAGCAGGGTCTCAGAGAATGCTACCTACTACTGTTTTACGAATTTCAAAACTTTTAACTTTAGCGTTGTTAAGCTTAATCCCGGCGAGGCGAAAAAGCTCTATGCGGAGCTGCCTCCGGACCCTGAGGCTGAGAGGATCATAATAGTCTATTGCTATGATTCAAACAATATTGTTAGAGCAGAGTATCGTAGTCCAGTGTTGCTGAGGAGGGATAGGACAGTATGGGTTCAAACATGGATAGGTTGAAACAGCGGCGAGACTGGCGCTTGATCGCAGTATTTTCAATCGCATTACTGTTAAGGATCGTGCCGTCGGTTAAGTACGGTTTGCCATACGGATTCGACGTTTACGAGTTTGTTTCAAGAGTGCTTGTGCTCAACGAGGGGAGGGCCGTGTCCCTGCCCCACGGTCCACTCTTCTATTATCTTCAACTGGCGATTCTCAAGACTGTGGGCTACGACATGTTTATGAAAATCCTCACTTTCATTGAACCACTCGTCTTCGCTTTTTTCATCCTACCGCCCTACTTTGTTTCAAAACAGTTTAAAACTGGTGACAACAAGCCTGTCTACACGCTTCTATACCTTTCTGTGATCAACCTGCTTGTGCATCAGATAGGGGGCGTAATAATACCAGAGGGACTTGGAATACTGTTCTACGGGCTATCCGTGCTGTTCACGATGAGGGCTTTAACCGTTGATTGGAGATGGATGTTCCCTGCGATGCTCTCCGGGTTTTTAACCGTCATGAGCCACCACCTCTCTGCTTTTCAACTCATACTGTTCTTCTCCTCGCTTTTCCACTCCTACCTTTACTACTATTTGAGGCATGAGGAGACCGGCAGTCTATTCCGGCTGCTAGTTTTAATGCTAGCAACCACGATTCTCCTGCTTGCCTCGTCAGCATCCGTTTGGAGCCTAGCCGCCGAGGAGGAAAACATGCTGAAACTAGTCCTAAACATGGTTTTTGAAAACCCTGTTCTCCTGCTCCCGATAGCAGCCGCGATTATTCTCCTTCCGGTCGTCACGGTTGGAATAGTAGGGTTCGTGAAAAAATACCGGAAATTCACTTTCACAAAGACTTTCACATCGATATTGCTGGTCAGCGTAATAGTTCCCATCGTCTTAACAGTCGTGTTCCACCCTGAGGCTTTACCAACCATCCTGTGGTTCACCATACCTCTTTCACTGGGCTTCCTGCCTTTCACAATCCACGGCTTAATACAATACTGTAAGAAAAGCCCGCTCTACGACGCGTTGTTCTTTATGGCTCCCTTAATGGTTTTCATGGTTGAAGCCTCTTTCCTACTCTCGTTAGCGGAGTATCGCGTGCTTATCCACAGGATCCCCACGTTCATCATATATTTTGCAACCCCGTTAGCCGGCTACGGTCTAAGCTGCTTCAGCAGCGAGTTGAGAAGCATGGAGAAAGAGTATCTGGCGGGAATGATTATAGCCTACTTCCTGCTTTCACTCGCTTCCACATCCTACCCTAAGCCGGAATTCACGTATAGCATTAAGGAGTCGATCAGCCATTCTGAGCTTAAGCTTGCTGAGGAAGCTTACAGCTACTCCGTGCTTTTCAACTCTAAAATCGATACTGACACTAGGCTCGGCGCTCTTCTAATGTTCGTATCCTGCAGAAACGCTTTCTGGACGGGCAACCTGACATCATGGTTCCTACCGTCGAACTCCTGGCTTGTAAACGTGTCAATCACTGGAAAGCCATACTCTGTTGAAAAAGGTGTTTTAATAGTCACCTCTGATGCCATGAGGGAGACGTACGGCGGCAGGGTTGTCAACCTGATAACCAAACCCTCTGGACCGCTTGGGGAGGAAGCCATCAATTATCTTAACAACTCTCCGGGCATAGATAGGCTTGAAGACGTTCAGAATGGTGCAATCTACATGCTTTCACCCTGGAAAGAGTTAAATCGTAGTGGTAATGAGACCCATGGCGATGGTTAAAGCCGTGGTATTAATAAGGTGTAGGGCTGGAACCTACAAGGATGTTGTCAGAAGGCTTAGGGAACTGGAGAATATTAAGCTGGTTTTTTCAAGCCTAGGTGCGTACGACGTTGTCTCCAAGATTGAAGCAGGCAGCTTGGCTGAGATAGCTAGGGTGGTTCGCACAATAAGGTCTTTTAAAAACGTCAGCGCCACTGAAACCCTTGTCGAAGTCGAGGAGGCTCGTAAATGACTTACAGCTGCGTCCTTATCAGCGTTGACGATGGGAAAATGACGCAGGTTCTTGAAAAAATCAGAAAGATCGACGGCGTAATCGATGCTTTCGAATGCTTCGGAAGATTCGACATAGTCGCTATTCTTCAGGCGAACGATGTTTCGGAGCTTGCTCTGCTAACTGCAGAGATAAACTCGATTGAGGGCGTTGAGAAGACCGAGACGCTGGTTGCAAGCTGAAGACAGGCTATTTTAAGTGTTCCCAGCCTCTTCTTAAGACTCGAACCGTCTTACCATCCTCCCTGCGGTACCAAACCCCCTTGCGACCTATGAGCCTCCCAACAGGTGTCAAAGACCCTCCTACATGCTCAACCCTTCTAACAGCCATTCCCCATTTCTCCCTCGGAATGACTGCTACAAGCTCAAACTCCTCGCCCCCGTGGAAAACCATTTGAGAAAAAGACACTCCAAGCATTCTAGAGGCTTCCTCCAGGCCTTTGCTGACCGGTAGGTTCTCAACGAGAATCCCGTTCCCAGTCCCCCGTATAAGATTGTATAGAGATACTGCAAGGCCGTCACTAGAATCGGTGCATGCCGTTGCAACACCGTTAAGAGCCATGCCCTCCCTGAGCCGCGCGACGGGTCTGCATATTTTCCTCAATACTCTTTTCCTCAGGGATCCAGGCAGCTTGTCAAGACTCCTCATCAGCTTGAAGCCCACGTATGTTTCCCCGAAGGTTCCGGTTACGGCAACAATATCCCCCGGCTTCCCACCTGTTCTAGGAATCGGCAGCCTGTTTGAAAGAGATAACGTGGTCACGCTAATAGTAACGCAGGGAGACTCATTCGTATCCCCGCCCATAAGTGTTCCCCCGTAAAGATCAACCGCGTCCCTCCACCCCTTTACAAGCTCCTTGAACCTTCTCCACCCGAATCCTCGCGGAAGCCCGATGATCAGATAGTAGTAGGTTGGAGCCACCCCTTTAGAAGCAATGTCGCTCACACTTATCGTGAAACTTTTAAAAGCCATTTGCCTAATCGTCATGAAAGGCGGAACATCTGTTGTTTCAACAAGCATGTCCCCCGCGAAGACGAGATGCTTCTTGTTAAGCACACAGCCCCAAGCATCATCATAAGGCGAAAGAATGTTTCCAGACTGTGGGAAAACCTTTTTCATGAAATCTATCGCCGAATACTCGCCGAACGCTTTTCGCACCATCCAGTTCTAAGACCAGTCTAAGCTAGTTTAACCTTTTAACCTTGGTTTTAAAAAGAGAAAACGTTTTAAGCCCCTTTTTCAAAGATGCTGGTGAGCCTCGGTAACTCAGCCTGGTAGAGTGGCAGCCTCGTAAGCAGAAAGCCGGGGAAGCTGTTAGCCGAGGGTTCAAATCCCTCCCGAGGCTTTATTGAAAGGCTATTTCCAGAGTTTTGTTAGTGGAGCATCGGAGGCTATGCTTAAAAGCTAGGGTCTTGCTTAGGGTTTGTCCAGCGTCTGGTTGAAAAATGCTGCTCAACATAGGTATAGATGATACGGACTCTGAGGTGTTTGGCTGTACTACGCACGTAGCCGCTAAAATAGTGTCCCGGCTGGACGGCATGAGTGGGGTCGTGTTTATAGATTATCCGCTTCTCGTAAGGCTTAACCCAAATATTCCCTGGAAAACAAGGGGTAATGGGGCGGTAAGCATAAGGGTGGGAGTAGAGGGTCCGGAGGTTTACGCGGAGGTTGTGCGCTCCGTCGTAAGCGTCGTGGAAAAGTTTTCTGATTTAAACAGTCCCAGGTCGGAGCCCGCGATCGTCTTCAGCAACAGGCTCCCTGAGAAGGAGGATGTGCTCTACCAGTTCTACCTCAGGGTTTTAAGAAGCATGGTTTCACCGGTTGAGGCGTTGAAGATTGCTGAGGAAGCAGGCGCGTGCTGCAGGTTCCTGAAGAGTTCTAAGGTTGGGGTTGTGGGAGCGCTTGCAGCGGTTGGAGCGGTTTTTGAAGATTATACTTATGAGCTTCTTTCATACAGGGTGAGGGAAAACTATGGGAAGCCTCGTAGAATAGACCAGGACAGCGTCATCCTCATGGATAGGATTGCTTCTGAAAACACTTTTAATAATGTTGACCCGGAGACGAAGCGTATCCTGATAACTCCTCACGGCAGAGACCCGGTGCTCTTCGGAATAAGGGGGGAGACGCCTGAAGCAGTCTACAATGCTTTCAGGCTTGTGAAGGCTGAGGAGGAGATTGAAGGCTGGTGCATTTTCAAGACTAACCAGGGTACTGACGCGCATTTTCCAGACCAGCCTGTTGCAATCAATCGTATTAGGAAGTATGATTCAACATGTGTTGAGGGGAGTGTGGTTGACAAGAAGATTATTCGGGGCGGGCATGTTATAGTGAGTATTGAAGGCGGGGGGAGGATTTCCTGCGCGTTCTACTCTCCCACTGGGGGCTTGAAGAAAGCCGCCTCAATGCTTGAGCCCGGCGACTACGTAAGAGTATATGGCGGTGTTAAAGAACATTTGGGAAGACTTGTCGTTAACGTTGAGAAAATGGAGGTTTTAAAACTATCCGAGAACACTAGGAAAACACCCCCGGCGTGCCCAAAATGCGGTAGGAAGTGTAAGAGCCTCGGGCTTCGCCAGGGCTTCGCTTGCGAGAAGTGTGGCGAGATAGTCGCAGAGCCTCAGATAATAGCGGTAGAACGAGGACTGAAGGTGAATCAACAATATCTCCCACCTGAAAGGTCCCATAGACATTTAACCAAGCCGTTGAAAAGATATGGTTTAGAGAAGAATAGGCTCGGAGAGGCCTACGGCTTCATAAGCCCGTGGCACTACCCATAGGGTGCTTCAGTCTTCCCCAGGCTCGCTATGAAGGCCAGCGCGTCGTTAATAATGCTGACCAGGCTTTGAAAACCGTGCTGAACCCTGCTTTCAGTAAGCTCTCTAATCGGAAGAACTATCTGTAGAGCAGGAATCTTTTGAAACCTAGCCATCGCGACCGCAAGCGTCAGGGAGCTTCTCAAGCGTCTACCCTTAACAAGAATATACTCCTCCCTGTCTTTAAACCTCTCAGCAAGCTTTGGAGAATTGACTATGAGATAAGCCTTCCTATTCTTGCCTGAAACATTCACACAGTCAATGGTTAGAAGGAAGCTTGACCCGACTAGTTTCATAGTGTAGAGGAGCGAGGAGAAAAACATGTTGCGCTCCCTGTTCCCGAGAGAGTCAATATACTGTTGCCTAACCATCGTCGTGAAAACGCTTATGTTGAAGCCCCCTGTTCTAGCGTGGTAAATGTCTACAGTAGGAATCTTCCCAACACCCATAGAGTCCACTATCAAGTTGTCTGGGAAACCGTAGAAAACGATCTCGCCAACTGGCTTCATGTTGAAGAGCCTCACAAGGTTACCCGCTTGAATAACACCCATACCGCTGGAACCCTCTAAGCCGAGGAACGTTAACCCCCTGCCGCCTATCTCCTCCCTAAGCAGTATCTCTATCAGCCTTCTTCACATCCCTGTTAAACTGGATAAGGAGGGACACAACCCTACTATTAAGATTTAACGCTACAATCTTATTGGCTGAAAGCCTCTCAGTCCTAATAAGGCCGAGCCTCATAAGATTTCTAAGAGCCCTGTCAACGCTTGAAGAGGAGCAGCCAGCCCTCCTAGCCAGCTCAACCTGAGTAAAAATAGTATGGGGAGAGTTTAAAAGCTCCTCTAAAACCCTAGCCTGAACCCTACTAGCGAAAACCTCACTCAGCCTCATCCTAAAACTTAAAAACAATCCAAAATAATATGTCTTACTGCAGGAAAGAAGCGCGCGGGGGTCGCCAAGCCAGGCCAAAGGCGGGAGGCTCAAGACCTCTTCCCGCAGGGGTTCGTGGGTTCAAATCCCACCCCCCGCACTCACATTTAAGTCAGTAGTATAGTTATTTCTATCTAAATCAAAAATACGATGACCTCGTTTCCGCGTGCGATAAGGTCAATTATCTCTTGGGGCATTAATCCTTTACAAACATCGCAACTACACTCTTCAAACCTGATTTCAGGGTCTCTAAGGTCATAAGACCAGCCATCCTTAAAGTAGCATCCATGCTTAGCCTCTAGAAACCAGGAGAGATTACTGTAGCCATTTACACCCTTATGCTTAAGCCTGCGGCCAACACCGTAAATCAACAGCTCAAGACCCCTTCTTGTTTTCCTAGAAACCCACTTCAGGCTCATTAGGGCACTGGGCAAAAGGTCGCCGAGAACATTATCCTCCAAGAGCTCCCTCGCAGGCATCGCGAAGGAAACATAACCCATCTCAACCTGTTTCCTAATGACCCAGTCGACTTGAAGAGGGTTAGCACCTTAACTAGGCCGATTAACGGAATGTTAAGCCTGAGGAAGTCGTTGGCGAGGGAAACGAGCTTTACTGTCTGGGACCAAGATAGAAACAAAGGGTCGTCGACATATGTGTAGTTATCAGGCATCATCGTAGAGTCAGGCCTAAGATCATTAATCAGCTTGAAATAATCTTCGAGTCTCAACTTATCAAGCAGCTCGTCGGGCATAACCGTGGACAGGAAAATCCTTCCGTTAAACCCCAAGAAGTCGTGCAGGCCTTTTGAAGAAGCTTTCCTCATAACTTCATCGTCAACCAGCATCTGCCAGAGGGAGACGAAGATCTCCGGTAGCTCAACACCATCCCTCCAGAACCATGATCTGCTGTCAGCATTATCTATCTCAGGCACAAAACTCTTGAAACCAACCTTAACCATTAACTTCCTGTTTAAAGACAGGATTCGAACTGGATTCATCTCCTTGCTTTTAATCGGGCAGTATGGCCTGAGCCTGCAGAAGGCCCTTGGAGAGGTTATCCCGGTGTATTGGAAGCCCCTTTGGCATTGGGCTACGAGGCACATTTTGAAAGAACAACCGCGGCAAAGCCTTGAAACGAAATAGTAACAATCCCTGCAGCCGTCAAACCCACACCATCCCCTCCTCAAAGGTGTAATCGCCATTATTTACCCTGTTCAAATTTAAAAGCTTCTACAACTACTTCCCACTCAGTTAAAAATGAGTGTTTACATGCATAATCCACAGCATGCGGATTGCAATAGGCGCCTATGGAGACTTAGTGTTTTCTCGCGGTTTGGGGCAGAGGGGGGTTTGCGTTCTAAAGGGTTTTTAAGCAACCTGCTTGCGAGCTCCTCAATGTGTAACGTTTAGGAGAGTGAAACGGTGCCGGCGAAAAAAGTCTTGCTGCTGTCCATCCTCATCGTGGTTGCATTAATAGTTGTCTCAATGTTCAGTCGCCTGAACCATTCTAAGGAGGAAGTAGTGACTCCAGCCGATTCCCCCGAGAATCCTGTTCGAGGCTTCTTCATGGGGGTTCTCCCCGTTCCTGGAGATGGCCAGTCCTTTGAAGAAGCCTATTTTCAAGCGGCTCAATACTCAGAATTCTCGCCTGTTTGGGGAAGGCCAACGCCGTTCTACAGTCTTGCCGGAGAACTGTCTGGAAGCTGGGGGCGAGAATTTTTAGATAAGAATATACGTGGGAATGGAATGTTCCCGTTGATCCATGTCTCCTTCATCGGGCCTAACGTTACGCTCGTAACTCCGCCGGGCATGGAAAACGCTTCTCTAAGCAGCAGTGCTTGGAGGGAAGCCTATAAGCAAGCAGTCCTTAACGTGGTGAAGTCTGCAAGACCCCTGTATCTTTCTATTGGTAACGAGGTTAATCGATGGTATGAGAAATACGGTAGGGATGAGACTAATCCTAACGGGTTTCAGCATTTCGTCAGTCTTTATGAGGAGATATATGATGCGGTGAAGAAGCTCTCTCCTGAAACCAGGGTTTTCTGCACGTTTGCTCGTGAAATAGTGTCTGAGAACCGGGAGGCGGATCTTAGTGTTCTATCAATGTTTAACCCGGGGAAACTGGATCTCCTCGTCTTCACAAGCTATCCTTACGCTGTTAAAGGAGTAAGCAGGCCCTCCGATATTCCTGACGACTATTACTCTGAAGCATTAGGCTACTTGCCTGGTAAACCATTCGGCTTTAGCGAACTAGGCTGGCCCTCAATGGATGCTTTCGGCGGTGAACAAGCACAAGCCGACTTCATAATGCAAGTAGTGGGGCGGCTCACTAGAGAGCAGGGAATAAACCTGCACCTGCTCGGTTGGGCGTGGCTGCACGATTTGAACGAGAACGACAGCATCGGCCTCATAAGGAGAAACGGGGAGGAGAAGCCTGCCTACACGGCGTGGAAAAATATTTCTGAGTCACGTAAGTAGCGTGAGTCAAAAATTTAAATAAAGGGTTGAGGCTCTAAACAGGGGATGATTAAAACAGCTTTGTTTACAGTGACATACTGCGGTCTTTGGTATAAGGGGGATGCTTTATCCTTGAAAGAACAGATTAGGAAGGCGAGGGAACTGGGTTTCGAAGGCATAACCATAGAGACTAAAAGACCAGTGGCACTGCCCTGCGACCTAGACGTGCCTGCGAGGAAAGAAGTAGTGGAGCTGGCGTATTCTCATGGCATTAGGATAGCTGCTGTCGAAACCATGTCGAGCTTTGTCAGCCCAATTATTGAGGAACGGGAGAACAGTCTCTGCATGGTGAAAGAATCCATAGGGCTTGCGGCAGACTTGAACACGAACATAGTGAAGGTTTTCGCAGCCTGGCCAGGCACCTCTAGGTATGAGGATCTGGGGACTTACGATTTTGGATACAGGCTTTTCGACTTTAAGAGCATGTTTGCAACTAGAGATAAAATGTGGAGGTGGGCTGTACAGGGGATTCGGGAAGCAGCTAAATGGGCGGGTGACTATGGGATCGTGATCGCGCTGCAAAACCATCCGCCGGTGATAAGGCTCGGGTATGAGGACGCGCTTCAAATGGTTAAGGAAGCCAGCATGGATAATGTGAAACTATGTCTGGACGCTCCTCTCTTAACTAATCAGAGTGACGAGTATATTCGGGAGGCCGTGGACTCATGCAAAGAGATCGGAATAGTTCTCTCCCACTACAGCTCATCCTCGTTCGACGAATCCCCCTCCGGGGAAATCATTATGAAGCGCAGCCAACTTATTGGAGACCAGTATGTGAACTACCCCGCGTTTATAAGGGAGCTTAAAAGAATAGGCTACGACGGGTTCATTTCCTCCGAGGAATGCTCACCCGTGCTGGAGAACCATGAGTATCAAGGGATCGACGTGGTGGATAGGCATGTTAAGGCCGCGTTGAAATACATGAGGAAACTTATAGCCGACGGTGTAGAACCGAAGATAGTTAGACGCTAAGAAAACCCGGCAAAACAGCGTTCAAGAGAAAAACTATTCCGAACAGTATGAAGACTACTCCGCTTCCAAGCTTAACAAGCCTCAGAGGTATGAGCCTCAGGAGTCTGCTGCCGATCAAAACGCCAAGCCCAGTTATGACTGTGAAAGCCATGGCCACCCCAGCGTAAACCAGAAGAGAAGACCCATATTCTGCTGCAAGCGCTATCACAGCCAGCTGCGTCTTGTCCCCAAGCTCCATCAAGGCAACCATGGAGAAGACGAATAGAGCGACAGACTTTGCGCCAAGCCCCTCAACCCGTTCCTCCTTGTTTCTAGCGGATAGAATAGTGTAGGCGCCGAAAGCCAGGAATAGGATTGCCGACACGATGCGCATTATGGACAGTGGGATAATCATGGTCAGCATGCATCCCACAACCACGCCTAACCCTGAAACCAGCAGTAGAGCCAAAATCCCTCCGGTGAAGACGAGGAGAGCATTTTGATGGGCTGATAAAGCTATGACTGCAAGCTGAGTCTTGTCGCCCAGCTCTGCGGCTACCACCAGCAGGAAGGAGGCTAAGAGTGGCGTTAAATCCATTAGCCGGGGAATAAATCCCAACTATATAAGTCTAAGGTTTCAGCCTTAGTGTGGAAAACGGGTTGAGAAGAGCCTCGTAAAGCCTTACTCAAGCCCTTTTATTATATGCCAGCCGAACCTTGTCTTCACAGGCTGGGAAACCTCGCCTTTTTTCAACGCGAAGGCGGCTGTTTCAAACTCGCGCACCATCTGTCCCCTGCCGAAAAACCCTAAGTCTCCCCCTCTTTTTCTAGATGGGCACAGCGATTTCTCGGAGGCTAGCTTAAAGCTCGCGCCCTTCTTCAACTGTTCAAGAACCTCCTTAGCCTCCTGCTCCGTCTTAACCAAGATATGGGCGCAATGTATTGTATAGGCATGCTTCCGCCAAGCCACTGCCCTTATAAATTTTAACACGATTCGGCATGCCAACAAATTCACCTAGTGCAATTGGGGATGGAAATTCCACCGTCCAAACTCAAGTAATAAGGTAGTCTCTGCAAACAAGCTCTGTTAATTATAATCTGAGCAGTTGCCTTAATATGTCGGGTCCCTCTCGCATCAATATGCAAGGTATCTATTGACTGGGAGCCATGGCAAATCATGAAAAAGGTAAGGATGTCCCTTGAAAATCGAAGCCTCATGTCTCTCTTAGACAACATGTTTTAAGAAATCTTTGAAATAAAACTTTTTATTCACCTCCTCTATTTACCTCTATCATCAGCGGCGTTCGTCTAGTCTGGCTAGGACATCAGCCTGCCATCGACATCGGCAGACCGCTGGTAACCCGGGTTCAAATCCCGGACGCCGCATCCGTTTTTACCAGGTTTCAGATGATGATTTATGTTTCATAAATACGTTAGTAATGCTTATTAATATGTTACTATTAGCGATAGTAGCTTAAAATGAGACTAGTGGAAGGCTCTTCAAACCATTCAGGTGCCGGTAGATCCACCGTAGTCCCAGTATTAGTGTTTCTGATAGTAGGGGTTCTCATCGGCGGGTTGATAGGCTATGCTTTCAGCAGTCTGTTTATAGTGAGCAGGATAGACGAGCTTCAAAACAGGCTTTCAAACCTTGAAAACCGTGTTTCCGCCCTGCAGCAGGCGCAGAATTCTTCAGGCGCCGTAACGTATGTTTCCGAAGGTAACTTTTCCCTCTCGCAGCTTTATGAAAAAGCTAGGGATTCGATCGTCCTGATAACGGGCACTGTTGTTAACTATGATATTTTCTACCGTCCCTATTACAGTAGTGTTCAGGGCTCAGGCTTCGTCTACAAGTTCGGAGACCAGTTTGTGATTGTGACGAATTACCATGTCGTTTACAATGCGCGCGACATAATTGTCAGGTTTAAGAGTGGAAACGCTTATCCTGCTGTGGTCAAGGGTGCTGACCCATATGCTGACCTAGCAGTCCTTTCTGTGAATGCTTCCATCGATGAATTCAAGCCTCTTAAAATAGTGAGTTCGTCAACTCTCAGAGTCGGAGACACCGTGGTGGCTATAGGAAATCCATACGGGTTGGCGGGCTCAATGAGCTCCGGCATAGTGAGTGCCCTTGGTAGAACGATCTCTGAAGAAATTACGGGAGGGTATTCGATAGCGAACTGCATTCAGACGACTGCGCCGATAAACCCGGGCAACTCGGGAGGGCCTCTTCTAAATCTTAGAGGCGAAGTTGTTGGAATAACCACTGCTATAGTGAGCGACTCGCAGGGACTTGGCTTCGCCATTCCCTCCAACACGATACTGCGTGAAATAGAATCCCTGGTTACGAAGGGATCCTATGATCAGCATCCTTGGCTTGGAGTAACTGGGGTAGATATGACGTACGACATAGCTTCAGCAATGGGTGTGAACGTGACATACGGGTGGCTTATAGTGGGGGTTACGGCAAACGGGCCTGCTGCTAAAGCAGGCTTACAGGGTGGAAGCAAGCAGGTGCTGATTAAAGGAAGCAGGATTACAGTGGGCGGAGACATTGTAATAGGGGTAAACGGTACGAGGGTTACGAGTGGAGACGACCTCTTATCCTTCCTGGAGGAGTACACGCTTCCGAATCAAACAATTATGATAACCATAGTTAGGAACAACCAGATTATGAACATCCCCGTCACGCTTGGAGCAAGGCCTCCGTTAACCTGATTTAACAGGAGGGGAAATATTCTGAAGCAGGTCAAACAGTTTTGCATCGCCTAGGGCTCGTTAAGCCGGTTCCCGGCTTTCCGCGTCTTTTCGACTAACAGTCCTGTTTAAGCTTTAAGAACTAACATTAAAACGGGCTTGAGCACAGGTGATCGCAGTATTTATCATCCATCTTAAGAACCATTATTCTGGAGCGAAGCTTGTTGAAACCATCTGGGGAAGCATTCCTGAGTTTGAAAAAGCCGGGTACAATTATTTTCTCCATGCTGTCCGTATTATGCGCTGGAATCAGTCTTTTTCCCTCTAGAGGCGTCTTAAAGAGCGTCGTTGTGAAATACTGTCTTACGAAGGAGTTTTGAATGGAGGCAAGATAATACGTGCTGACTATTCCTCCTGCAATTATCAGGATGGATATTGCTATTGACAATAATGGGTTGGCGTGAACAGTTTCCTCCACGTTCCCCAGCCTCCTGATGTTCTCAACCCTCTGATCCAGCCTCGGATGGGTTGAAAGCAGCATGCTTCCTACAGAGATCGGGTAGGACAGGAATAATCCGGATGCTAAGCGGACTATAACGCTCTCTCTAGGGAATGCTCGAGAAGCCTCATATATCTTTACGAGCGTCTTCGCCAGAAGCCCCGGCTGCCCCAGTATTCGCACACCCTCCTCGTCGGCAAGGATTTCCCTTTCTCTTTGAGCTGTCGCAGAAGCAAAGTATGCGAACGGGTTGAAGAAGGATAGTAACGCTAGTGCAACCGATGCTGTCTTAAACAGGAAATCATTGTTTTTCACGTGGGCCAGCTCGTGGGCCGCGACTGCAGCCAGCTCTCTTTCTTTCAGAGTCTTGAGCATGCCTAAGGAGAATGTGAGCATCGTCCTCTGCCCATACCCTATTGTGAAAGCGTTTGGTCTCAAATCCTCCACGAGGCCAATCTTGGGAGGATTAATCCCGAGCCTCCTGGACAATTCTCTAACTCTTCTCTGTAACGACTCGTACTCCCCGGGTTCAAGCTCAACTATGCGGAAAACTCTTTTAGCAATCCTGTCGTTCAAGGCTACTGTTGCAAGCAGGTAGAATGCTGACAGTGTCAACCCGGCTGCAAGAAGCATGCTTATTACAGGCGGGTTGTCAAGCAGCTTAACATGGTTGAAAACTATCGGGGGAGGAAGCGTAGAAACATAAGGATTGAGATGTAGAGCTAGTGGAGTGTTACGCAGACTGTAGCCTAATGCCTTAGCCTCTAACAGCAGCCTCGTCATCGACCAAGGGGAGGTGAACGGTATGAGTAAAATAGGGATTGTAAGCGGGAACAGGTAGCATAGGCTTTTCACCCTTGCCGTTAGTAGACGATTATATTTTGCGAGAGCCTTGACGCAAACGAATGAAACCACCAGTAGGGTGGTGGAATAGTAGAAGTATGGCTGGAAAAACTGCATAAGAATATAGTTAAGATCTATGGTTAGCATCCCAGTTAACCTCCTTTCCTCCTTAAGGCTTTCTCCAGCTTATCCTTCAAATCTTTAAACTCTTTTTCATCAGAAGAGAGTCTCTCAACCAAGTAGCTCGCAACTATGTCTCCAAAGTTTTCTATAAGACTGTTTAAAACCCCGTGGACGGCGGATTTTTTAAAACCATGTTCTTCAAACTTTGGCCAATACACGTAGAGGATTCCACCCCTGCCTTTCTCAACCCGCCTGTCGAGCAGCCCTTTCTCATAAAGCCTATCCATCGTTGTCATAACGGTGGTGTAGGCGATTTTCTTTCTCCGCCTAAGCTTTTCGTAAACATCTCTAACCGTAAGGGGCTGCTTAGAGCTCCACATGACTCCTATTATGCTTGTCTCCAACGGACCTAGGAAGGCTTGGAGCTCTTTTCCTTCGATGTTATACTGAGATATTTTTGCAGGCCCTCGGCGCATTTTTCTTAGTATTGTAACTTATGGCGGCTATTTAACCCTTTCATTACTACATGAAGTAGTAACGTTTATAAGGAGGATGTTACGACCGGTTGTAGTAACAATGAACGGAATAAACACCAAGGTAACGGATGTTGCGGAGACAAGTGTTAAACGTCAAACTCAGTTCATCATTCCTATAGCGATGCTTTTGGCTTTTTATACATTAATTCCTGTTTCTGGAGAATCATACACGGTTCTCGGTTCGGTGAGAGATATCAACGGCAATCCTTTGAGCTATGTGGCCGTTACCATTTACGACTCCTCGGGAGCGTTTATAACTAAAACATGGACTCTTATCAACGGGGATTTCGCCATCAGCCTTGACCGCGGCACCTATAGAATTCAGCTGGAGAAGAGGGGCTATGAAGTCAAGACTATAACCGTCAGCCTAAACAGGCCCTCTGTAGATCTGGGGGAGATCATCCTAGACTATTCCCTCAGGGTTTCGATATCTCAAACCTACTTGAGAGTTGAGTCTTTCTCGGAAGTCAGTATTCCCATCTCAATAGAAAACAAAGGGTCGGGAGAAGAGACGGTGACGATCCTAGTCGAGGCTCCAGAGGATTGGGATTCAGGCGTCTACTCGGGTTCGGCTGAAGTAGTGAACCTGACGCTGAGCCAAGGAAGCGCTCAAAACCTTAACCTGAAAATAAGGGTTCCATACAGTGCGCAGGGGCTCTACAGCCTGAAGATAAGGGTTTTAGGCTCAATAGTGCAGGAGAAGACTGTTTCCCTGTACGTTGAAAAGGCCAGTCTTCAAATCTTAGCCTCAACCTACCCGGTTGCTCAGGCTCAGCCCGGCTCCACCGTAGTCTTCGACCTAACTGTCAGAAACGTTTTATCTGAAAGGTTAACTGGGGCGATCTCCTTAGGCCTCCCAGCCGGCTGGACGGGCAGCATTGTTAAAAGTGACGGCAATGTTCTCTACGGTGTCTCATTAGGATCAGGCGAATCTGTTAACTTTAAGGCGAAGATAAATGTGCCTGTGGAGACTGCTTCCGGAAGTTATGAAGCCATCATCCTTTTAAAAACGAAGGATTTTGACTCAACGTTCCCCCTTACCGTAATAGTTGTTAAAGGAACTCCTAGCTTGAAACTGCGAACTGATACGCCTTACATAGATGCTTACGCTGGAGGTACTGCCAGTTATCCCATAGAGGTTGAAAACACAGGCGACTCAGATGGGGTTGCAAGCATCAACGTAACCGGGCTTCCCTCCGGCTACAACTGGGTGGTGAAGGATTCTTCTGGCAGCGTTGTGTCCAAGCTCTACGTAAAGGCCGGTGAGGTCAAGAAGCTGAACGTGATTGTAAGCATACCTCCGCTGGCTGAGCCAGATGTCTTGTCAATAGTTTTGGAGGCTAATACAGATGGGTTTGTCGACAGGCTGAAACTGGGATTGGGAATACTGGGACGGTATAGTGTCGCGTACGTGACGCAGAATTTCTACTGCGAGACGACAGCCGGCGACACAACGGTTTTTCAAGTTGAGGTTAAGAACACCGGTTACAGCTCGCTTTCAAATCTTAAGCTCGGAGTATCTGATATACCCGACGGCTTCGACGTTAAGGTCGATCCTAGCGTCGTGCCGTTACTTAAGCCTCAGGAAAACACTGTTTTCTCGCTGACCATCACCAGCGACGCGGACATAAGTGCTGGCGACTACTATGTAACTCTAAGCCTTGGAGCGGATCAGAGTCAGGCAACTGCTCGCAGCCTCCATATCTACGTTAAGCAGAGGGGAGAAATCTTGTTAATCGGAGCCCTCATCGCAGTGGTGATGATTGGAGTGCTGCTCGTGATCTATCGCAGGTATGGGAGGAGGTGAAAAAATGAGTCTAGCAATAGAGACTGAGAGCCTCGTTAAAATATACGGCAGAGGAGAATCAGGCATTAAGGCTCTTAACGGCGTAAACATGAAGGTGCCTAAGTCAAGCACCTATGGTCTCTTCGGCCCAAACGGGTCTGGAAAAACAACTTTAATCTCCATCCTCATAGGACTACTGCTTCCTACGAGCGGCAGTGCTAAAGTGCTGGGTTTAGACACTGTTAAGGACTCTGTGGAGATAAGAAAGAGGGTGAGTCTGCTTCCAGAAGGCTTCGGATTCTACGACCATATGACTGCACTTGAAAACCTAACTTTCCTCGCTACGCTTGACGGAATCCCGCCTGACCAGAGGAAGAGAAGAGCATTAGAGGCGCTTGAAACAGTTGGTTTAAAAGATAGGGCTGACGCTAAAGTTTCAACATTCTCACGCGGGATGAAGCAGAGGCTGGGAGTAGCGCAAACCCTGCTGAAGGATCCTGAGCTACTGATATTTGATGAGCCAACAGTCGGAATAGATCCGGAGGGTGCTGCCGAATTCAGAAACCTGGTTAGAAGAATGAACAAGGAGGGCAAGACAATCCTAATGTCCACACACCTCCTGTATGAGGTGGGTATGGTGTGTACTCACGCTGCAATGATACGTGAAGGAAGGCTTTTGGCGCAAGGAAGCATAGAGGATTTATACCGGCCTGTTAAAGAGGCTAGGGGCTACTGTTACGAGATACGTGTTAAGCTTGGGGGCGAAATCCCGTTGCAGGAAATAAGGTCTATGCCAGGGGTGAAGGAGATAACGCAGGGTGAAGACAAAGTAACAATTTCATCGAGTAAAGATATAGGGAGAGACCTTCTCTCGCTCATAACGAAGAATCCGTACAAGGAGCTTGTTGAATCACTAACACCCGTAGAACCGTCATGGGAGGAGATATACCGGTTTTACCAGGAGGGGAATAAGAAATGATGCGTAACGCTTTCTCGATTGCGCGTAAAGAATTCACTGACGCTGTAACCAGCAGGAGGCTATGGCTGATTGCAGGAATATTCCTACTTTTTTCAATAGCCAGCACGTATTCAACATCCTTCAGATTCATGATGGGAGCTCAACGAGCAACAAGGCAAATGCTTCAGATGGCTTCAACAATAGCTTCAACAACAGCATACATGGCTCCGTTGCTTGGCATAGCGCTAGCCTTTGACGCCGTGTCTGGGGAGAGGGAGCGTGGAACCCTTAGACTTCTGCTTTCAAGACCAATATACAGGGAGGATGTAATAAACGGAAAGATAATATCGGCGCTCGCCATAATAGGTTTAACCATAACAGTATCATCATTAGCATCAATATCAGTCTCAATACTGCTGCACAATGTTGCAGTAACGCTCGACGATATTGCGAGGGTTTGCGTCTTCATAGTTTTTTCAATAGTTCTCTCTTTCTCGTATTATGCTTTATCACTCTTCATCTCAACGTTTTCAAACAAGTCGAGCTACTCACTAATAATTAGTGTAGGCATCTGGATTTTCTTCGCGTTTATACTGCCTATAATAAGTAGCCTTGTTGCAATCGCCGTCCTAGGTTCACCTCCGGTTAGAGCCATTGCTGTTTTCAACAGGACGCAGGGGCAATTAGGGAACTTCACGTTCCCAAGGGAATCGGAAGAATACCTAAGCTACATAAGGAAGGAGGCGGAGATTTCGAGCACAATCCAAGCGTTTTCAATAAACTATCATTACACGCAGATCGTTAATTCGCTTTTTAGCTTTGCTGCAGGGCCTCTTGAACTCGGGCAGAGAGTGAGCACGATAGCCAGCATCCCTGTAGTGCTTTCAACACGCTTGATAGACATCGTAGTGCTCATAGTTTTCCCAATAGTTTTCCTAGTGGCTTCATACATGGTCTTCACGAGGAGACAGGAAAAATAGTTTAACTTTTCTCTCTAAACATTAAACAATATTAAAATTCCGTTTTTCATATTCCATCGTCAATGCTCCTATTCTCCCTTCTAAGGGTAGTCTACTGGCCACAGGGTCTCCATCATAAGTCTTAACATGTACTTCTCCGAGCGATACCAAGTAGTTCACCATATTAACCAAGTCTGATAACCTAGGCTCCACGTAGAAGGGGTTTACTTCAACAATGCTTCTCGACGTGTCGACGCCGCGTAGCCTCCTGGCAATATATTCGTTAAAAGCGTAAAGATGGTCTCCAATAGTTAATCCGTAAGAATTCTCGATGACCGCTATAACACTGCCACATCTTAGAATCTTATTGCTAGTCATTAAGTCTTCGAATGCTTTTTCCGTTATTTTAACAGGGTAGTAGCCGAAGTTAACAACCCCGTTCCTCTCCTTGAAGCCGATGCTCTTCTTCAAAGAGGCCCAGTCGGCATCATTAGTTATCCTAAGGCTTCCTGAAGCCTCATCCAGCGGGGTTGAAACAATATAGCGGCGTCCTCTATAGGTTCTTTTAAAACCTGTTTTTTCAACAAGCCTTACCGCCGTGGTATTCTTCTCCTCCACGAAGAGGTAAACATACCTCGTGTTCAAACTGTTTAACGCTGCATCCAGCAGCCTGCTTCCAATTCCTTTCCCCCTGAAATCTTTATGGACTAGAAGCCCCCCGATGTATCCACAGTCGTAAATGTAGCTTAGGGAGTGGATGCAGCCGACTGTCTCGCCACCAGCCTCCGCCACAAATATTTTGAACGATTCCAGTTGACTCAGCATTTTCACAAGCGGAATGTTTGTTAAGTATGTGAATGGGCTGTCCTTATGCTGCTCGAACAGCCTTACAACCTTATCTATATCCCGGCTCTCTTTAACAGCAACATTCAACGTGATGCAAACTGTTCAATAACCCGTTTATTAATATTCTTGATCCAGAACCCCTTTTCTCTTCTTCTGGCCCTCGTAGAGTTCTCTAACCCTTTTTAAAGTATCCGCTTCAGACGGTGCCTTGTCACTCCTTATTCTGGTTATCCTTGCAAACCTTAGTGCGAAGCCAGACTTATACTTCGGGCTCCTCTGGATTTCACTGTATGCCACTTCAACAACTATCTCCGGCTTAACCCAGACAGTGTTCCCCTCCTCCCTTGTCTTAAGCTCCAGCAGCCTTCTTGTCATTTCCTCAAATTCCTCGTCGGTCAAGCCTTTGAAGGTCTTGCCCACTATCCCGTAGCCCCTGGTTTCCTCATCCAGCGCCGCGAGGAAATAGTCGCTTAACCAGCCCGTTCTCCTCCCGTAGCCCCATTGCGCACCGATAATGACTAGGTCAAGGTAATCGGCTGTCTTCAGCTTAAGCCACAGCCTCCCCCTGGTGCCTGGCACGTAGGGGCTGTCGAGAGCCTTGGCGACAACCCCCTCGTGACCCTCCTCCAAAGCCTTCTTTAAAAACTCCTCGGCCTCGCTGACGCTTGAAGTCACTATCCTCGGGGCAAGGTTCACTTTCCCCCCAATCTGTTCAAGCATGCTCCATCTCTGCGAGTACGGCTCGTCTACCAGCCGCCTACCGTTCAAGTAGATCAAGTCGAAAAGATACAGTTTAAGAGGTATTCTCCTCATCTCTTCTTCAATATTCTTAACCTTGGTGAACCTTCTCATCAAATCCTGGAAGGGCAGTGGCCTGCCGTTTAAACCGACGGCTATAACCTCCCCGTCGAGTATCGCCTCCTCAGCATTAACCCCGTTTATAGCCTCGTCAACTATTTCAGGAATACTGACAGTAACGTCTGTCAAACGCCTGCTGAAAATCCTAACGGAGCCGTTCTTCTTATGAATCTGCACGCGAGCCCCGTCGAACTTGTATTCGAAAGCAGCCTTCTCGTGATACTTGAAGACTTCTTCCACGCTGTAGACCATCTGTGCAAGCATGGGCTTCACCGGGTTAAATAGGGTTAAGCCTATCATCCTCAAGCCGTCTTCGCCGAAGGTTAAAGCAGCCTCAGCAACCCTCCCCAGATTGCCCGAGAACATGAGGGCCCTCCTTACAAGATCCAGGCTGGTTCCAGAGGCTCTTGCAATAGCCTCCAGCATAACTCCCTCTCCAACCCCGTGCTGCATTTCTCCAAAAATATTCTTAACAATGTATTTCGCCTCAAGCTCAGAGGCTCTCTCAAGCATGGATCTTAAGACGAGCTCCTTGTTCTCCCTCGACCTTGAGCCTGTGGCCCTCGCAATCTTTTCAAAATATTCTGCAACATTCAGGATTGTCAGAGGCTTCTTGAAGAGAGGAGCCTGAGAGGGGGATTCGAGGATCTTGCTTATCGTAGCGTACCCTATTTCAAGGGTCTTGGAAGACGCCTCTGGGAATATTTCCCCGACTATCAGTAGAACAGCCGGGCCTATCTCCTCTTTTCTCAAACCCTTCAGAAACTCTCCTATCATCCTAACCTTCTCAAGCCTCCTCGTTGTTTCAGCAAGCTTCTCGCAAAGCTTGGCGAGCTCCACGAACAATGTCTCCCCGCTTTCCCTCATTTCTTCCCCGGTTTCCGTTTAAAATGCTCCCCAGGCTGATAAACCTATGCGTTTTTTAAACACGCGGGATTCTTAGCCCGAGCGCCTCACGATATTCTCTTAGCGACCCCCCATTCAACAGGGTTTTCAAAGCGGAAGCCAGTTTAAAAGCCATTTTTCTCTCCCAGTCTCTCCCGAATCTCCCTCGTAGTTTTATCGCGGCGCGTCTAAGAGTCTCCGCATTATTCCACTCTACCTCGAGAAGGCTGAAGACTTCGGCAACATCACCGGGAATATCCAGCACGCCGGCTTCTTCACTGTAATTGTCGAGCAGAAGTGTTAAGTATTCGCCTACAGTAACCGTGCTACCCCCCCAGTATAGCTTTGCGGCAGCGCCTCTCCGCGCAGCCTCAGCCCTGGCTTCAAGATATGCTTTATGCGTCAGATCGTTGCAAGCATCCTTTCCGTTTCTCCACGCTAAAGCCAAGATCTTTAATATCGTCATGACGGCGCAAACATAAGGCGGAATATTGCTGTCGCAAACCCTGAGTTCAAGCGTTGAAGGTTTATGCTTATTCTCAGGGTTGAAATTAACCTCTCGATAATGATTCTGGTTCAACCCACCTTTAGTAATGGGGATGCAGTATTTACCGCCGCCTCGCAGCAGCCTGTTAGACGAGTATCCTGTTACTCTTCTCCTCCAGACGGGAGAGTTGGCGGAGACCGCTATAATGAAAGGAATATGATCATGGATATAGTTTGCCAGGCTTCCTGCTTCCTCTCTGCTTAAACCCTTATCCTTAAACCCGATGTGGAAATGAGCGCCCGCAAACCTGTCGTTCCATCCTCCTACCGGCAGTGGAAGAGCATTACTGACGAGGGATGAACCAGCATATTTCCCGAGTCCACTGGATATGGCTTGCAGGGCTTCTCCTAAGCTTTCAAAGGGCTTGGTAACATATTCTGAGCCTATGCTCTTGTCAACAGTGAACCTCTCTCCTGCTTCTGAAGGCTTTGCATTCGGGAGAATAACGCGTCTCGATATTTTCCACTCTCCAGTTAAAATAGTATAGCATTCTATTTCAACACCTATTGTAATAGGCTCCTCCTTCTCAACTAACATGTAGCGGACGCTCTTCGTTTCCAGTAAGGCTGGAAAGAGGCGAAATATAAATTTTATCCTATACTTAAATCTATTTTCCTGTTTAAAAAGAAGTCCTCTTTTCTTCTAATCGAGGTTTTGAAAAACTTTTTCTCTTTTAAACGGAATACGGATTCCTCCGGCTGCCACTCCCGTGAAAAACAATGCTAAGCCATTCCTATTTTCCATTAACCATGTTGCTTCCGGAACTGTTTGAGAAAAACCTAGTGGCTGCGCTTTTCTTTAAAGAATAAAAGCTATCTTTGAAACAGGCCGTGAATCAAGCGCTGTAAGCAATGCCTTCGTCAAGGTAGGCGTTTTTTAGAAATCGTTTTTACCACGGAACAGTTAATTTATAAAATGCTTCCCGCGAAACTATCTATTTTTAAAGAAACTTTGCATCGTGTTTTCGAGAAACGCTGAATCTAAAATATTACTGGGTTCAACCTGATTTTAGTCAAGCGTCTTGTAAACAGGCTGTTTTTCAAAACCATGGGCGTAAATCATCGAAATATTCTTAGTCGATGAGAAAATTTTTGGGAAAACGTGGCTTCTACACGACTAATAACCCTTATTCAACCATTTGCGCCGCGTACTCTCGAGGTTCACGCTGCCCGGCTTCCTCGAAGCCGTGTTTCAATGCGTTATGCCTATTTTGGTGTACAGTTCTCTCGGGCTCTTCGCCTCAACCACCAGGTTCACGAAATCAGCCCTGTTTACAAGCTCAGGGGGCACGTATCTTCCTGTTAAAACGATATCCGTTTCCTCGGGAGCCTCGTCCAACAGCTTCAAAACGTCTTCGACGGAAACTAGACCTATGAACGCGGCTAGGCCAAGCTCGTCCAACACTAGGAGGGCCGGCTTCTCCTTTAGTTTCTCCCCGGCTAGGATAAGGCCTTTTCTAGCCATCTCCCTGTCCTCCTCAGAGGGGTTTTTAAGGTCCACCCAGCCCTCTCTCCCAGCCAAATGTATCTCGTACTCGGGCTGTAAACGTTCAGCTATCAAGTATTCTCCAGTGTTCCTCCACCCCTTCATAAACTGTATTATCACGGCTTTCAAACCGTGGCCGACTGCCCTGACGGCTAAACCTATCGCGTTAGTCGTCTTTCCCGCTCCCGTTCCCGTGTAGAGAAATACTTTACCCAAGGTCACGCCTCCTTATGAAACGGGGCATATGCTCCATCCGCAGTCTATGCAGGTGAGGCACCCCCCCTCTTTGACGAGCCTTTTACTGCCGCAGCTTGGGCATTCAGCATGCGCGTCACTCTTGTTGAGGATTAGAACGGGTTTCTCTGAGGCGGGTGTTGTTTTCGAAGAAACGCTTTCAGATTCCTCTCTGAAATCCTTTATCTCAACCCCTAGGGATCTCGCGATTTCAATGGTCGAGTTGCTCACGATCCTAGCGTACTTTCCGAGCTTCGAGGAGGGTGTGACCAAGACCTGATACGGGAGAGAACCGTCACGGTAAATAGTAACTCCCTTGACTCTCATTGCGCGTGCCAGAGTAAAAGCTTTCTGAACATCCTCTACAGTAACCCAGTTCGGCATGTTTATGGTTTTGCTGACTGCAGCGCAAATCCATTTCGTGAACTCTGCTTGAGCCCTCACGTGGTCCCACCAGGGTATATCGTAAGCAGTTAGGAACACGCGGCCCATCTCCTCTGGAAACTCTAGGCCCATGAGCGACCCGCCGTTGTCTGAAATCATTTTAAGCGTCTTCTCGTCGTAAAGCCCGTTTTCCCTTAACGTCTTCTCAAACTCAACATCCACGTAATAGAAGGTTCCTACACTAACCCTCTTCTCGTATATTAGGGCGAACTGAGGCTCAATCCCAGAGGAAACGTCGACAAGCATGGAGATAGAGCCGGTTGGGGCAATAGTGGTCACCTCCGCGTTCCTAACTCCAAACTTCATCACCTCCTGCTGCAGGTCGCTCCAGGGAAGGGTCTGCCAATCCTTATGGTAGAAGCCTTCAACCGGCATCTCGCCGTCAGGATAGGATGAGGCAGCATAAAGCGGGAAGGCACCACGCTCCTTGGAAAGCCTGCAGGACTCTTTCATAGCGTAGAAAGTCAGATACTCCGCTATCCTGCTCATCATCCTAAAGCCCTCCTCGCTATTGTAAGGTATTCTCAGGGCGAAGAGTAAGTCAGCCAAGCCCATGACGCCTAGGCCAACCTTCCTAGTAAGCTTGGTTTCACGCTCTATCTCGCTTAAAGGAAACTTGTTCACGTCTATCACATTGTCCAGAAACCTCAGGGCAACTCCGATTACGCGGCTAAACTCCTCCCAGTCGAAGACTGCGCGCGCGCCGTTTCTCTTCAAGAATGCATACAGGTTTATCGAACCCAGGTTGCAGGACTCGTAAGGATACAGTGGCTCCTCCCCGCAAGGGTTAGTAGACTTTATAAGACCCTTATGCTTCACCATTACGTTTCTCCTGTTAATGTTTTCAAGGAAGAGGACACCGGGGTCGCCTGTCCTCCAGGCCATCTCCGCCATCTTCAAGAAAACGTCTCTGGCTTGAACGGTTTTCCAAACCTTCCCGTCCCTCGGGTTGACAAGCGGGTACGGCACGTCCTTCTCCAAGTAATCCCAAAAATCATCCTTTATTAGGACGGATATGTTGAAGTTTTCAAGCCTCCCCCTTTCAGACTTAGCGGCTATAAACGTCTCTATATCCGGGTGGTTAACCTCGAGAATCCCCATGTTCGCCCCCCTTCTCTTACCTCCCTGTTTAACCACTTCAGTAACAGTGTCTATTATCCGCATGAAGGAAACAGGCCCGCTTGCCACCCCTGAAGTACTGGAGACAATGTCCCCAGCAGGCCTGAGCTTAGAATAGTTTATCCCTATGCCTCCGCCGGATTTAAAGATGATCGCCGCCTGGGTTGCAGCGTTCATAATTGACTCAATATTGTCCTCAACATCCAGTACGAAGCAGGCTGAGAGCTGGCCGAGCCTCGTTCCAGCGTTAAACAGGGTCGGGGAATTCGGCATGAATTTCCTGGAAACCATGAGATCATAATAGGCTTTGAAGTTCTCATAGTAGTTTTCAAACTCGCCTGAAAGAAGCATTCCGAGAAAACCACTCCAGGAAACCTTCATCCTGCCTTGAGAATTAAGCTCGTCGTAAAGAGCCTTCATCCGTTCCAAATGATGCTCGTTCCAAACGGCAGCGTACCCGTTGCCGCTCTTCCCTAGGCCAAGCCTATTAGCGTATTGGCTGGTGTTAAACTCTTCCCTTGGAAACGCTGGCAGACCTCCCTCCTTGGAGAAAACCCTCGGGTCGTGAAGAATATCCGGTATCACAACGGTTAAAGCAACCCTTTGAAACAACTGTTTAGGAGACTCTACGAGCTTCCCATTCTCATCCTTAAGCAGGTAACGGTTCACAAGCAGCCTGATCGCGTTGACAGAAAACTCCTTATCAACCTCGTCCACAAAGCTCTTCTGCAGAAGAGCCTTCTTCTCCTCCCTTATCCTCTCCCTCTCCTTCCTGTAGAGAATATAGGCTTTAGCAACATCGTAAAGATCAAACTTCATAAGGGCGAACTCCACCACGTCCTGAATATCCTCAACATGCGGAGTCTCGCCGCTCTCATACTTCCCGTTTAAAACGTTTAAAACATAGTTAACAACCCTCTCCAAAGCCTTCTCATCATACTGTTTCACACTCACCATGGCCTTTGCAATAGCGTTCCTAATCCTATCCGGGTCGAAATCAACGATCCTGCCGTCCCTCTTAACAACCTTCCTTTTCTCCATGCGAAGCTTAAACTTGACTACGAGTATTAAAACATTAAACGATTTTCTACCCGCTTAATTAACCGGAGAAACATGGTAAAACAATTATTCTTCAGAATTAAACACCAACCATGCCTTGTTCAAACCCGGTTGAAAACGTCGGGGGCGGGATTTGAACCCGCACGGCCCTCCTGGCGGCCACATTCGTAGCGCGCACTCATGGGCCACGAGCTTAGCAGGCTCGCGGTGTATTTATTAACCCTCTCGCGCCTTACCAGGTTCGGCACACCCCGACGTCTAAGTAGGGTTAATGTAGGAGGCAAATAAAGCTTTTTACTCCCCGCTTATAAATAGCATGCGAAGAGCTGTGAGCATCCTCTTAGCGGTAAGAATGGCGGTTTAAAGAGGAATGGTGGGACACACATGACAGACTAGTGCGGAAGGATTCCTAACCCAACCCCCATCTTATCCGTCTGATAGCTAAAATGAACGCAATCATTGCATAGATGATGCTTATTAGCAAATTTGTTAGAATGTTTACAAGGGTGGAGCCGGTGATCATGGCCTTCAGTAATAAAGCAAGCGGGGTCGTAGGTACTAAATAGATAAGATACTGAAAAACCGTTGGAAAGTTCTCCATGGGAAGGAAAAGAGGATTAGCAAAAGTGAATATCATGGAGAGTATTGAGGTGAAATTGTAAATCCATTCTTTTTCCAATACGTAAACTCCGATTAAGAAACCTACAGATAGGCAAGTTAGCCAGCCGGGTAAAGATACTATGAAGAGGAAAATGAGACTGGTAATCGGGATTTCCCCAGTGAACAAAGATAGCAAATAGTAAAACGGAATTAGAATGAGTAACCCACTACTGTTAAGAATTAAACTGTTTAACGCAATTCCCAAGGCGTAGGAAAACGGATGAATCGGCAAAGTTATAAAAATCGCCAATGTTCTAGATCGCTCGTCTGAAGCCATCCCTTGACCTATTACGGTTATAGCAGAAACCGCCGTAAAAAATATCACAACAGCTGAAAAAGTATAAGTTACGTTTGCAATACGAAGAACAAATATAGCGACTAAACTTACAAGAATAGGAAAAACTATAAGAGTTAAAAAACCTCCAAAACTTCTAAAAATCCATTTGCTCTTCATCACGGCTATTATTAAACCGTCTTGAAGTATCTTACTGTATCCCATCTTTTTCTCCCTCCATCATTTCTATATAGATATCTTCTAAAGAAATATGTGAAAAGATGAATTTTAGATTGTTTTGTTTTAGAAAACGGAACAATTCAAGCATGCTTTTTTCAGAAATCTCGGAAAATCTTAACTCAATAGCATCAGCATCTCTTATAATCTTAACTTCTTCTCCTTTTGCTACAAATATGTTTTCTATCTTCATAAAATCAACACTGCTCTCATATATGATGAGCTTATGCCGATACCCGACGCCTGTAATTATTTCTTTAGGCGACTTGCATAATATGAGACGGCCGTTTCTCATTATCCCAATTCTGTCCGCTATTCTTTCAGCCTCATCAACATAATGTGTGGTAAAGAGTATCGTAGTCCCCTTTTTCTTTAATTGTTCAAGGTGTTCAAGCATATTTTTACGCGCCACGGGATCTAGCCCAGCAGTAGGCTCATCCAATATAAGGATTCTAGGTTCATGGGCCAAGGCAGAGGCTATGAGAACACGTTTCTGAAGACCATTGGAAAGCGTGCGAACAAGACTCCTCCGATATTCTTCTAATTCCTGAATTTGGATCGCTTCTTCTGTAATTTTTAATGCTTGTTCCTTCGAGAACCCCCTGAGCCTCACTAAATAAAAAACGTGCTCTTCAACTGTTAAGTCAAAAAAGGGATGGGCACCTTGTGGTACCGCTCCTACAATCTCCTTAATTTTAATCGGGTTTTTCAAAACATCGTAGCCCATGACGAAAAGCCTGCCGGAAGTTGGTCTAAGCTCTGTTGTAATCATTCTCGCGAAAGTGGTTTTCCCTGCCCCATTAGGTCCTAGAAGTACAAAAATTTCTTCATCTTTTACTTCAACGCTTACTTTATTATTTCCGATAGTCCCGTTAGGATACACTTTTGTAAGATCATGGGCCTCTATTGCATTCATTTGAAACCACGTGCCATGCCTATTATTTTATCTGCATAAAGACTTAAGGCTTCTTGTAGAGTTACCTTTATTTCCTTTTTTACTTGACACTGGTCACCAGGAGTTATCCATCCTCTTATTTTCTGATACATACAGCCTCCGCCGCATAATAACATAAATTCACAGTTAATACATTCAGACTGCTTTGTCACGTCTTTTTCCCAAACCTTTAAGTATTCTTCATTTAGGATTAAGTCTGGAACATATCTTCCGACGATCAACTCCTTTTGGCCAATTGCAAATGTGCAACTATATACATCTCCATAGGGGTCAAAAACATATGTATGTTTAATATTTGAAGGACAAAAGGCAAATAGAGGAGGAGTAACTTTTCTATTTAATAAATTTATGATAACTTTTAAATATGTAATACCAACTGGTATATCGTGAAGTATATTATTTTTCTTTTTTAATAAGAAGATTTCTTTTATCATTTCCGGAACACTTACTAACTTACAATGTTCTTCTATTATACATTTTCCATAATTCTGGGTTATTCCTAGGTACCATCTAAAGTTAGGTAAATCCAGCCAACCTCTAGAGTGAAAATCTTCTGCTAGATTATGTAAATGCGGCAGGTTATATAGATCTACATTCGTCCTAACACTCGTTCTTATTCCTCTTTTTACGCATTCCTGTAAACCATTTATAATCTTGTCAAAAGTTCCTTCTCCATTTAGATACATCCGTCGTTTGTCATGAATAGTCCGAGGTCCATCTATAGTGGTTTGTATTTCATCAATCATCTGTTTGTATGCGTCAAAGATTGGCATATACTCTGCCAAAGTAGTGCCATTAGTAAATATAGAAACTTTCCAATTTAATGCGCTAGCTTTCTCGAAAATTTTTGTTACACTTTTCCATACAAGTATGTTGTCAAGTAAAGGTTCACCTCCAAAGAGAAATATCTCTGCCTGCTTTGAATTTCTCTCAGTAATTGATGACATAGCTTCAAATGCCTTTTCTACAAGATTTGACGTAAGAATTTGTGGTAATGATTTAATAGATGATGATTCATAACAATAAATACATGCCAAATTACATAAATACGTTGGAATTATTACAAAGGTGAAGGGATTGCTCTTTATTCTATTCAAATATGCGCGATAGGCTTTTGAAAAAACTTCTTCTAATGATGAACTACTATGGCTAATGTATTCGCGTTCTTGCAGATATTTTACTAATTCTCCATTTGTAGCATTAGGTTGCTCTTCCTCTATTAATGATTCTATTTTTTCCTTTACTTCACTAGTAACAACATCGGCTGCACCATTAAGTGTATTTAGTATGAGGTAATAGTCCTCTTTTAAGGGAAATAAGAGTACAAATTTATTTAAAAAATACTTCATCGTTCTCAAGCGCGCGCGCTAATACGATACAATCACACAGATGAGAGGGGAGCAAGTTCCACCACAACCACCGCCATTCATCCCACATATTATTGGAGAACACGCACTACCGCATAAAGGTTCTATTCCAGACGAGTCTTGGTTAGTCCATAAGTCTTCAGTAGGGATGAGAGGAAACACACCTAATGGGAAAGTTTTCTCCTCCATCTTCTCTCCGCCTCCTTTCTCCAAAGAATAATATAAAAAGCGGCTTTTTATATTTTTTTAACATATATAAAATATATTTTAGGATACGCTATTATCGTTTAAACTTCTATGTCGCTTTATTGTCACACGTCTTGAAAGCCTAGTTGCTATTCAGTCTTTTTCGCGTTCACTAAATGGTATTGTGGAAGTGAAGAAGAACACGTGCTTGCGGCTTTTCCCAATCCTAGCCTTACTGTCAACCTTCCTTTCATCACCCTTAAATACTTACGCTTCCCTTCGGACTGCTTACGATGATAGTGGAGCATCAATTGGTTTCAACTTCATAAGGCTTAAAAGAACTGGTGTTTCGCCTTCACAGAGAGGAAGTTTAAGGCCGGATGGATATGATTGGGATCTTGAGTCAGATTATTGTTAGTACCATTATAGTTGCTCCAGTGCTTTGGATCGCGGGTAGATTTTCGCAGAGCGCGCGCTATTTGGATAGCTGTCCTAGGGGTGGTCTTGGGTTCAATCGTCGGCGCTTTTCTCAAAGGCTGGGTCGCGGCTCTGATCACGTTTATAATTTGGCTGGCGCTTATCAAGCACTTCTTCGACTGCAGATGGCTGAAAGCCCTTGTAATAGCAGTTGTCGCAGCAGAATCTTCGCGGTTATAACCGTGGTTCTAGCTCTCGTCGGAATCTTACCACGTTCTTTAGACGTGGGATGAATGGCGTCGATAGGTTTAAATAGGAGATTTTCCCATATTAGCTTTAGGCGAGTCGCTCCGAGTCGGAGTAATAGGTAAGTGGTTAGAACATAAACAAGCGGGGCATAGGCTATACGCCTATGCCAGGGGCTGCCATGACACAGCCCAGAACCCGATAGGATGAGGCATAAAGTGCTAACGAATCGGGAACCCCAACCCTTCAGGGGTGGGAGGATGTCAGATGACGGGTTATCTACTGTTCTTCGAAGCTTATTTCCCAGTACAAAGGGTTCTCGCCGGAAATCATTGGAA
>JBNAVT010000021.1:0-33965 GCA_049700215.1 Thermoproteota archaeon
TACTGCTGGTTTTGCATGACGCTTTGAAGCCTTACTACAAGCGGGCTATCAGTATCGCGCTGCCTATTGCTACTGTTGATTGCTCGCAACAGCTCTATGAAGTTGCTTACCCTCTGCTGCGTGACTACTTCAGGAGACATCTTCTGCCTCATGTTTTTCAGCCTTGCTAGTATAGACTCCGTCTCCTTTATCTCCAAAAGAGTTATGTCCAGGTTGGTCTCCAGCATTGTTTCAGCAGCCTTATAGCTTATCTCATCAACCTCGCCTGTTGAAAGCTGAACCTTATTTATAGATCTAACTCTCGTAAGCGTGTCCAACCTTTGCTTAAGCTCCTCCTGCATCTTGCCGAGCTCTGAAGACAATTCGACGATCTTGTTGCTAAGCTCATTCATATCCTTGAGATATGTTCCCTTAAGCTCGTCGTATATGTTTGAAGGTATCTGGTGCTCCTGCCTCAGGTTTTCAAGTGCCTCAAGCCTTCTCCTCGTTATCTCAACGCCTCTTATCAGGCTCTCCGCCTTTATCTTCCAGAAGTTCTTCAGCAACACGTAGTCTTTCCCAGCCTCCACAGCCTCCCCTTCTACCTTTATGAAGCCCCCGTTGGGCATCATTATGTAGAATTTTGAAGGCATGCCCCTCGGGTCTATTTCGAAGCCGACGAGTGTTCCTATTTCCCTGTCGTAAACATCCTTGACAGGTAAGCCTAGAATCCTGCTGTTATCCATCCTTAATGAGTTGTTTACGCGCGTTTATTTAACATAATTCTAAAAAGGCGTTGATAATATGCCACAATATTTTTGACATCCCACCTCTACCCCTTTTAAGACGAATAGTAATTTATTGATTAATCGCTGAATTCGCCTAGGCTTGTTTGAACACCCTCCTCCCTAAGCCTCCTCTCCCATTCTTCGCCACGTATCATCCCCCCAGCCTCCTTCTTAATGTTTAAAGCGAGTTTTTGACCTATGCCTGGTATTCTTGAAAGCTCCGCCACACTGGCCGAGGCTATGTCTGAAACCCTTTTGAAACCATGGTTGTAAAGCCTCCTCGCCCTAACCCTTCCAACCCCCTCTAACGAGGATGCTAGCTCAACAAGCTCAGGCTTGACGCCGTACTCTATTCTTGCCTCAAGCTCGCCGAATCTTTTTACAGCTTCAAAATCCTTCACCAGTCTAGCTATCTCCCTCGCCGAGTAAGCTAGCCATTGAGCCGTCTCCTTGCAGGCGTAAAGATCCCCCGGCTCAACACCCAGCCTAAGGTAAATATCGTCTTCGCTATACTCGTTTATCCACATCCAGAGTGTCGCCACCGTCTTATAGGTTTCCATCGGGTCGACATCCCCTATGTCCACGTAGAGCTCTTCCCCATGCCTGCCCACGAAATCCACCACGAAGGACTCGGTGGACCCGGTTACGCTGAACTTCGGCCTCATGTCGGGAGAAGCGCATATGAGGCTTAGCCCACTCACCTCGGTGAAGACACGCGGCTTATTCTTCAAACCGTTGAGGAACATTATCCCAGTGGAGGGAGAGATGTACAGCTCTGATATTCTCCTACCCAGGGGCGTTGCCTCCAGAAAACCATTCCTCTCAACGATAAGCCCATCCTCCATCAGAATCTTAAGCACTCGCTTCACGCGGGTTGAAACTCCTTTCCCCTTCTGAACATGGTATAGAGTGTTTCGGAAAACTTCAAGTATGCTTTTAACGTCTGTAGCTATCCTGCTAGCTACGCATGCAAGCATTGCTGTCGAGAAGTATGTTCCTAGGCCGAGCTTAGAGGTTATTTTTTCAGCGGATGAGTCAACATACCTTGCGAAAAGGTAGTCAACATCATTCTCGTTCCTAGCGTAGATTACTGCTTCGCCAAACTCATCGTATTTCGGTCTCCCCGCTCTACCAGCCATCTGCTTGTACTCCATAACAGTTATCATGTTGCTAACGTGCGTTTCAGGGTCAAACCTGTTTACAGAGGTTACGCAAACAACTCTTGCAGGAAGATTAACGCCCGCCGCAAGCGTGGGGGTTGCTGCTATGACTTTCAAAAATCTTTCTTTGAAAGCCTTCTCAATCGTTCTACGCTGGAATGTTGTCAACCCCGCGTGGTGGAACGCAGTCCCCTTTTCAACGACGCTCGCAAGGTCTTCACCGATTATCGTCGACTCGCTGTTCTCCCTTATCTCTGCAGCAAGCTCCCTAAGCTTCTCCCTCTCCCTTTCCGAGAGGTGTAGATAAGCTACTGAGGAAAGCTTTCTCGCCAAGTATACTGTCTTCTTCCTTGTTTCAACGAAGAAGAGGGCTTGCCCTCCTTCTCTAAGCGAATAGGCAAGTAGTGTGTGCAGGGGGTCGTCGAAGCCTCCATCCAGATCAACAATATTCCCATCGTTAAAAACAATTTTCGAATCGTAGAAAATGCCTTCCCTAAGGCTAACAGGCCTCCAGTCTGAGACAACGCATTTAGCGTCAAGCCATCTCGCAACTTCGTCAGCGTTGGAAACCGTGGCGCTTAAAGCTATGAGCTGTGCTTTAGGAAGAATCCTTCTAGTGAAGGATACTAGCGTCTCTATTCCTGGGCCACGGTCCTCAGAGTCAACGTAATGAATCTCGTCAAATATTACAAGCTTTACTTCACCTATCCATCTGGGCCTATGCCTGATTATGGAATCGAACTTTTCATAGGTTGCAATAATCACATCATAGTCGGCGAGCTCCTCCGCATTGGAATCATAGTCTCCAGTCGCTAGAGCTACTTTAACACCCCCTTTCAAGCCCCTAATCTTCCGGAAAATATTGAAATCAACATATTTCTCCCAAGCTATTGCCCTGAGCGGCACCAGGTATACTGTTTTACCACCCTCGTTTTCAAGCTTGTGTATTGCAGCCAGCTGTGCTACCAGCGTTTTACCAGAGGCTGTTGGCACAGCCAGCAGAAGGTTCTCCCCTTTAAACAGCCCTGCCCTGACAGCCTGTTCCTGCGGCGGGTAAAGCGTTTTAAAACCTGCCTTAAGAAGCTCGTTCCTAGCCTCCTCGCTTATCGGCAGCTCTATTAGCTCCATCTCAACGCTTTATTCTCCTAACGGTATCCTCATCCGGAAACATTATCACACCCTGCTCCCTCATCTGCTCTATAAGCTTGTAGAATTCATCCGGCTCAATCTTCTTATCTACACACCTTCTTCTAAGCTCGCTTAAAGAGGCTTTTCCAATCTCAGCCTCAAGGTTCTCTATCTCCTTGAGAATTATTCGCACCTTCTCCCACCTGCTCCTAGACCTGCCTGTCATAAGGATGTCTATGTCTATCTTCCCTGAGGAGACGTCCAGCCCGGCTGTTCTCAAACTATAGTCCATCAGCCTTATTGCTGCTTCTGCATCCTCCACAGTAACCTCCTCCTTCAACAAGACCCTGGCCCTTGCAACGCTAAGCCTTATCAGAGACTCGAGGTGCCTTGGAGTTATAGGTATTGGTGCATTCGCCTCCTGGCTGCTGCTTCTCAACTGTAGGAAAAAGTTTTTGATTCTCTCAGTGGCTTCGGGTGACAGCTTCGGGGTTATTTTCTTACAGTAAGCCAAGTATTTTCTAAGCATGCTTGGAGGTATAGTCTGGTCACCGTAATCATAGGTCTCCATGTGAAGCTGCAGAATATGGTCTGAAAGCTTAGCGTCCCCCTCCTTATCCGGTCTGTCTTTTATTATGAAGTATAGGTCGAACCTTGAAAGCAGTGTCGAGGGGAGATCAACGTTCTCGCTGAAATTAAGGCTGTCGTCATACCTGCCGTAAACCGGGTTCGCCGCCGCAAGTATTGCTGTCCTCGCGTTCAGAGTCGCCACTATCCCCCCCTTAGCTACGCTTACAGTATTATGCAACAGGACTCCATGGCTTATGAAATTATGCGTGGGTTCAACTGTGACATCATATACCCAGTCAGTCCTGTATCGCCCTCTGTTTGGAATTAGTCGTACTTTCTTTATTTTTAAGAATCTGATATTCTGTTTAAGAATTTCATTAAGTTTAACAATATTCTGCTCAGCCTTCGTTATATTCAAGGTCACTACCTCCTTCGCTTTTTTAAGCAACTCAACCCTCATATTCTCGTTGTAACCGCCCCTTTCACAGTAGTCTATCAGGCTGCGGTTTACAAGCATATTATTGCCAAGCCTTTGTTGAGACCAGTTGACCAGCGATCTAAGCTCACGCATCGAAGAAACGGACATTAGACCTTTTTCGATCTCTTCAACACGTTTATTGAGTCTATTAAGAAAATTGTTGGCAACGTTGATCGTTATGCCATACCCTCTGTTCATATGCTCATAGAAATAGCCGTCGTTTCTCAATCCCAGAGTCCTGTATGACTCATTAATGAGATGAGCGAAGCTGGTGGGAATGATGTCATGATGACGGTTTACCTTTCGACTTCTCTCCGCCATCATAGATATTCTGCAAATCCTACTATCGTTTGGATCAATTATTTCATCCTTAAAGCGGGTGATGGAGTCTCCAGTAATATAGACTTTAAAGCTATTGTTACTCCTGTCTCTTACTATTCGGGAAGCTATACCGAGTCTGAGAAGGAGGTCTTGGTAATCCTCAGCCAAACCCTTTGAGGCAGTACGGTAACAAATAGCCGTTGACTCGACACTCCCGTCCCCAAGAAAAGCTGTTTTTAGGAAATCCTTGACAAGATGAGCTGGAGCTGAAAACATCTTTGATGGTACACGTTTCTGTCTGGCTTTCCGCATGATTTCTGGAAAGTTAAGCTCAAACCACTTAAACAGCCTGGATGAAACATATCTTAGAGATGGAACACCGTATGAGCTAACACCAGTTGTGCATGTTATTCCGAAAGCCTTATCCATAAGGGTTTTCATTTCGTTTAAGATCAATGGATTGTTGTTCGTAAAAAGGATCTCGCAACACGAACCGCGATAGAAACAACCTTCACTTATTAGGTAGCCGAGTATCCTAGCAACTTCAGGGCTAAGCTGTGTTGGAAGTACTACTTCCTTCTCCCGCGCATCCATCGGTGGCAAGGTGAGGAGTAGCGAAGCACTTTCGTTTTCAGCAATCATCCTGGGAGCCGGCACTAGATCTCCCTCCTTTACGTCTATGGCGTTGACAACCGTTAAGCCTCTCTCTCTAAAGACATAAACTGGATGCTCAGGCGTAACTAATATTCGTCTTCCATTCGAATAAGTTATGCTCACAAAGAAATCTGGTGCAGTATGCCTACTTACTCTATCTATACGGAGTCTTCTAATGAGGCCTGATTCTAACTCGATCGAATAGATTTCATCCGCAACCGGCTGAGGAAGAATTTCACAGTTTACGCCTTGAACCTTTTTAGACTCGAATCTTTTGAATAAATCATCCACGTACTCGCCTATCCTGATCTTTCTTCCGCTTGCTAACAGTATCTCGGTTGATGGATGGTAGGACTGCTGCTCCATCGCCTCGTGTATCGAAACCCTGTCCTCTGCCTTCATCTTCTCAAACTCGTCTATCGCAGCTATCCCCTTGTCAGCGAGCACAACTGCTCCTGCTTCCAGCGTGAAGCTTCCAGTCTTGTCCCTGACAACAGCAGCCGTGAGGCCTGCTGCTGTAACACCTCTACCGGAAGTATACAATCCTCTCGGAGCAATCCTTTGAACATACTTGAGAAGCTGGCTTTTAGCCGTCCCAGGGTCCCCTATGAGAAGCAGGTTTATGTCACCCCTTACAGTGACACCGTCAGGATATGTTCTCCTGACCCCGCCCACCATTTGAAGAAGGATCGCCTCCTTAACCTCCTCCAAACCGTAGATTGAAGGAGCTATGGAGCGTATCAGCTTCTGATATATCCAAGGGTCTCTGCTCATCTCTCTAATCTTCTTCTCCTCCTCAGGGCTAACAGTAACCTCTCCAAGCTCCTGGGTTAATGCTTCTATGTAGTTGACTTCAATCGTCAGTGTGAAAGTACTGTACTGAAGGTTCTTCACAGGGTGTCTATCAGGCATTGCAACCACTACACCGGTTATCTGAACCCTGTCGCCAGGCCTAACCCTGTCTGTTAAGTCACCTGTCAGCCTGAGGCTTATGCTGTGGGGCATGACCCCGGCGGGAAGGTCCTCAGGCTTCTCTTGAACCCTTATCTCCTGATAGTCTATGAACCTGGATTGGTCTTGAAGCAACTCAAAGTTACCGAGCCTGCTTGTCCCACAAACCTCGCAGCGAGGCGCCTTCAGGATCATTCCTGTCTGAGGCTCCTCGTAAACCCTGCCGCACGTCTTACATCGGAAAACACCCTTGGAAAGTATGCTTTTTATCTCAGATATCCTCACTACAACCCCCTCGAAGCAAACTAGTCTACCCAGCAGGCTTGACTTTATGTCCCTTATGGAGATCCTTTTTCCAAGACCCCTTACCCTTACTGAGACCTCCTGTATTTTTGAAGCATAATCCTTGTCTAAGCTGCTCAGGAGGGAGAGAGCCACCCTGTTCATTTCCTCCAGGATAGACGGGTTTTCAACAAGCTCCTCAACCATTTCCCTGCTGTAGGAGAGCATGTCTTGGAAATCTATTACGATGGAGGCTCCCCCCAGGGACGGTAGGGAAGCTATCTGTTCGTAATACTTTCTCTCACCATTCTCATCCCTAAAGTTGCGAATAAAGTCTAGGAAGAGGCTCTCGACAGGCATCTTGGCTTTAACTCCGCTACTCATCTGTATACATTAACCCCCGACGCCACCCGTTTAAAGCTTCCTTTAAAAGATTATAGAGGAACTTCTCCTCGGGCTGAAGCTTTTCAAGAAGACCCGTAGGAGGATCCTTTAAAAACACTAGTTTAATAATCTTCCGAACCCTTATATCCATTATCTCCTGGAGATCGTTTTGAATCACGTTTTTCCTATCGTCCCTATGTGTCTGCGCAAGTTTAGCGGCTCTTATGTAAAAGTAATCAGGCAGCTTGATGAGCCCTTCCTCAGAGGCCTCGAGCCACCTCATTGCAGCAACGTCTTTCATCGTTAAAGGCTCCTCCCCCAGCCTCACTAAGCCTGAATCTGCCAGCTGGCACGCTATCCCCCTGGAAACCCTTATGGCTCTCCCCCTCTCAATGAGGAGCTCCCCCAATCCGGGTAGTTTAAGGCTCTTTGAATCAACCTGGGGGATCGCCACAGTCTCCTCCAGCTCGTATTCAAGCCTTATCCTCTTTAACTCGCTGCTTATCACCCATTCCAACAACTCTATGCCCACGCTGGCCAAACCTTGTTTAACCGTGTAAGCGAAACATTTAACTTTAAACAACCACTATTTCCGCTAACGATGAGTGTAGCTGATCTCCTATGGGTGGAGAAATACAGGCCCAGGTCTCTCGATGAAATAATTGACAGGGAAGAGGTTGTGAGCAGGCTCAAATCCTTCATTAAAATAGGCAATGTTCCCAACATGCTTTTCGTAGGACCCCCAGGTACTGGGAAAACAACTGCAGCACTGGCTCTTGTAAACGATCTGTACCAGGGTTCCTCGTCTGGAAGATTCCTGGAGCTTAACGCTTCCGACGAGAGGGGTATAAACACGATAAGGGAGGTTGTCAAGGATTTCGCGAGAAGCAGGCCTTCAACAGGCGTTCCTTTTAAGATACTGATACTTGATGAGAGCGACAATATGACTCAGGATGCTCAACAGGCTCTTAGGAGAATAATGGAGAGGTATGCTTCTGTAACGAGGTTTATCCTCCTGGCTAATTACCAGTGGGGAATAATAGAGCCTATTCAATCTAGATGCGCAGTCTTCAGATTTCCACCATTGAGCCCAACACATATAAGAGAGGGTCTGATAAGGGTTCTTGAAAAAGAGGGGGTCTCCTGGTCTGAAGAAGCGTTGGAAGAAATAATTAAGGCTTCAAGAGGAGATATGAGGAAAGCGATCAATATAGCCCAGTCTGCATCGGGCGGTTCTAAGAGACTCACGAAGGAGAACATCCTGCAGGTTGTTGGTGTTCTTCAGCCTAGGGAAATAAGGGAGATGATAAATGAGGCGTTGAAGGGAGATTTTGCCTCTGCGAGGAGGAGGCTTGCTAAGCTTCTATTCGATGACGGTTTATCGGCAAACGATGTTCTAAGGGAAATGAATACTGAACTAATGTCTGTTGATATGGATGAGAGGAAGAGGCTTCAGGTTGTAAACGCTTTGGGCGAAGCCAACTTCAGAGTGTCGATGGGTGCTGATGCTGAGATACAGATAAGCACCGTGTTGGCTGCTCTGGCGACTGATTTTCAGAAATGAGCGGTTCAAAACTAAGCTGGGTGGAGAAATATAAGCCGAAGACTCTAGACGAGATAGTTGGCAATGACGCGGCGAAGAAGGATTTTCTAGACTGGCTTCAAAAATGGGATGAGCGCGGCAAGGCTGCTTTGCTCCACGGCCCGCCCGGCGTTGGTAAAACCATACTGGTTGAGGTTGCAGCCTCCACGCTAGGCTACAGGCTAATAGAGACGAATGCAAGCGATACTAGGAGGGGGGACTACTTGGAGAACGTTATTAAGCCAGCGGCCTTCAACAGGAGCCTGTTCAGCAGTAGGTTGATGATATTTTTCGACGAGGTAGACGGTATTTCAAGGGAGGACTCGGGTGCCTTAAATTTTATTCTTGAGCTTATAGAGTCATCTAGGGTGCCGATTGTTATGGCTGCGAACGACCCCTGGTCTCAAAACCTGTATAGAATAAGGGACAGGGTCTACATGATTCAAATGCACCGGGTAAGGGCGCAAAGCATGGTTAAAAGACTCAGGGATATTTGCAGGAGTGAGGGAGCTAGGTGTAAGCAGGAGGTTCTCATGCTAATCGCGGAACGCTCAGAAGGAGATATGAGGGCTGCGATAGAAGACTTAGAGCTCCTTTACTCATCTCGTGAAGAAGTGGATCTTGAGGAAGCGGATAGAATACTATCTTACAGGAACGTTGAACAAAACATTTTTGAAACGCTTAGAATGGTTATTTTCGCTCCAAACCTGGAAAAAGCTTCAACATCGTTATCGTCTGCAGAGGAGAGGCCTGAAGACATGCTCGAATGGGTTTTTGAAAACATTCCCCATGTTTCACCCAGACAATCGCTCTACCAGTCTTTAAGGTACGTTGCCGAGGCCGACGCGCTTTTTAAACAAATATCGAAAAACTCGATGTGGAGGATCTTGCCATGCTTCTATCATAAGTTGGCCAGTGCTTTCCTAGTTATACCTCAGAAAAGCAGGGTTAGCTTCTCGTTTCCGAACAGAATGAGGGAGAGGTTTAAAAGGTTTCAGCATGAGAAAAACTTGAGAGAACTCGAATCCTTCTTCATGAAGGAGCTTCACGTAGGCAGGTCTGCTTTCAGAAGGGATTTCATCCCGCTGCTCCGCGTCCTCTCTAAGAATGATGATTTTAGAAGCAGCCTGCTTAACCGGCTGGTTGACCAGCGTTTAAAGGAGCTTTACAGCTCGCTTATTCTCAGAGAGGCTCGCAAGAGGTTTTCTTAACCAGGCTCAGCAACAGGCGAATATTCGGGTTTCCCTGGTTTAACACGTATATTCTAATTCTTCCGAAAGACTTTTCGTTTACCAGCCCCATTTCAACCATCCTGCTAACCCTCTTTTTCACAACGCTGTGGTTTAGATTAGTCTGCCTTATTATTTCAGACAGGCTCATCTCCCCGTTTCTAAGCAGTCTCCAGAATATTCTCGAGCCGCTCACAGAGCTCGATACCTCCTCGAGCATGCTTATAATCTCGTCGTCCAGTCTAAATCCTTCCTCCCAATTATTCCTGTTCTCCCACCGTCAAAGCTTGAGACTTTGAAATCCAGAAGCATCTTTCTCTCCAGAATCCTTACTCTTTTCCAAAGCTGCGTGTAACCTAAGGGCTTAACTCCATTCTCCTTAGCCATGCTCCTGTACTCTTCGAAAAGGTTTTTAAAACGTATATTCAGAGAGCGTTCTGAAAGTATCTTCATAATAACCCTCTCATGAATATCGCTGAGATTCACACTCATGTACGCTAAAGGATTACCCGCTAGTTTTTTCAAAACCTCTAAAACATGTTTTTCATCAATACGCTTATCTTTTGAAGTGTTTAAAGAGGCTTTTAGAATCGCTAGGGCAAGCCTAGCATCACCGCTAAAACCAGCTATTCTACTTATGGTGTTCAAAGCCTCATCTTCAACGGAAAAACCCTTAAAACCCTCTAGGAACTCTATAAGCATGCTGCGGATTTCCTCAAAAGTATACGGCCTAAAATATATTGTGTAAGCAGGCGGCGGAACCATCGTGATGTCGATCGGGACACTATTCGATCTGAAGATTAACAGTATGAAAAAGCTTACTCCGGGGAAGGCCTCGCCTATCCTTAAAACCGTAGGAACCTGTTTATCTACGGGTGAAAACGTTTCAACGTTGTCTATCACGATGAGAAGCCTGCCTCTTAAAAGGCGGAGTATTTCCAGCCCAGAGTATCCTCTTAGGCCGAATGCGTGTTGAAGGGTACTGAACAATCCTCGGCGCCCAACGGCTTCAGGATCCAGGTAAATCTGCTCAAGGTTTTTCCAAGCATGTTTGGCATTATCCATAAGCCTTCTTGCAACAGTTGTTTTCCCGGTTCCCGGCCCCCCCCATATTACGACTATTACGGTTAAAGGATCCTTGCTCTCCATGAACATTTTCAGAAGCATCCATATCTTTCCATACTCCTCGCCTCTTAGCCGGACTGTTTCCCCGCCTACGGCTTCCTCCAAGGCCTATACTGGAAGCATCTAACCGCGCTGCTTATTTTTGGGTTGCGAATGTAAACTGGTGAGGGGGAGAGTAGGGTGAATAAGTAATGTTTTTAAGGAGCCTAGGGAACCGGTAGGTGATGCCGGAGCTTCAGTGTTTAGCCTGCAACAGGGTCATAAGCGAGGAAGAAATGTCGGAATTTAGAGGGGACGTTAGATGCCCCTATTGCGGGTTTAGGGTTCTTAAGAAAACGCGATCAAAAAAGGTTGCTAAACAGGTTTTTTCCGGGTAAACTTTATATAAATCTCCTTGGACTCCTATGAGGGAAACGGTGAGGGTCGTCCTCCGTGTATTGCTTAATTCTAAATATCCGTGAGGACATCCCCCACCCTCACCGTTTTCCATTAAGCATTACGAGATTAGGCTCAACACTCCATGGTTCAGAATGTTTCAAAGAGGCTGGCCCAGCGGCATACGGGATAAAAATGCGGCCTGGAAACAAAGTTTTTAAACTGCTTGAAAAGTGTTGAAGCAAGGGGTCGTCGTCTAGAGTTAAAACGGGCAGCTTGGTCTAGGATACCAGCCTGGGGCGCTGGCGACCTGGGTTCAAATCCCGGCGACCCCATTGTTTACGCATCTCGCATAGGTTCCAGGTCAAGTTCACCACCGCCTCCCATGCGAAAAGTTTATACGCCTACTTCCTCCCCCTCTAGGGCGTTGCCCGCTTACTATTGTCCAGACTGCGGAGGAGAGTTAAGATACGAGCCTGCCACTAAGCTATACGTATGTAAGGCATGTGGAAGGGTTTACGAGTTTGAGGAGCTTAAGACCACTAAGGAAAGGTTCCTTAAATCCGTTATGGAGAGCGATGAGGAAAAGAGGAAGAAGCGTAGGCGGGAAGTTGTTAAATGGTGGCTGGGCGAGAAGTCGGAGGAGTAGCCCAGTTCCTTCCCCACTGCTCTGATTGCTTTATTCATCAACGGTTTGAAAGCATCATAGCAAATAGATGCAAACAAGTTGATTAAGCATATTGAGCCTTGGTTTTTAAACGGGGCATTGGGGGACAATTTCAGAATTATGAGTAATTTTTAAAAGCCCAGCGTTTTCCGAGTCTATTAACGAGAATGGCTGATCGTTTTAGGCTTTCCAGCTTCAGCGGCGGGGAAAAACAGTACGTTGAGCGGATAATGCTTGACGTTAAGAAGAGGGGTGACAATGCTCTTTTGGACTATACTTCCCGCCCGAAGCCTTTTGACAATGTCAAGCTTACCAAGAGCCGGCTCACAGTCGCCGAGAAGGAGCTTAAGGAATCCGAGCAGAGGGTAAAAATCGAAGTCAAGAAGGCAATCCTCTTCCTGATGAAAAGCATCGAGAAAGTAGTTAGGCTGCAAATAAAGGCTTTCCACCCAATTTCCCTCCGGGAAGGAGGCTTTGAGTATTCTCTACGCCTATACCCGCTTGAGAGAATCGGTGTCCTAGTTCCGGGTGGAAGAGCATCATACGTTTCAACTCTAGTCATGGCTGCTTACCCGGCTGTCTTAGTCGGCGTTAAGGAAATCCATGTTTTAACACCCCCGAGGCCAGACGGGTCCGTCAACCCGGCGATACTTTACGCCGCCAGGCTAATGGGCTTGAGAAGAGTCTACAGGTGCAACATGGTTGCCGGAGTAGGTGCTCTAGCTTTCGGCACAGAGTCCATTCCAAGGGTTGACAAGATATTCGGCCCAGGAAACAGGTTCGTCACTATGGCGAAAATGATTGCAAGCAGCTACGGTGTTTCAATAGATATTCCTGCAGGACCCTCGGAACTCGTGGTGCTCGCAGACTCGGGCGCAAACCCTGGTTTAGTAGCGCTAGACCTGGCTGCGCAGGCTGAGCACTCGCCGGATGCTTTTACAGCTCTTATCACTGACTCGCGCCGCATAGCCAAATCCGTTGTGAAAATATTCAGAGAGCTTTCAGAAAGACAGGGTTTAAAAGTAAGGCTGAACCTATACTTGGTCAACTCCATCGGGGAAGGCGTGGAAAAATGCAACCTTCTGGCGCCGGAACATGTTTCCCTGCACGTGAGGAACCCTAGGGCAATAGCTGGGAAGCTGAGGGTCGCTGGAACAGTTTTCCTCGGCGGCTTTTCGCCACCGGCTGTGGGGGATTATGCTTCAGGGAGCAGCCATATTCTACCAACCGCGGGGCATGCGAAAGCAAGAGGCGGAGTGACAATACTTGACTACTTAAGACTCGTCTCCTACCAGGGTTTTACCCTGAAATACGTGAAATCGGTTAGCAAGCATGTTGCGGTCCTAAGCAGTGTAGAAGGGCTTCCCCTACACGGCAAGAGTGTTGAAGCGAGGCTAACTAGGAGGCTGGTTGTATGAAAGCTGTCTTCCTAATAGGTACTGCCGGAAGTGGTAAAACAACCTTCGTAAAAAACTTCTCGCAATGGATGGAGGACAAGGGTGTGGATGTTGCAAGGATTAACTTGGATCCAGGGGTTGTAAGCCTACCTTATTCTGCTGACTTTGACGTTAGAACGTACGTTGATACTGAGAAGCTGATGAGGGATATCGGGCTTGGACCCAACAGCGCCCTGACGGTTGCTTCAGACCTTATCGCAGTGAAGGTTCACGAGATAAGTGAGGAGATTGAGGAAATGGGTCATGAGCTTGCCCTGATCGACACCCCCGGCCAGATAGAGCTTTTCGCTTTCAGACCGGTTGGGAGAGCCTTCTCGGAGAGTTTCCTCAAAGGACCTAGGATGGTGATATACTTGTTCGACTACGCCCTAATGCTTGAACCACTAGGCTTCTTAGCCTCACTATACCTAAGCATGTCTGTCTACGCTTCCCTCACAATGCCACAGCTTAACGTTGTTAACAAAGTTGATTTAGCCAGCCCCCGTCTAGTCAAGAGGATTGAAGAATGGTATTCTAACCCTTTGAAGCTATATGAGGCTATCACTAGATCCTACAGGGGGGAGAAACTGAAGCTTGGACAAGAGCTTTCAAGAGCATTGTCTCTCTTAAGCGGCTTAAACAAGCCTATGCCTGTTTCAGCCGTCACGATGGAGGGCTTTGTAGATGTTTACTCCCAGGTTACAAGGATCCTGGGGACAGGCGAGGAATTCTCGCATGAACAGGCTCTTTAAAGGGTTTTCGAGACAGAGAAATATTTATTAAACCACTGTCAAGTTCCTCAGCGATTTGCCCGCCTTCCAAGAGACAGAGGGCCTTGAATCAAGGGCTTATGTTAGACAGATTGAGGAAGAGCTTAAGAAGCAGAAGGAGAAGCTCACGGGGCTCGTAGCCCGCAGAAGACAGCTGAGAGACGAGATCGCCGCGTTAAGCAAGCAGATCGACGAATACGTGGCTAAGAGAAACGAGCTTAACGAACAGATTAAGAAGATTAAGGACGAGATTGGGCAGCTGAGGGCTTCTGAGAAAAACCTTAAGGAGGAAATGGAGCGTAAAAGAGTTGTTATAAAAAGCCACTCTAGGAAGATAAGGATAAGCGAGAAAGAAGCCAGGACGCAGCTCTCGAGACTCGAATGGAGGCTTGCGACGGAGCACTTGGAGCCTAAGGAGGAGGCTGAGCTCGTTAAAGAGATCGAGAGGGCCAGGGCGATTCTGCGCGAGGTTGAGGCAGTCGTCAGCATGAGGAAGAACATTGGCGACTTCGAAAAAAAGATAGGTGAAATAACCTCTATGATAATGGAGAAGAATAATGAGAAGGCTAAGCTTGTGGAGGCTTCTAACCTCTACCATGCTAAGATTAAGCAGCTCCTGGAGGATAAGAGGGTGAGGAGAGACGAGCTTGCAAACCTGGATTCAGAGATAGAGGAGGCTAAGAAGAAGAAGGACGAGCTTTTCATGAAAATGGTTGAGATAGATGCTAAATCCTACTTGGCAAGAATGAGACGTGTGCTTATGATGCAGGAGGAGCACGCTAAGCGTTTAAAAATGGAGGAGGCTGTTAAGAGCAAGCTTGCTCTAGATGCCCAGGAGAAGCTTAAACGCGGCGAGTCACTGGACTGGGAAGAGTTTAAAGCTATGATGGAGCTGCAGGGGGGTCGATCCAGCTAGTATAGGCTACCGTCGTTTTAGAAGTTTTTGGACATACAAAAGTTTTTTAACGATAGAATACTTACATATATTAAAGGGGCTCTTGGAAGAGAACACTAAAAGGGCGTTAATCATATGCGTGGACCTGGACGACGACGTGGGTAGAAAAACCGGGTTAGAAACCCCTATAATCGGCAGGGATAACGTGTTGAAAGCGGCTGAAAAGCTTGCCCTAGTTGACCCTGAGGAGGCTGATTCAAACGCGATGTTCGCGTCAATAAGGCTTTCCGACGAGCTTTTTCAAAAAGGCTATTTGACGGAGGTCAGCGTGATCGGCGGCTTAAGCGACGGCGGTCTTGAAGCGTCTCGAAAGGCTATGAATGAAATAACGCGTGTCGCAAACTCTTTCAACCCTTCGGAGGTCTATGTTGTGACAGACGGTTTCGGAGAGGAGGACATAGAGCCCATCATAAGGGCGAGACTGCCCCTTACCGGCGTGAAAAGGGTTGTGGTTAAGCAGAGCCGCTCCATAGAGGCGTCTTACATAATATTCGGAAGATATTTGAAAATGCTTTTCTCAGACCCCAGGTTTAAGAAATGGTTCCTTGGGCTTGGAGGCATCCTCATAATTACGCTGACGCTCTTAAGTTACTATGGTTCCACAAGAGAGGTTTCAACAGCCTTCTGGAGCATAATAGGTTTAGCGGTTTTGATGAGGGGGTTTGACCTAGATAGGCTTGCTTCAGCAGGCCTTAAACATGTCTTCGGAGGCGAGATGCCTCCCCAGCTCCTAATACTTAAGACACTGCTGCTTTCCACAGGAATATCCCTAATCCTGTTCGCGCTTTCCACAGGACTTTCCACAGGGTTCCTCCCGGACGAAACCCTAGTAGCTAGAATCGGAAGGTTCATTGCGCAGACTATCGATGTCCTGCTGTTCGGCGTTGCCGTAACCCTTTTAAGCGGCACGATAAAACATCCTTTAACTGCTTCAAGCATTCAAGACTCGCTTACAATACTTGCGAACATAGTGACCCTTATTCCCATGCTCAGAACTCTGGGGCTGGCTGTCGCAACCCCCTCATTCGAGCTTAAGACGCTCCTCCACGTCAGTCTTCTAACCCTCCTGCTTGTTTTCGCGGTTAACATCACGGTTTTCTTAACAATGAGGCTTCTCTACTCGCTGAAAATACTTAAAATCAGCCAGGGAACAAAGACAGCCTGATGCTAGGGATCGTGGAAAGCATTGCTTCGAGGATTTCGAGAAACAGGCTGTCTCTCTGGCTTTACGAGAAGGCCCTCGTAAGGCAGGTTGGCCAGCTGCCACCCCCGAAACACATAGGAATTATAATGGATGGGAACAGGAGATGGGCCGAGTCAAAGGGCTTGGAAAAATACTTGGGGCATGTTTTCGGCGCGAAAAAGGTCGGCGAGGTTCTTAAATGGTGCTACGACCTAGGCATCAACACGGTAACGCTCTACGTTTTCTCAACCGAGAACCTTAAAAGGCCGCGTGAAGAGGTTGATTTGATTTTTAAGCTCTTCAAGGATAAGCTTATCGAGGTGATGGACAAGAAGGTTCTGCACGAGACTAGGACACGCTTCAAAGTAATAGGCAGGAGGGATCTTATACCTGAAGAGATTATACGGTATGTTGAGAAGATTGAGACGGAGACGGAGGGCTATTCCTCACACTACTTGAATATAGCCTTCGCATACGGGGGGAGGGCTGAAATAGTAGACGCTGTTAAGAGTATTGCTCGCGAAGTATCTGAAGGATTATTAGAGCCGAATGATATAGATGAGGAAACAATTTCGAAAAGGCTTTACACTGCTCATCTTCCGGAGCCTGACCCCGACCTCATAATTAGAACTTCCGGAGAGGAGCGCCTAAGCAACTTTCTCCTATGGCAGTCAGCATACAGTGAGCTAGTTTTCATGGATGTGTACTGGCCCGAGTTTAGGAGGATAGACCTGCTTAGAGCGATAAGAACATACCAGAGGAGGAAAAGGAGGTTCGGCATCTAAACAGTTTTAAGGAAAGCGTTTGAAGAGCCCCACTTACATGAGGCTAGAGTGAGTTTTAAAGGTCCGGAGTCTGTTACGAGATAAGTGTCTTCAACCCGGGCTCCGCCGACCCCGGGCACGTAGACCCCGGGCTCTATCGTTATAATGTTCCCTGCTTTCAGCTCCTCGTTGCTCGAGGGAGAGATTGAGGGTGGTTCATGAATATCTATCCCAACCCCGTGTCCAAGGCCGTGTGCAAAATACTTGCCCAACCCGTATTCCTCCAATACTTCGCAAGCAAGCCTGTCTATCTCGCATGCTTTAACCCCTGGGAAAGCCTTTCTCTCAGCAGCCTTCTTAGCTTCCTCCACAGCCTCAATCATCAGTGCAGCATCGCTTCCCTCAAGCCTTTCTCCGAAAACCATGGTACGGGTCAAATCGCTTTTATAGTTGAAATAGTCTGCCCCAGCGTCTATCAGCACGATGTCACCCTTCTTCAATCTTCTTAAGGATGGGGTCGAGTGGGGGTTGGAGGAGTTTTCTCCGAATGCAACTATCGTTTCGAAAGCAGGTTTGAAAGCACCTTTTAAAACTATCCGAGAATCGTATTCACAGGCAACCTCGACTTCAGCAGCACCCTCGCTCAGCCTACTCGTGATTTCACAGACTGTTTGACTCGCTATTTCAGCAGCCCTCTTAACCTTGTCTATTTCACGCGCATCCTTAACCATGCGCATCTCCCTAACTATCCTACTGCCGGTTTTCACGAGCACGCAGAGTTCTTTCTCAAGCCTCAATGCTTCATGCATTTCTAGCGAGTCGAACTCCACATACCTTAAACCAGCCGGTTTTTCTTTAAAAAGCCCCTGTAAATATCCTTCACCCCTGTCCAGCCTAACAACTCTAACATCATTCAGCGAGGAAGACATGTTAACGCTTTCCAGGGGCGTTACTAGCAGCCTAGCTTCACCGCTCCTAGGTATTAGGAGCATTCCGGAGACAGGCTGTTCACTGTCAATCGCGTAGATTATGTTCCCCTGCTCTTTTAAAACAAGCAGGTCTATGCCGGTTTTACTCAGACTGTTTTGGATTCTCTCTATCCTGCTCATACGCAGGCTCTATTTGGAGCCGTGTTCTTAAAGCTTGCTTAAGCTCGTCGTCGCTGCGTACGCCGAAAACGCTTAAGCCGGTTGGGGTTAGCCTCAGCATCTTGCTCCTCCCTTCCCTGCTTGCTTCAAGCAGCCCCATTTCAACCAGCCTCTTAATCTGCTTGTATGCGTGCGACCCCCGGAGGCCTACGATTTTGGATTGAGCTATAGGTTGTTTCAAACCTATGAGTGTGAGCGTTTTTAAGACGGCTCTGCTCATCATGGGTTTCACGCCTACTCTCTTAACGAAGCCCGAGTACTCAGGCTTAACCTTCAGCATGTAATTCCCCTGCCCTATCTCAACTATTTCCAGACTCGTGTCCCTAGCCCTGTATTCCTCGACGAGCTCTCTCAACGCTTTCTCCACCTTCTCAACCTTCCTGGCGCCTGCAGCAGACTTCAACTGCCTAAGGGTCAAGGGTCTCCCAGATGCGAAGAGGGCTGCCTCAATCCTCTTCCTATACTCCAAGTCCCTGGAGACCATTCTCCATCACTATGTAGTACTCGCCCTCCTCGACGAGAATATCGAAACCTGGTTCAGACAGAAGGAAGAGAATCAGGATAAAGGTTCTAGCCATATCCAGTGGCTGTTTGCCTTCTAACAGGGAGCCGAGTGAAACTCTTCCCTCTCGGCTGAGTATCGTGTAAAGAGTGTTTCTGAACTCCTCGACTTTCCTCTCAATCTCTCTTATGAAATCATCCGGCTGGGGTACAATAGGTGGAAGCACCTCCTCCTCGGTAACCTTCCTAGAATAAGCCTTTTCAAGCATTTCAGAGAGCGCTTTTACGAGGCGTTCAAGATCTATGACCGGTTGGGACGGCCTGATCGGAACCTCGATAGGGCTTATTTTCTCGAGAAGCCCTAGGGGAACATCCAGCGTCTCATCCCCGTGAAGATCCTCCTTATGCTTAAGCTCAGAGTCTATTGAGAGAAGAGCCTCGGTTTTCCGGAGATAGATTATTGAGGATGCTAGTAGCACTAGTCCAGAGAGCGTAAACTGCAAGTATCCTTTTTCACGCAGCTCCCCAGATAGTTGCTTCAGAATCCCCGAGATCTTAATATCCCAGGGGTTTACTCTTCTGAGTTTAATCAGGTCGAACACTATGTCTGTTGCTTCCCGTGCCTCATCCGACAACCGTCGTTTCCTCCAAAGCTTTCCCAGCAGGCATTTCTATGAACCTGGAGAAACCGTTTTTAACGTAGACACCTATAACCTTGTCAGCCTTGCTCACGACAACATCCCTGAGGGAAACAATTATTATCTGGCTTTCCCTCGAGACTTCTTTCAACAGCTCCGTCATCCGCTCAATGTTAACGTAATCCAAGTGGGCATCAGGCTCGTCGAAAATGTAAAACGCTGCTGGAAAGAGTTTTTGCATGGCGAAAACCAGGCATAACGCTGCCACAGACTTCTCTCCCCCGCTCACCCCGCTTATTACCCTTGCTTCCTTCCCCGGGAATCTAACATACACTGTTAACCCGGCTTCAAAAGGCCTTTCAGGATCCTCGAGTTGAAGCCATCCGTCGCCACCAGTCATCTTGTTGAAAAAGGTTGAGAAATACTTGTTTATTCTATTCAACCCGTCTAGGAAAGCCTCCCTTTTTCTCTTTTCAATATCCTCCATGAATTCTTGAATGCTCCTTCTCTCCTCCTCAAGCTCATTAATCCTTTCAAGAGCATTCCTGTAGAAATCAACCTCCTGCTCATACTGGTTGATGGCAAGCATGTTTACTTCCTGAACCTTCTCAAGCTCGCTTCTAAGAATGTTCAAGTAGTTTTCCGTTACGCTCTCCTTGTCCTCTGAAACTTTAAGTGGCTGACCCGGGATCCTGCTTTTCAACTCCCGAATCCTGTTCTCACTCATCTCCTTGTCGACCAGCAACCTCCTCTCAACGTCTTTAACCTTGTTGACCTCCGCGTTTAACCCTTCAATCTCCCTATCCAGTTTCCGGATTGTTGCAACCAGGTCTCTCCTCGTATCTTCAACCTCCTCGCGCACAACCTCCATGTTTCCCCCCATCCTTCCCTTCAAATCCTCAATCTTCGCGTTTAAATCACGAGTCAGACTTAAAACCTCTCTGTTTTCATCCTTAACCCTGGCGATCTTATCGTTCAGAGCCTTCTCAGCATTCCTATACTCTTCAGCCTTTCTACGCAGATTGACAGCAATGTTTTCAATCAGAGTGAGCCTTTTCTTGTAAACTTCTCTATGTCTCTCAAGCCTATTCAATTCCTTTTCGACTAGCCTTATCCTCCTGCGGATCCTCCTGATGCTTTTCTCCTTAGCCGAGATTAAGGATTTCAGCCTCATCCTTTCCCTTTCAAGCTGACGCTTTTTACCTGCGTCGCTCCTTCTGAATGCTTGGCTCAGTCTCCGAGACGCTTCTAAATACTCGCTAGTAAGAGTGCCCAACTGTTCTCCCAGCTCCTCCATACGGGAGTCAATAGTGTTCAGATCCTCGGCAAGCCTGCTTCGAATACTTGACGCTTCAATTATTTTGCTGCTTAAGACTGGTCTCACATGGCTATTCATAGTCTCAAGTATTCCGGATAATTCGCTGGCTTTCTCGGAGAAGCTTTTCACAACGCTTCTGATGCTTTCAAGCCTCTCCTCAACATTCTCCCTGACCAATCCTCCTTCAAACGTGAAAACCTCGCCGTTTACGGTTGCCGCCCTAAACCCTCTTCTAGCAAAGACGAGAGCGTCCTCGGCAGTGTTAACTATCACGCTGTTCCAGAAAAGTTTCAGGACGTGTTTCTCAATAATCCTAGGATATTTAACTAGATCCATTACGTGTCTTCCGCGCTTACTTAGCTCAAACGGTATTTCTTTTCTGTTTGCCTCCCCCTCGGAGGTCAGCACTTTAATCCCGACACCCTTCCCCCCAAGAAAGTTCATTAGGAAAAGCATGTCTAGAGAGCTTTTAACGAGAACAGCGTCCATCCAGTCTCCAGCTAGGCTCTCAACAGCCTTATTCAACTCTTTGGAAAACCAGAGGTTCTCTCTTAAAACTCCGTAAATGCTTAAGCCTTTTTTCTCCGAAACATTTTTCACAAGCTCTAGAGCCCTCCTTCTTCTCTCATCCTGAATAGCGTAGTCCGCTATTCCAGAGACCTTTGCAAAAAGAATTCTAAACGAATCTAAACTGCTCATCAGGATTTTAACGGTGTTCACTATTTCATCAAGCATCCTCTTTCTCTCTTCTAAAACCCTGTCGAGATCAGCCAGTTTCTCGACCACCCTGCTTTTCCTAGCCATCTCCATTTTTCTCCTCCTGCTTAAAGACCCTATCCTCCTCTTGAGGCTTCCATAGTAGGCAACAACCTCCCTCAACATTCTCTCCGAATTCTCCTCCTCAAGCACCAATCGGTCCAACTCCCTGTTTACAAGCATCAGCCTGTTCGCCACACTGGAAACCTCGTCAGCCTGCTTCCTCTCAGCCTCTTGAAGCTTTTTCTTCTCGCTTAGAAGGCGAAGAACAAGGGTGTTGATTAAAGAGCGTTTTTCCAGAATGCTTCGGTAATCCGAAGCCAGGCTCACCGTTTTCCTCAGGCTTCTACTTCTCTTCTGCCTAGTTTTAGACAATTCTTTTTTAATCGTGTTTAGCTCAAGCCGGTTTCTCTCGAGCCTTTCAAAAGCTTCTCTAAGCCTTTTCTCCAAGTCTTTCAACTCGTACTGGAGGCGAATCCTCTCCGCGTCGGGAGTTATGGGAGTAGCGGTTTCTAAAAGCTCCTCCATCCTCTCTATAATGCTTCTTTTTTCAGACTGTTTGGATTCAAGCTCTAATTCAAGCTTGCTTCGCATTGCAACGTTCTCCTCCAGCTTTAGAGATATTTCCTCAAGTTTTCTGGCAAGCCTCCAATACTCCAACGAGTTAATGATCATCTGCATCCTCTCCACTTCTTTCTCCAGCATTCTTCTCCTAAGCAGAATATTCCTCTCTCTTTCTAATTGAAGCATTCTTCTATCAATCTCTTGAAGCCTAGCCTGCGCCACCCTGAGATTATTGTCTGCCTGCTGCAGGTTGCTGAGGGCCTCCGCCTTCTTCTCATCATACTGAGCTAAGCCTAGAGCCTGTTCTATCTCTTTTCTCCTCTCCACAGGATTTTTATCAGCCAGCCGTGAAATCTCTCCTTGCGGAATCATGTTGTAGCCTCTTGCAGAAAGGCCCGTTGAGGAAATAGTGTCTTCAACGACGTTTTTAGAAGTTCTTCTACCGTTTAAATAATATGTGCTTTCCCCATCCCGCCCCATTCTCCTAGCAACCGTTATAATCTTCTCTTGACCAGGCATTGTCGAGTCACTGTTATCTATAGTTATTTTCACGTATGTCTCCGACTCCCTGCCAGCGTTATCGTTAACCAAGGAGGAAAGCCTATCCGTCCTAAGAAGCCTAGGGTTGTTCTCCCCAAGCGCGAAACGTATCGCATCGATTAAATTACTGTTATGAACAATCACCCCGTCACCAGTAACATACGAGCCAACGTTCTCAACATATATGTCATACACTTCTCCCTTCCAGCTTCTCCAAACAATTCTGTTTAAAACGTCGAAGCTAGTTTTCCCACCATCCATCACCATTATTCTCACGCCTTCTGAGAGACGTGAAGCCTCCACCCACCTGCGCACCCCGTTACCATAGTCCACCATCAGCCTGTGCTCCGGCGTTACTTCAACCAGTCTACCGTTTGCCGTCTCAATTTTTAACAAACAACCCTCGTAGGACTTCCTGAACATGGCGCTGACACTGGCTTCAACAACCCTCCTGAGAAGCGGATTATAGCTTGTCAGCGCCTCTTTTCCACAGGGAACAACGTATTCCCCATCCACCAGCTTGATTCTAACACTCTCCGGAGACAATTCTTCGAAAAGAGATTCTACAGGCAGCCCTCCCCACGGCTGCTCTATGATCGTCCAGGGAGCCACGCATTTTCCAGAGCCGTTTCTACCGGTTACGACAGTTAGGCCCCTGCTAAGGTTTATAACCTGTCTGCCGCCTACCGACTTGAAGTTCCTGATTTCAATCCTGGTCAGATGCAACCTCTAAACCCTCTCCGCACTGGCTAACGCTATAAGCCTTAGAACAGTATCCACAGGCTTTTTAATGTAACTACCCTCACTCCGAAAACCAGACTCTCTAAAGCCGCTCCCCGGTGTCATAAAGCTTGGCATAAGCAACCAGGAATAAGTTTTTAAGCATTATTTTAATGAGTCTGGACAGGTTGTCAGTATACCACGGAGACATATTCAAGAGGAAGAGAACCGGGGGCAAGAGTCACCCTAACAGGGGTAAACGCAAATATGAAATGGGCCGGCCACCGACCCTCACGAGGCTCGGGGAGAATAATGTTGTCGAGAAGACTAGGGTCAGGGGAGGGAGATTAAAGCTTAGGGTTATTCAGGCTGCCTACGCTAACGTTGCCGTTGAAAAGGATAGGGTTGTAAAGGCTAGGATTCTAGACGTGGTTGACAACCCTGCGAGCAGGGAATTCGGAAGGATGAAGATAATAACCAAGGGTGCTTTAGTAAAGACTGAAGTGGGTAATGCTGTAGTAACCTCTAAACCGGGTTCCAACGGGGTTGTGAACGCTAAGCTGGTTTCCGCAAGATGAAAAGCATTTCTAAGGAACGCTACGTGATGGTTTACCCTCAGTATTTCGACTCCAAGGCCTCGCGAAAAATGGGTAGGCGTGTCCCCAAGAGCCTGGCGGTTGATTCTCCAAGCCTTGCTAGGGTTGAAGAAGCCTGTAGAAAACTCGGCTTAAAGATTATCGTGGAACCCGATAAAGCATACCCGAGGATGAACAATGTTAAGTGTGGAAGGATAATGGTTTTCTGCAAGGATTCTCGGAAGAAGCATGTTGTTGAAAAAATCGGAAAGGCTATGAAGGGTGATTCTGGTTGAAACGTAAAGGAGTTGTAGAAAACATTCTTAACGAGAGAATTGCCATGGTTAGGCTTGAAGGCCTGGTTGGCTTAGGCTCGCTCGCCCTAAGCAGGGAAATGAGGCCGGTGGGCAGTGTTACAGACATAATAGGCCCTGTTAAGGAGCCATATGCTGTAGTGGTTTTGAAAAGAAACGTTAAGAAAGTTGGGAAGGGCGATGTCTTGTTTTTTAAACCTAGAAAAGGTTGAGGTGGAGAAATCTCCCCAGTCCCTAGCGCACGCTGCAGGCCAATTATAAAATTGAGTGATTAGCGAGCGCCATCTTAAATGGCATAAGCACGCTCATTAGCGCATGCTAGCCAAAAAATAGTGGATGCCGCTTCATTCAGACATAAAAACTTGATATGGCGCACGCTTAAAGAATAAAGTTTAAAAACGGACTTCAAGATTTTTTCTCCCAGCCTATTCGCGAGGAGGAAACCGATAAATTGAAGGTTAAGTCATTCTGTGGCGTGTTTTCTATTGTCGTTCTCTACGTAATCCTTCCTTATTTCGGCCATTTTTGCAGTTGTAACGCATCTTCTTTGAGTGGAAACGGAGTGATGCTTGTTGCAGAATATACTCTGCAATATACTATAAAGGTGACGTGTAGCGGAAAATATTATCCTGGAAGGACTTCTGTACGTGTAGAAATGTTTGACTTACCTGTAGAAACTACTAGCCAACAAGTACAAGTAATGCTGCAACATGGCAGAATAGAGAATTTAGACGGTCAAGAAGCTTGGGTTATCGAGACGACGGATATCTATACGATGAATTTTTTCACTGGTACTTTCATCGTCAGAGTAAACGTGACGACTCCTTCTGTGCCAAGCCAAACTCTGGTACCAGTAAGCGGCATGAGCGAGTATCTTTTGCCAGACAAATATGTCACGCTTCATTCTGAAGTAGTCAGCCAAGCAAGGCAATTGGCAAACGGGGCGAAGAGTATTCCAGAAGTCGTGGCGAAATTCGTCGAATGGATACGAAAGAACATAGCTTATGATATGAAAGTCGGAGTCGGGACACGGTTGACGGATGCTCAAGTACTATATGTGCGCTCCGGAGTTTGCGACGAGTTCTCAACACTCTTCATAGCCTTTTGCAGGGCAACGGGAATCCCGGCACGCCGCGTCCTAGGATATGGGCTTAATGTGACAGACCCGAGTAAACTCCTTTACAAAGATATTAGTGGATATACCCATAGCTGGGCTGAGGTTTGGATTCCAGACTACGGTTGGCTTACGGTGGACCCAACGTGGGGCGACATTGGAGACGCGCGCAGGCTCGTGACGAGCAGGAGGTATGAGGGGTATTCTATACGTTATCAGTGGAAAAACGCTCCCCCGGAGTTCAAAATAACAGACGTCACTTATAGCATAATTCTGACCAACTATAGGGTTGTCGATTACGTTAACACACCAGTCAAATTATCTAAGGAAGAGTCTGAAGATATGTGGAAGGTTAAGATCGAAAACAATTCCACCATCCCTCTACTATATAACATAACGGTCGAAAGGTGGGATGAGGAAACCAGTCGCTGGCAACAGTATTCTTCTCAAATAATATTCTTAAATCCCAATATATATTGCTTTCTTAACTTGAGTAAAGAAAACACTTACTGGGTGTACAGCGTATTAGGCGGAAGCTCGCTAACATTAAGAGTCTATTCGATCTCAATATCTGGACTGGTTTTTGTAGTCGATGGTAGAGAATACAGGGGTTCGATGACCTTCCGCTGGAGCGAAGGCTCCTCTCATAACATTTCTGTGCCGCAAGTTCTCGAAGAATCAGAAGGTAGAAGGTACGTTTTTCAAAGGTGGAGTGATGGGGACCCATCGCCATCGAGGACGATAACGGTCAGGGGTCCAAGATCATATTCAGTATACTTCAAGACCCAATATCTCCTAACAGTCGAGTCTGATCACGGAACTATACGGGGTTCAGGCTGGTATGATGAAAATTCCGTCGCTACTGTTAGTCTCTATATAGAGGAGGAGCCTGCCGAATTTCCATACGCCTATGTGTTCAAAGGGTGGACTGGCGATGCATATGGTGAAAGCCTCGAGATACAGGTCGTTATGAATTCTCCAAAGGTATTAATAACTAGGTGGGAAAAGACTTTTAGCAAGGAATTCTACGTAATCCTAGTTGGAATTGTTGTAATAGTGTTTATCATATCCCTTTCACTATTCTTAAGGAAAAGAGCAAGACCTCCGCCACCTCCTCCACCCTTCATCTTCTAATATTGTGATCGGCTTACACAATCAAATGAATTTTTTAGCGTGCCCTCCAAAATCCAAGCCTAGTGTGCTAGGTGACTGACCCCTGAAGAGGTTAAAGAACTGCTTGAAACAGGCTTTGAATACGCGTGCGAAAAGAATGACCTAATGTTTTTCAGGAGGCGTAAGTGAAATGATAAGTGCACGCAGCTTGAGCATCCTGAAGAAAACGGGGCTGGTCTTCCCCTACGGGTCTGAAACCCTAGCCAAATCCCTTAAAACCCGGGCAGAGACAAGACTTAGGCCACTATGGCTTTATGCTCTAAACTATGCCTTTCAACCTAGAAAAGCATAGGGATCGGAAAACCTTTATAGCTTAGAAACACTATTATCATAGTGGTGATAAAGCCCCAGTGGTCAGAAAAGTCTCGAGAAGATACAGGCTTGAGGGAAAGGTCCTTAACATCATAATGCGTTCCAAGGACGGGGTGGTGCAGACAGACCTATACAAGATGCTTAACATCTCAAGCAGGGAAGGCTCAAGAATATGCTTGAAACTAGAGTCCTGGGGGCTGATAAAGAGGGAGAAAGTTCTCCACAAGGAGAGGTGGACCTATAAGCTGTATTCGACACGCAGAGTTCCTAAGATAGATTCTTTGAAGGGTTCACCATGCTTCGCATGCCCACATTTCAACAGGAGTTGCGCGTCAGGCTCTGCAATAAGCCCTGAACGGTGTGAACTATTAGACAAGTGGATACTTACGATTGGCGTCGGGGGAGCGGATGTTGAAGTCAAAGAGGCGGTGGCTTCAAGAGAGGAAACGTGACCCTTATTTCATTCTTTCGAAGAAAGAGGGTTACCGTAGCAGGGCGTCGTACAAGCTTAAGCAGATACTTGATGAGCATAGGGTTATCAGAACTGGGGACGTTGTCCTAGACATTGGATGCGCCCCTGGGGGATGGCTTCAAGTCGCTTCTGAAGCAGCCGGTGAAACCGGGCTGGTTATTGGGGTGGATATTAAGGAGGTTGAACACCTGGAGTTGGATAATGCTAAGACAATCATGCTCAACGTTTTCGATGGAGACTTTGTTGAAAGGGTTTTGAAAGAATCTAAAAGCAGGTTCGACGCGATTCTTTCAGACCTTTCACCCAACATGTCTGGTATTTATGAGCTCGACCACGCTAGGCAGATCGAGATGGTTGAAAGGGTTCTCGAACTGTCAAGAGACCTTTTGAAGACAGGCGGATCAATGGTGATTAAGGTGTTCGAGGGTGAGGGTTCTGACAGGGTTTACAGGAAGGCTTTAAAGCTATTCAGGTTCGTTAAAAGGTTTAAGCCCAAGGCTTCACGCAAGGGGAGTTCAGAATTCTACCTGATCGCCAAGTTTTTCAAAGGGTTTTAATGATTCTAACTAGCTCTTCAAGCCCAGCGTTAGTCCTGATGCAATTATTGTCGAAAGCGCTTCTGCACGCTGTAAACCCTTCTTTCAAAAGTCTATCTATAAGAAGGCTTCTCCTCGGAGGATTCACGCGCATGCTTGAAGCCAACCCGGTTAAATCAACCCCTCCAACAATCTTCTGATCATCCGAGACAAGGGTTTCAACGGTTCTAAAAACATCCTCATCCACCAGCGTTTCCCCGGTTTTCTGAAGCAGCATTTTCTCAAGCCACTCCCTGGAGTGTGTTTCACCAGTGTAAAGCGGGCCTAGCAACATGGAATCCTTCTCGCAACAAGCGCAGGCGTCAACCACGCCCAGCGGCTCATATATTTTCTCAAACCTCCTTACTTTAAGGAAACCGATTTGCGAAACGCTTTTGAAAGCATGTTTCCTCCCCTTTAAAACTCTAGCGAAAACCTTAACGTAATGCCTTCGCGTGACCGAAACAATAGGCTCAATACCCCTTTCATTTCTGGCAGCAGCCTCGGCCAACGCTTTAAGCAGAACCCTGACCCCAATCTCCCGCATGAAACCAGTTTTAAAAACGTTCACACCGTAAAGCATTCTCGCAGCCCTCTTATGCACGCCGAAAAGGTTGGCAGTGTCAGTAGCAGTTACACCGAGAACTCCGCCGTGTTTAACAGCCTGGAAACAAGTGTCTAGAAACCTAACCGGGGTTCCGAAGGGATCTAGGTCAAGCATGTCAAACCTGCTGCCACCTAGCGAATGGGCCGCGTGGAAGGAATTCGCATCCATTTTAGAGGCGTGCGCCCTATTCTCAAGCCCGTTCAACTTAATGTTCATAACTATTGTTGCGAAAGCCTTTTGACTAGTGTCGTTCACATAAGCCTCATCCCACCCTGCCTCAGCGAGAACCCTTATCGACCTTACTCCGACGCCCGCCATAGAGTCTCCGAAACAGAGGCTGCGCCCAGCCTCCTTTTTAATCAAGTTAGCAACAATAACTGTAAAATCCCTGTTCTCCTTCATCAACGGATTGTAGAACACGGGTGCTTTAGAAGGAACATATTCCTCAGGCGAAACCCTGTAGTAATCAAGCTTGGGAACAATTATTTCAGCCTTCCCCTCCCTGATCCTGGTCGTTTCGAAACCCAGCCTGCTCCCCTGTTTCTCCACGCTTCCAGTACTCCGTTAAACCGTTTAAAAACTGTTGAGAAACCCTTTTATCCATCCTGAAGCCTCAAAACGCCTAAAATGTACGATGTGTGCGTAGCAGGCGCGGGCGCAGCCGGCGCAACCCTTGCCAGGGAGGCAGCCAGAAAGGGGTTGAAGGTTCTCCTAGTCGACAAGTCTCCTAGAAGGAAGGTTGGCGACAAGGTTTGCGGAGACGCGCTTGGCTCACACCACTTGGAGAGGCTGGGATTAACCCTGCCTCGTGAAACCTATTTCTCCATATACCCTGGGATAGAAATATACTCTCCCGACATGCATAGCCGTCTCAGCGTAATCGCCGAAGGCTTGAGCGCGTACGCTTTGAACAGGCTTGAATTCGGCCAGTTCCTCCTAAAACTGGCTTTGGACGCTGGGTGCGAGTTTAAGCCTGAGACGCAGGCTAGGGAGCTGATCGTTGAGCAGGGTTGTGTTAGAGGGATTAGGCTGGTGAGTAGGGATGGCGTTAAGGAGGATGTTTACGCTAAGGTGACTGTGGATGCTACTGGTGCTTCAAGAATCCTCTCCCGGGTGCTTCAACAAGTTGGTTTCGACCAGGAGCTCGACGACGATGAAACACTAGTGTGCTACAGGGAGATTGTGGAGACAAGCGTAACCCCTCCCATCCCCGCCATATACCTAGATATGAATGATGCTCCCGGAGGCTACTTCTGGGTTTTCCCAGAGGGCGAGGGAAGGGTTAACGCGGGCCTCGGAGTCGCCAGGAGCTCAGCAAACCCAATGCTTCTCTTCAGGAAATGGGTTGACAGGCTTCCATGCCTTAAGGATAATATAGTGAGAGTTATACACAGGGGTGGGGGAATAGTTCCCGCCAGGAGGCCCATAGACTCAGCTGTTTGGAACGGCTTCATAGCGGTGGGAGATGCAGCCTTCATGGTTAACCCTCTGCACGGGGGTGGAATAGGGTCCTCCATGACCGGCGGCTTCCTAGCTGCCAAGGTTGCCGCGGAAGCTTTAGAGCAGGGCCGTGTAGACGAGGAGGCTCTCTGGAGGCTCAACCTGGAGTACATGAGAAACTACGGTGTTAAACAGGCTGCTCTAGATGTTTTCAGGGTTTTCCTCCAGGGCTTGAACAACGAGTTGATAAACTATGGCTTGGCCCAGGGGATCATTAAGAGCGGAGACCTTTTGGAGGCAAGCATGGGCGGGAAGCTTAGGCTTAACATTACTGAGAAGGCTTCAAGGTTTTTCGCGGGCATCGGTAAACCAGGCTTCCTTTTGAAGCTCAATAGGACTGTTAATCTAATGGAGGATTTCAGGCAGTTTTACACGGATTACCCGCCTCGGGGAGGGTTCGACGAGTGGAGGGCTAAGGTGAAGGCTTTCCACAAGAGGGTTCACGAGGAAGTTGGAAGACCGTCTTGAAAAGCTGTTTCTATAGCGATAAACACTTATGTTTATCAACCATCCGGCGACGAGGGAAATGCTTATTACCCCTTTTTTCTAAAAGTTTCTCCAATTGAGAAACACGGTTCCGCCTACTGTTAGGCCCAGTAAATCAGAAGTAGTGTTAACATTGTTGAACAAATACTCGTGCATATACGTTGCCACTCAGACGCAAAGACTACTCTTCAACCCTTCAGAGATAAGCGCCGGCGAAGTAGAGCAGGTAGACTACACTCTAATAACTGACGAGCAGCCTGAGCATTTCGACGAGAACCTGATAACAGAGCTCTGCCTCCTAAAGAAGTCCGGGAAAATAATCGCTGATGAAACAAGCTACAGGATTCTCAGGTCGCAGATTCCGAAGGATATGCTTATCGCGGCTAAGCCTAACAGGTTGCTGGTAAGCAACGGGTTAATCATCAAATCCTATCCTAGCGAGTACTCTGAGGCATCCACGCCAGTAACGTACATGGTTACGCTTGAAAACGGGTGTAAGATTTTCCAGACGGGTGCCTCCCCCGTGTCCAAGGCCTTGAAGAAAGTGACGGTTGAGGAGAAGCCCGATATAGCGTTCATCCCAATAGGTTTCAACCCTACTCTTAACGCCGCCTCATGGGTTGAATCAGCGGAAAACTCCAACTCTAAAATAGTTATACCTTACCACGGCGAGGACTTTACTGTTTTCCAACGCGCCGTCAAGAAGAAAGGCTTGAAGACGGGGATCGTCATACTTAAAGTAGGCGAACCCTTTATATATAAGGTTGGCCAGTGAAGAGCCCCCGGTTTATCGCCCTTGCAGACTCATTCTGCCGAGTTCAGGGCTGCGCCAAGCCAGCCGCGCATACGCATACAGCCCGTCTAATAATGTTCACTACACCATTATAGTCCGCGTTGCAGGAACAGTTGTAACTCAGGTGTTGGAAGAAGCCGCCACTCTAATTCCTCTCCCAAACCTTTGCCATAGAAGTGTTCCTTTAGCTCACAGCACGCATCATTCCCTAAGAGGGCGCGCGTACTTGAAACCTAGGTTTCCGCGCCTCCACAGCTACTGTAGCATTATCCACCAATATGGCAGTATACTACTCCGATTATACTCAGCCAGATACTGGGAAAAGCTTTTCAGCGCAAGTCCTCACCGGGTAACTCCCGGTTTCCGATGGGAAAGGCTTAAAGATAAGCGCCGTGCTTAACAGCGGGAAAACGTTTGTACAGACTAGTCGACCTCGTGGCGAAAACCCTCGTTAAAACAGGCGGCTTCCTCACGTGGCCTGATAAAACTGATGAAGGCGTCCTCCAGCCTTATGTACTCGACCTGACCACGATCCTAAGCCATCCACGTGTCTTCCTCAGGGCAGCATCCGGCCTTCTTAAAGCCGTGAGAGAAAAAGCCGGGTTGGGCAGCTTCGAGTTCGTCACAGGAGTGCCCCTGGCAGGAATACCCTACGCATCCTACATTTGTCTCAAAACATGTAAACCCATGCTGCTAGTAAGGGAAAGGGGAAGGGGGAAGCTTGTGGAAGGGCCTTTGAAAATGGGGGATAGAGTGCTTATCGTCGACGACTCGGTTGCAACAGGTAGGCAGATACTGGGGACGGCTGGTAAAATTGTTTCAGAAGGCGGGGTTGTGGAGCAAGCCGTCGTAATAATTTGCCAGAGCCAAGGTGCTGTGGAAAGGCTGAGGGACAAGGGGATAACGTTGCACGAGTTGATCGATTTTAAAAGCCTAGTAAGAAGCCTGAAGAAGCTGGACGCTTTAACCGACGAGGAATACGAGGCTCTACTTTCCAACGTATAGAAAGCACGCGCCTAGGCTTTCCTCTCAGGTTTAGACGCTTCAGATTCCTCTATCAGCGGGATTATCTCTTCAACGGAGAACTTTATGAATGAAGCAGGATCAATCCTGCTGAAAATCGTTACGACAGCATCCCTAGTGATCCCAGCCACCAGGCCGCTTTTCCTGTGTGCTATAACCATGTACCATATTCTCCCGTGGCGCAGGTATTCTGAGAAGAGGCTTGTATTAGCTAGCGAGGGCCCGTATAGCGAGAGCTTCTTAATATTAGGAATGTCAACGTCGTCGAAGAAAACAACTTTAGCGGCATCGCTGTTCGAATTATGATAGTCCAACATTACCTCCGGGGAAATCCTTGCCTCAACAATCCTGCCGCTTTTAAGAAAGATCACTTGGCTGAACATGTTGGCAACCATGTTTGCAACAGGCTTCTTCTCCAAAACTATGAGGAAGACTCTTCTCCTCCTGAAAACAAAGCTGAAAACCGAGTCGACTGTTTTAGCAATTATCTCCGTCTTATCCCTCCTCCTGATCGTCAGAGGCACATCCCTGCTAATAACCCCCTCCAGCATATTTTGAGAAGCCTTCAACTCAGCGATCTCAGTCACCAGGCTTAGGTCAACACCCTCCAGCGGGGTTTCAACCCTGTAGCCCTTAAGCCTCTGAGCAATATCGCTCTGCGGCAAATACTCGTCAAGCCTGAATATCTTCCCCGCAGTAACCATCCTCCTCCATAAAGCTGAACATCCGTTTTTAACCGTTTTCTACTCCTCTTAACATGCACTAGTTTCTGTACCATAATACGTTACAAAGAGAACAATACCCAATTATCTGTAATTTTTAAGCTCTAATGCATGTTTTCTAAGTATTTTCCTCACTATCTTCCAGTCAAGCCCCATCCATCGTTATGTAAGGAAGCATCTCTCAGAGGTTTCTCGACGTAATGGTGTAACGATTAAATCATTTCAACGGTGAACCAGAATTTAACACTCGGATACTTTCTACGAAGTTCCAGCGCCCTAAGGAAGAAGTTTCCCCATGCCCTAAGATACTTATTCTCCAGCTCCATATACCTCCTTATCCTCTCGTTCAAGGGTAACTCCTCCCATCCTCCCGTTAGAGCCTCAGCACCCCTCCTCAATATCCAATAGTCCCTCGGGTTTTTCAGCGAGAGGAGGATTCCATCGGATTTCGCGAGCAACGCCGCCTCCTCCCGAACCTCCTTCAGGTCTAGAACCTCGCACGGCCAGAAGGCTCTGAACCCCGTCATCATGGTACGGTCTATTTTAACATCGACTTTACTTTCAAGCTCTCTATATATCTCCAGCATCATCCTCCTCTTCTTCTCAGAGGGTTCTTTCGGATGCTCATCCCCATAGGAGCCGCCCTCCCTAAAGGCCCAAGCAAGTATCGTCAGAATATACTTTAAACCCTTATGGAGCATAAACGGTATCCCGAGTATAAGGCTAATCTCGTCGCTAGTCTGAAGCTGTAGTTCTTTGATCTCCTTTCTGGCATCGAGTGGAGCATTCTCTGGCACCATGATGCGAACATAGTGTTCAGTCAAGGTAGATAGCCTCCAGTCCACGTTAATATCTTCAATATCCTGCTTGCTTCATCCGGGCTTATGCTCAACACTATTGTTCCATCTGGCAACTTTAAATTACCCGTGGTTTGAAACTCCTTGAGGGCCCGATATAACTGTTTTACGCCTTCTTGGGGGATTTCATTATTCTGATCGACTTGGAAAATGAATTGAATCTCCTCAAATTCTGTATTATCGGTGCAAACCCTAACGTATTTTGCAGCCCGTTTAATTAGTTCTCCTGCTTCAGTCCCCTCACGGATTGTTTTAAACTCCAATATTGCTTTCTCACCATCGGGCTTGATTGCCACCACATCGAACCGGCTATCTCTATAGGCATACTCCACTTTCTCGATCTCCCAATCAACATATACCTTTCCAAACTCATACTTCAGGAAGCTTGCGATACACCAAGCATGTGCAGCATGCTCTCTGAAATCTCCAAACCATCCAGGAAGTTTGTCTGCTAATCCTACAACCTTGTCGAGGGC
>JBNAVT010000021.1:34065-37156 GCA_049700215.1 Thermoproteota archaeon
ACCAAGCCTTGGGCCTCCTGCCATCAGGGCTGGCGCGCTATGGATCTCGTATACTCCCTTTATTTTAAAATGCTCACTGCTTAACGCTTGGTTCAACCTCCAGTATTCTAGACTCATCCTGAACCTTCTGAACAACTATCACGTGAGCATCCTTAACCGGCGGCGGAGTCCCAGGCGTAATGCACAGGTACGCAACCCCAGGGTTCTTCTCAACAACGTCCGACAATATTTTGAAAAATTTATTTCTATTAATGGGATCCATATGCACATCCAATTCATCAATTCCGCGCACACTTGACTTGACTAGTGACTGGAGAGCCATTAGGAGTGATACGACTGTTGCACTTCTCTCCCCGCCGCTCTGAGTGTAGGCGTTGAACTCTGTTAGGTTGCTGCCGCCGAAGCTTACGAAAATCATTAGGCCAGCGTTTTCAATGTCCTCAAGGTTAACCAGTCTTAAATCACCTGTGCCGCCCATCACCTCCATGTTTCTCCTGAAGCCCTCGTTAACCCTGTTTATTGTTTCAACGACTTTCCGCCTCCATATTTCTATCCTGTCCTTAAGCTCGTTTTCAGCAGCCCTCCTGTTTTCAACAATCACCTTAACCTTCTGCTCAAGGTCGCTGTAAACATTGAGATAGTTCTTGTAGAGCTCTTCAGCGTTCTCGCTGACTGTGCCGAGCGAGGCTATTTGAATAATGCAGTCGTTAATCCTCTTTTCCAAAATATCAGGGGGTTCAACCTCCCTGGGAGCCTCGCCCTCAAGCTGAGCCTTGGCTTCCCTAACCCTGTCTTCAACAGTCTTAATCCTTTCTTGAATTCTGCGGCGCTCCCTCTCAAGCTCCCTGATCCTGTACTTCAAGACCTCAGCCTTAACGTTAAGCTTCACGTAGCTTCTTATCAGCTTGGTTATCTCCTCGTCCAGCTTGCTGTATTCGTCGATAAGGCTGTCGTCAAACCCTTTCTCAGAGGCTTTGAAGAAAACTCTTTTAAGCTTCATCCTCGCCTTGTTCAACCTGCTCCAGACCCTCTCACACTTCTCCATAGTCCTAGAGACTATACGGTTGCCCTCTGCTATTCTGGCCTCAAGCTTAGAAATGTTCTCTTCAAGCCTGGTCTTCTCAGCGTTAAGCTGGTTGTATATGCTCCATTTCAGGAGCCTGTTCAACTCGGCGTGGAGAGCCTGAAGCTCCCTCTTCTTAACAAGCTTCTCGTACTCTGCCCTCCACATACCGAGCGTCTCGCGAGCCTCGTTTAAAAGAGCCTCGACAGACTTCTCCTCGCTAACAATCCTGCTGAGCCTCTCCTGCGAAGCCTTAATGTTCTCCCTCAGCCCAGACAGGCTGACGGCGCCCTCTACAAGCCTAAGTTTCTCAGACGGGTCGAGTGAGGCGAACTCTTCAATCATGTACTGGTGCATTATTATCAGCATGTTAGACGGGTCTATGCCGAAGAGGGAGAGAATCTCGTCGATCTCCATCTTTGTAGCAGGATTATAGTTGATCTGGCTCCAGTACTCCCCATCCCTCCTTAGGTATCTTGTTATCACAAGCTCGTCAGACCTTATGAACGAGACTGGCCTTTTCCCATCCTGCCTGGGAGAATTGTCGAAAACCAGCGTAACCCTGGCAATATCCTCCCCGTTTCTAATCAGGTCGCTGAGCTTCTCAGCCCTGCCGCTCCGCGACTGGCCGAGGCCGACGGAAACCCCGAGCAGGATTGAGGACTTCCCAGACCCGTTTGGGCCGAGAATAAGATTAAGCCCAGGGTGAATCGGTATAATAGCATACTTGTAACTCATGAAATTTTCAAGTCGCACCTCTTTCAACCGAAGACTTTTTTCCTGCTCCGTTGCCTCCACTGGTGTTAGGAGTTTTCAAAGGACTTAGATAAGGGTTTTTGCGTTTCCTCCCCGGTTAAACGCTTGGATTCCCCTGTTTAACGAGCCGCGCTAGCGCGCGTGCCATCCCCCGGTTATTCTATCCCAATAAACAGCCTTGAGAAGCAGCTGCCGAAACTCGGAGAAACCGTAGACTACATGGAGGAGAATCACGCGAAAGTGTGCAGTTATTTCAAACACGGGCATAACGCCGACAAGCATTATGCTGGAGAGCGCGCTTTTTCCAAGGCTTCAAGGAATTTGGCGTAGTGTGTAAGCGTAAGCCATGAGACGTATTCAAAGCCTTGTCGCCGTCCTCGTGGCGCTGAGCCCTATACTATCTTCGAATAGAGGTCAATCATGCAGAAAACAGTTTCTGAAAACCGTGTCTTAACTATTTTTTAACCATATGCTCGCAGTATGGGTCTCCTCTGGCTATGCATTTTGTCTCAACTGCTTTCACATCCTTCTCGAATATGTTTGAGAAGAATCCTGCTAGGACTCCTCTGATGAAGTGTCCGTAGGGTGTTTCACTACCCTTTCCTGTTTCACACTCAAAGCTCTGGTATATTCGTACCTCCGCCTCACCTTTTTCAACGTTGAAGTTGACAACATCCATTATTCCCCCAGCCCGATGTTTTAAAATAGGCCTTGCCTAGCCCAACCAGTTCCTCAGGCTCCTCTATGCCGGTGTCCTCCCTGTATGCTTGGCATGTCCTGTGTCCTATGGCGTAGCCCTGGTAGTAGAGCATCGCCTCCCCGGCTGTCCCAAACTTCTCCCTAACACCCTTGAAAAGAGACTCGTAAACCCTCCTCCTAAATATTACTGCTCTTCTCTTTCCGACTACGAGAGGGAAGAAATGGTTGTCGAAGAGAATCCCGTTTGAATCAGGGAGCATCAGCCTGGCGCTCCTGACGAAAGGCTGCTTCCTAACCAGCCTCAAAGCCTCCTCCGGAGTGATGCTCGTCTCCGAGAAGTCTAGGAAGGCAATCGCCTTCGCAACCCCATCATTGGGCTCAACACTGGAAAACTGGATGAACCTTATTATCATTCCAGCGTCCTCAGCTATCTCGGCAAGCCTCCTGACAACACCCTTCTCAATAATGGTCTCTACAACAACACCACACCACCTCTGGCCAGCGTCGAGAACCACCACCCTGCCAAGGTTTAAAGGATTAAAGTATTCACCAGGCTGCGGCTGATACACAAGC